>JAIESR010000021.1 GCA_019745775.1 Xanthobacteraceae bacterium | reverse complement strand
GATTCACAATCAAAATCAGCCGGGAATCCCCAGCCCGATCACAATCGATTCATCGCAACCGGGGAATGCTCTAGAGCTTGGCCTGGAGATTGCGGACGAAATCTGTCAGGCCGGTCTGGCGCTCGCGCTTGCGTCGCTCGGCAGCGAGGATAGCTCGCACCTCGGCAAACGCCTGATCGATGTCCTTGTTGATGATCACATAGTCGTATTCGGCCCAGTGGCTCATCTCGTCGGCGGCCTTGGCCATGCGCGAGGCAATCACCGCATCGGAATCCTGTGCCCGCGTGCGCAGCCTCTTCTCAAGATCGGCCGTCGACGGCGGCAGCACGAATATCGTCACCACATCGTCCTTGACCTTCTCGCGTAGCTGCTGCGTGCCTTGCCAGTCGATGTC
The DNA here is from genome assembly GCA_019745775.1 of Xanthobacteraceae bacterium. Lineage (GTDB taxonomy): Bacteria > Pseudomonadota > Alphaproteobacteria > Rhizobiales > Xanthobacteraceae > VAZQ01. The sequence continues at coordinate 97,025 of JAIESR010000021.1, read as the reverse complement.
GAACAGCACATCGCGGCCCGCGGCCAGCGCACGCTCGACGGGCGCGCGCGGCGTGCCGTAATAGTTGCCGAACACTTCCGCCGACTCGAGCAGTTCGCCGGCGGCTCTCATCTTTTCGAACTGCGGCTTCTGGATGAAGCGGTAGTCGCGGCCGTGCTTCTCGCCGGCACGGCGAGGCCGGGTCGTCACCGACACCGAGAGCTCCACCGACTTGTCAGCCTTGAGCAGCTTGCGCGAGAGCGTGGTCTTGCCGGCGCCCGACGGTGACGACAACACCAGCATCAGCCCGCGGCGCGCGATGCCCCGCGCAGCGAGCCTGCCGGCGCGCCCGGCGACCTTGCGCTTTGCTGTGCGAGCCCCCGCCATGCCCGATTATTCCAGGTTCTGTACCTGCTCGCGGAACTGCTCCACGACGGTCTTGAGCTCGAGCCCGATATTGGTGAGCTCCACATCGTTCGACTTGGAGCAGATCGTGTTGGCCTCGCGGTTGAACTCCTGCGCCAGGAAATCCAGCCGTCGGCCGACCGCGCCGCCGTCGGCGATCAGCTTGCGTCCCTGCTTCACATGGGAGGCCAGACGATCGAGCTCCTCGCGGATGTCGGCCTTGCTCGCGACCAGGATGGCCTCCTGATGCAAGCGGTCGGGGTCGAAGCGCTCCGACGCCCCGAGCAGCGTTTCGATCTGCTCGGCGATCCGCGCCTTGATCGCCTCGGGCCGCCGTCCCGGAACCGCCTCCGCGCGCGCCGTAAGCGCCGCGATCTCCGACAGGCGCTGGGTCAGGATCTGCCCGAGCGTCGCCCCCTCGCTGCGGCGCATATCGGCAAGCTCGGCGAGCGTCGCCTGAAAGCCGGCGATCACCGCGGCTTCCGCCGCCCGACGATCCTCTTCGCGCTCGTCCTCGTCGACGACCTCGATCACGCCCTTGAGCGAGAGGATGCCGTCGAGCCGCGGCGGCGCCGCTTCGATGCGGCCGGCGACGTTCTTCATCGTCGCCAGCACCGCCGCAAGCACCGGCTCGTTGACACGCACCACCGGCGCGACGCCTTCGCGCTTGACCGTCAGCGTGCCGTAGACCGTTCCGCGCGCCAAAACCTCGGCCGCGCGATTGCGCGCCGGCACTTCGACGGCGTCCCATCCCGGCGGCAGCCGCAGGCGCAGATCGAAGCCCTTGGCATTGACCGATTTGAGCTCCCAGGACCAGGCATAGGCGCCGCACACGCCCTGTCCGCGTGCGAAACCGGTCATGCTCGAAAGCGCCATTGGCACCCTGCGAAAGAGAATCCGCTAAATCGGCGCGACCATAACGGCGCGCCTTGCGCGTCACAAGTCCGGCTGGCTGCGGATGCGCCGCGAGACGGCTAGGGCTGCGCTTGCTTCTTTTTCGCCGGGGCGTTCTTGCGCGCCTTCGGCGGAGCCGCTTTCGGCGCAGCCGGCATCGTGTCTTCCTGAGTTGCGCGCGGCGGCTCCGGCGTGCCGCCCTGCTCGATTTTGCGCAACCGCGCCACATTGCGCAGATGCTGATCATAGGTCTCGGCGAAGGCGTGGCCCCCGGAGCCGTCGGCGACGAAATAGAGTTCCTTGGTGCGCGCCGGATTGGCCGCCGCCTCGATCGACGCGCGCCCCGGATTGGCAATGGGTCCAGGCGGCAGCGCATCGATGATGTAGGTGTTGTAGGGCGTCGGCCGCTCCAGATCGGCGCGCGAGAGCGGACGCCCCAGCGTCCCCTTGCCCGGCGCCAGACCGTAGATGACGGTCGGATCGGTCTGCAGCCGCATCTTCTGCCTCAGGCGATTGGCGAACACCGCGGCGACGCGGGTGCGCTCTTCGGGCCGGCTGGTTTCCTTTTCGATGATCGACGCGAGGATGACGAGCTGCTCCGGCGTGCGCAGCGGCAAATCACGGCTGCGGCGCTCCCACGCCTCCTTCACCACCTGCTGCTGCGCCTGCTGCATGCGTTGGATGGCCTGCTCTCGGGTATCGCCACGCCGGAAGGCGTAGCTGTTCGGCAGCATGCTGCCCTCGCGTGGCGTGTCTTTGATGGTGCCGGTCAGGATCTGGCTGTCCAACAGACGCGCCGCAATCTGCTCCGACGTCAGCCCCTCGGGAATGGTGAGCAGGTGCTGCACGACCTTGCCTTCGACCATCGTCTCGACGACGTCGCGAACGCTGGCCCGCTTGGGGAAGAGATATTCGCCCGACTTCAATTCGGAGCGCGCCTTCATCGCGAACACGCCGCCGATGAAGACCAGCCGGTGCTCGTCCATCACGCCTTCGCGCTGCAGGATGTCGGCGATGTCGACCAGGCCCGCGCGCGGCGGAATGTTGACGATCTTGTCGGCCTGCAACGGACCGGGTGCATCGAAGCGCAGCTTTCCGAAAACCACCGCAGCACCACCGCCGACCATGAGCAGGATGAGCAGCGTGAACACCGCATTGCCGACGATCACCAGCGGATTGCGGACACGCTTGGAGCGGCGGGTCGGCACCGGCACGTGTTCCGGCTCGAGTGCTGCGCGCGGGCTGCGCGGCGCGATCCGTCTGTCCATGCTCGGATTACCGAATCCCTCTGCCGATCGTCCGGATATGGGCGGATAAGCCCCGCCGAGGTCAAGCGTTCGCGCCAAACCGGTTCCGGAACCGGCGCCCGCACGTCCGCTGGGTGACGCGCCGCTCGATGCACTCGTTGGATCGGTGGGAATCGGCGGCTCGGACGGCGGCGTGCCGCTGCGACCGGCAGGAGTCGATGACGACAAGGCGGGAGGCCGATTGTAGGCACGGTTCGCAGGCGGCTGGGATCCGGCGGGCATGCGCGGCGACAAGCCGGGCGTGACGCGCGGCGCGCTTGCTTCGGGGCCGAGCGGCCGTTGCTGGCCAGCAGCGACTGCAGGCGGCCTTGCGGCCGGCGTACGGGTCTTGTCGCTGAGCGATGGGTAGGACATTGCGGCCGGGAAACGGCGGCCAGGCGGATTCGGCGTCGTACCCGAGGCCGTGGGACGTCCGGTCGGTAGTGGCGTTGGACGCGAACGCATCGGTCCGCTGCCATCTCCACCTGGAGGCGTTGTCGGTGAATTCACTGTCCGTCCCCACGCCCCGACACCAACCTGCACAACCTGCCGTCCAGTTTGGCAGGCTCACCCCGTCGCCGATGCTCGCAGCCTTTTGGCTCAGGTGCCACCAAAATATCCGCGCGGCGAACCGCCCCCCACAGGCAGGTTAGAAGTGAATATGGCGAAAGCGGGGATTAACTGTTCAGTCGGCGGAAAACCAATGAAGCATTGGTCCCGCCAAAACCGAACGAATTCGACAGCACGGTGTCGATCTTGCGCTTCTTCGAACGGTGCGGCACCAGATCGATCGCGGTCTCCACCGACGGGTTGTCCAGGTTGATCGTGGGTGGCGCGATGCCATCGCGCATCGCGAGAATCGAGAAGATCGCCTCCACCGCGCCGGCCGCGCCCAAGAGATGGCCGATAGACGACTTGGTCGACGACATGCTGATGTGCGCCGCGTCATTCCCGACGAGCCGTTGCACCGCACCAAGCTCGATTTCGTCACCAAGCGGCGTCGAGGTTCCATGCGCATTGATATAGTCGAGTTCCGCCGGCGAGATATTGGCCCGCGCCAGCGCCATCTTCATGCAGCGGAACGCGCCGTCGCCGTCTTCCGCCGGTGCGGTGATGTGGTGAGCATCGCCTGACAATCCATACCCGATGACCTCGGCATAGATCCTGGCGCCGCGCTTCTGCGCATGCTCGAGCGATTCCAGCACGACCATGCCGGCGCCTTCGCCCATGACGAAGCCGTCGCGGTCGCGGTCATAGGGTCGCGACGCCTTTTCCGGCGTGTCGTTGAAGGCGGTTGACAGCGCCCGGCAGGCGATGAAGCCGGCGACGCCGATCCGCGAGATCGGCGATTCCGTGCCGCCCGCCACCATGACTTCCGCGTCACCGAGCGCGACCAGGCGTGAGGCATCGCCGATGGCGTGGGCGCCGCTCGAGCACGCGGTCACCACCGCGTGGTTCGGTCCGCGCAGGCCATGCGCGATCGACACATACCCGGACGCCAGATTGATCAGCCGGCCCGGGATGAAGAATGGCGAGACCCGGCGCGGCCCGCGCTCCTTCAGGGTGATCGACGTCTCGGCGATTCCGGTCAGCCCGCCGATCCCCGCCCCGATCAGCACACCAGTCTCGATCTGATCGTCCCGGCTCTCGGGTTTCCAGCCGGCATCCGCCAGCGCCTGGGTCGCCGCGCTCATCGCGAAGATGATGAAGTCATCAACCTTGCGCTGCTCCTTCGGCTCCATCCATTGATCGGCATTGAAGCTGCCGTCGGAGCCGTCGCCGCGCGGGACCTGGCACGCGATCTTGGTCGCGAGATCGGAGACGTCGAACGTCTCGATCCGGCGCGCGCCGCTCTTGCCGTCCAAGAGGCGTTGCCACGTGGCGTCGACGCCGCATGCCAGCGGCGTCACCATCCCGAGCCCTGTGACGACCACACGCCTCATCAACGGTTCCTCGCCCAGAAATAGTCCCTAACGCGATTATAGCGCCCCGACGCCACCGAGCGCCAAGACCATCAAGACCATAACGGCAGGGATAGACTTTATGATGCTGCGCAACGAAAGCGGACGGATCAGCTTTTTGCGTTCTTTTCGAGGAACTTCACGGCATCGCCCACCGTGAGAATGGTCTCGGCCGCATCGTCCGGTATTTCACAACCGAACTCTTCTTCGAACGCCATGACGAGTTCGACGGTGTCGAGGCTGTCGGCACCGAGGTCGTCGATAAAGCTGGCGCCCTCGGTCACCTTTTCGGCTTCTACGCCCAGGTGCTCCACGACGATCTTCTTCACCCGCTCGCCAATGTCACTCATCGCTCAGACCTCTTGTCCCATTTCGATTGGCTCGTTTGGTAGACGCCACGTCCCGGCGACTCCTTGGAGAGCCATTGCGAACAGCCGACCGGGGCGACATGGAAGACCACATTAAGGTCGCGAGCGGACCGTGCAAATGCCCAGTTAGGCCCCGTCAGCGTGCCCCAGCCAACTGGGGGTCCGGTTACCATACTTCCCCGGGCTTGACCAGCACGGCCGTTCACCCCGCCAACAGCCCTTAAATCATTGCCATTCCACCGTTTACATGCAGCGTTTGGCCGGTCACATAGGCGGCCTCGTCCGAGGCGAGATAGACCGCCGCCGCTGCGATGTCGGCGCCCTCGCCGAGCCGGCCGGCCGGGACCCTGGTGAGGATCGCCTCACGCTGCTTCTCATTGAGCTTGTCGGTCATCGCGGTGGCGATGAACCCCGGGGCGATGCAATTCGCGGTGACGCCGCGCTTGGCGTATTCCTGCGCGATCGATTTCATCATCCCGATCATGCCGGCCTTGGTGGCGGCGTAATTCCCCTGCCCGGCATTGCCGGTGACGCCCACCACCGACGTGATGCCGATGATGCGGCCGGTGCGGCGGCGCATCATTCCCTTGATCGCCGCGCGCGCCAGGTGGAAGGTTGCCGTCAGGTTGACCGCGATCACGTCGTCCCACGCCTCGTCGCTCAACTGGACCAATAGATTGTCGCGGGTGATGCCGGCATTCGCGACCAGGATGTCGAGCTTGCCCATGACCTCTTCCGCCTTGGGCACCAGCGCGCCGACCGCGGCCCGATCCCCGAGATTGCAAGGCAGGACGTAAACGCGGTCCTTCAATGCCCCCGCGAGGCCGTCGAGCGCGTCGGCGCGGGTGCCGGAAAGCGCCACCGTCGCACCCTGCGAATGGAGTGCGCGCGCGATCGCGCCACCGATGCCACCGGTCGCTCCCGTCACCAAGGCGGTCTTGCCGGTCAGATCGAACATCGAGCGCACTCCTCAATACGACAAAATTCAGCCGCGCGCGGCCTTGTAGGCAGCGACGTCATCCGGCGTGCCGATCGAGATGCCCGTCGCACCTTCCGCGATGCGCTTCACAAGGCCCGAGAGAACCTTGCCGGACCCGACCTCGTAGAAATTGGTGACGCCGGCCAACGCCATGTAGGCGACCGACTCGCGCCAGCGCACGGTGCCGGTGACCTGCTCGACCAGTCCGCGCAGGATCTGCGCCGGATCGGTGACCGGGCCGGCGGTGACATTGGCGATCAGCGGAACCACCGGCGGATTGATCGTGACCTTGGCGAGCGCATCGGCCATCACGTCGGCGGCCGGCTGCATCAGCGCGGAATGGAACGGAGCGGAAACCGGCAGCAGCATCGCGCGCCGCACACCCTTGGCCTTCGCGACCTCGACCGCGCGTTCGACCGCGGCCTTATGGCCGGAGACCACGACCTGCCCACCGCCATTGTCGTTGGCGGCCTGCACCAGCTCGCCCTGCGCGGCTTCGGCTGCGATCGCCGCCGCCTGCTCGAAATCGACGCCGAGCAGCGCCGCCATGGCGCCCATGCCGACCGGAACCGCACGCTGCATCGCCTGGCCGCGGGTGCGCACGAGCCGCACCGCATCGGCGATCGACAGCGAGCCGGCCGCGGCCAGCGCGGCGTATTCACCGACCGAATGGCCGGCGACGAATTTCGCGTCGCGCTTGAGGTCGACGCCCGCTTCGGATTCAAGGACCCGCATGGCGGCCATCGAGACTGCGACCAAAGCGGGCTGCGCATTTTCGGTCAGAGTGATCGCCTCGGCCGGCCCGTTCCACATCACCACCGACAGCTTGTCGCCGAGCGCCTCGTCGACTTCGTCGAACACCCGCCGGGCGACCGGGAACGTCTCCGCGAGCGCCTTGCCCATACCGACAGCCTGGCTGCCCTGGCCGGGAAAAACATACGCCGACGACATTCTTGCTGACCCCGCAGAAATTTCGGCCCTAAGACACCGTCAAAACCGCCCCTGTCAAGCGACGATCAGGCATTGGTAACCAAGCGGCAACCGTCTCCCGCAACAAAACCCGATGCCCTAACTCCCGTGCAACGGGGGCTCCCTTAGGGTTCGCCCGGGCGGACAACCCGGGAATGGAGATGCGCGCAATCGCGCTCGTGACCGACGACGACCTCGCGCGCTCGCGCGTCGATCCCGAATTCAGGCATCGGCTGGTTGCCGGCAACCTCGAGCTGTTGCTGAACCAGCTCAACCGCTTGCGCAATCGCAAGCCCGACGCCCAGAGCGCCAAGCAGATTCGCGAAGGCGTTGACCTGGCGGTGCAACTCGCCGAAATCCTGCAGCGGATCGAGCAGGGATCGGTCTTGAAGGCCCGTTAGCCTGGGGGCGGGTTAGCGTAGCGTATGCCGCCACTTAGAACCCAGCCCTAAATGGCGGATTACGCTTCGCTAATCCGCCCTACGGTCCCTACGACTAAGCCGGCTCAAACGCTTGCGTTTTCATCCGGAGACCCTATAACACCGGCCTCCGCTCGATCCCGGCCGGGAGCTGAACGGACGGCCAAGCGAGGGCAAAAGCCCCCGCGTGGCAGGGCCAAATGGCCCGGCGTCCGGTGTTCCCGCCTTCGCAGCATTCGAGCCTTTCCCGAAAGGGCTCGGAGGGCTTGGCGCCAGGATCGGCTCGAACGAAAGGGAAAGGCATTTCATGCCCCTGTACGAACACGTCTTCCTGTCGCGCCAGGACGCCAGCGCACAGCAGGTCGAAGAACTGACCGCGCAGTTCAAGGGCGTCATCGAACAGCTCGGTGGCAACGTCACCAAGGTCGAACAGTGGGGCGTGAAGACGCTCTCCTACCGGCTGCGCAAGAACCGCAAGGCGCATTTCACGCTGCTGAACGTCGATGGACCGCCTGCCGCGCTCAATGAAATCGAGCGGCAGGAGCGCCTGAACGAAGACGTCCTGCGCTATATCACCGTGCGCGTCGAGGAGCTTGAAGAAGGCCCGTCCGCGATGATGCGCAAGGTCGATCGCGACCGTGAGCGCGACGAGCGTGGTGGCGGCGGCTTCCGTGACCGCGGCGATCGCGGCGGCTTCCGTGATCGTGGAGACCGCGGCGATCGTGGTGAGCGCGGGGAACGCGGCGGGCGTCCGCCGCGCGATGACGACAATCGGGCGACGGAGGAGTAAGCATCATGAGCTTTGCACCGACCCAAGCGCGCCGTCCGTTCTTCCGCCGCCGCAAGACCTGTCCGTTCACCGGCGCCAACGCGCCGAAAATCGACTATAAGGACGTGCGTCTGCTGCAGCGCTACGTTTCCGAGCGCGGCAAGATCGTGCCGAGCCGCATCACCGCGGTTTCGGCGAAGAAGCAGCGGGAGCTCGCGCAGGCCATCAAGCGTGCACGCTTCCTCGGACTGTTGCCTTACGTGATCCGGTAGAGCTATTCCGCCGTTCGTCCCCGCGCAAGCGGGGACCCAGACTAGATCAAGACTGGATTCCCGCTTGCGCGGGAATGAACGGAAGATAGAGTCAGTCCCTCCCCGATCGGGAGGTAGAGGCAAAAGCGAGGCCGGCGCGGAAGATCGCGGACGGCCGATGGTTGGGGCGGCATGATGCCGCCTCTAACCGCTCTTGAAGCGGGACAGCTTGCGATGGTGCAGATTTTCCTTGTGGCAGTAGGCGCGGGCGCGGCATCGGCGCTGTTGTTCGCGTCGATCGCGAGCGGCTCGCTGCTGGCGATATTCCTGTTCTATATCGCCTCGCTGCCGATCCTCATCGCCGCCATGGGCTGGAGCCATCTGGCCGGTCTGTTGGGTGCGGTGCTGGCGGCGACGGGCCTCGGGCTGACGCTCGGCTTCTACTTCTTTCTCGCATTCCTGTTCGGCGTTGGCCTGCCGGCGTGGTGGCTCGGTTATCTGGCGCTGCTGGGCCGGACCGTCGCGGCCAATGGATCGGCCGGCGGTATGGAGTGGTATCCGATCGGCCGCCTGGTGCTGTGGGCCGCCATCATCGGCACGCTGGTAATCGTCGTCGCGATACTCGGCTTCGGCACCGACAAAGCTGCGTTCCAGGCCGAAATGCGCAAGGCGTTCGAGCGCGCTTTCAGCACGCAGGGCGGGACATCCCCGATCCCGGGCCGCACCGATGCCAAGCGCCTGATCGACATCCTCATAATTGCGCTGCCGCCCGCCGCCGCCGTGCTGCTGACGATCCTCAATACGTTCAATCTATGGCTTGCAGCCCGGGTGGTGAGGGTGTCGGGGCGATTGCGGCGTCCGTGGCCCGATCTGTCGTCCATGACGCTGCCGTCCGTCGCACCGGGACTGCTGGCGGCGGCCATCGCCGGCTCGTTCCTGCCCGACATGCCCGGCGTGCTCGCCGGCGTGCTCGCCGCGAGCTTGTTCATGGCCTATGCGTTGATGGGCTTGGCGGTGCTGCACGCCATTACGCTTCAAATGGGCGGCGGACGCATCGCCGTGCTCATCATCGCCTATTTCACCATCATCATCTTCGGCTGGCCCATCCTCGCGATGTCGCTGCTCGGCCTCGCCGAAACCGCCTTCAACATCCGCGCCCGTTTCGCCACGCCGGCGGCGGGTCCTCCCGCCCCACCACCAACCTGATCACCGAAAGCCTCATCGATTGAAGGAGAAGAACCATGGAAGTCATTCTGCTTGAGCGTGTCGGCCGGCTCGGCCAGATGGGCGACGTCGTCCGCGTCAAGGACGGGTTCGCGCGCAACTTTCTGCTGCCGAAGGGCAAGGCGCTGCGCGCCACCAAGGAAAACCGCTCGCGCTTCGAAACCATGAAGACGGAACTCGAGGCGCGCAATCTCGAGCAGCGCGGCGAAGCCCAGAAGGTCGGAGAGAAGCTCGACGGCCAGAACTTCACGGTGCTGCGCCAGGCCGCCGAGGGCGGGCAACTCTATGGCTCGGTATCGCCACGCGATATCGCGACATTGGTGATCGCAAAAGGCTTCAAGATCGATCGCAATCAGATCACGCTCAACACACCGATCAAGACCATCGGCTTGCACAAGGTCCCGATCGCGCTGCATCCCGAGGTCGAGGTTGCGGTGATGGTTGCCGTCGCCCGCAACGAGGACGAAGCCGCGCGGCTCGTCCGTGGCGAGGACATCACGGTCGCCCGTACCGAGGAGCAAGAGGCGCAGGCCGAGGCGCTTGCCAATGCCGAGAGCTTCTTCGATCCGGAAGCGGCCGCGGCAAAGCGCGGCGAGGAAGAGGCCGAGAAGCCGGCCGAAGCAGGCAAGTAAGGCGCGCTACTCTTCGAACGGCTCGAGCTTGGGAACGGCGGGTGCCTCGGCGCGGGTCTCCGGCGGCGGGCTATCCGCCGCGGGCTCCGACTTCCCGAACTCAGGCCGCTTGCCCTTGCCTGCCGGCGGCTGCGCCTTGGGGCGTTCCTGCGGGCGCTCGGGCGGCCGCTCGGCCTGTTGCTGCTGCGGTTGCGGTTGCGGCTGCGCCTTGGCCTTTTCCTTCTCCTGCGTCGCGGCCTTGGCCTTGTCCTTGCCGGCGCGCGGATCGGCAGGGACGCTCGCCAGGTAGCTCGCCATGGCCGCGGCCTCCTGGGCCCCGGGCGTGTAGTGCTGGCGCAGGAAGCTCGCACTCGCACCCCGCTTGAGCTCAGAGGGGCGGCGATGGCAGTTGGAGCAGGTGTCGGCGAACATCTGCGCCGGCGACTTGCCGGCATCGATGTTGCCCTGCGGCAGCGCCGAACTCGCCACCAGGATGCCCAACGCGCCGGCGACCCAAGGCACCAATCGCCGCACCGGCCGGACATTGCCTGCCCCGCTCTCGGCTGATGCTTGCTTGAATTCCACCGCTGAATCCCGAGCTTTGACCCAGAAATCGGCCGCCCTGACCGGAACCTTTAGCTTGCCGCGCATTTGCTACCCAGGCAACTGAGGCGTTCCCCGCATTGCCGTCTCTCGTGGACTTTGTTCTAATATTTGGGTCCCGGCGGGTAGCCAGCCCCGGGGGTGGGGCCGTGCATTCCCGCTGTTGTTGCGGGTGGACGCCAAATGTGTCGCAGGCATGGCGGTCGGATTGCTCCGCCGTGCGTGAACTGACGGGTAGGAGCAGGAGACGCCGATGGAACGGCTTCTTCGGCTGGCACTGAGACATTTCATCCACGCTGGTAATCTGCGGGTCACGACCGCAGGCGGGGCAGTTTTTACCTTCGGAGACGGCAGCGGACCACCCGTGGCCATTCGTTTCACGACCCGCGCGGCCCAGTGCGGCGTCCTGTTCGATCCGGAACTCAAATTCGGCGAGGCCTATGTCGACGGCACGATGATCGTTGAGCAAGGAACGATCGCCGATGTGCTGTCGGTTGTCTTTGCGCAGCGCCGCGATGGCAAGCCGCCGCTGTGGGCTCGCCCACAGTGGCTGATCCGCTACTTCTACAGGCGGCTGCGGCAATTCAATCCGCCGAAGCGATCGCTGCGCAATGTCGCGCACCACTACGATCTCGACGGCCAGCTCTACGCGCTGTTTCTCGATGCGGACCGTCAATATAGCTGCGCCTATTTCGAGACGCCCGATCAGACGCTCGACGACGCCCAGATCGCCAAGAAGCGGCATCTGGCGGCGAAGCTCCTGATCGAGCCCGGCGACCGCCTGCTCGACATCGGCTGCGGCTGGGGCGGGCTGGCGTTGTACCTGGCCGAAATGTGCAAGGCCCGCGTCACGGCAGTCACGCTGTCGGCCGAACAGCTCGCCTTCGCCCGCGGGCGGGCCTCCGAACGGCCGCCGACCAAGGACATCGACTTCCGTCTGCAGGATTATCGCGACGTGCCGGAGCGCTTCGACCGCATCGTCTCGGTCGGCATGTTCGAGCATGTCGGGGTCGGCTTTTACGACGTGTTCTTCCGCAAGTGCGCGGCGCTGCTCGAGAATGACGGCGTCATGGTGCTGCACTCGATCGGCCGCTCCGAGGGACCGAACGTGACCAATCCCTGGATCGCAAAATACATCTTTCCGGGCGGCTATATCCCTGCCCTCTCTGAGGTCTTGCCGGCGATCGAGAAGGCCGGACTGCTGGTCACCGATATCGAGATCCTGCGCCTGCACTATGCCGAGACGCTCAAGGCATGGCGGCAGCGGTTCTTGGCACACCGCGACACGGTCGAGCGGATCTATGACGTGCGCTTCGCGAGGATGTGGGAGTTCTACCTGGCGGCAGCGGAAATGGCGTTCCGCGAGCAGGCGATGATGGTGTTCCAGATCCAACTTACCAAGCGGCAGGGCGTCGTTCCCATGACCCGCGACTACATGATCCGGGAAGCCGAACGGCTGCGGGCCGCCGAAGGTCGTCAACGCCCGCCGCTGCGACTCGCAGGTGAGTGATTCTCTCTCAGTTCCTCGGCTACCAGTCCTCGTCGTCAAGCGTCTTGTGAGCTGGCGGTTCTTAGCGGGGACAATGGGGACAGCCAAACGCGGCGCTTCCATTGCGGCGGCGCCCCTGCGCTAATGGCGGCCCCAACGGCGTGCAACCTCGTAAGCGTAATGGTCGGTGCCGTGCCACGAACAAGTCCCAAAAATAAAGCACTGAAGGTCCATGGCTCTCGAATCAACCGCACGCAAGCGGGTGGAGGAACCCGTTGCGCCCTATCGTATCGCGCCGCACAATATCGAGGCGGAGCAATCGCTCTTGGGTGCGATCCTCGTCAATAACGAGGCGCTCTACCGCGTTTCTGACTTCCTCGAGCCTGAGCACTTCTTCGAACCTGTCCATCAGCAGATATTCGAGATCGGGCGCAGCCTGATCCGCACCGGCAAGCTTGCTTCGCCGGTAACGCTCAAGACCTTTCTGCCGGCCGAGGTCGATATCGCCGGGATGACCGTCGCGCAGTACCTCGCCCGCCTAGCGGCCGAGGCGACAACCATCATCAATGCCGCGGACTACGGCCGCACCGTCTACGACCTCGCGACCCGTCGCAAGCTGATCGAAATCGGCGAAGACATGGTCAACGGTGCGTTCGATGCGCCGGTTGATTTCGCGCCGCGCGACCAGATCGAGGAAGCCGAGCGCCGCCTCTACGACCTCGCCGAGATCGGACGCTACGGCGGCGGCTTCCAGAAATTCGAAGCGGCCCTCACCACGGCGGTCGACATGGCCGCCAAAGCCTACCAGCGCGACGGAAAGCTCTCCGGCCTGGCGTCGGGCCTGCGCGACCTCGATGGCAAGATGGGCGGGCTGCAGTCGTCCGACCTGATCATCCTGGCCGGCCGTCCTGGCATGGGCAAGACCGCGCTCGCCACCAATATTGCCTACAACGTCGCGCGCGCCTGGCGCGGCGAGGTGCAGGCCGACGGCCACATCACCACCGTCAATGGCGGCATCGTCGCTTTCTTCTCGCTCGAAATGTCGGCCGAACAGCTCGCCACCCGTATCATCGCCGAGCAGAGCGGCATTCCCTCGAGCACGATCCGGCGCGGCGGCATCAACGAGCGCGATTTCGAAAAGATCAAGGATGTGGCAGTCGAGCTGCAGCACCTGCCGCTGTTCATCGACGAAACCGGCGGCCTGACCGTGGCGCAGCTTGCGGCGCGCGCGCGCCGCCTGAAGCGTCAAAAAGGCATGGATCTCCTGGTCATCGACTATATCCAGCTGTTGCAGGGGTCCTCGCGCCGCTCCCAGGAAAATCGTGTGCAGGAGGTGACCGAGATCACCACCAATCTCAAGGCGCTGGCCAAGGAACTCAACGTACCGATCGTCGCGCTCTCGCAATTGTCGCGACAGGTCGAGAACCGCGACGACAAACGCCCACAACTGTCGGACCTGCGCGAGTCGGGTTCGATAGAGCAGGACGCCGACGTGGTGATGTTCGTGTTCCGCGAGGAATACTACCTCTCGAACAAGGAGCCGCGCCCGGGTAGCGAAGAGCATCTCAAGTGGCAGACCGACATGGCCGCGGTGCACGGCAAGGCCGAAATCATCATCGGCAAGCAGCGTCACGGCCCGACCGGAACGGTCAACGTCCACTTCGACGCCGCCGTCACGCGCTTCGACAACCTCGCCGACAGCGAGCTGATCCCGGAGCGGCCGTCCGACTACTGACGGCCGTCGGCCTCCGCGATCGCGGCCTTCGTGTGGTGCTTCGGCATCGGGACTCAAATATCTGTATTGCTTCGAGAATACGCGCCTTTGGTGCCAGACGAAATGTCGGCGGCCCGGTGTGGACGGCCGTCACGATGCCGTCCATAACTAGGGACACGATAGCCAGCGCGCGTACCCCAGGCGTAACCCGACCCATGTCGCTGCAAGAGACCACGTTGCAACCCACGATGATCGCTGCCGGTGAAGCAGAGGCCGGCGGCGTCCTGGCCATCGATCTCGTCGCCATCGCTGCCAACTGGAAACGGCTCTACGGCATGACCGTGCCGGTCGAGTGTGCCGCGGTGGTCAAGGCCGACGCCTATGGCTGCGGCATCGAGCGGGTGGTGCCGGCGCTCAGGAAGGTCGGCGCCCGCACGTTTTTCGTGGCCGATATCCCGGAAGGCCGCCGCGTGCGCGCGTTGGCGCCGGAAGCCGTCATCTACGTGCTCAACGGGCTGATGCCGGGCACGGCCGCGGCGTTCGCCGATGCCAATTTGCGGCCGGTGATCAACAGCACGACCGAGCTCGCCGAGTGGGACACCTTCGTCGCCTCCAACAATTGGCGTGGCGGTGCGGCACTGCATATCGACACCGGCATGAACCGGCTCGGCCTGACGCCCGAGGAAGCGGTGGCCATCGCACCGCGCGTGCAAGCCGAAGGCCACGGCTTCAAGCTGTTGATGAGCCACTTCGCCTGTGCCGAAACACTCGACCATCCGATGAACGACCGGCAGATCCGGCTGTTCCGCGAGATCCGGATCCTGTTTCGCGGCGTGCCGTCCTCGCTCGCCAATTCGGCCGGCATATTCCTCGGCGGCACCGCGCATTGCGATCTGGTGCGCCCGGGCATCGCGCTGTTCGGCGGCAATCCGATCTCCGGGCAGAAGAATGCCATGCGCCCCGTGGTCGAGCTCAAGGGCCGGATCACGCAGGTGCGGCAGATCAAGAAAGGCGACACCGTCGGCTATGGCGCAAGCTGGACCGCCGCCCGCCCGACCCGGCTCGCCATTGTCGCGATTGGTTACGGCGACGGCTACTTCCGCGCCGCGGCCGCCACCAAGGTCAAGCCTCCTGCGAACGTGATCATCGCCGGGAAGCACTGCCCCCTGATCGGACGCATCTCTATGGATCTCCTCGCGGTCGACGTCACCGATCTGCCGAATGGCGTCGCCCGCCGCGGCGAATTCGCGACCTTGATCGGCGGCGACATCGGCGTCGACGAACTCGGCACCGCCTGCGGCACCATCAGCTACGAGATACTGACCAGCCTCGGAAAGCGGTATCACCGCAATTATCGCGATTAGTGCCGGTTTCCGAAGTTCCTGATTCGCCGCGGCACACGCCGCTATCAACTTCGGAAACCAAGCCGCACCAGCTAAGCCATCCTCTTTTGAGCTTCGCTATCAATAGACGAAGCGGATGTTACATAGGTCGTCGGCCGTTCTTCACTGACCCTGCCCGAGCGAGAAGCCAGGCTGGCCGTCGAAGTTGTACAGGTGCTCTGTCTTGATGAAGTCTATCCCGAGATAGACAAGCTCCATCTGCAGGTTGGCTATCTTGGCATGGTCGATCGTTTTCCCCTGCCGCGCCATATACCGGCAGCGCCAGTGGTCGGTCTTCAAGGTCTCTGCGATTCCCGCAGGCCAGACTTTCACGCCTCGGTTGCTGATCATGGTCAGTTCAAGATCGCGGCCTTGAGCGCAGCGCATCGTCTCCGCGAGAGCCCGTACTTGCTGGCCGCGCCAATGCACAAACACGTCAATCCCAACCAGCTCCTTGACCGCCGGCGCAATCTTCGGACTTGTCGGCTTGACGGCGGCAGCTCCGGGCAGCGGTTGCCCGCGCTCGGCAGGCCTCAAGTGTTGGGGCTTGTTGCCAAGGTTCCGGATGACTGCTCGCGTGAACGTTTTGGTACCGGCCTCCTGTTTTGAGACGCCGTCCCCAAACATATCGAAGGTATGAATTCCGTCTTCTAAGGTCTTGAGCCAGGCGTTGTGTACACGCTCAGCGACCTGCGCCTGTCCGATGTGAGACAGCATCATCACCCCGGCGCCAAGCAATCCCGAGGGATTGGCCAGGTCTCGTCCCGCGAGCGCGGGAGCCGAGCCGTGAACCGCCTCGAACATCGCAAAGCCCGATCCGATGTTGGCGGAGGCAGCCAGTCCGATCGACCCGGAAATTTCGGCGCCGACATCCGACAGGATATCGCCGTACAAGTTTGGCATCACGATCACATCGAACCGGCAGGGATCGTCGGCCAATTGGGCGGCGCCCGCGTCAACGATCCAATGTTCATTTTCGATTTGCGGATAAAGGACCGCGACTTCGTCGAAGACCTTATGAAACAAACCGTCGGTCAGCTTCATGATGTTGTCTTTGGTGAAGCACGAAACCTTCCGACGTCCGTTGCGCAGAGCATATTGAAAAGCAAAATGCACGATACGCTCGCAACCCGGGCGCGATACGAGCTTCAAGCACTGATAGACGTCGTCGGTTTGCCGGTGCTCGATACCGGCATAGAGATCTTCTTCATTTTCGCGAATGATGACCACATCCATGCCTGGGTGCTTGGTCGCGACGAAGGGATGATACGCGGTGCAGGGCCGGACATTGGCGAACAGTCCGAGCGATTTGCGAAGTGTCACGTTGACCGACTTGAGACCGCCACCCTGCGGCGTCGTTATCGGCGCCTTGTAGAGGACACGGGTTCGCTGGATTGACTGCCAAGCCTCACTATCGATCCCCGATGTCTCACCTTGCTTGTAAAGTCGCTCACCAATGTGAATGGGCTCGACCGCAATCTTGGCGCCGGCTTCCAGCAAGACTTTCAGACATGCATTCATGATTTCCGGCCCGATCCCGTCTCCGAACGCGACGGTAACAGGCGTTGCAGTTTCCACGGACTTTACAATGGTATCTGCAGCGACCTGGAATTGGCTCATTGAATGAGGCAACGGCCGCACTGTGACGTCAATCGGCTGAATTCGAGCGTTCATCGGTGTTCTCCCAGAGCGTTGACACAGTGACCATCGGCCAAGATTCCTCCAATTGGAAATGAGTTGTGCCACTGCGCGACATTGAGAACATCAATGGCGTTCCTGCGCCGCGGGCGAGACATTGAAATCTTCAATCATTGCCATTTCTGCCCTGTCACCTGGTGCGGCGGAACGGCCGACTACCCAACTGACCGACAGGCGCAAGACCGCGCCGCCACAGTGAGGAGAACAGAAATGAGCGTGGAAAGAATCCTGAGCGAGCTGGTGGGTAACGCGAGCGGTGCACAAGTCATGACGGCGCCTCAAGGTACCGACGGCCGTAGCCCCTCGACTTATTCGGCGACACAACAGCCGGGCTGGCTCGGACACGCCGGCGCACTCGGCCTCGGCGCCGCGGCAGGCGGGATTGCCGGGGTTATGTTCGGATCAAAGCGCCTGCGCGACCTGGCAGGAACCGCGCTGCAAGTTGGCGCGGTGGCGGCAATCGGCGGTATTGCTTACAAGGCTTATCAGAACTATCGCGAAGGCCGACCGGTCGTACCTCAGAATGTCAGCGATTTCTTGGCTGCCCGTCCTTGGCAACAGTCTCACCAAGGCGACGCTAATGGTCAACCGAACGCGTTGGCCGCATTTATTCCACCCCCCGATCAATCCGACAAAGTCGCCCTCTTGATGCTGAAAGCGATGGTCGCGGCAGCAGCCGTCGATGGTCGTCTCGATCCGGCGGAGCACGAGCAGATCCGCAGACACATCGCGGCGAGTGATTTTGCTGCCGAAGAGCAACGAACGCTGGAGCTGGTGATTTCGCATCCCAGCAGCATCGAGGAGCTCGCATCGGCGGCGACCACGCCCGCCCTTTGTGCGGAGGTCTACACGGCAGCCCGGCTCGCCATCGAGCCTGACTCCCCCGCCGAGCGCGAATGGCTTGATAAGTTAGCGAAAGCTCTCGCAATCGACCCGAGGTTGCGCGCGCACCTTGACGCTGTGGGGACGGTCCAGCAATCGGCAGCGGCAGCCTAGCGAGGCGACTGTCCGGCCAGGAAACATTGGCAGGTCCCCGGGCTTCGCTTGAAGCTCGGGGACTAAGTGTGACCTCAAAATAGTGATGACCTCCATCGGAACTGCGCTCAACTGAACCTTGGCTCGGCCGAGAGCTGCAGAAACGCTCGCAACTCCATCTCCCGAAGATGTCGGCGGATGGTTCGTTCCCCTACGTGTGCTCCAGCCAAGGCAAGGTCCGCTGAGATTTTTGCGACCACGTCATCGCGGCCTGGCTTGCCTCAGTCGGCGAGATGCACGCTCCAGGAGTAGATCTCGGCATCTGCGCCGTTCAGGCCAAGGCGGCGGGCGGACCACAGCCCAAGCAGCACGTTGCGGCGCGCAGTGATACCTTCCCGGGTATCGCAGTCGACCACAAGCGGCTCCGGCCTCCCGACATCGTGCATCAACTCAAGGTTCGTCATCTGTTTTCTCCACCAGTGCGGGGGACAGTTTCAAGAAACACCCTTGGGATCGGTCGCGGGCGCAGCACCTCTTGCGGTCTTCATGAGACTCCATGCCACTCCGGCCGCAAGCAGGGTGAGAGTGACGGTAAGTGAAATCGCCGGCGGAAACTTCTCCCATCCGAGCAGATCGGCGACGAATATCTTCGAACCGATGAAGATCAGCACTCCAGCCAGGGCGTACTTGAGATAGTGGAAGCGATGCACCATGGCCGCGAGCGCGAAGTAGAGCGCGCGAAGGCCCAAGATCGCGAAGATGTTCGACGTGTAGACGATGAAAGGATCTGTCGTGATCGCGAAGATCGCAGGCACCGAATCCACTGCGAAGATCACATCCGCGATTTCGATTAATACGAGCGCCAAAAGAAGCGGCGTCATGTACCAGGTCAGGCGCCCGGTTACGGGATGTGGTTTTTTTACCCAGAAGCTCTCGCCGTGCAGCTCGTTCGTGACGTTAAAGCGGCGGCGCATGAATGCGAGGATCGGGTTCGAGCCGACGTCATACGTCTTGTCGGCGAGCCAGATCATCTTAATACCCGTCGCGATCAGGAACAGGGCGAAGATGTAGAGCACCCAGGAGAACTCAGACACGATGGCCGCGCCGAGGCCGATCATGATCGCCCGGAGCACGATCACCCCGAGGATTCCCCAGAACAAGACTTTATGCTGATAAATGCGCGGTATCGAGAAGAACGCGAATATCATCGCGATGACGAATACGTTGTCCATCGCGAGCGCTTTCTCGATAGCGAAGCCGGTGAAGTAGTCCATGCCGGCTTCAGTGCCGAGATACCACCAGACCCAAGCGCCGAAAACGAGGCTCAAGCCGATGTAGCCGACGGAAAGAATAAGGCTCTCCTTCACCTCGATTTCACGACTCTTGCGATGAAGAACACCGAGGTCGAAGGCGAGCAGAGCAACCACGATCGTAAGAAATGCAAGCCACATCCAGACAGGCGTGCCGAGCCATTCGGCCGACAAGAATGCGAGCTCCAAGGCAGCTCTCCTGATGCCGACGAGGACTCCTTCCTGCGTCCGACATCGCGAGAGCGCCGGCTGCGCTCGCCAGAGGGGCCCGGACCTTGGGTGTTCACGGCCAATCTGCCGAGGGAAGCCGCCTGTTACAAGCGTATAGCGCCAATGTCGCAAATTGGGAAATCCAATAACTGAAGAGCGCGCTGCAATTGACCGAGCATACGAGAAGGCGGCAAGCGCGGGCGTAGGCGACAACTGCGCTCGCTGGCACCCTTGGACCCTAGACGCCAAATCCTTGTCCGCGCGCGGTGACACCGCGAAGCGTCCTCGGCGTTGCCGCGCCCGCGCCGACCCCACGCATGAGAAAAATCAATGTTCGCCATTGGGCGAACCAATTGGCTTTCGTCCTCAATATCATCGAGAACTGATTGAGCCGCCGAGGAAACACGCAGGAAGCAACATGCCGCATAGCCCGGAAATGCCAAGGAGCCCGGTGGTCGCGTATAGGCACGGATCATACGGGCGTAGTAGCGCACTGACGTCCGACAGTGCGGGACCATTGCAGGCCAAGGCACTTCAGCTTCTGATAGCCGCAAGCGCGTTGTTGGCACTGCCGGCAATGTTCGCAGTCCCGGGTCAACTCGTGCTTCCGACGATCAGCATTGTTGCCCTGGCACTGGCGGCTATTGCTTCCGCAGCCGCATCAAGGACCAATGCTGATACTCTCCGAGCAAATCTGAGTGTGCGGGATGTCGCCGGCCTCCTCGCATTCGTCGGTTTCGGAGCAGCAATGCTCAGTCAGCCTGAAGCCGTTCTGCAGCTGTAGCAGCTTTCGGCTCGTCATCCTTGAACCTCAACGTCTGGGTCCGCACTTACGGCGACACGACGGTTTAGTTGGTCGATAGCGGGCTTCATCATTTATCGTCACGAGACCGTTGAACGCCCGGAATTCAACTATACACTCAGGCGGCCTGGAAGGGCATTGACGACTAGCATCGGTCCGCTTTGAGCACACCCCTGCCTCCGTTCGATTTTGATTTGCTGCGGACTTTCGTCGCCGTAGTGGACAATGTCGGCTTCACGCGCGCTGGAGAACGCATCGGACGGACGCAGTCGACCGTGAGCCTTCAGATCAAGAAGCTGGAGGAAGGGATCGGCCGGGCCCTCTTTGAGCGAAGTGGGCGCGAACTGTTGCTAACCCCTGACGGTGAGATTCTGTTGACCTACGCACGTCAGCTCTTACAACTCGCCGACGAAGCACGCTCAAGGATATTGGAACCAGACATCGAAGGCACGATCCACCTCGGAACGCCTGAGGATTTTGCCACGGTGTATCTGCCGGACGTATTGGCACAGTTTGCGCGCGCTCATCCAAGAGTGGCGCTCGATGTTAACTGCAATTTCAGCTTCAACTTGCTCGAGGGGTTCGCCAAGGGCGAGTACGATCTGGTGCTCGTCAAACGTGAGCCACTGGGGCCGACCGGCGGAGTTCCCGTATGGCGGGACGTGCTGGTTTGGGTCGGCGGCCAACAGCTCGTGATTGATCCACTGCAGCCGGTACCTCTGGCACTAGCGCCGGCTCCCGACGTATACCGAAAACGAGCGCTGGCGGGTTTGCAGACGGCCGGGCGCGACTGGCGCATTGTCTACACAAGCGTGAGCAGTGAAGGGCTGCAAGCGGCGGTACGAGCCGGCTTGGGAATTACCGTTCTATCTAAAGATATGGTGCCTCCCGACCTCAAGATACTCGGCGCGGACTACAGTCTGCCCCAATTGCCCGACACCGAGATCGCCCTCTATCGTGCTCCGGGCAAACTCTCACGCGCGGCGGAGTTGCTCGCCGAGCATATTGTCCACTCTCTGGAGGCGCCCGGTCGCCGCGTATCGATCGAACACGCAAACCACGCGAAATAAAATCGAGCTACATTTCGCTGCAGCGTTTCGTCGTCGACCGAACCATCTGCACGCAAATCAAGCGGACGTAGCTCGCGGCCGCGACCCCCGCCGCCAGTACCGTCGCCAGCACGGCGAACGCCGGCGAGAAGACGCCCGAGCCGTAGCCCCATATCCAGATCAGCAAAGCAGCTACCAGCCAGGCAAAGCCGAATGCCAACAGCAGGCTTCGGTTTTCCCGCTTGACCAGGCGCGCCATCACGTCGCCGCGCGGCAGCTTGGCGTCAGAGCCGTCCCAGAAGTCGTTTCGCCTGGCGGCCACCTTGGGGACCATCACCAGGAACCAGGGCTGACGAAGGCTCATGCCAAAGCTCCTATCAGCTACCAGGGTAAACAGTGGATCGGCCGGTCCTACCGGTCAACCCGACGCATGAGCATGCCGGACATGATAAAGTCGTAGGCGAATCCCGCAGGATTTAGGACACCGCGCCGTGGCCCGCCGCACCGACAGCTTTGTCTGCCAGAATTGTGGCGCCCATCACGGGCGCTGGCAGGGTAAGTGCGACGCCTGCGGCGAGTGGAACACGATCGCCGAGGAGGGCGCCGAACGCCAGGCCGGCCCCGGCCGCGCTCCACGCAAAGGCCGGCGCTTCGCGCTTGAGCCGCTCACCGGCGAGTCCCACGACGCGCCCCGCCTCGCATCCGGCATTGCCGAATTCGACCGAGTCACCGGCGGCGGCTTCGTGCGCGGATCGGTGCTGCTGCTCGGTGGCGATCCCGGCATTGGCAAATCGACACTCCTCATTCAGGTGGCGGCGACGCTGGCGCGGGCGAAGCAGCGCTCGGTCTATATTTCAGGTGAAGAGGCGGTCGCGCAGGTCCGGCTGCGGGCGGAAAGGCTCGGTCTCGCCGGCGCACCGGTCGAGCTCGCGGCTGAGACGTCGGTTGAAGACATCATCGCAACCTTGTCCGAGGGCGCCACTCCCCGCCTCGTCATCATCGACTCGATCCAGACCATGTGGACCGACATGGTGGAGTCGGCGCCGGGAACCGTCACACAGGTGCGCGGCGCCGCGCAGACGCTGATCCGATACGCCAAGCGCTCCGGCGCGGCCGTCATCCTGGTCGGGCACGTCACCAAGGACGGCCAGATCGCCGGACCGCGCGTGGTCGAGCACATGGTCGACGCGGTGCTCTCGTTCGAGGGCGAAGGCTCGCATCAGTTCCGTATCCTGCGCGCGGTCAAGAACCGCTTCGGTCCGACCGACGAGATCGGGGTGTTCGAAATGACCGGCTCGGGTCTGCACGAGGTCGCGAATCCTTCCGAGCTGTTCCTGCACGAGCGCGATCTCGGCTCGCCCGGCACTGCCGTGTTCGCCGGCATCGAGGGCTCCCGCCCTCTCCTGGTCGAGATGCAGGCCCTGGTGGCGCCGACCTCGCTCGGCACGCCGCGCCGCGCCGTGGTCGGCTGGGACCAAAGCCGGCTGTCCATGGTGCTCGCCGTGCTCGAAGCCCATTGCGGCGTGCGGCTCTCCGGCCATGACGTCTATCTCAACGTCGCCGGGGGGCTTCGCATCAACGAGCCGGCCGCCGACCTCGCCGCAGCCGCTGCGCTTGTCTCCTCGCTCGCCAATGCGCCGCTGCCTCCGGATGCGGTGTTTTTCGGCGAAGTCTCGCTGTCGGGCGCGGTGCGCCCGGTGGCGCAGAGCGCCGCCCGGCTCAAGGAAGCGGCGAAGCTCGGCTTCGCCCGCGCCGTTATGCCCGAGGCCTCGCGCGCCGAGGCCGACGGTGTGCTGACACTCGAAACCGTCGGCTCGCTGTCGACCCTGGTTGCCGACATTGCCGCCCGCGGCAGCCGAGCGGCCCCTCCCGAACGCCGCGCCGCAAACGAATAGCAGCACGGCCTATTCACTTGGCGCAAACTGGACTTGCGCCATACTTCCCGCGCGGCGGCCGCATCGCAGCATCGACTTATCCACATATCCACAGCGGATCCGCCTGGCGACGACAAGGCGATGAAGATCGCGAGACGGCGGCTGTATGCTTCCCATTCAATCAACACGCGTTGGTGGGGTGGCGTCATGTTGATCTATCGGTGTCCCGAGAGCGGCAAGTCGGTGCGTACCAGTATCGAGACGACGGACAAAGAGCTCCGTCGCCTGGCGTCCTTCAGGCTCTCCGTCTGGTGCCCGCACTGCGACGACGCACATGTGATCCTGGGGAAGGAAGCGTCGGTGGCGCCGGGCGAGTTCCGCGTAGCGGCGTAGTTTTGAGCTCACGGCCGGTTTCGACCGCGGATGTGTCGCGCCATCCAGGCTGCGCCGGACGATCGTCGCTTCCCCAAGCTCAGATCGTAAGCAGCAATCCCGCGACCAGAAGAATCGCGAGCACGACACGGCGGAATCCGGCGTCATTCACCCTGCCGAACAGCACCACGCCGAGCGCGGTGCCCGCCGCCAATGCGGGCAGGCTGACCGTCAGCCCCATCAGCGCTTTGGCCGTTAGATCATCGCGCGACAAGAGCAGCGCCAAGCCGAAGATCTGCATTGCCAAGATGTAAGGCTGGACGAGGCCGCGCTGCTGCTCTTTCGGCATTCCGCGCATATCGCACCACATCACCAGCAGCGCCCCCGGCATCGCGGTCAGGCCGCCGACCAGTCCGCCACCAAAGCCGACCGCGGCTTCCCGCAGCCGGCTCTGTGCAACCCGCAAGCATGCGCCGGCCGGACGCAGCAGCATGCAGACGGCATAAGCCGCGAGGAATGCACCGAAGCCAATCCGAAAAACCTGCGCATCGACGTGATGCAGCAGGTAGAGCGCCGGCGGAATTCCAACCGCGCCGCCGGCGATCAGCACCGGATTGCCGCGCCACTTGATCGTGCGGCGCAGCACTACCAGCGACACGATCTGCGGCACCAGACTGCACGCCATCATCAGCGGCACCGCTTCGGTCGGCGGCAACACGTGCAGGAGAATCGCGCCAGCCACGGCGGAGAAAGCGAATCCGGCCAGACCCGATACCAGCGCACCGGCAAACACGCCGGCGCTGATGAGGAGATACGCAACGGGATCAAGTCCGCTCATGATATCGCTCCCCGCCTACGCGCTTGGCACGCAAAGCATGAGACGGACAGCAGCGACCCTTTTTGCATGACGGCCTCGTCTATTGCGGTTAATGCCGCAACCGCCGTTCAGCTAGCTTGAGCAGGATTTCCGTTCTTGGATTAGCGCGACAAAGATCAGGACTGTGGCGACGATGCCGTGGTACGGGGGGTATCGATAGGTCTCGAATATTTCTTCGGCGGCCAACGACGAAACAGTTGCAGTTCCGATGACATCACGAAGAAACATAATCTGCCTATAAACCCGGCATAGTTTGCGCCGCCCAAACGTCCACGGCGCTCGCGAATTCAAAAAGAAACGGCTCAGACCTAGGGACACGAAAGCCAAGGGAGCAGTTGGCCATGTCCGACTCGAGTCAGTCTCCGTCGATCACGCCCGGCATGCCGCTCGGCATGCAATTGCTGGCGTCCGGCACAATCCGTTTCTCGCTCGAGGGAGTGCCGGAGCAGGATCGGCTCCCGGTGTTTCGAGAGGTCTTCGGGCGCACTGTCCTGCGATACGATCTCGAACCGCTGCCGGACGTTCCTTTCGACGTCGATCTCAAGTTCCGGGCGCTGCCCGGGATGATGATGATGTCGGGCTGGGGATACGGATCGCGCAACCAACGGACGCCTGAAGCGCTGGCCTTCGATGCGACCGACGACATCGGCTTGGTGGTGAACCTGAAGGGACCGCTTCGCGTCACGCACGGGCAGCAAGAGCTGGTGCTCGGCGATGGCGAAGCGGTGCTGGCTTCGATGGGCGAAGTTTGCAGCTACACGCATCGCCCTCCCGGCGACATACTGGCGTTGCGCGTCCCCCGCAAAATGCTGGCACCGTTGGTGAGCGGCGTCGACGATCGTTACTGGCAGCGCATACCGAACGACGTGCCGGCGCTCCGACTGTTGACCGACTACGTCCGGCTCGCGCAGGAAGGCGACAAGGTTACCACCCCCGAGCTTCAGCACCTGGTCGCCGGTCACCTGCAGGACCTGCTGGCGCTCGTGGTCGGCGCGACCCGCGACGCCACAGCGATGGCCGAAGGCCGCGGGCTGCGCGCGGCACGCCTGCACGCAATCAAGCAGGATATAGCCGGGCACATTCACCAGCCGGATTTATCGGTGAGCACGCTCGCGGCTCGCCACGGCTGCACGCCGCGGTTCTTGCAGCGATTGTTCGAGGCTGAAGGCACGACGTTTACCGACTTCGTCCTATCGCAACGTCTGGCGCGCGCCCATCGCATGCTGACCGACCCGCGCCGTGCCGCCGACAAGATCAGCTCGATTGCCCTCGACGCCGGCTTTGCCGACCTTTCCTACTTCAATCGCGCGTTCCGCCAGCACTATGGCGACACGCCATCCGCCATCCGTGCGGCGCAAGCCGTAGATTGAGCAGCGCCGCTTCTCGCTGGCGGGCGAATCAGCGCGGATCGACAACCCGTCCCTGGAACAACACAGCGCCGGTCGCATCGTCGACGAGATAATAGAGGAACGGTCGGTCGACGCGGAACTGAAGCGGCTCGATCGGTTTGGGCGCGACGCTGGTGACACGGATGCCGACGGCGGTCGAGGCAGCAGCCTCGGTCGATTCCTCGGCCACCTCGATCACCGCGCGATGGACGATCTGGTCGACATGGGTCGGTGCTGTTTTGGGCGGCAGCCCGGTGAGGCCGGAGAAGTCGGAGCGGCCGCCGTCGAACGGAAGCGCCATGCCCAGTTTCTGGAATACCTCCTTGAGATCGGCGCCATATTCCGCCCTGAAGCGCGGCAGCATCAAGCTGACCAAGCGGACCGGCTGCGTGCGCAGCGCCGCGAGCGTTTGCGCGAGTTCGTCCGCGTCGAGGCGGCGCACGACCTCGTTTAGGCCGTCCACCTCGTTCGGCAGCGCGATCACCATCGCCAGCGAGCGCACGGAATAAGGCGACCGGATCGCGCGGTAGCCCTCGCGCGAGACCACCGCATGGTTCGCCCGCTGCAGCATGGTTGGGACCATCTCCTGGCGGCTGCGCGTCAGGCTGAAGAACTCGTTCTTGGTAAGCGTCTTGTCGAAGACGACCGCCCAGCGCGATTTGAAATAGACGGCGTTGACCAGCACGACGTCGGACATCCGCTCGAGGATTCTTTCGATCTTGCCCTCGGTACGCCGCTTCACCCACCCGTTGACGGTGTCGAGGCCCGCGCGCTCGAACACTTCCGCGGCGTAGCGGTCCTTGAGCAGCGCCCTGTAGTCCTTGGCGACGACGGCGCTCGACAGCATCAGCGCGTTGGCGACCAGGAGCTTTGCTGATGGAAGAAAGTGCGGCGTCGCCACGCAGCTTTCGCCCGTCCGGTTTGCGGGAAATGGACAGTTGCCGGCGGCCGTCGGTTTCGCCTCGCAGCGCTCGCCTTCAAGCGTCATGCCGGAGGGGCAAACCGGCGGCTTGTCGCTCTTGTCGTAGCCATTGAGCGTCGCAATGGCCGCCGCGTTGGCGTCGTTGATTGGCACGCGACCGAGGCTGTGGCGGAGCACCGCGATCATCTCGCGCTCGGTCTCCCCGCGCGCGCCGGCCAGTACCATCGCCATGGCCGTGCCGATCGAATACGGGGAGAAAACGATGTTGCCCGAGCCCGTCGCGAACTCCCTGAAGAGCGCCTGGCCGGAGGCATTGTAGGCGCTGGTCAGGGCCCGGACGTCCGGCCTGGCGGCGCCCGGCGGCGCGGAGCTCTCGGCGCTTGCGGTCTGGGCGCCCGCGATTTGGGGCGCCGCCGCGACCAGCACGGCTGTCACGATTGAGGCGGCGCGGCGGCCGGTCATCAGCATGGATACTCTTCCCTCAGGCGCCCCGTCGGCGCCCGCATTTGCCTCGGCAATTGCATCGAAATCGTGATCCAGCCGGAAGGAGATGACGCCCGTACCCCTTTGGTAACGATCGCCCAGGAACGCCTGGATTTAACGATTAAGACGGGTGACGGCGGAACCGGCGGCGGCTATACAGCAGCCGTCCGGAGCGGCCATCCGGCAGCCTGCGCCAGCCGTCAAATTGGGCAGGAAAACTAAATGGTTGGGACGACGCCGGCCGGGCCTTGCCGCCCTCGCGCGGGAGCGGTCAGCTAGGCGTCCCAGGAGCGCGATTCGTCCTGCGGAACGCTCCGCAGGGATGGAGGAACGAAAGTTCGACATGCCGATCACGCTCCTCGACTTCATCCTGATTGGCGTCATGCTGGTATCGGCCCTGTTGGCCATGATCCGCGGCTTCATGCGCGAGATCCTGTCGATCGCCGCCTGGGTGATCGCGGCGGTAGCGACGCTTTACGCCTATTCGCGTCTGCTCCCCTACGCCAAGACCTATTTCAACAACGACATCATCGCGGCCGGCGCGGTGATCGGCGGAACCTTCCTCGGCACACTCTTGATCGTGTCGATCATCACCGTCCGATTCTCCGACATGGTGCTCGACAGCCGGGTCGGCGCACTCGACCGCACGCTCGGCTTCCTGTTCGGGCTGGCCCGGGGGTTGATCATCGTGGTGGTGGCCTTCCTGTTCTTCGCCTGGCTGGTGCCGCCGCGCACGCAGCCGTCCTGGGTTGCCAATGCCAAGTCCCGGGTGGTGCTGCAATCGACTGGGGACTGGCTGATCTCGATGTTGCCGGACGACCCCGAGAGCACCATCTTAAAGCGGTTGAAGCGTCCCAAGCCGGATGAAGGCGAGCCGGCCGATGCTCCGCCCGAGCAACGGTCTTGACGGAACCTGGAAAGGCGACGATCCCGCGATGAGCCAGTCGACCGAAACCGCCGCCGCCGTGCCGTCCGATCTTGACGGCGACCGGCTACGCGAGGAATGCGGGGTGTTCGGGATCTTCGGCCATCCCGACGCAGCGGCGATCACCGCGCTCGGCCTGCACGCCCTTCAGCACCGCGGCCAGGAAGCGGCCGGCATCGTGTCCTTCGACAGCAAGCGGTTCCATTCCGAGCGCCGCATGGGCCTCGTCGGCGACAACTTCTCCCGCCGCGAGGTGATCGACCGCCTCCCCGGCATGTCGGCCATGGGCCATGTGCGCTATTCGACCACCGGCGAGACCATCCTGCGCAACGTGCAGCCGTTGTTCGCCGAGCTCGACGGTGGCGGCTTCGCCGTCGGCCACAACGGCAACCTGACCAACGGCCTCACGCTGCGGCGCCAGCTCGTGCACGAAGGCGCCATCATGCAGTCGACCTCCGACACCGAGGTGATCCTGCATCTGGTGGCGAAGGCGCGGAAGAACCGCTTCATCGACCGTTTCGTCGAAGGCCTGCGCCAGCTCGAAGGCGCCTACTCGTTCGTGGCGCTGACCAACAAGAAGCTGATCGGCGCCCGCGACCCGCTCGGCATCCGGCCGCTGGTGATCGGCAAGCTCGACGGCGCGCCGATCCTCGCGTCGGAGACCTGCGCGCTCGACATCATCGGCGCAAAATACGTGCGCGACGTGGAGAACGGCGAAGTCGTCGTGTTCGACGACGAAGGCATGCATTCGCACAAGCCCTTCCCGCCGATGGCGCCGCGGCCCTGCATCTTCGAGTACATCTATTTCGCGCGCCCGGACTCGATTGTCGGCGGCCGTTCAGTCTATGCGGTCCGCAAGGCCATGGGTGCTCAGCTTGCTCACGAGTCGCCGGCCGCTGCCGACGTGGTGATCCCAGTCCCCGACTCCGGCGTTCCCGCCGCCATCGGCTACGCGCAGGAATCCGGCATCGCCTACGAGCTCGGCATCATCCGCAACCACTATGTCGGCCGCACCTTCATCGAGCCGACCCAGCAGATCCGCCAGCTCGGTGTCCGCCTCAAGCACAGCGCTAACCGCGCGGTGGTCGCCGGCAAGCGCATCGTGCTGGTCGACGACTCGATCGTGCGCGGCACCACCTCGACCAAGATCGTGCAGATGATGCGGGACGCCGGGGCCAAGGAAGTGCATTTCCGCATCTCGTCGCCGCCGATCACGCATCCGGACTATTACGGCATCGACACGCCGGAGCGCGACAAGCTCCTAGCCGCCACCCACGACCTCGAGGGCATGCGGCAGTTCATCGGCGCGGACTCGCTCGCCTTCCTCTCGGTCGACGGCATCTATCGGGCCATGGGCTACGAGGGTCGCGATCCGGCGCGGCCGCAGTTCACCGACCACTGCTTCACCGGCGACTATCCGACGGCCCTGACCGACCAGTCGGCGACCGAACACACGCCGCGCCAGCTTTCGCTGCTGGCCGAGGCGAGCTGACCCGTTTCCGAGTGACCAGCCCCCTCTCCGGCAAGATCGCCCTCCTCACCGGCGCCTCGCGTGGCATCGGCTTCGCGACCGGCGTCGCGCTGGCGAGGGCTGGCGCGCATGTGGTTGCAGTGGCGCGCACGGTCGGCGGGCTCGAAGAGCTCGATGACGCCGTCAAGGCCGAAGGCGGCACAGCGACGCTGGTGCCGCTCGACCTGCGCGACACCGACGGCATCGCCCGCCTCGCCTTGGCGCTGAATGAGCGCTACCAGCGCCTTGATGTGCTGGTCGGCAATGGCGGCGTGCTCGGGCCGCTGTCGCCGCTCGGCCACGTCGAACCGAAGGCGTGGGACGAGGCGGTCGCGGTCAACGTGACCGCGAACTTTCACCTGATCCTCACCATGGATCCGCTGCTGCGTGCGGCGGACGCCGGCCGCGTTGTGTTCGTCACGTCAGGCGCCGGCACCAACCATCGCGCCTATTGGGGCCCCTATTCCGTCTCGAAGGCCGCGCTCAATGCGCTGGCGCGCACCTACGCGGCTGAGACCGCGACCACAAATGTGCGCGTCAATCTGCTCAATCCGGGCGCCACTCGTACCCGCATGCGCGCCGCCGCAATGCCGGGTGAAGACCCGATGTCGGTCAAGGCGCCCGAGGTGGTGGCGGAGAAGATCGTGGCGATGTGTTTGCCGGAGTTCCAGGAGACCGGCAAGCTCTACGACTGCACGCACGGCCGCCTGCTGACGATGCAGCCGCCGGCGTAATGCGCGCTGCCTGTGTCCTGGAATTCCTCGGACCAGACATGGATCTAGAAATCCACGATCATGCAGGCTTCTCCTGCGTGGTCTTGTGCATGGTATAGACCGCGACCGCGAGCGACACGGCGAGCATGACGGCGGCGAGCAGGAACGGCGCGCCCGGCAGGTGGATGACCGCGTTGGCGCCGATCGACAGCGCAAACGACTGCGTGAAGATGCCGGGGCCGATCAGGCTCGCGATGCCCATCATGCTCGCGTTCGCGCCCTGCAATTGTCCTTGCTCGCTTTCGCCGACACGACGGCTCATCAGCGCGAGCATCGCAGCGCTGGCGATGCCCCAAAGCGCCAGAATAGGAATGCCGGCGAGGAACCAGGGCCCGCTGGTCGCGAGGCCGAACGCCGCAAAGCCGGCGATGCCGAAGGCGAGCCCGAGATACATCGCCTGGCTCTCGCCGAAATGCTTCACCGCCGGTCCGATCAGGCCGCCTTGGACGATCATCGAGCAGAGACCGACAACCGCCATCACAAAGCCGACCGTGTGTTCCGCCCAGCTATAGCGGTACATCATGTAGAGCACGCCGATGTTCGGCAGACTCGAATGCGCGAGATGGACGAGGAACATCGCCACCGCCAGCCCAAGCAATTGCGGATGTGAGCGCAGCAGGATCAATGAGCCGAGGGGATTGGCGCGTCGCCAGTTGAACGGCGCGCGTTTCTGCGGCGGCAGCGATTCCGGCAGGATGAACAGCCCGTAGAGTCCATTGAGCAGGCTCAATCCGGCCGCAATCCAGAACGGCAGGCGCGGATCGAAGCTGCCGGCGATGCCGCCCATTGCCGGACCAAGCACAAAGCCGGCGCCGAAGGCGACGCCGAGCATCCCGAACAGCTTCGCACGCCTGTCCGGCTCGGCGACGTCGGCGACATAGGCATAGGCCGTCGAGACCGACGCCGCCGTAACGCCGGAAATGATCCGGCCGACGAACAGCCACATCAGTGTCGGTGCCAGCGCCATCAGGATGTAGTCGAGCCCAAGCCCGAAATTCGAGAGCAGGATGATCGGCCGCCGCCCGAAGCGATCCGACAGCGCACCGTGGATCGGAGAGAACAGGAACTGCATCAATGCCCAGGCGGTGCCGAACAGCCCGAGATAGTCGGCGCCCTTCACCGCATCGCCACCGACGAAATCGAGCACGAGCTTCGGCACCACCGGGATGACGATACCGAGCGCCAGCATGTCGAGCAGGACGGTGATGAAGATGAAGGTGAACGCGGCGCGGCGGATCGGCGTGCCCGTCATATCCCCTCACCGTTTCTTCTTCTTGTTGGCGTACGGGTTTGCCTTCTCCCGCAGCGTCAAACGCACCGGCGTTCCCGGCAGATCGAAGGTCTCGCGCAGGCTGTTGACGAGGTAGCGCTTGTACTGGTCCGGCACCTTGTCGGCGCGGCTCGCGAACAGCACGAAGGTCGGCGGACGGCTCTTCGGCTGGGTCACATAGTCGAGCCGGATGCGACGGCCGGAGACCGCGGGCGGCGGATGCGCCGAGGTCACGCCGGAGAGCCAGCGATTGAGCGCGCTGGTGGTCGCACGCCGGTTCCAGACCTCGTGCGCGTCGATCACGGCCTGCATCAGGCGGTCGAGGCCGGCGCCTGTCATCCCCGACACCGCGATCACCGGAACGCCCTTGAGCTGCGGCAGCCAGTGGTCGGTCTCTTCGCGCAATTTTTTCATCGCGCCCGGCCGGTTCTCGACCAGGTCCCACTTGTTCATGCCGATCACGACCGCCCGGCCTTCGCGCTCGGCGAGGTCGGCGATACGCAGATCCTGTTCTTCGAACGGCGCCTGCGAATCCATCAGCACGATCACCACTTCGGCGAAGCGTACGGCGTTGATCGCGTCGGCGACCGACAGTTTTTCGAGCTTCTGCTCGATGCGGGAACGCCGCCGCAGCCCAGCAGTGTCGTGGAATTTGAACATGCGGCCGCGCCAATCGACATCGACAGCGATCGAGTCACGCGTGATGCCGGCTTCCGGGCCGGTCAACAGCCGTTCCTCGCCCAGCAGGCGATTGACCAGCGTCGACTTGCCGGTGTTCGGCCGGCCGATGATGGCGACGCGAATGGTTGCCGGCGGCTCTGCCGCCGGCTCGACAAGCTCGGTCGCTTCATCTTTTTTCTGTCGTCCCTTTCGCTCCTCCGGCTGCGCCGTTTCGCCGGGCAGCGCCGCGCGCAGCGCGTCGTAGAGATCGGAAAGACCTTCGCCGTGCTCGGCCGAGATCGGCACCGGATCGCCGAGCCCGAGCGCATACGCTTCACCGATGCCGGCCTCAGCGGCGCGGCCCTCGCTCTTGTTTGCCACCAGGATCGCCGGCTTGCCGGAGCGCCGCACCAGATCGGCGAACGCACGATCGACCGGCACCGGACCGGTGCGCGCATCGATCAGGAACAGGATCGCGTCGGCGGCGCCGATCGCCGCCTCGGTCTGCGCCTGCATGCGCCCGGTAAGACTCTCGGGCGCCGAATCCTCGAGCCCGGCGGTGTCGATGGCGATGAATGCGAGATCGCCGAGGCGGGCGCGGCCCTCGCGCCGGTCGCGGGTCACGCCCGGAAGGTCGTCGACCAAGGCGAGGCGCTTGCCGACCAGCCGGTTGAACAGCGTGGATTTGCCGACATTCGGCCGTCCGACAATGGCGACCGAGAAAGGCATGGAATGACCCTGGGGGCTTTGAGGCTGACCCGAGCTTCATCGGCGCGGCTCGGACGTGAGCGCTCTATGCCCCGCCCGACCTGCAAACGCAACCAGCCGGCCTCAGCCCATCAGCGCGGTGCGGGCGGATCAGGCCATTGGACCCCGCCGCCCTGCCGCTGCGGGCGCTGCGTTCCCGGCGGGTCGGGCCACTGCACTCCGCCACCTTGCTGCGGCTGTGGCTGGGCTTGCGGCTGCGGGCGCACCGTCACCGGCGTCGGCCTGCTTTCCGGCTCGGCCTCGACCACCTTGGGCCTGGGCTTCGGTTTCGCCTTGGGCTTCGGCTTGGCCTTCGGCTCCTCGAGGCGCACCGGCGGCGCTTCTTCCTGCTGGTCCTGCAGCGCCGCCGCCTGATTGCCCTTCACGAGATCGGGGGGTACGCCGCGCGACACGCCCGGCACGCCGCCCGGAAACAGCTCCTTGCGCTCGCCTGGCAACGGCTTCTTGTTGGAGAACCAGTCGCCGGCCATCCAATCCATGGGATCGAAGTTGACACAACCGCCCAGCGGCAGCGCCAGGACTGCGGAAACAATAATGGCGCGTGCGATGCGATTCATCGGCTGCCCTCAGCTCTTGCCATCTGCGGCGCCCAACGCCATCAGCATCTCGACGCGCGCGCGGGAGGCAGACGGCGCTTCAGGATCGGTCAGAATCGCGGCATACCACTTCATCGCGGCCGGTCGGTCGCCGGATTTCCAGGCATTGAGCGCGAGCAATTCGCGCGCGGCATGACGGAAGTCACGACCCGGCTGGATCAGAGGCTCAAGCAGCCTGCGTGCATCGCCGTGCGAGCCGGCGTCGATCAGCAGCCCGGCCGCCCGCAGCGCCGCGAGATCACGCAGCACCTGCTCGACGCCGCTATCGGCGGAAATCTGTTTGTAAGTCTCGGCCGCGGCGGCGGGGTTTCTTTCCGCAAGCTGCGCCGCCTGACGGATGCGCGCCAGCACCCGATAGGACGGCGTGCCGTTCACGGCGATCTGCGCGAATATCTTCTCGGCCTCGTCATGCTTGCCGCTTTCGGCGAGCGCCATGGCATTCTCGAACTGAGTGCCGATTTCCGCCGAGAGCCTGGTCTGGTGCCACTCATAAAGGCGCCAGCCGCCTACGCCGACGACGACAAGCAGCACCACGCCGATGATGAGGTACTGATACCGCTCCCACAGCTTCTGCAGCTGTTCGCGGCGGACTTCTTCATCGACTTCGCGGAAGACGTCGTGGGACACGTAATTACCCCTCGCCCCGGTTACCCTTCACAAGCCCGTATTCGGGTCGCGACCCAGGGGGCGCGATTAGCCTATCGATGTGGCACGGGCAAGGCAAAAAATCTGCGAAGTCGCCCGTAACCCCTTCCAAAATCTGAGTCTAACGGTCTTTTCGCCGCATTGGATAAACATGTTCCGGGCCCGGGAAGGCGCGCGACCGGACGTCCTTGGCATAGGCCGAAATCGCCGCCTCGATGCCGGGACCCAGTTCCCCGTAGCGGCGGACGAATTTGGGAACCCGTGGCGACAGGCCCAGCATGTCCTCCAGCACCAGGATCTGGCCGTCGCAGGCCGGACTCGCGCCGATTCCGATGGTCGGGATCGCGACCTGCTCGGTGATCTTGCGGCCGAGCGGTTCCGCGACCGCTTCGAGCACGATCGAAAAGGCGCCCGCATCGGCGACCGCCTTGGCGTCGGCTTCGATCGGCGCCCAATCCGCCTCATCACGGCCCTGCGCACGGAAGGAGCCGATGGTGTTGATCGACTGCGGCGTCAGGCCGACATGCCCCATGACTGGCACGCCACGCTCCACCAGGAACGCGATGGTCTCGGCCATGCGGCGACCGCCTTCGAGCTTGATCGCACCGCAGCCCGTCTCCTTCATCGCCCGCGCGCAGGACGCAAAAGCCTGCTCCTTCGACTGCTCGTAGGACCCGAACGGCATGTCGATCACCACCAGCGCATGCCGGGAGCCGCGCATGACCGCGTGACCCTGCAGGATCATCATGTCGAGGGTGACCGGCACCGTGGTCTCGAACCCGTGCATCACCATGCCGAGCGAGTCCCCGACCAGGATCACGTCGCAATACTTGTCGACCAGTCGTGCCGTATGGGCGTGATATGAAGTCAGGCACACGATCGGCTCGCCGCGCTTGCGCGCGAGGATGTCGGGTGCGGTCATCCGTCTGATCTCGTCTTGCGCGGACACGGTCGAACCTCTCGCCTATCTCACGAACGCCGGCACGCCGACGACATAGGGGTGAAACCAGAAACCAAGCGCCAGATACACCAGCGTTCCGACCACCACCGCCAGGGTATCGCAATCGCGGCCACCGAGGCCGAAATCCGGCGCGCCGGGATCGGTGCGATGCTTGAGGCTGATGCGGTCGTAGACCGCCCACGCCAGGAACGAACCGAACAGGATGATCGAACCGAGATCGCCGTTGGCGAGCAGGTGCCCGAACGCCCACAGCTTGATGCCCACCAGGAACGGGTGCTTGAGCACCCGCTTGATGTCGCCCGGGATATAGGCCGCCGCGATGCAGACGAAAGCCGGCCACAGCAGCAGATTGTTGACGTGGCGCAGCCAGCGCGGCGGGTCCCAGACCTCGATCATGCCGGCCGCGCGATAGCGCGCGAACCCCCAGCCGATCAGGATGATCGCCACCAGCGATATCAGCGAGTAGACACCCTTGTACGCCCCCTCGCCCATGCGCGCGATCAGCGCCGCGCGCTGCGTGCGCATGGTGGTGAAGGTGTGCACGCCGAAGAAGACGGCGAGCCCGACGATCATGATGCCAAGACCCATGCGCGGTTCTTAGCATCTGCGGCCCGCTCGCGGGAGGGGAGCGATCTGCCGCTGCCTCCGTTCCCGCGACCGTTGCCCGGGCGATGGTTAACCGGTCCCGCCGGGCCGGCGTGCGTACCCCGGCTACCTCACCTTCACGTACTTCCGCAGAACACGCGGCCGCGGCTCCCCAGCAAAGATATTGCCGAACTTGTCGACCGTGCCGAACTCCGGACCGCTGCCGGTTCTCGTCCCCGGGTGACCGCCCTGATCGAGGATGAAGTAGCGCACCCAGCCGTTTTGTGCGTCGCCGATCCTGATGCCCTGCTCGAAGCCTGGATTGTCGACATTGTCCGACTCGGAATCGAACACGTAGATCAGATCCTCGTCGTTGACCGAGAATGCGATGCCGCTCGGCATCCCGAACTGGTACCAGCGCGCGATGAACTTTCCGTCCTGATCGAAGATCTGGATGCGCGCATTGGAACGGTCGCACACGAACAGTCTTCCTCGCTTATCCATGGAGATGCAGTGCGGTACCCGGAACTCGCCCGGCGCGTGGCCGGTCTTGCCCCAGGCCTTGATGAACTTGCCGTCCTTCGAGAACTTCACGATGCGATTGTTCGTGCCATGACCGTCGGCGATGAAGATATCGCCGTTGGGAGCCGTTACCACGCCGGCCGGCGCGTTGAAGTGCCCCTCGTCGTTGCCGGCGACACCCGGCTCCCCGAGTGTCATCAGGAGCTTCCCGTCCGGGCTGAACTTGCGGACGACATGGCCGACCCGCACGCCCGCCTTCGCAGCTCGTTTGACGGCCTCCTCGGAGCCGGCGTCGGTCGCCCACACGTTGCCTTCGTTGTCGATGTACAACCCGTGCGGCCAGATAAACATCTGCGCGCCGAAGCTTTTGACCACGTTACCCTTGGCGTCGAACTTGTAGATCGTGTCGTGCGGCTTGAGCGTGCCGTCGTTGTTCATGCAGTCGACGCCAAAGCGGCCGCCACGGGCGAACGGCACC
The DNA here is from genome assembly GCA_019745775.1 of Xanthobacteraceae bacterium. Classification (GTDB taxonomy): domain Bacteria; phylum Pseudomonadota; class Alphaproteobacteria; order Rhizobiales; family Xanthobacteraceae; genus VAZQ01. Next base: position 60,069 of record JAIESR010000021.1, on the reverse strand, counting down.
GGGCTCGTCTCGTCACACCGGATGAATGCCCAGATGCTTTCGCCGTCGATATCGACATGCACCGACGCCGGCGGTCCCATTTCACGGCCGCCCGGCAGCCTCGCCCATTCCCCGCCCGGCACGCTGGGCCCGCCTCCATCCGCCAATCCCCTGACCGGACGGTAGGGATTGTGCGACGGCCCCTGCGCATGGGTCACCACGCTGCTGCCGAGTACCACCATGATGCCGCAAACCGCCGCCCAACGCGCTTGAATTGTCTTTGACATTGGCACCCTCCCTTGTGCGGCCGTTGAAATTGCCGCGATCGTTATTGGCCTCAGTTTGCTTGACCGCTTTGCGGAAGCAATAGCCGTCTGAACAGCCCGGCATCGCGACCGCCCGAAACTTTCCCGCACGCCGGCGCGGACGCGACACCCTTCCACCGCAATTTTGCCCGCACGCGGGGGAACCCTGACCACAGGGGCGGATTCGAGGGAGGGACTTCCGATGATCCGCGCGACATTTCCGTTCCGCGCAATGTTGTCCTGCGCGTGCGTCGCTGCCGTTGCCGCCATTTCGAACCATCCGGCCCGCGCCGAGAAGCCGATCAATCTCGAAGCGCGTTTCGCCCAAGGCGTGATGAAGGGCGGCGAGAAACAAAAGAACTACCTGCGCGTCGGTCTCAACGGCTGCGAACGCAAGCCGGCCGAGCGCACGCCGGTCAACGTCGCGTTCGTGATCGACCGCTCCGGCTCGATGGAGGGCGCGCGGATCGTACAGGCGCGTGAGGCCGCGGCCGCCGCCATCCGCCGTCTCGACAAGAACGACATCGCCTCGGTCGTCGTCTTCGACGATAAGATCGACGTCCTGGTGCAGGCGCAGCCGGTCGACGACCATGCCGCCTTCATCGATCGCATCCGGCAGGTGACCGCCCGCGGCCAGACCGCGATCCACGGCGGCGTGATCGAAGGCGCCGCGCAGGTGAAGCACCATCTCGAGGCGCGCCGGCTCAACCGGGTCGTGCTCCTGTCGGACGGCCAGGCCAATGTCGGTCCGCGGCGGCCGGAGGAATTCGCCAAGCTCGGCCGCGAGCTGCTCCAGCAGGGAATCTCGGTCAGCACCATCGGGATCGGCCTGCAATACAACGAAGACCTGATGCTCCAGCTCGCGCGCGCAAGCGACGGCAATCACAGCTTCGTCGGGGACTCGACCGACCTGATCCAGGTGTTCAACAAGGAGTTCGACGACGTGCTGGCGTCGTGCGCGCAGACCGTCTCGATCGACGTCGATCTCTTGCCCGGCGTGCGGGTGGTGCGTGGGCTGAGCCGCGATGCCAGGATCGACGGGCAGACCGCGCAGTTCCAGCTCAACCAGATCTATGCGGCAACCGAGCACTACCTGCTGATGGAGGTCGAAATCGACCAGAGCGCCGCCGACGCCGCCGCCAGTGGCGACGCCGATCTGGGCCGTGTGCGCGTCACCTATACCGCGCCGCAGGATGGCTCACGCCGGTCAATCGAAGCGCCCGTCCGCGCGCGCTTCAGCCAATCCGCTACGGAAATCGCGGCGAGCCGCGACAACACCGTGATCGAGTCGGTGATCGAGCAGAGCGTGCGGGCGCGAACCGCCGCCGCTATCGCGTTGCGCGACCAGGGCCGCCATGGCGAAGCGCGGGCGCTGTTTTCGCAGAACGTCCAGGAGATCGATGCCCAGGCCGCCTATGCGCCGCTCTCCAACCGGCTGCAATACCTCAAGAACCAATATGACGGCATCGTCGCCGCGCCGGCGCCGTCGGCCGCCGCCCGGGGCGAGCAACGCAAGTTCCTGCGGCAGCTCGATTCGAACCCGGCGGCGCCGGGCGCACGATACTGAGCACTTTCTCCCAAGAAGCGCTACATCACCGGCGAATGGCCGCCGTCGACATTGATGGCGGTTCCGGTGATGTAGGACGCGGCGTCGGAGGCGAGGAAGCAGGCGAGGTTTGCGAATTCCTCGGCCCTGCCGATGCGGCGCAGCGGAATGTCCTTCGCGCGCTTGCCGACGTATTCGGCAAGCGGAATCCCCTCCTTCGCCGCGCGCTGCACGTGCTGGTCGGACTCGATGAAGCCGACCAGCATGGCATTGACCAGGATGCCGTGCGGCGCGCCCTCGTGCGAGAGCACCTTGGTGAGCGCCGCACCGGCGGCGCGGGAGATCGTGGTCGGCGCCGAGCCCGCGCGCGGCGCCTTCGAGCCGATATTGAGCACGTTGATGACGCGCCCCCACTTGCGTTCCTTCATGGCGGGCCAGGCGAGCCGCGTCAGCCGGATCGCGGCAAACACCTTCTGGTCGATGTCCTCGCGCCAGACCTCGTCGGTGATCTCTTCGAACTTGCCGTTGCGCGACGTGCCCGCGTTGTTGACGACGATGTCGACCTTGCCGAATGCCTTGACCGCCTCGTCGTAGATTTTCTTGATGTCGGCCGGCACCCCCACGTCGCCGGTCACGCCGATGACCTTGCCCTTCGCGACCGCCTGCACGTCCTTCACCGCCTTGTCGAGCGCCTGGCGCCCGCGCGCGGCGATGGCGACGTCGGCGCCGGATTGCGCAAACTGCATCGCGATGGCGTAGCCGAGCCCTTTTGAGCCGCCGGTGACAATGGCCGAATGGCCGGAAAGCGAAATGTCCATTGATCCGATCCTTGTTGTTCAAACTTATACGTGCTTGGGCGTTTTCAGGTGGGTGGTAGCCATGCCGCCTGATGATAAAGGCGTCAATCCGGATTAGAATGCCCCTGATTCCACGACTTGGAGGCTTCGATGGAATTCGCCGCGCTGTTTCTGGCCGTCACCGTCGTACTCGTGGCCGCATGGCGCGGGACGCGAACGGTGGCGCTCGTGCTGTTCGGCGCAACGCTCGCAGCCAGTGTCGCAACCTATCTGCATCACGCCACCGACGTGCTCAAGCTTTCATTCTGAGGCACATATGTCGCGGTCGTTTGCCGTCACGCTCAATGCCCTCGGCCTCTACGCCATCGCTTTTGTCCTCGCGGCCGCGTTCGCGGCGCAATTCCTGCGGCACGAGCTCCCCTGCCCGCTGTGCCTCCTGCAACGCATCCAGTTTGCGCTGCTGGCGATCGGCCCGATCCTCAACATCCGTCACGGTCCACGGCCGAGCCACTATGCGATGTCGCTGCTGGCGGCGCTCGCCGGCGCGGCGTTCGCGACGCGCCAGGTGCTGTTGCACATCATGCCCGGCGATCCCGGCTTCGGCTCGGCGCTGTTCGGCTATCACTACTACACGTGGGCGCTGATCGGCTTCTGCATCGCGAGCGTCGCCATCGCGGCGGTCCTGCTGTTCGACAGCCAGTTCAAATCCGACGATACGACCCAGCCGAAGGCCGGCACGTTTGCGCGCGTCGCGGTCTGGCTCGTGATCGCGCTGACCGCAGCCAACGTCCTCTCGACCCTCGTCGAATGCGGGTTGGGTGCCTGCCCCGACAATCCGGTCGACTACGAGCTGCTCAAGCGCCGCTTGTGAACTAACCACGAATGGCGTCCTTGTAGAACTCGGGCTTGAAGCCGACCAAGAGCCGGTCGCGGCCGAGATCGAGCACCGGCCGTTTGATCATCGACGGCTGCTTGAGCATCAGCGCGATCGCGGTCCTGGCGTCGCTCACGTTCTTGTCCTTGTCAGGCAGCTTGCGGAAAGTCTGACCGGCACGGTTGAGCAGCGTCTCCCAGCCGACCTTCTTCTCCCAGCGCTCCAGCCGCTCGCGATCGATCCCCGATGTCTTGTAGTCATGGAAGTCGTAGGCCACCCCCGCCTTGTCGAGCCAGGCGCGCGCCTTCTTCATGGTGTCGCAGTTCTTGATGCCGTAGATGGTGACGGGCATGTCTTCTGATCCCAAGTGTGGCTACAATCGGTCGCACAGGCCGGCGCGATGATCAACGCGCTGCCGTCGCCGAGGCGCGCTAGACTAGCCGACACGCGACAGGGAGAACGCCCATGCTCGAACTTTTTCACCACGGGTCGTCTGTCTGCGCCGCCAAGGTCCGCCTGGCGCTGGGTGAGAAACGTCTCGAATGGAAGGGACACTACATCGACATTCTCAAGGGCGAGCAGTTCGATCCGGAGTACATGAAGCGCAATCCGAAGGCCGTCGTCCCAACCCTCGTTCATGACGGGTACACGATCGTCGAGTCGACCGTCATCTGCGAGTACCTCGACGAAATCTTTCCCGAGCCGCCCCTGAAGCCCGCCGATGCGCGCGGGCGCGCGGAGATGCGGCTGTGGACCAAGGCGGTCGACGAGTTGCTGCACCCCATGTGCGCAGAAATCACTTTCGCATCCTCGCACCGCCATACGATCGCGCGGCTGGGACCGGACGGCCTCGCCAAGTTCCTCGCCAGCACGCCGCCGATCTCGGTCACGCCCGAATGGCACGAGCGCAAGAAAGTGATCGTCACGGAGGGTTTCAAGGCGCCCCGGATCGAACGAGCATTCAAGCTCTATGATGGCTTCCTGGCGAAAATGGAGGGCCAGTTGCAACAGAGCCCGTGGCTGGCCGGCGACACGATGTCTCTCGCCGATATCGCGATGACCCCTTACGTGACCCGGCTCGATATGCTGAGCATGTCCGAGATGTGGACGGCGCAGCGACCGCGGGTCACCGATTGGTTCGAGCGCATCAAGGCGCGGCCGGCCTACCAGCCGGCCCTGCGGGATTGGTGCCCGCCCGACCTGACCAACGACCTCAGGACGTTCGGCGCGCAGAGCTGGCCGGAGGTCAAACGGCTGCTGGCGGCATGACGCGAGATCGCAGCCGGCAAGCGGCCAAACCGCGAAAGGATCGCGCTCATGGCTCTGAAGTTCTGCGTGCGGGCGGTGCTTATTCTGGCCTTGGCAGCATCCCACCCCGGCGCCGCCGGCGCCCAGCCTGATCGCTCGGTCGGCCGCATCGTCTTCCCGTTCGCCGCCGGCGGACAGGGCGACGCGTTGACCCGCCTGGTGGCCGAAAACCTCCGCCAGGCAACGGGGCGGCAATACATCGTCGAGAACCGAACCGGTGCCGGCGGCCGGCTCGGAGTTCAGGCCGTGAAGGCTGCTGCGCCTGACGGATCGACGCTGTTGATGGTGCCGATCGCTCCGATGTCGGTCTATCCTCATGTCTACGACAAGCTCGGATACGACCCGGTCGCCGACTTCACCCCGATCTCGCAAGTTGCCACGTTCGACTTCGCACTCGCGGTCGCCCGCAGCGTGCCGGCGACATCGCTGACGGAGTTGATTGCGTGGATCAAGGCCAACCCGGGAAAGGGCACCTATGGCTCGCCGAGCCCCGGCACGCTGCCGCATTTCTTCGGCGTTGAATTCGGCCGGATCGCCGGTCTCGACCTGACCCACGTCAGCTACCGCGGCTCGGCGGCGGCGATCACCGATCTCGTCAGCGGCCATCTGCCGGTTGCCATCTCCTCGACGTCCGATCTTGCGGAACACCACCGCAACGGCACAGTTCGGATCCTGGCGACCACGGACCGGCAACGCTCGCAGGTCGTGCCCGGCGTTCCCACGTTCAAAGAGGCAGGCTTTGCGATCGAGGGGGTGAGCTGGTACGCGCTCTATGCCCCGGCCAAAACGCCCGGGGATATGGCCGATCGGATCGCCGCGGCGATTGCCGAGATGCTGCGGCCTGCGCAGGCGCGGGAGCGGCTGCTGACGCTCGGACTGGTTGCCACCGCCACCACGCCCGCCCAGCTTCGCGATATCCAGAAGTCCGATCTCGAATACTGGGGGCCGATCATCGCCAGGTCGGGTTACAAGCCCGAGCAATAGTTCCTCGATCTCGACTCGGCGCACGGTGCTAGCTCATGAGCTTCATGAAATTCCGCTTGCGTCCATGACGCGCCTTGAGAGTTGCAACATAAGTTTTCCGTTCGGTTTCGGTCTGTAGGGGGGCCATGAGGCCGATAAGCTTTGCGGCTTCCTCGTAAGCCGTGTTGCCGCCGCCGTTCGCCAATTGCTCGACGCGCTCGCTGTAAACGGCGAGCGCGTCGCGCGGGCGTGTCGCACTGGTCTTTCCGGCAAGCGTCAGCCTCACATTGATTGAAGCTTTGTGCTTGTGGACCGCCGCCCAAGCCGCGTCGAACTTTTTCTCGCGAATGAGTATCTCGATCAGCAAGTCGGAACGGGAAAACCAGTAGACGCGCTCCCCTCTTTTCGTTCTGGCCTCCAGGAATGCGACAGCACGTTCGCATGCCGATTTCGGCGCCAGCTTGCGAAGCCGTTCGTACAGCTCGATCGAGGGCGCAGTTTCGAAGGCGCGCCACAGATGCGCCTCGGCGTCCTGCTTGCGGTCAACGCCGATGAGAAGCTTGGCCGTGAACAGCACGAGACGTACGTCTGGCCCACTGTCCTCGAACACCCAAAGCCCCTCCTCAGCGCGCCGGAGGGCCTCCTCCTTCCGGCCCTGCGCCAAGCAGAATTCCGCAAGTTGCAGGTAGGCCCACGGCGAGGAGAGATCCTTGGCGCGCAAAGCGATGCGTGCATCGACATCGCCATCGCGCTCCGCGAAATAGTCGAGGATTCGCATTAACCCGAAATAGTCGAGCTCGGGCGTCGTGTCGCGGCTTTTCCCTTTGCCCGTGCGCGGCGGCAACTTTTCCCAGGCCTCGGTCGCAAGTCGGCGATACTCGGCAAGCCCTGTTTCGCCGAGCGCGTCGGCATAAGCGGAAACAACCCTGCCGAACACGCCATATTCATCATTCATTGCGCGGGCAAAGAGCTCGCGAGCCAATTGTACAGGCTCTGGACGCACCTCCAGGACGGCATCACGATGGATTTCACCTGCGCGCTCCAACAGTGCGCTGCAATCGCCATCGGAGTCATCGATGCTCCCGATTGCCTGCTCAATCCCTTGCATGGCTCGGTTTACGAGCTTCAGTGCCACCGCGGCGCGCCCGTTCGAGGCGAGTTCTGCAATCGTGTCCAGCACCTCGTCGACGTGGGCCGCCCAGTCGCCTGCCTCACCATACTCGACATATCGAGTCGTTCTGACCGCCCGATCGATCGCCTTACCCAGACGCGCCTCAATCGCCTTGTCATCGCCATGCCCGGTTGCAGCGGCCACGTCGAGCTTGCGCAACAAGGTCGGGTCCCGGTCGGCCAACGTCATGACCATTTCGACAAGGGCGTCAACGCCTTTTCTCTTAAGATGCTCTCGAATGCGCGCGAGCGCGCCGGCGCCCTCAGCCTCCGCATCTCGCCCCATGGCGTTGACGGTCAGCGCTACCGCGACCATGTGCTTACAGAATCCCCAATCTTCGAAGGCGGGGCAGGAACACTCGCCGTCGATCGACTTTCCGCGGCCCGTGAGAAAGGTGCGGTAATCTTCCGTTCCCGCGACCTGTGCGACGACGCGCTTGGGTTCGACCAACAATATCTGCACCTGGCCGTCGTTGAAATACTCCCGACCGCGCGCGAATACCTTGTCACCTGCGTACTTGCGCAGGACATCTATGTCGAAGCGAGGCTCGTCGTTGGCTTTCATCATCTTCGCCCCGCATGCAAACGGGGTCTTGAACAGCATGATCGTGAAACTGTCGATTTGGCGTCCCGCAAGCCAATCGAAGCGCACCACCTCACTCCCACTCGATCGTGCCCGGCGGTTTGCTGGTCACGTCGTACACCACGCGGTTGACGCCTTTGACCTCGTTGACGATGCGCGTCGCGACGTGGCCGATGAACCGCATGTCGAAGGGATAGAAATCCGCCGTCATGCCGTCGGTCGACGTCACCGCCCGCAGGCCCAGCACGTAATCATAGGTTCGGAAATCGCCCATGACGCCGACGGTGCGCACCGGCAGCAGCACCGCGAACGCCTGCCAGATGTCGTCGTAGAGCCCGGCGCGGCGGATCTCTTCGATATAGATGTCGTCGGCGAGGCGCAGGATGTCGAGCTTCTCGCGCGTGATCTCGCCCGGGCAGCGGATCGCGAGCCCCGGTCCCGGGAACGGATGGCGTCCGACGAACGCCTCAGGCAGGCCAAGCTCGCGGCCGAGCGCGCGCACCTCGTCCTTGAACAGCTCGCGCAGCGGCTCGACGAGCTTCATGTTCATGCGTTCGGGCAGTCCGCCGACATTGTGATGCGACTTGATGGTCACCGAGGGGCCGCCGGTGAACGACACGCTCTCGATCACGTCGGGATAGAGGGTGCCCTGGGCCAAAAATTCCGCGCCCCCGATTTTCTTCGCTTCGTCCTCGAACACGTCGATGAAGAGCTTGCCGATGATCTTGCGCTTCTGCTCGGGGTCGGTGACGCCTTCGAGCGCGCCGAGAAAGAGCTTTTCGGCCTCGACGTGAACCAGCGGGATATTGTAGCTGTCCCGGAACAGCGTCACGACCTTCTCCGCCTCGCCGAGCCGCAACAGGCCATGGTCGACGAATACGCAGGTGAGCTGCTCGCCGATCGCCTCGTGGATCAGCACCGCCGCCACCGCAGAGTCGACGCCGCCCGACAACCCGCAGATCACCCTGCCCTTGCCGACCTGCTTGCGGATCTTCTCGATCGACTCCTCGCGGAACGCGCGCATGGTCCAGTCGCCGGCGCAGCCGACGATCTTGCGCACGAAATTGCGGATCAGCGCCGCGCCATGCGGCGTGTGCACCACCTCGAGATGGAACTGCGCGGCGTAGAATTTGCGCGCCTCGTCGGCGATCACCGCGATCGGCGCGTTGGGCGAAGTCGCGACCGCCTTGAAACCCGGCGGCAGCCTGGTCACCCGGTCGCCATGGCTCATCCAGACAGGATATTTCTCGCCCTTTCTCCAGACGCCGTCGAAGAGTTTCGTATCCTCCGTGACCTCGACCTCGGCGCGGCCGAATTCGCGGTGGTGTCCGCCCTCGACCTTGCCGCCGAGCTGCTGCGCCATCGCCTGCTCGCCGTAGCAGATGCCGAGCACCGGCACGCCGGAATCGTAAATCGCCTGCGGGGCGAGCGGCGCACCCTCGTCGAGCACCGAGGCCGGACCGCCGGAAAGGATCACGCCGCGCGGCTTCATCGCCGCGAACGCGGCGGCCGCGTTCTGGAACGGCACGATCTCGGAATAGACGCCCTCCTCGCGCACGCGCCGCGCGATCAGCTGCGTCACCTGGGAGCCGAAATCGACGATAAGAATTTTGTCGTGGGAGGTCTCGGACATTCGCCTGCCAATCAAGCCCGGCGGGCCGCGTCGCACGGAATCGCGCGGCCATACGGGGACGTTATGTGACGGCCGGACCGCGCCCGGTCAAGCGCCGCAGCCGCATGGCGGCGGCGAAGATCGCCTTTTTCCGCAGTATTTTCGGGCGTTCGGCGGGTTCCAGGTGACGGCCTCATTCTGCGCCAGCCGTTACCCATCGTTAAGCCTGGATGGGCCACATCAACATCGCGTAACCGGAAATTAGGCGTGGCCGGGCGAGGCTTCGCGCTCTCATCAGGTGCGCATCGATCATTCCCGAAGGACAGGGCTGGGGCGGCGGCATGAGGCTCGAGAAGCTCGGCGTTGAGCCGTCCCAGCACATTGAACGGCATGCCGAGGCGCCGCGCGCGACCGTGTTCGCGGAGAGCGTCGCGGAGCGGCTGCAGCGCTGGATCCTCGGCGCCGCCTGGGCGCTGCGGCCATGCCGTATCGCCGGCCTGCCGGCGCTCGGACGCATGTGGCTCGGCGAACTGGTGCGGCCAAACCGCGCGCTGCCGCGCCCTGAGGATGCGCTCGGCAATCCGCCCGGCCTGTGCGGATTCGTGCACGACCTTTCGGTCGGCACCTTGGTCGAGGCGCACCGCCGCGGGCTGTTCACCTTCGCGCATTTCGGTCCCTTGAAGTGGATGGCGCCGCCGGAACGCTGCGTGCTCGACTTCGCCGACTTCCACATGTCGAAGCGGCTGCGCAGCCGGCTGCGCCAGAACCGCTACCGCGTCACCTTCGACCAGGACTTCGATGCCGTGATCAAGGCCTGCGCCGGCCGCCGCGACGGCAAATGGCATCTGACCTGGATCACGCCGCAGATCATGCGCGCCTATCGCGACCTGCACGACGCCGGCTATGCCCACTCGTTCGAGGTGTGGAACGGCGACGGCGCGCTGGTCGGCGGCGGCTACGGCGTCGCAGTCGGCGGCGCTTTCACCATCGAGTCGCAGTTCACGCGCGAATCCCACTCCTCGAAGATCGGCTTCGCCATGCTCAACTGGCATCTCGCGAAGTGGGGCTTCCTGTTGAACGATAACAAGGGCCCGACCCGCAACACGCTCGAAATGGGCTTTAAGGTCGTGCCGCGCGCCGAGTACCAGGTCCGTCTGGCGCAGGCGATGACGCTGCCGGACCGGTGCGGCAAGTGGCAGGTCGAGGCCGACCTCGCCACCGTCGCGCAGTGGAACCCGTCGGCGGACGAAACGCGCCCGCCGCCGCTGCAGCCCGGCATCCGGCATCTTGCGCCGGTTGGAGCGCTGCTCGCGCCGGTCATCGGCGCGATCGGCCACGAGCGCCTCGCATTCGCCGAATCCTTCTGCACGATGCTGTAGCGGCATCGCTCACGACTTCCGCAGCACCGACACGAAGAACCCGTCGGTGTCGGTGCGGCGCGGCGTCATCAAAATCCCTTCGTCCATCGTCAGGACGGCACGGCGGAACAGGAACGCCCGCTCGCCGAGCACCGCGGTCGTCTCCGTGGGCGGAACCACCGCGAATTCCGGATGCCGTTCGAGGAAGCCGCGCACTTGTTCGCCGTTCTCCGCCGCCAGCACCGAACAGGTGACATAGGCGATGCGGCCGCCGGGCTTGACCAGCGCCGCCGCGCGGTCGAGCAATTCCGACTGGTCCTTGATCCGCTGGTCCAACGCGCCCGGCCGCACGCGCCACTTGGCGTCGGGGTTGCGCCGCCACGAGCCGGTGCCGGTGCATGGCGCATCGATCAGCACCAGGTCGGCATGACCGGCGAGATCTGCGAGCACGTCGCTGGCGCCGCGCGGCGTGCGGACCTGCACGTTGCGGACGCCCGCGCGCTCGAGCCGCTCGTGAATGGGCGCCAGCCGCCGCTTGTCGTCGTCGGTGGCAAAGAGTTGCCCCTTGTTCTCCATCGCGGCGGCAAGCGCCAAGGTCTTGCCGCCCGCGCCGGCGCAGAGATCGATCACCTGCTGGCCGGGTCTTGCGTCGGCCATGATGGCGGCGAGCTGTGAGCCCTCGTCCTGGATCTCGATCCGGCCCTTGATGAAGGCCGGCTCGGCATGGATCGCGGGGCTGCGGGCATCGGCCGCGAGCGCGATGCGCAGGCCGAGCGGCGACCAGCGCGTCGGCGCGGGCGAGAGCTCGGCGAGTTCAGCAAGCGCCGCGTCGCGCGTCGCGTTGAGCGTGTTGACCCGCAGGTCGAGGGGCGCGCGCGAAGCCAGCGCCGCGCCTTCTTCGACGCGCTCGTCGCCGAAGGTCTTGGCGAAATTCGGATCGAGCCATTCCGGATAGTCGCCCGCCACCCATGGCGGCGCGCCGTCGAGACTTGCGCTGTCGAGACTTGCGGCCTCGAGCCGCGCGCGCTCGGTGTCGGTAAGCGGCGGCGGCGCGAAGCGGCTGCCATCGGCGAGGCTGGCGATGGCGGCGAGATCGAGCTTGCGCTCGCGCCGCAGCATGCCGAGCAGTACCGCGCGCGGCGTGTCGTCACGCATGATGAACGCCGACGAAGCCTTGCGCCGGAGCGCGTCGTAGAGGAGCCCGGCAATGGCGGCGCGGTCGCCGGAGCCGGCGAAACGATGCGACAGGCCCCAGTCCTTGAGCGCATCGGCGGCGGGCCGCCGCCGCGTGTCGATATCGGCAAGCACCTCGATGGCGGCCGAAAGCCTAGCGGCCGGGGTCATCGCTTGCCCTCTTGCACGTGCGTCCAGGCAAGGCGATCATTGGCAGACAACGTGGATGCCTTCATTTGACGATCTCGCAGGCCGATCTGCCACCCGGCTGGGAAGCCCTCGGACCCGAAGGCGGGTTCGAGGGGGAGCTCAAGCTCGAACTCGGGCCCGTTCATCGCTTGTACGGTGTCCCGCTGCAAGGCGTCGCGCGTCGAAGTTCGAACGATGACGTGCTGTTCCGCCATACGGCCGAAGCCGATCTGTACTCGGTCGTCCACCTGACCTGGAGCGGCGCGGAAGAACCTCCGGGTTGGCCGGCGGTCGAGTTCACCGGCACTTTTGCGCAATTCTGCAAACGCTATGAGGTCGTGGAAGAAGACTGCTGACGCCGCCGTCTGTGCGCCGGGGCACGCTCGCCCCTCGGCGGTCCTCCGCGGCGGGCCAGCGGCTTCTTCTTTCACCGCCGACGCAGCGTGTAAGATTGGGGTGTAAGAAATATTCTTGAAAGCAATCATCGACTTCGGTTCGAATCTCACATTCTTACGGCTCTTACCACTATGAGCCCTTCGGTGACATTGGTGCGTTCGCACGTCCCGCTCGGTGGCCTCCCTGGCGTCTGTGTGCATGCATAGACGCGCGGGCGCTGCGTCCCGCGCTGCTTCAGCAATGCCTCGTGCGAGCACCCCCGGCGGACGGAACGTCACGACGATAGGCGCATGCAAGCACGCGTCAAATTATTTCTGCGCAATGAGCATAAGTCTGATGATAGCGGCGGCGCAAACGCGCAAGTTCGCGCGGTGGAATCGCAAAACGCTATGCAAAGGCTGTCACAAGGTTTCGTGACGCCGTTCGAGCCGCAAGCACGGCAACTCGTTACAGTGCCCTCGTCCCAGCAATACGCATCGCGCTTCGGTCTACAGTTCCTTACCGATCACGCGGTCGACCGAATACGGCCCGCCGCCGCGCAGCGCGATCGCGAACATCACGATGCCGAGGAACAGTACATATTCGTATCCGCCGGCGCTGACCGAAAAGCCCCTGACCCAGTGCGGGGCGAACATCGCGATCAACAGTTCGATGGCGATCGCCGCCGCGAAGAAGCGCGTGAACAGGCCGATCACGATGCAGATCGCGCCGACGGTTTCGAGGAACACCGCCGCATAGGCGAGGAAGGTCGGCATCGGCAGGCCGTAATTGGTGCCGAAATTCGCGGCCACCTTGGCGATGCCGGCGTTGGCCAGTTTGAAGTAGCCATGCATGAAAAGGATGATGCCGATCGAAATGCGGATCATCGGATACCACAGATCGGACACCGCCCCGTAGAATCCCGCGAGGCCTGGAAACAGCAGCTGTGGTTCACCCTTCCTGTCCATGACGCTCCCCCTTGTTTCGAACGATTCAAGGTGCGCGTGACCCGCACCCGGCGAACGGACATTGGCACTTTTCGGATTTTCTTGAAAGCCCGAGCCGCCGCTCTCACCCCGCCTTGCGGATCGCCTCCGCTTCGCGCTCGCCGGAGCGGATCGCGCCGTCGATGAACGACGGCCAGTCGGTCGAGGTCTCGGTGCCGGCCCAATGAATCGGCCCGACCGGATCGCGCACCGCGCTGCCGAACAGCGTGGTGGCGCCCGGCGTGAGGAAGCCGGTGAAACAGCCGCGCGTCCATTGCGCCTCCGTCCAGTTCGACTCGTGGTAGCTCACGGGCTCGAGCGCCTTCGGCCCGAAGCGCCTGGCAACTTCGGCGAGCAGCAGGCGCTTGCGCTCCTCCGCCGGCAGCAGCGAAACGGCACGCGCATGGTCGGTGTAAACAAAGCCGGTGAGGATGCCGGCCTTGGAATATTCCGGCGGGTTGCTCGAATCCGCGGTCTCGCCCATCACCGAGATATGGTCGTAGGAGGTGCCGTTGAGGCCGTCGTCGCGCCAGAACGGTGCGCTGTAGACCATCGACACCTTGATCACGATGCCCTGCGGCCAGCGCTGGGTCACCTGCGTGCGATTCACCGGCAATGACGGCGCATATTCGATCGCGCCGGCGAGGCTCGGCGGCACCGCGACGACCACGCGCCGCGCCGTCACCGCGACGCTGTCGGACTGCACGACGGCTCCCTTCTGGTTCCATTGGATGCGCCTTACCGGCGCATCGAACTTGATCTCGTCCTTGAGCTTCTCGGCCACGCGGCGTGCGACGGGTTGCGTGCCGCCGATCAGGCGGTCGTCCTGCGCGGCGCCGAACAGTTCGCCGATGCCGTGGCAGGCCTTGATCAGCCAGGCGAGATGCAGCATGGAGATTTCCGCCGGGCTGGCACACGGCACCGAGCCGACCTCGGTGGCGATGAATTGCCGGGCGCCCTCGTGCTCGACGTTCTGCCGCAGCCATTCCGCGAAAGTCACCGAGTCGAGAAGCCTGCCTTGCGGATGCGCCCACGGCGCATTGACGTCGACGGTGTCGGCGATGTCGTCGAGCTTCCGGTAGATGCTCTTGAGCACCTCCGAGCCGGGGAATTGATCATTCAGATCTTCGTCGACACGGTGGTACGTGCTGGCGTCGTAGATGCTGCGCTGAAGCGTCTTGCCGAAATTCGGCGACGGATAGGTTTCGCAGCCCATCTCCCTGATCAGCGCATAGAAGCGCTCCTGCGACGAGCCGACCCACTGCCCGCCCCAGTCGACCCAGCCGCCGTCTTTCGTCGCGACCGTCCACGAACGGCCGCCGACCTGGCCGCGTGCTTCCAGCACCACGACGCTGGCGCCCGCCTGCTTCAGCCGCCACGCCGCCGCGAGCCCGGCGAAGCCCGCGCCGACGATGCAGACGTCGGCGGCGAGACTGGACGTGGTGTTGGGCGCCGCCTTTGCGACGGAGGCGCCGCCGACGAGAACAGCGGAGCCGGCGCCGCCGATGACCTGCCGGCGCGAGAATTTCGACATGACAACCTCTTGCGGATTTCGCGAATGTTGGACGGTTCAGGCCAGCAGGATGCGAATGATGAAGATCACCCACATGATCAGAAGCACGATCACGCCCGCGGCAAACACCGCAAAGCGCTGGCTGAGGCGATTGCTGGTAATGTGCACATAGGCGTGCAGCACGCGCAGCACGACGAACACCCAGGCCAACACGACGAACAGCAGATCGGCCTGCCTGGTGATCCAGGCGAGGCCCGTCAGCACATAGAACAGAACCGGAAGCTCGAGCTGATTATGATAAGCGTTGCCCGCCTGGGTGGTGGGTCTGTCCCAGTTCGGCTCGCGCAGCGCGATATCGCGCGGCTTCACCTCGCCCCGCCGCACCGAAGCGACGCGCAAGCGCCCGGTGTAGAACAGCAGCACGAACGTCAGAACGACCTGGACGAACAGCGGCAGCAGAACGGCCTGGATCGTCATGGCTGATTTCCCCTCCCCGGGATTGTCGCATCTGGCCGCGAGCGCGGCGCGCATGACTGCGCCCTCTCCCCCTTGTGGGGAGAGGGCAAGAGGGTCTCTCCACGAGGCGCGATTGGGTGAGGGGTCTTTTGCACTCGCACTGGCGACCCCTCACCCCTTCTTTGCATTGAACCACCGGGCAGCCCTCTCCCCACAAGCCCACAAGGGGGAGAGGGCACAATAACAACCACCTCGCAACGATGTGAGGACGATATGCGATTGCGCAGCCGTCACCTTGGCGGCGTCATCGCCGGAAATCAACGGCTGTGGTTGAACGCCGTCACCGGCGGGAAAAAAGCTCAGACCTTGTGCACCGATGGCGATCCGGATTCGGCCGCGGTGATCCTCAAGGCCGGCCGACGCCGTCGAGCGCCAAGAGCGCGACATGCGCGGCCAGGGCCAGCACCGCCACGTAGTTGATCGTGAACACCTGGCCGCGCAGCGGCACGTCGTCGGTCAGCGTCTGCACCAGCGTGTGGATGACGCGGCCGGCGACAAATACCCAGGCAGCGATGACGTCGAATGCCGTCACCTTGCCGAGCGCGACCAACAGCACCACCAGCGCATAGAACACCACCGGCCATTCGAACTGGTTGGCGAGGTTGAGGCGGATGCGCTGGACCGCCGGCGGCTCCTCGCGGTTGAACTCGAACGACGCATAGCCGACCTGGCCGCGTCTCACGGCGACCCAGCGCGCGTAGGTGAGCCAGAGATAGATCAGCACCACCCAGGCGACGTGGGCGAGCATCGGCCAGAGGATGGAGGTCATGGCGTGCGGCATCGGCGGTGCCTATCCCTCCCCGCCAGGCAGCGCAATCGCATTTGGCCGCGAGCGCGGCGCGCATGACTGCGCCCTCTCCCCCTTGTGGGGAGAGGGCAAGAGGGTCTCTCCGACGAGTCGCGATTGGGTGAGGGGTCTTTCAATGGCACCGGCAACCCCTCACCCTTCTTTGCGCTGAACCACCGGGCAGCCCTCTCCCCACAAGGGGGAGAGGGCACGATAACAACCGCCTCGCAACGCTGTGAGGACGATATGTGATAGCCCTACCTTCGGGGAGGGAGGACTACGCCCTACTCGGATAGTTCGGGCTCTCACGGGTGATGGTGACGTCGTGCACGTGGCTCTCGCGCAGGCCGGCGCCGGAGATGCGCACGAACTCCGCCTTCTTGTGGAGGTCGTCGATGTCGCGGGCGCCGACGTAGCCCATCGCGGCGCGCAAGCCCCCGGCGAGCTGATGCAGCACGGTCGCGGCCGCGCCCTTGTAGGGCACCTGCCCTTCGACGCCTTCCGGCACGAGCTTGAGCGTGTCCTTGATGTCCTGCTGGAAGTAGCGGTCGGCGGAGCCGCGCGCCATCGCGCCCACCGATCCCATGCCGCGATACGTCTTGTACGAGCGCCCTTGATAAAGGAACACCTCGCCCGGCGTCTCGTCGGTGCCGGCGAGCAGCGAGCCGATCATCGCGCAGTCGGCGCCGGCGGCGATCGCCTTGGCGAGATCGCCGGAATATTTGATGCCGCCGTCGGCGATCACCGGCGTGCCGGTGGTCGATGCCGCCGAGACCGCGTCGAGGATCGCGGTGAGCTGCGGCACGCCGACGCCGGCGACGATGCGCGTGGTGCAGATCGAGCCCGGGCCGATGCCGACCTTGATCGCGTCGGCGCCGGCATGGATCAGCGCCTTGGCGCCGTCGGCGGTGGCGACATTGCCGGCGACCACCTGCACGGCGTTGGAGCGCTGCTTGATGCGCGCGACGGCTTCGAGCACCAGCTTGGAGTGCCCGTGCGCGGTGTCGACCACGACAAGGTCGACGCCGGCATCGATCAGCCGCTCGGTGCGGTCGTAGCCCTTGTCGCCGACCGTGGTGGCGGCAGCGACCCGCAGCCGCCCCTGCTCGTCCTTGCAGGCGTTGGGATTGGCGACCGCCTTCTCCATGTCCTTGACCGTGATCAGGCCGACGCAGCGGTACTGGTCGTCGACCACCACCAGCTTTTCGATGCGGTGCTGGTGCAGCAGGCGCTTCGCTTCCTCCTGGCCGACGCCCTCGCGCACGGTGATGAGCTTCTCCCTGGTCATCAGGTCGGCGACCTTCTGACGGGTGTCGGTGGCGAAGCGCACGTCGCGATTGGTGAGGATGCCGACGAGCTTGCCGGCCAATTTCTGGCCGGATTTGCCGTTGCCGCCGCCCTCGACCACCGGCACGCCGGAGATGCGATGCGTCTTCATCAACTCGAGCGCGTCGGCAAGCGTGGCGCCTGGCTCGATGGTGAGCGGGTTCACGACCATGCCGGATTCGAATTTCTTCACCTGCCGCACCTGCGAGGCCTGCGCGTCCGGCTCCATGTTGCGGTGGATGACGCCAAGGCCGCCGGCCTGCGCCATGGCGATCGCCATCTCGGCCTCGGTCACGGTGTCCATGGCCGACGCGACGATCGGGATGTTGAGGGGGATCTCGCGGGTGATGCGGCTGCGGATGTCGACGTCCGCGGGCAAAGTTTCGGACAGACCGGGCTTGATCAGCACGTCGTCGAAGGTCAGTGCCTCATGGAGGGGTCCGTTGGATATCGCGGCCATCGCCAACTCCAGCCTCACACCCCTCGCATCGGGAGGGGCTTAAATGGGGCCCGCGATGGCCGGAATAAAGTGGCGGCCGGCGCGAAACCATCGAGGTTTCACGGCGAATCGGGAGCCCGTTTTGGGTTGACGGAGGCCGATAGCATACCGGCCCCTCCGACGCAAAGCGCCCCCCGGCGCCCCCGGCCCCCACTTCCCAGACGCCCACTTCCGAGGTCGGGTCGGAGGTGGTCTGATGCCCGAGGCGCGAATGCAGGCTGCATCGTTAAGGAGGGCGAGCATGGGCGAGCAGACTTCCGGGCCGATCTTCGTCGATCAACGGCGCGATGGCCCCGGCGTGTCCCACATCGACCCGTCGGATCCCGCTGCGCCCCTTTACCGGCTCCTGGCCAAGATGCGTTCGCCGGTGGCGTTACGCGACATCATGATCGACCCGGTGCGCACGGGATATATCGGAAAGGGAGCGCCGATCGACCCGACGGACCTGCCCAAGAGCGCAGCCGAGCTCTACCCCGGCGTGGCGGTTTCGGAGCTTGCGGTGCCGTCGCCGGCGGGGGCGATCCGATGCCAGGTGTATCGTCCGCCCGGAAGCCAGGCGGTGATACCCATGGCGCTCTACCTGCACGGCGGCGGCTTCACGATCGGCCGGTCGGAAGACACCGCCTACATCACCAGCCGCATGGCGTCCGAGAACGGCGTGGTGGTCGTGAGCGTCAACTATCGATTGGCGCCCGAGTGGCCGTTCCCGGCCGGGCTCGACGACTGCGTCGGGGTGCTGGCCTGGATGCAGCAGCACGGCGCGTCGATCGGCGGCGACGGCGCCCGCATCGCGGTCGCGGGCGACTCCGCGGGCGGAAATTTCGCCGCCGCGATCCCGATCAAGGCGCGCGACGAGGGATTGCCCGCACCCAAGGCCGTCGTGATGTTCTGTCCGATCACGGACTTCTTCTTTGAGGACTACGATTCGTTCGAGCGGCTCGGACCGTTGGGTATCGTCTACGATACAGCCTTCATCGGCTTCATTCGGGGTGCCTATCTCGTCCACCGCAAGAACTGGGCCCACCCGCACGCCAGCCCAATGCGGGCCGACCTTGCCGCCTACCCGCCGGCGCTCATCGTCAGCGGCACGCACGACCCGCTGGTCGACGACAACCGCGCCTTCGTCGCCAGGCTCAAGGCGGCGGGCCGCGACGCCGAGCACTTTGTCCGCGAGGGCATGCCGCACGGCTACTACTTCTTCCCCGGCGTGTTCCGGCAGGGCGACGAGGCGTTCGCCGCGATCAAGACGTTCCTCGCGCGGGCACTTTAGGTTCGCCCAACCGTCACGCCTGTTGCGAGAGCCGCCGGAGCGTCTCGGCGGTCACTTGATCCGCCGGGAAGAAGGACTCGAGCGCGATTTCCGAGAGCGTGACGTCAACCGGGGTGCCGAACACCGTGGTGGTGCTCAGAAACGAGAGCACGCCGGCCTCGGTGGCGAGCTGGAGCGGCACCACCACGCGGGCGTAATCCGGATTGGGCGCCGGCAGCGTCCGGCGGCCTGGCGCTGGTAGCGCCCTCAGCTCATCGAGCAGCGCCGCCAGCACCGGGTCGGCGGAAATCTCGATCTGCTTGCGTAGGCGCTCCAACAGATGCGCGCGCCATTCCGCGAGATTGGCGATGCGCGCGGCGAGGCCGTCGGGATGGAGCGAGAGCCGCAGCACATTGACCGGCGGCCTGAGCAGCGCGGGCGCGGCGCCGGCGAGGAGCGGCGCCACAGCCTTGTTTGCGTCGACGAGCGTCCAGTGGCGATCGACGGCGAGCGCGGGATACGGCTCGTGGCCCTTGAGCACGAGCTCGATCGCCTTGCGCGCCGGCGCGAGCGCGGGATCGCCGATCGGCCGCTCGGCGAACACCGGCGCATAGCCCGCCGACACCAGCAGGAGGTTGCGATCGCGCAGCGGCACCGCCAGCCGCTCGGCGAGATGCAGAAGCATTTCACGGGAAGGCTGAGAACGCCCGCTTTCGACGAAGCTCAGGTGGCGGGTGGAAATCTCGGCGTCGATCGCGAGGTCGAGCTGGCTCATCCGGCGGCGGCGGCGCCATTCGCGCAGATGATCTCCAACGCTGGCCGGAGTTGTGGTTGCTGTCGTGGCCATGCCCGGACCATAGCCTGCCGACGCAATTTGGTTCCATTACCTGCGAGGTAATCGACCGCCCGCGGCAAGGCGATCATGGTGCGCGCATCGA
This sequence comes from Xanthobacteraceae bacterium, assembly GCA_019745775.1. Lineage (GTDB taxonomy): Bacteria > Pseudomonadota > Alphaproteobacteria > Rhizobiales > Xanthobacteraceae > VAZQ01. The sequence goes on along the minus strand of JAIESR010000021.1, from coordinate 40,023 downwards.
CAACCCGAAAGGAGAGAAGTCATGCAACGCTCGTTCCTCCGCCTCGCCCTCTTCGCCGACGCCGCCGTGAGCGGCGCGACCGGCCTCGTCGCCTTCGCCGGCGCCGGCATCCTCGATGCGCTCCTCGGCCTGCCGACGGATTTGCTGCGCTATGCCGGGCTGAGCCTGATCCCCTACGCCGCGATCGTCGCCTATGTCGGGACGCGGCCGAACCTGTCGCGCGCAGCGGTCTGGGCGGTGGTCACCTACAACACGCTGTGGGCGATCGACAGCGTGGTTCTGCTCGTGAGCGGCGCCGTCGCGCCGACGGCGCTCGGCTATGCGTTCGTGATCTTCCAGGCGGCGGTGGTGGCGGGCTTCGCCGGGTTGCAGGTCGTCGCCCTGCGGAAGGAGACGGTCGTCACAGCGTAGCGAACGGCGCCGCGCACTTTGGCCGAAAAGATTGCGCCCTCTCCCCCTTGTGGGGAGAGGGCTACTCGGTGGCTCAACACAAAGAAGGGTGAGGGGTCGCCATCGCGATTGAAAAAGACCCTTACCCAATCGCGACTCGTGGAGAGACCCTCTTGCCCTCTCCCCACAAGGGGGAGAGGGCGCAATCATGCGCGCCACGCTCGCGGACAAATGCGATAGCCCTGCCTTGCGGGAGGAGGGAGCAGCAACGGCCACAGCGCCCGGGGCGCGAGGCTACCGCCCGCGCCACTCCGGCGGCGGGCCGTGCTTCTCGATGGCGTCGACGATCTCGCGGTGCCGGCGGTCGTCGCGCCGCATCGCGATGGCGATGATGCCGTGCACGGACGGAACCAGCCAGAACACCGGGATGAAGAAGCCCAGGATGATGCAGGGCACGATCATGGCCAGGTTGAAGATCGCCGAGAACGGCTGGCCGTTCAGCAGCAACGCCAGCGGCGGCAGGAAGAACGCGAGGATGTAGATCATCGAAGGACCTCCCACGGGGATCGAAGGAACCGACCACGCGCCGCATAAATAGGTGCGCTTTACGCCGGGACAATGCCCGGATTTATACTTTGAGCATGATCTGGTCCGAAGACCGGTCTCCGCTTTTCGGGATCATGCTTTCGGCGGAAGTCTGCTAGGCTGGCCCCCTGCCCGGTCCTCCCGCCGAAGCCCGCCACAGAAGCCCGCCATGCTCTCCAACAAAATCGTGCCGCTGATCGTGGCGGTCGCCTTGTTCATGGAGAACATGGATTCGACCGTGATCGCCACCTCGCTACCGGCGATCGCGGCCGATATCGGCACCGACCCCCTGGCCCTCAAGCTGGCGATCACGAGCTACCTGATCTCGCTCGCCGTGTTCCTGCCGGTCTCCGGCTGGACCGCCGACCGGTTCGGCGCCCGCAACGTATTCCGCCTGGCGATCCTCGTCTTCATCTCCGGCTCGATCGGCTGCGCGCTGTCGCAATCGCTGACCCAGTTCGTGATCGCGCGCATGGTCGAGGGCGTCGGCGGCGCCATGATGACGCCTGTCGCACGTTTGATTCTTGTACGCACCGTCGACAAGCGGGAGCTTGTGGTGGCGATGATCTGGGTCACCATCCCCGCCCTGTTCGGCCCGATGATCGGCCCGGTGCTCGGCGGGTTCCTCACGACCTACGTGTCCTGGCACTGGATATTCATCATCAACGTGCCGATCGGCCTCGCCGGCATCATCCTGGCGACGATCTATATCGAGGACGTCAAAGCCGAGGCGCCCGACCCGTTCGACGCGCGCGGCGCGGCGCTCGCCGGGCTCGGCATCGCCGGGCTGGTCTTCGGCGGTTCGACGCTGGGATTGAAACTCCTGCCGACCGGCATCGTCCTTGCGATGATTGCGATCGGGGCGGCCTCGACCGTCGCCTTCGTGCTGCATGCGCGCCGCACGCCCTATCCGATCGTCGACCTGTCGCTGCTCAAATTTCCGACGCTGCACGCCGCCGTGGTCGGCGGCTTCTTCTATCGCGCCGGCATCGGCTGCCTGCCGTTCCTGCTGCCGCTCGCCTTGCAGCTCGGTTTCGGGCTGACCGCGTTCGAATCCGGCCTGATCACGGTATCGAACGTGTTCGGCGCGCTCGGCATGAAGACCATCATCCCGATCGTGCTGCGCCGATTCGGCTTCCGCTCGGCGCTGGTGGTCAACGCCGTGATCAGCGCCGCGATGGTCGCCCTGTGCGCGACCTTCGTGCCCGGCGTGCCGTTCGCCTGGATCGTCGGCGTCCTGCTGGTCGGCGGCTTCTTCCGCTCGCTTCAGTATACGAGCCTCAACACCGTCGCCTATGCCGACATCGATGCCCGCTATATGAGCCGCGCGACCACGCTGGTGGCGGTGTCGCAGCAATTGTCGCTGTCGGTCTCGGTGGCGCTCGGCGCATCGCTGTCGAAATGACGCTGGCCTGGCGCGGGGCGGAGAAGATCACCGCCGCCGACTTCCAGCCGGCTTTCGTCATCGTCGCACTGATATCGGCCGCCACGTTCCTGATGTTCCGACGGCTGCCGCCCGACGCCGGCGCCGAAGTCTCGCGCCGCCAGAGCGTGGCAAGCACGGGCCCGACCGCCGCCGGCGACCAGAAACAGGGTTGATCCGCTCGCATAATCTTTCGTCTGGCCCCGCATGGTCATTCGTCCTGGGTGTGAGCCAGCTCACACGGCCGCGTCCCTCTTGTCGGCAATAAGGGCGCGCGCTCGGGTACCGGGCGCGACGGAGAGCACCGCAAAGCGACGCGCAACGAGGGACGCGCACCATGGGAAACGTCATCCGATTTCCGTTTGAACGGCTATCTCGCAATCTTCGGCCCCGGCCGCAGGAGCCTGCGACCGTCATCCTTCTTCCGGTCGTGCGCATCGACCGCTGGAATGAAGGACGGCAATATCAGCCGCCGGCCGGCGCCGGGCGCACGCGCCGCCTTCGGTCGCGGGCGCGCTCATCGAAATGAGCCGGCCTGCCTGATCGCCATCGGCGCTGCCATTGATCCTGTCTTGGATGCTGTCTTGGCCTCTCCCGCTGTGTCACAATGACCGCGGAAGTCCCAAGGGAGCTTTCGATGATCAAAGCCGTGCTGCGTATCTTCTGCATCGGCGCCGTTGTTGCGCTGAGCCCTGTTGCGGCCTCCGCGCAGGAGTTTCCGTCGAAGCCGATCCGGCTGGTCGTGCCGTTCCCGCCCGGCGGGCCGAACGACCTGATCGCCCGCGTGGTCGGGCACAAGCTTCAGGAAATCCTCAAGCAGCAGGTCGTGATCGACAACCGTGGCGGCGCCGGCGGCGTGCTCGGCACCGACGTGGTCGCCAAGGCTGCGCCCGACGGCCATACGATCGCAATATCGAGCGCCGGCGCGCTGGCGATCTCGATCAGCATGCAGGAGAAGCTCCCCTACGACACGCTCAAGCATCTCAAGCCGGTCACGCTGGTCGCCACCGTGCCGGAATTGCTGGTAGCGGCGACGAGCCTGCCCGCCAATGATCTCAAGGAGCTGGTCGCGCTGGCGCGCGCCAAGCCCGGCGCGCTCAACTATGCCTCGTCGGGACCGGGCAGCATGCCGCATCTCGCCGGCGAGCTGCTCAAGGTCGCCGCCAAGATCGACATCGTGCACGTGCCCTACAAGGGCGCTGCGCCGGCGGTGAACGATCTGCTCGGGGGACAGGTACAGATGGCGTTCTTCGATCTGCCGGTGCTGCTGCCGCAGGTCGAGGCCGGCAAGCTGAAGGCCATCGCGGTCGGCAGCCGCGAGCGCGCGCCGAGCCTGAAGAACGTGCCCACCACCGCCGAGCTCGGCTATCCGCAGGTCGTCGCCGAGAACTGGTACGGCATGGTGGCGCCCATTGGCACGCCACCGGCGATTGTCGCACGGCTCAACCAGGCGACGGTCGAGGCGCTGCACGATCCGGGCGTCAAGGAGAAGCTGTCAAGCCAGGGCTTGACGCTCATCGGCGACACACCGGACGAATTCACCGCCTATATCCGCGCCGAGATCGAGAAGTGGGCGAAGGTCGCGAAGGCGGCGGGGTTAGTTCCGAACTAGCCGAGCGTTCCGATTTCGTGTCCCGGACGCGGTGCAGCACGAAGTGGTGCATCGCTGACCCGGGACACGCACGTCACTCACGCGTGCCCGACATTCAGCCCCGCCAGCGCCCACTCCTTCACCGGCATGCGTTCGAGCACGGGCTCGCCCAGCAGCGGTGACGTCACCAGGTAAATGCCCGTACCGGTGCCGACCCACATCAGCCTGCGGTCCCATTCGATGAAGACGTTGTCGGTGTCGCGCGGATAGCTCAAGTAGTCGTCGAGGCCGCCGGCCTGCGGCGGGATGAAGTAGCCGGTGTTCTGCGGTTTCGCCGGATCCTTGATGTCGTAGAACTGCAAGCCCGCGTTGAAGAACGTGTAGGCCGTGAAGTTCGGATGCGGCCGGCCCGGTGCCTTCAGGTGCGGCGGATTGTGCGGCCCGAAGCGCCCGCGCTTGTCGCAGAAGTCGCGGTACGGCGCGTCGGCCGGCGGCAGCGGCACCGGCAATTGCGAGATCGGCTGCGGCTTCACGGGATCGCGCACGTCGAGAATCCACGACGGCTGGTACGGCTCGTTGCAGTCGGGGTTGAGCACTTCCGGGCTCGAGATCACGAAGCCGCGGTCGAGCCGCGCCACGTCGATGGTGTGGAACGGGATCGCGCCGGGCTCGACCTTCGGATAGAACCGGCCCACGAGCTTCGGGTTCGCGATGTCCGAAAGGTCGTGCACCATCATGCCGAGCGCGCTATAGGCGCTGAAGCCGTAGCGGCCGCCATCCTCGACTTTCCGCGGCACATACATCGGGCCATGCAGCGTGGTGAACGACTTGCGGTCGCCATGCTCGCGCCATTGCTTGTAGGCCTCCTCCTCGCCCTCGCGCTGGCCCGGCAGCCACCAGTTGGCGACGAATTTCGGCTGCGACGGGTCCGCCACGTCGATGATCTGGATACCGTTCGAATAATGCCGCACCGAGCTTTCCATGCGGGTGAAGCTGTTGTCGGGCGCAGTGTCGAGATAGGCGTAGCGGCCGCCGTCGTAGTAGCTGCGGTGCGTGCCGGAGCCGGTCTGGACCGGGCGCCTGGGATCGCCCTGGTCGCAGGCCCATTCCGACAGCGGCACGATCTTTTCCGGATCGGTCGCATCGTAGAACCGCACGCCGCGCAGGCCCTTCTGCTCGATGTTGCGTTTCACGAGATCGGGATTGTCGTACTTGCCGTTCGGCCATTTCGGCGTCGAGAACGTGCCGGCGACGCCGGCGCCGGTCATCAGGATCCATTTCTTGAGCTTGTCGTTGTAGGCGAGCTGGAGCTGGCCGCCGGCAAAACCCTGCCGGTTGAACATCACCGGCTTGAGCGCATCGGTGACCTCGATCACGTCGCCGGCCTGGAACAGGAACCGTCGCGCGCCCACCGCCATCATCTGCATCTTGTTGCCGCGATGGCGTCCCATGTCGAAGATCGCCCGCACGTCGGCGGCTTTGCGATACATGTTGCGGTCGAGATATTTCAGGCTGGTCGGGCGCGGCGCCGGATGGCGGTTCGCGAACGCCGGCGAGAGCAGTGCCGGTGCCGCCGCGAGACCGCCGATGGCGGCGCGGCGCGTGATACGACGCTTGCGATGTTCACTCATTTTGCGACCTCCCCGATTTCTTTGTTCGGTCCGGACTCGTTTCGGCCCGGCACCGTCGCATCGCAATGCCTACTCTATCACGCCAGACGAAGCGCGTCGCCGCGTCAGGCGCGAGGCAGCATAGAGCGCCGCCAACGCCACGGCGCCGCTCATGACGGGGATAACCAGAAAACGCGCCATGAAAAATGGATGCACCAGCGTGTGATTCCAGAACAGCGCCATCCAGGCGATGAGGAAACCAAGTGCGAGCCAGCATCCCATGAGCTGCGGCGGGAATTCCGCCCGACGGTCGCGCCGGAAAACCCCGGTCCGCACGGTCGCAACAACAACCGCGATCAGGCTGCTCGCCACGAGTACGGTACCGAAGGTCGACGACCCCCAACCGATGATACGGCTCCAGTGACGGTAGATGCTGATGAGATAACCGATCTGCCCGAAGGGATATTCGAGATAGCCGGCGAACTGCTTCATGAAGTCCGGAGGTGTTTCACGCGCGATGTCGCCGCGCAGCCGGTGGAGCAGGCCGGGAAAGTGGCGGGCGAATTGATTGCTTCCTTCAATGACGGAAACAATCGACAGCCTGATCATCACACTGCTTGCGAATGCCAGGCAAAAGGCGATCACAAGGACCGAAACGTTTCGCATGAATGTCTTCTGGTCGGCTGCACTGTTGCCGGCCAGCAAGGCGATGATCGCAAGCCCGACGGGAATGCCGCCGGTCAGAACGTCAAACTGCGCGACGAAGGCGCCGTACAAGGCGCCAAACACCGCGCATGTTCTCGTCGTGGCCGTCCCAAGCGGTACGAGCAGCGCCGCGATAATGAAGATCGCATGGGTAAGGTCCAGCGCGCCGAACCACACGGTGCCGCCGTAGAAGGAAAGCCCATAGAACAACAACAACGTCGCACACATGAGCGCGGTCGCCACGGCGCGTCGACGCCACGCGAGCAACAGCGCGAGAATAAATGCGGCATAGACCACGACCTGCACGACGATTGCGGAGGTACGCGGGGAAAAATTGCTTAAGAGTAACTGCGCCAGGACGCGCTGCCCGATAAAATACCGATCATAGGGGACATTATACGGCCGCTGCTCAGCCGGCGCCGCCGGCTCCAACACCTGCAGGACCGCCTGGCAGTCGGGGTTTGCCGGAGCGCGCCGATCGAGATCGATCTTTGCGGCCTCCACGCGGATGGTCCGCAGAGTCAGCGCCTTGGCGTCGAGCCCGGGCGCGATCAGCGTCGTCCACATCAAGCACTCGTAGGTAAACAGCGGCCAGGTCGACCTTCTCGTTGCACTTTGCGGCAGGATGAATTCAAGTGGAGTAAGCGCTCGCGTCGTAAGGATCGTCCCGTCCGCGATCGCATCGCGCAACCCGGCCCTGACGCGGTCCTGGCCTTGCGAAAAAGCCAGCGCGTTGAGGGCGAGCATCGCGCCGACGACCAGTCCCGCGAGCGCGACGCCTATCGCTGCGATCTGAACAATCGCCCTTGTGCCGTCCTGCCGCACGTCATGCCGTCTCGATGCGAACAGCGATGGCCGCGCTGGCAATGACCGCAGCGTCGCTGTTCTCCTGATCGACAACGTCGAGACCGCCCTTGACGGCGCGCACGGTGACATTGCCGAGCGGCAGGGATTCCTTGATCTGCTCCAGGTCGATCCGCTCCGGCCGCTGGACGCCGACCGTAACCTCGACATCGACCTTGGTCTTGTCGATCTTCAACGTCCGAACGAACGAGAGCGAACTGTGGTGCAGCGCATCCTGCACGGCGCGCAGCGCGGCCTTGGTGTAGTCGGAGCCATGCAGATCGTTGCCGGAGCCCAGTTCCAGAATGACGCGCGTCTTTGGCATCAACCCCTCCTTCACACGACGTCGAGGCTGACGACGACGCAGGCATTGGCGATCATCGTGCTGCTGGTGCCGGCATCGTTGGGGATTTCAAGCCCGCCTTCGGTCACCGTCACCGAGCCCTTGCCGTAGGGCAGCACCGCCATCACCTCCGCCTTGTCCACCAGTTCGGGACGCGGCACGCCGATGTGGATGTCGACGACCATCGCATCCAGCGAATGACCAAGCGCCGGCGCGATCGACAACGAATTGTGCCAGAGCGCGTCGCGCAGCGCCCGGCAGGCGGCCTTGGTCGGGTCTGCGCCGCGGATATCGGTACCCATGCCGATTTCGAGCACCATGCGCTTCTTGGCCATTACTGCTGTCCTCCCCGGTACCCCGTCGCCAACAGATAGAGCTCGGCCGAATCCGCGCGGCTCGCCGCCGGCTTCACGTGCTTCACGCTCCTGAAGTCCCGCTTGAGCTTCGCGAGCAATGTCGCCTCGGTGCCGCCCTGCAGCACCTTGCAGAGAAACGCGCCGCCGGGCGCCAGCACCTCGCAGGCGAAGTCGGCGGCGGTTTCGGCGAGCGCCATGATGCGCAGATGATCGGTCTTGCGATGGCCGGTGGCGTTCGCCGCCATGTCGGAGAGCACGATGTCGGCCGGACCGCCGAGCATCGTCTTGAGCTTATCGGGCGCCGTGGGGTCGAGGAAATCGAGCTGCACGAATTCGACGCCCGCGATCGCCGGCATCTCGAGCAGGTCGATCGCCGCGACGCGGCCACGACCTTGTCCTTGGCCCTCGGGCGCGCCGACGCGCTTGGCGGCGACCTGGCTCCAGCCGCCGGGCGCGGCGCCGAGATCGACCACCCGCAGGCCGGGCTTGAACAGGTGATGCTTGCCGTCGATCTCGATCAGCTTGTAGGCCGCGCGTGAACGAAAACCCTCGCGCTTGGCACGCGCCACATAAGGATCGTTGAGCTGGCGCTCGAGCCAGAGCGTCGACGAATGCGAACGCTTCTTCGCGGTCTTCACGCGCGTCTTGAGATCGCGGCCGCGGCCCTGGGTGGTCACGGCGCGCGCGCTCCGCTGAATCCGGGCGAATAGCCCCACACGCCGTCGGCACGCATCATTTGAATGAGCATGCCCTCGCGCAGCCCGCGGTCGGCGACGCGCACGCGCCGGCACGGGAATTCGCGCCGGATCGCTTCGAGGATGGCGCAGCCGGCGAGCACCAGGTCGGCGCGCTCGGAGCCGATACAGGGATTGGCGACGCGCTCCTCGTAGCTCATGTCGATCAGCCGCTCGACCACGGTCATCGCCTGGGTGTCCGTCATCCAGCAGCCGTCGATGCGACGGCGATCGTAGCGCTTCAGTTCGAGATGCACGCCGGCGATGGTGGTGACCGTGCCGGAGGTGCCGAGGAGATGCATGCGGTCGACCGCCGGGAAATCATTGGCGGCGATGAACGGCGCCAGATGCCCGGCGACCTCCTGCACCATCGCTTCGTAGATGTCGCGCGTGACGTCGTGGCCGCCGTGGCGCTCGGCCAGCGTCACCACGCCGACCGGCATCGATGCCCACGCCTTGATGTCCGGCAGCGGCGGTCCGCGCCGGCTCGGTGCCGAGCGGCCGAGCCGCACCAGCTCGGAGGAACCGCCGCCGATGTCGAACAGGATCACACCCTCGGCGTCGGGATCGAGCAGCGGCGTGCAGCCGGTGGCTGCGAGCTCGGCCTCGGTCTCGCGGCCGATGACCTCAAGATCGAGCCCGACCTCGTCCGCGATACGAGCCTGGAATTCGCCGCCGTTCGCCGCCGCGCGGCAGGCCTCGGTGGCGATCAGGCGGGCGCGGGTGACGCCGCGGTTCATCATTTTGTCGCGGCAGATCGCCAGCGCCTCGACTGCGCGGGTGATCGCGGCGTCGCTGATGCGGCCGGAGGCCGAAATGCCCTCGCCGAGGCGGATGATGCGGGAGAACGCGTCGATAACCCGGAACGAATCGCCGGTCGGGCGCGCGACCAGGAGCCGGCAATTGTTGGTGCCGAGGTCGAGCGCGGCATAGGTCGCACGCCCCCCGCCGGGAGGTCCGTCGCGATACCCAGAGCCATGAGGCGACCGCCGACCCCACGGAGACCGCCGAGGCGGTTTCCGGTCATGCGCGGAGTCGAGGCCCCCGGTTCCCCGGACCTCGTCACCCATCAAAAGCCTTCCTGCCGCCCAGAGCTCCGCTCGATGTGGCGGCTCGTGTCCGAAGCCAAAATCGATCGAGTGTAACAGCGCGCAGGCCTCGCGCAACAGATGTACGGTGGACGCATGGCTTTTGCTTAAGTCCTTGTACGCGCGGGTTTAGTCCACTATTTCAGGGCGGACTCAAAACCCGTTTCCCCCCGCCGTTCGCCGGTTTTTTGCCGGCCGAGGACCCGATGACCCTGCAGAACGACGCCGGCCAGATGCCGGAAACCAAATACGCCATCGGCCAGCCGGTGCTGCGCACCGAGGACCCGGTGCTGGTACGCGGCGAAGGCCGCTTCACCGACGACGTGAGCGTCGCCGGCCAGCTCTACGCGGTGGTGGTGCGCAGCCGCCACGCCCACGGCGTGATCAAGAAGATCGATACCGAGGCCGCCCGCAAGATGAAGGGCGTGCTCGGCGTCTACACCGCCGCCGACCTCGCCGCCTACGGCACGCTCAAGTGCATCGTCCCGTTCAAGAACCGCGACGGCTCGGAGATGAAGAAGCCGGCGCGCCACGCGCTTGCGACCGACCGCGTGCGCTTCGTCGGCGACCCGGTCGCGTTCGTGGTCGCGGACACCCTCAACCGCGCCAAGGACGCCGCCGAGGCGGTCGAGGTCGACATCGAGCCTTTACCCGCCGTCACCGATCCGGAGGAGGCCATCAACGCCGGCGCGCCGCGGCTCTACGACGACGTGCCCGGCAACGTCGCGCTCGACTATCACTTTGGCGACGCGGACGCCGTGAAGGCCGCGTTCGAGAAGGCGGCGCATGTCACGCGCCTCAAGCTCGTGAACAGCCGCGTGGTGGTGAACGCGATGGAGCCGCGCGCCGCCGTCGGCGAGTACAAGGACGGCCGCTTCACGCTGCACAGCTGCTCGCAGGGCGTGGTCGGCATGAAGGCCAATATCGCGGCGCTGATGAACGTCGAGCCGAAGCAGGTGCGCGTGGTCAGCGGCAATGTCGGCGGCTCGTTCGGCATGAAGGCCGCGCCCTACCCCGAATATATCTGCGTGCTGCATGCGGCGCGCGCGCTCGGCCGGCCGGTGAAGTGGACCGACGAGCGCTCCGGCAGCTTCGTCTCCGACAGCCACGGCCGCGACCACCGCGTCAACGCCGAGCTCGCGCTCGACGCCGAAGGCCATTTCCTCGCGGTGCGGCTGACCATTGTCGGCAACATGGGCGGCTTCCTCGCTAATGTCGGGCCGATGCCCTCGACCCAGAATGCGGTCAAGAACGTGCAGAGCGTCTACCGCACGCCGCTGATCGAGGTGTCGACCAAGTGCGTGTTCACCAACTCGTCGCATGTGTCGGCCTATCGCGGCGCCGGCCGGCCGGAAGGCAACTACTACATGGAGCGGCTGATCGACACCGCCGCCGCCGAGATGGAGATCGACCGGATCGAGCTGCGCCGCCGCAACCAGATCCGCCCGCGCGAAATTCCGTTCAAGGCGGTGATGGGCGGGACCTACGACAGCGGCGAATTCCCGACCGTCATGAAGAAGGCGATCGAGGCCGCCGACGCCAAGGGCTTCCGTCAGCGCAAGCGCGAGAGCCGCAAGCGCGGCAAGCTGCGCGGGCTCGGCATCGGCAGCTATCTCGAGGTGACGGCGCCTCCCTCGAAGGAGCTTGGCGGCATCAAGTTCGAGGCCGACGGCGGCGTGACCATCCTCACCGGGACGCTCGATTTCGGCATGGGGCACGCCACGCCGTTCGCACAGGTGCTGCACGAGAAGCTCGGCATCCCGTTCGAGAAGATCCGCCTGATGCAGACCGACAGCGACAAGCTCTCGACCGGCGGCGGCTCGGGCGGCTCGAAGTCGCTGATGCACACCGGCACGGCGCTGATCGAAGCATCCGCCAAGGTGATCGACCAGGGCAAGCTGATCGCCGCGCATATGCTCGAAGCCTCCGCCGGCGACATCGAGTTCAAGGACGGCCGCTTCGTGATCGCCGGCACCGACCGCGCGATCGGCATCATGGAGCTCGCCGCGAAGCTTCGCACCGGCATCAACCTGCCGGAAGGCGTGCCGACCTCGCTCGACGTCAACCATGTGAGCGACGGCCCCGCCGCCTCGGCCTATCCCAACGGCTGCCACGTCTGCGAGGTGGAGATCGATCCCGAGACCGGCGTGATCGAGGTGGTGAAGTATTCGGCGGTCAACGACTTCGGCACCGTGGTCAATCCGATGGTGGTCGAGGGCCAGCTGCACGGCGGCGTGGTGCAGGGTATCGGCCAGGCGCTGATGGAGCGCACGGTCTACGACAGCGAAGGCCAGCTCCTCACCGGCTCCTACATGGACTACGCGCTGCCGCGCGCGGTCGACGCGCCGATGTTCGATGTCGCGAACCATCCGGTGCCGGCCAAGACCAACCCGCTCGGCGTGAAGGGCTGTGGCGAAGCCGGCTGCGCCGGCTCGCTCACCTCGATCATGAACGCGGTCACCGACGCGCTGTCCGAATACGGCATCCGCCACATCGACATGCCGGCAACGCCCTACCGGGTGTGGCAGGCGATCCAGGCGGCGGGCGCGACAAGGGCGTCGTGAAGGGGAATCTCTGAACCGTAGGGTGGGCAAAGCGAAGCGTGCCCACCATCGGCCGCTGCTGATGCAAGACCTTGGTGGGCACGGCGCTTTGCGCCTTTGCCCACCCTACGAAGAACTACGAAAAAGAGACGTAGGAAATGACCCAGGTTGCCGAGCTGCCCCTGCCCTCCGCGCCGCGCGCCGCGGAGAACCGCCTGGTGATGAGCGTGTGCTTCGCGCATTTCGTCAGCCACTACTACATGCTGCTGCTCGCGCCGCTGTTCATCGTCATCAAGGACGACTTTGGCGTGACCTATACCGAGCTCGGGCTGGCGCTGACGACGTTCAACATCGTCTCGACCGTCGGGCAGACGCCGGTCGGCTTCCTGGTCGATCGCTGGAACGCGCGCTACATGCTGGTCGCGGGGCTGCTGGTCGGCTCGGCTGCCTTGGCGGTCGCGGGCCTGGTGAACTCGTTCTGGGTGTTCATCGGGATGTTCGCGGTGCTGGGCCTCGGCAACACCGTCTATCACCCGGCCGACTACGCGCTGCTCGGGCGCCATGTTCCGGTCGAGCGCACCGGCCGCGTGTTCTCCTATCACACCTTCTCCGGCATGCTCGGCAACGCCGCCGCGCCGGCAACGCTGGTCTATCTCTACGCGGTGGTGGGCTGGCGCGGCGCCTTCATGTGCGCCGCCGTGCTCGGTGTGATCGCCGCGGCGATCGTGCTCATGACCCGCGAGCCGCCGGCGGTGGCGAAGCCCGCCACGAAGAACGACGCGCAGACGGAAGCGCCCGCGGCGGCGGCGGACAGCTGGAAGCTCCTGCTGTCCGCGCCGATCCTCGCCAATCTCGTATTCTTCATCCTGCTCTCGATGTCGGGCGGCGGCCTCTACAACTATCTGGTGGCGACGCTCGGCGCGCTGCACGGCACGCCGGCGACAGTCGCGAACTCGGCGCTCACCGGGCTCCTCATCATGAGCGCGGTCGGCGTGCTGGTCGGCGGCCAGCTGACCGGCTTCACGTCGCGTTACGGATTGGTCACGACCGTCGGGCTCCTCTGCACCGCCACCGCCTGCGTGCTGGTCGGGACGATCGATTTCCCGGCGCTCGCGCTGATCGTGCTGATGTCGAGCGTCGGCTTCTTCAACGGCCTGACCATGCCTTCGCGCGACATGATCGTTCGGGTGGCGGCGCCGCGCGAGGCCTACGGCCGGGTGTTCGGCTTCGTGACGTCAGGCTTCCATCTCGCCGGCATCGTCTCGCCGCTGATCTTCGGGCAGATGCTCGACCGCGGCTATCCGGCGGAGATATTCTTCTTCATGGCGTTCTGCGCGCTGCTCTCGATCGCCACCGTGGCCTATTCGACCACCCGCAAGCCGGCGAGCTGATGCGCGCCCGACGATGGACGAGAGACGGCCGCCTGCACGGCGCTCCCCTTCACGGTATTGTTCATGAGCCTGCTTGCGCTCGACGTCCTCACGGACGGCGCGACTCGGGCGGGGGCGGAAGCTCGGCCGCCAGCCGTCGCATCGCCGCGCGCAGGTTGTTGTTGTCGAACAGGCGCCGCAACTGGCGCATGCAGCGCGCCGGGTTGCGATCAGGATCGTGATCGTCGATGACACTGATTGCTTCCTGGAGCGCGCGCACGACGAGCTCCAGATCCTTTGATACAGTGTCAGCGCGCCGCTCGGCATCCATTCGCGTATCGGTCATCTGCTGCGCGCTATAGTTCCAGCGCGTTACTTTGCTCTTAAGCTTCTTGCCCGCTGCCCATCCGATCCCGTGTCGACGCTCGCTTTTCGTCGCCCCGCGGTAACGGCGTACGCCCTGCTAGTAAGATGGTAGCGATCACGACAACGTCAGACGTTCGCCCCTGGCAATCGATGTCGGTGGGCTGATTCGGCCCCGTGTCGAATTTGAATCCTGCTGCCCTTCGACGCGACATCGCCGCGCCGCTTGTCGATGACATCACTCTCTCGAACGCGATCCGCCGCGCGCACTGACGCGATGGAATCGCAGGCCCCTATCGCTACCAGCGGCCGCCGCCCCAGCCCCAGCCGCCCCCGTCCCAAGAATTGTCCCGGCGCGGGTTCTTCGTCTGGCGTCCCTTGCCGCCGGTGTAGTTCGGATTGGTGGTGCAGAAGCCGCCGGCGCCGAGCGCGCTCTGCTCGCACTGGGCGCGGTTGTGGTAGCTGCAATCCCAGCTGCCGCGGCCGAAGACGCCGTCGCGGATGCACCAGGGATTGCGGCCACTGCTGACCTGGGCGTCCGCGGCCGGGATGTCGAACACGGTGGCTGCCGCCACCAGGGCGAGGCCCGCAAGAATGATCCGGCGCATTTTACACTCCTTATCCAGGTGAATTATCCGGGCAAACGGGCAACCTGCCCGCGCCCAAAACCGTTCCCAGGGTCTCGCCAAGATCGCGTCAGGAGCGTGGCAGCAAGCCCTGGTATCCACGCCTACCGTGAACGGCGGCACAAAGGGTAGCGAAGCAGCAGCAGGCCCGTTATATGGAACCGACCGGTTTCCAGGCGATTGCCGGGAGAGCGAAAATTGAGTCGATGCCCGGTTGCTTCACGGGCAAAGCCAAGGCTACAACCACCTCGTCCAAGCTGTTGACCCATAAGGGTTTTGGGCAAAGGCGGACTTGGACCGGTCTTGGGGAATAGTTCAACGGTAGAACAGCGGACTCTGACTCCGTTAATCTAGGTTCGAATCCTAGTTCCCCAGCCAGCCCCAGCGGACCCCACGCGGACCTCATGACCAGCACCGTCGTCTTTGCTCCGGGCGGCTATCGCTACATCCCGGCCGTTTTTCAGTATTCCGGCGGGGTCGCCGCGGAAGACGGCTTTGAGCTCGAGCGCGCCCGCTTCACCCGACCCGTCCCGCTGCCGGAGGCTTTCCACGCCGTCGAAGCGCATCTCGAGGCGATCGGCAGGCCGATCACGGCCTTCGCGCAGTGCGAGCTTCGCTCGCCGAAGCCGTTCAGCGACCAGGGCTTCATCGACTTCAACAAGCTCTATGTCGCCACGCTCGAGCGGTGGGGCATCTATAAGGACGGCGTGAACCCGGTGGCCCGCACCAACGTGTGCCCGGTATACAGCGAGCCGCCGGCACCGTCGATGCTGGCGTTCACCTACACCGTGCCTACGCCGAAGACAGCACGCCGCACCTTCATGCTCGCCGGCGGCGGCGACGCGCGGCCGGGATCGCAGCCGTACAACGAGCGTATCGTGCGCTTCGGCGATACCTCGCCCGAAGGTCTGCGCGAGAAGGTCGTCTACGTCATCGAGGAGATGGAGCGCCGTCTCAAGATGCTGGGCTTCGACTGGCAGGACGCGGTCAGCACGCAGGCCTACACCGTGCAGAATATCGGCCATCTGGTGGGCGAGGAACTGGCGCGGCGCGGCGCGATGGAGGCCGGCCTGGTCTGGTACTATGCCCGTCCGCCCGTGATCGGACTGGAGTACGAGATGGACGTCCGCGGCACGGCGCGCGAACTGATCGTTTGAGACCTAAGCCCGCCCCTCCCCGCCTTCCGGAATCCCCGTCGCAATGATCCGTCTCGACAATATCGGCAAACAAAACGGCCGGCAGATCCTCTTCATCGAAGCCTCCGCGGCGCTCAACAAGGGCGAAAAGATCGGCCTCGTCGGCCCCAACGGGGCCGGCAAGACCACCCTCTTCCGCATGATCACCGGCGAGGAGCCGCCCGACGAGGGCCAGGTCTCGGTCGAGCGCGGCGTCACCATCGGCTATTTCAGCCAGGACGTGGGGGAAATGGCGGGCCGCAGCGCCGTCGCCGAGGTGATGGACGGCGCCGGGCCGGTCAGCGCGGTCGCCGCCGAGCTCAGGGAGCTCGAGACCGCGATGGCCGACCCCGACCGCGCCGACGACATGGAAGCGATCGTCGAGCGGTATGGCGACGTGCAGGCGCGCTTTGAAGAATTGGGCGGCTATGCGCTCGAAAGCCGTGCGCGCGAAATCCTCGCGGGGCTCGGCTTCAGCCAGGAGATGATGGACGGCGACGTCGGCAAGCTGTCGGGCGGCTGGAAGATGCGCGTCGCGCTGGCGCGCATCCTCCTGATGCAGCCCGACGCCATGCTGCTCGACGAGCCGAGCAACCATCTCGACCTCGAAAGCCTGATCTGGCTCGAGCAATTCCTGAAAGGCTACGAAGGCGCGCTGATGATGACCTCGCACGACCGCGAGTTCATGAACCGCATCGTGACCAAGATCGTGGAGATCGACGGCGGTTCGCTCACGGCCTATTCGGGCAACTACGAATTCTACGAGCAGCAGCGCGCGCTCAACGAAAAGCAGCAGCAGGCGCAGTTCGAGCGCCAGCAGGCGATGCTGGCGAAGGAGATCAAGTTCATCGAGCGCTTCAAGGCGCGCGCCTCGCACGCCGCGCAGGTGCAGAGCCGGGTGAAGAAGCTCGAAAAGATCGAGCGCGTCGAGCCGCCGCGCCGCCGCCAGACCGTGCTGTTCGAGTTTCCGCCGGCCCCGCGCTCCGGCGAGGACGTCGTCAGCCTGAAGAAGGTGCGCAAGGGCTACGGCTCCAGGAGCATCTACGAGGGCTTCGACTTCCTGGTCCGCCGCAAGGAGCGCTGGTGCGTCATGGGCATCAACGGCGCCGGCAAGTCGACGCTGTTGAAGCTCGTCGCCGGCTCGGCCGAGCCCGACGACGGCACCGTGGCGCTCGGCGGCAGCGTCAAGATGGGCTACTTCGCGCAGCACGCGATGGACCTGCTCGACGGCGAGGAGACGGTGTTCGAGTCGCTGGAGAACTCGTTCCCGCAGGCCGGCCAGGGCTCGCTGCGCGCGCTCGCCGGCTGCTTCGGCTTCTCCGGCGACGACGTCGAGAAGAGATGCCGCGTGCTGTCGGGCGGCGAGAAGGCGCGGCTGGTGATGGCGAAGATGCTGTTCGATCCACCGAATTTTTTGGTGCTCGACGAGCCCACCAACCATCTGGATATGGCGACGAAAGAGATGCTGATCGTGGCGCTCTCGCAGTACGAAGGCACCATGCTGTTCGTCTCGCACGACCGGCACTTCCTGGCCGCGCTCTCCAACCGCGTGCTGGAGCTGACGCCCGAGGGCATCCACCAGTACGGCGGTGGCTATACGGAATACGTCGCGCGCACTGGGCATGAGGCGCCGGGCCTGCGAAGTTGAGGGCCAGCGGAGCGCTGGCAACCTGCCGCTGTCTCGTCTACAAGTCCGGCCGCAGATCGCTGCGGCCTCCTGCCCGGCCGGTCAAGAAGGAGCGGCCATGGACTTTACCCGGCGTGAGATTGCGTTGGTCATCATGGCGATCGGCGTGGCCATGATCTGCCTCGGCGCCTTGATGGAGCATCGGCGCAAATATCGCTTGATGCCGTATCTGGTCGCGCCGCTGCCGCTGATGATCTTCGGTCTCGCGATCGCTTTCATCTCGCTCGTGGTCGCGATCCTGCCAAGCCGACTTTAGGCCGCACGGCGCTCACCTCTTCAGCAACGTCGGCAGCGGCGGCGGGCTGCCGTCGGGAATCCCGACGCGGCCGGCGATCAGCACCGACGATACCATCACGTAGAAGCCCGCGACCGCAATCAGGTCGATGGTCGGCTGCTCGCCCAGCACCTTATTGGCACGCGCGAAGGTCGCGTCGGTGAGGTTGCGGTCGCGTAACAGCTCGATGCAGACGTCGTAGACGACCTCCTCGTCCTCTTTCATGCCGCTCGGACGCAGGCCGTTGCGGATCGCCTCCGCCACCTCGGGCGAGACGCCGGCGCGCATCGCGATCGGATAATGCGCCCACCATTCGTATTGCGCGTCCCACAGCCGCGCCTCGATCAGGATCGCGAGCTCGTTCAGGCGATGCGGCAGCGAGGTCTCGAACCGCAGATAGTCGGTCATGCCCAGATAGCGCTCCGCCAGCACCGGGCTGCGCAACAGGATGCTGTAGGGGCCGCCGAGCCCGGCGCTCGACACCTTCATGATCCGCTCGGCAACGCGCTTCTGCTGCTCGCTCAAATCGCCCATCTCGAATTTCGAGAAGCGCGGCCCTGTCGACTCGCTCATCGGAAACGTCCTCCCATGCTTCTTCTTGTGTTGCGCACCATAGCATTGGAAAGACCGCCTGCGTCCGCTTTGTGGTGGTGGTTTCATCCGGCGTTTTGGGAGTACAGTTCACGCGGGAGAAAACGTTCGAGCGGGAATGGTGGCACCATGAGCGTGCTCCGGCCGTCCGACAGGGAAACGCAACGCCAGCGGATCGGCGCGCTGGCGCTTGTCGCCGTGGGGCTGTTGTTCATCTGGCGAAGCCTCGCCGACCTGCCATTCGGCACCATCGACAACCCCGGTCCGGGCATCACGCCGCTTGCGCTCGCGATCCTTCTGGTGGTGTTCGCGCTCTGGAGCATGGCCGGCAGCGGCGCGAACGCAGTCGATAGCGCTGAGGCGAGCAACGTTGAAGAAGAGCCGGCCGACCAGGGCGCAGCGCGCCACGCCGTCTTCATCATTGCCGGCATCCTGGTCAGCGCCTTCGCCTTCGGCGCCATCGGCTATCGCCTGACGGTGCTGGGCTTGCTGCTGTTCTATCTCGGCGTCGTCGAGCGCAAGCCGCTGACCCCGACCCTGCTGGTGAGCTTCGGCATCGCCTTCGGCAGCTATGCTTTGTTCGTGCATGTGCTGAGGGTCTCGCTCCCTACCGGACCGTGGGGGCTGTAACAACGTCACCATGGCAGAGACCCTGCACAATCTGCTGCTCGGCTTCCAGGTGGTGCTCGACCCCTCGGTGCTCCTCTACGCGTTTCTCGGCTGTATCATCGGCACCATCGTCGGCGTGCTGCCGGGCCTCGGCCCCCTCGCCGGCATCAGCATTCTCCTGCCCATCAGCTTCGGCCTGCCGCCGACCACCGCGATCGTGCTGCTCGGCGGCATCTATTACGGCGCCATGTATGGCGGCTCGACCACCTCGATCCTGATGCGCATCCCGGGCGAGGCCGCGTCGGTCGTCACCTGCATCGACGGCTACGAGATGACGCGGCAGGGCCGCGCCGGGCCGGCGCTGGCGATCGCGGCGATCGGCTCGTTCGTCGCCGGCACGCTCAGCGTGGTGGCGCTGATGCTCTTGGCGCCGCCATTGGCGCGGTTTGCCCTCGCGTTCGGGCCCCCGGAATATTTCGCGCTGCTGATGATGGGGCTCTTCGTTCTCTCCTACATGAGCAGCGGCCCGATGCCGAAGACGCTGACCATGGCGGTGCTCGGGCTCCTCCTTGGCATGATCGGCATCGATCCGATGAGCGGCTACAACCGCTTCTCGTTCGGCGTGCACGAGCTCTCCGACGGGCTCGGCGTCTTACCGCTCGCGGTCGGGCTGTTCGGCGTCTCCGAGATCATGCTCGCCTATGGCACCCGCGCGATGCGGCCGATGAAACCGCGGTTTTCGGAATTGCTGCCATCACGCGCCGAGGCACGCGCGTCGATCGGCCCGATCGGGCGCGGCACGGTGATCGGCTTCCTGATCGGAATCATCCCGGGTTCCGCGCATATCCTGTCGTCGTTCGTCTCCTACGCGGTCGAGAAGAAGCTCTCCGACCACCCCGAGCGCTTCGGCAAGGGCGCGGTCGAAGGCGTGGCCGGCCCGGAATCGGCGAACAACGCCGCCGCCTGCGGCGCCTTCGTGCCGATGCTCGCACTCGGCGTACCGCTCGGCCCGGTGCAGGCGATCCTGATCGCGGTGCTGGTGGTGCACGGCATCGCACCCGGGCCGCTGCTTATCGCGCAGCAGCCGCAGCTGTTCTGGGGATTCATCGCCAGCATGTACATCGGGAATCTGGTGTTGTTGATCCTCAACCTGCCGCTGGTCGGGGTATTCGTGTCGCTGCTGCGAATCCCCTACACTTACCTTTATCCGGTGATATTGATCTGCTGCATCGTCGGCGTCTATGCGGTGAACCACAGCATGGTCGAAGTCCTGATCATGGGGATCGCGGGCGCCGCCGGCTACGGCTTGCGCAAGCTGCGCTATGACGTGGCGCCGATCGTGCTCGGCTTTATCCTCGCGCCGATGCTGGAGATGGCGTTCCGGCAATCGCTGGCGATGTCGGGCGGCGAGTATACAATCTTCCTGCAACGGCCGATCACGGTCGCGCTGCTGCTCGTCGGCGCCGCGCTGCTCGCGATCGGCCTGATCCCGGCGGTGATGCGGCGGACCCGCCTGAAAGAAGCAGCGGAATGAAACGTGGAAGGGAGACACTCATGCGCCTGGCCGTTCTGGCACTTTCGATCGCCGTCGGTTTCATGACCAGCGCGGCGCAGGCGCAGGACAAATTCCCGTCGAGGCCCGTCACCATCCTGCTTGGCTATCCGCCCGGCGGCTCGACCGACACCACCGCGCGCGCGATCGCGCCGGTGCTCGAGCGCATCATCGGCCAGCCGGTGGTGATCCAGAACCGGCCCGGCGCGGCTGCGCTGATCGGCACCATGCAGGTCGCGAACGCGCCGCCCGACGGCTACACCATCACGGTCGCGACCACGCAGCTCGCGCTCCTCCCCGCCGTCGATCAGGTGTTCGGCCGCCCGCCGAGTTTTACGCGGGACCAGTTCGCGCCGATCGCGCTCGTCTCCGCCGATCCCTCGATGCTGTTCGTCAATGCGAAGACGCCCTGGCAGGATTTCAAGGAGCTGATGGCCGACGCCAAGAAGCGGCCGGGCCAGATCGTCTATGCCTCCGGCGGGCTCTACGGCACAACGCATCTTGCTGTCGAGATCGTGCTGAAGGCGACCGGCGCCCGCATGCGTCACCTGCCGACCGCCGGCGGCGGCCCGTCGCTGACCGCGGTGCTCGGCAATCATGCACAGGTGCTCGCCGCGCATCCCGCGGTCGGCGGCCCGCAGGCGCGCGCAGGCCTGCTTCGCCCCGTTGCCACATTAGGGACCAAGCGTGTCGCGGCATTTCCCGACGTCCCGACGCTGAAGGAACTCGGCTTCGACGCGCAGTATTATCAGTGGAACGGGCTGTTCACCCAAGCCAAGGTGCCGGAGCCGATCATCACGTTCTGGCGCGAGGCGGCGGCCAAGGCGGTCAAGGACCCGGACTTCATCAAGGCGATGGAAAAGGTCGGCAGCGGCATCGACTATCTCGACCGCGACGAGTTCCGCCCGTGGTGGGACGAGGACAGCCGCAAGACTGAAGCCACCGTGCGCGCGATCGGCAAGGTGCAATAACCGCATGGCCAAGGAAATCGGTCTCGCCATCGTCGGCTCCGGCCGCATCGGCACGCTGCGCGCCAAGCTCGCCGCCGGTCATCCCGCCGTCGGCTTTATCGCGGTGTCGGACGCCGACCCCGCCAAGGCGAAGCAGCTCGCCGAGGCGGTCGGCGCCAAGGTGCACTCCGGCGACAACGACGCGATCATTGCGCGCCCGGAGGTCAACGCGGTCATCGTCTCGACCAGCGAAGGCGAGCACGTCAAGCCGATCCTCGCCGCGATCGAACGCGGCCTGCCGGTGCTGGTCGAAAAACCGATCGCGCTGTCGCTCGGCGACGCCGATCAGGTGCTGCGCGCGATCGAGAAGCGCGGCGCCGATGTGCGGGTCGCCTACAGCCGCCGCTACAAGGAACGCTACCTGATCGCCAAGGAGCAGATCCTGCAAGGCCGCATCGGCACCGTCACCGGCGGCGCCGCGCGGCTCTACAATTCGCGTTCCCAGGCGTTCGCGATCCTGAAGCGCGATCCCCATGCGACGCCGGTGGTCGATGCCCTGACCTACTACGTCGACCTGATGAACTGGTTCTTTGAAGGGCGCCGCATCGTCGAGGTCTATGCCCGCGGCCAGACCGGCGTCTTGAAAGCCGCCGGCCACGACGTGCCCGACGTCGGCTTTGCCGTGTTCACCTATGACGACGGCTCGGTGGTCAATCTCGGTCTGTGCTATTCGCTGCCGGAGAAATATCCGGCGCTCGGGCACGCCGCGCGGGTCGAGCTGCTCGGCACCGAAGGCGTCATGCTGCTCGACGACGACCACACCGACCAGATCATGTATTCGGAGAAAGGCGTGCCGCACGTCTACCTGCCGGACCACACCGTCAACATGGTGTTCCTGCAAAGCGGCACGCCCGGCGATTGGGCGCTCGGCGAGTTGTGGGGCCCGATCCCGAACGAGACCCGCGCCTGGCTCGACCACCTCGCGCTCGGCAAGCCCTGCGTGCTGGCGACGCCGCAGGAGGCGCGCGCCACGCTGGAAGCGACGCTGGCGATCGAATACTCGATGGCGACCGGCGGCGCGGTGACGCTGCCGATCAAGGACAAGAATTTCTTCGTGGCGCGTTGAGCGGCGCCCCGCCTGGCGCAAGTTCCGCTGATTTTGAATCGCGCTCCCTCAGTCCGCTCGTCCCCGCGAAAGCGGGGACCCAGGGGCCATAAAGTAAGATTCTGGATTACCGCTTGCGCGGGAATGAGCGGAGGAGAGGTCTGTGCCAAGCGGAACATGCTCTCTAGAGCGGTTCACGGATTAATTGAATCGGAAGGGATTCCCCTTTGTTGGGGATTGTGATTCAAGATGCTGGCTGGGATGGAGGCCAGCATCCGATGGCGCGACCCCTTTCCAACGATCTTCGTGAGCGTGTGGTTGCGGCGGTATCGCGGGGTGAGAGCTGCCGCGCGGTAGCGTCGCGGTTTGGCGTTGCGGTGTCGTCGGTGGTGAAGTGGGCGCAACGCTATAGGGTGACCGGCTCGGTGGCGCCCGGCAAGATGGGCGGACATCGCAAGCGGGTCCTGGAGCCGCACCGGGCCTTCATCAAGGAGCGGATTAGCCGGACGCCGCACCTGACGCTTCATGGGCTGAAGGACGAACTGGCCGCACGCGGGATCAAGGTCTCGCACAATGCAGTGTGGCTTTTCCTGCGGAGCGAAGGACTGCGCTTCAAAAAAAACGATGTTTGCCCTTGAGCAGGCTCGCGCCGACGTCACTCGCAGGCGGCGGCGCTGGCGATCGTGGCAGACCTGGCTCGATCCTCGGCGCCTGGTGTTCATCGACGAGACCTGGATCAAGACCAGCATGGCGCCGCTGCGCGGATGGGGGCCGAAGGGCGAGCGCCTGCGAGGCTTCGCACCCCAGGGGCACTGGCGAACACTGACCTTCCTGGGCGCCTTGCGCTGCGACCGCCTGACCGCGCCTTGCGTGTTCGACGGCCCGATCAACGGCGAGTGCTTCCGCGCCTATGTCGAGCAGCAACTCGTCCCGGTCCTCAAGCCCGGCGACATCGTCATCATGGACAATCTCGGCAGTCACAAGTCAGCCGCACTACGCCGCATGATCAGAGCCGCGGGTGCCAGGCTTTGGTACCTGCCGCCCTATTCCCCAGATCTCAATCCAATCGAACAGACCTTCGCCAAGATCAAACATTGGATGCGCGCCGCTCAGAGGCGCACCGTCGAAGACACTTGGCGCCACATCGGAAGCCTCACAGAAACCATCAATCCCACCGAATGCGATAACCACTTCGCAAACGCCGGATACGCTTCCGTCAAAATGTGAACCGCTCTAGCTGCGGCGCGCGCACCGACGCCTGCCCAAATTTGCGGCCACGGCAGCCTGCGCGGCTGCGCTATAACCCCTCCTGAGGGTCCTACCTTATCTTGAGGGCCAAGGCCGTGCGCGAGCTTGATCGGATCGTCAAAGAGATCGCCGACGAGATGCGGCGGCGCACCGACCGCGGCGAGGTCGCGACCTATATCCCGGAGCTCGCCTGCGCCGACCAGCAGGCCTTCGGGCTGGCGGTTGTCGACACCGACGGCCATATCGCGGCGGCCGGCGACAGCGATACGCCGTTTTCGATCCAGAGCATCTCGAAGGTGTTCACGCTGACCCTCGCGCTCGGCAAGGTCGGCGATCGCCTGTGGCAGCGCGTGGGCCGCGAGCCTTCGGGCAGCCCCTTCAACTCGATCGTCCAGCTCGAATTCGAACGCGGCAAGCCACGCAACCCGTTCATCAATGCCGGCGCGATCGCCGTCACCGATACGATCCTGTCCGGGCACCAGCCGCGCGAAGTGCTCGGCGAGCTTCTGAGGTTCATCCAGTTTCTCGCGGACGACACCTCGATCACGATCGACGAGGCGGTCGCGGCGTCGGAGCAGCGCACCGGCTTCCGCAACATCGCGCTTGCCAACTACATGAAGGCGTTCGGCGTGATCGAAAACCCGGCGGACTTCACGCTCGGTGTCTACTTCCACCATTGCGCTATCGCCATGTCGTGCCGGCAGCTTGCGATGGCCGCCCGCTTCCTCGCTCATTCCGGCCGCAACCCCGATACCGGCCTCTCGGTCGTCAGCCCGGAGCGCGCCCGACGCATCAATGCGATCATGCTGATGTGCGGGCACTACGACGGCTCCGGCGAATTCGCTTACCGCGTCGGCCTGCCCGGCAAGAGCGGTGTCGGCGGCGGCATCCTGGCGATCGCACCGGCCAAGGCCTCGATTGCCGTGTGGTCGCCGGGCCTCGATGCGTCCGGCAATTCCCGTCTCGGCCGCATCGCGCTCGAAATGCTGACTCAACGGCTCGGCTGGTCGATCTTCGGCGTCTGACACAATGGCCGGGACGTTGCCGCCCGGCCTGTCCACTTCCTACGGCTTGGTTCTCGCGCCGCGGCTGGCACTTGCGCCTTGAGCGCCACTTCGCGTCGAAGCCTTGACGCCGACGCGGAACTCCACGCCCAGGCGGCTGCCCGAGCGCCACACCACGCGGCATTGCCGCCGCACATGGGAGTTGCCGCCGATCAGCAGCGAAAATTCGTCCGGCGCCTCGCCCTCGCCGGGCACGTCGAGCTGGGCGCCCGATTCCGACATGTCGATGATGGTGCACGCGCGCGGCGGCACGCCGTCCTCGAAATGCATCTGCCCGGGATAACCGAAATGCCGGCGTAGGTTCTTGCGGCGGCCCCAGCCAAGGGTTCGGTAAAGCTCTTCATCCACGGTCGGGCGTTCGTGCTTCATGGTCTTCAACGCCTGTTGAACGAGTCGCGGACGGTATCGACCCGGATACCGGCCTGCTCGGGGATAGCGACGGAGACCGGTTGCCTGGCGATCTTGCGTTTGGCTTCTTTTGCGGCCTCGGCGCACGCGGCGCGCTGATCGTTGGTGATGAAGCCGGTCTTGTGATCGATGACGAAGCTCTGGCAGCTCTCGGCGCCGATCTGCACCCTGCCGGTCAGGTTTGAGGACGGCCGGCCGGTCGCGGCCTGCAGCGCCACCAGAACGCCGGCCGCCGCCATCGCGAGGATCGCGCCGGCCCCAACCAGAATTGTCGGCATCGAATAGCCAGATCGCATGTCACGCCATCCCGATTCCGGGATACGCCCGCGTCGCACAGGCCGAGACCGGGCTCACAAATCCTCCGTGGGCACGCCGCCCGCCAACATACGATTTACGGCTTCCACCTCAACAATCAGCGAAACAACCAACTCGCAATCGAATTGGAATCGAAATGGTAACGTTATTGTCGGGTTAATCGCCGCGCAGATCCCATCACCCCGCCACGGCATTCCGCGCCAACCCGGCCGGCGGCGGCACCGGCTCGCCGGTGGCTTCGCTCCAGTAGCTGAGGTCATAGAACGCCTCGGTCGGCTTGTGCGGCGGCTTGTAATAGCCGAGTTCGATCCGCACCTCGATATTCTTGCGGACCGCCTCCGGGCTGATCATGGCCTTGGGCACCACGCGCCGATAGCTGCTCTCGGCGCGGTTTCGTTGCAGCTTCTCCTCGCGCATCATCAGCGCGATCGTCTCCTCGCCGTTCTCCGGCTTGAGCAGCCAGTCCGATGCCTGCGCCATCGCGCGCACGAAACGCACCACGGTCGAGCGGTTGGCTTCGATCCAGCGCCGCAATCCCCAGCCGCAGCTCAGCGGCCAGTTCGGGATGTAATCGGCGCCTTCCGCCAGCACCTTGCCGCCGGCGGCGACGGCGCGCTCGTTCCACGGCGGCGCCAGCATCGCGGCGTCGACCTTGCCCTGCGTAAAGGCATTGGCGCGCACGCGCGAGGGCCCGAGCACGTCGATGCGGTAATCCTTTTCGGTGAGGCCGTGATCGCGCATGATCTTGTTGCGCACGAGGTCGTAGTTGGAATCGATCGGGTCGGCGGCGAACAGCTTGCCGCGCAGCTCCTGCAGCGACTTGTATTGCGGTTGTGCGACCAGCTGAACGTCGAGGCCTTCCTCCGTCTGCATCACCATGAGGAAGTCGACGTTGTCCTGCGTGGTGCGCGCCAGCATGGTGTCGGCCGACGACAGCGTCAGCGGCCACTTGCCCTCGGCGAGCTCGCGGTTGTGGTCGGGCGCGAACTCGACGACGTGATAGTCGATCTCGAGCCGCTCCTTGGCGAAGAACCCTTTGTGAACGGCGACGAGATAAGGCGGCCGGCGGAAATAGCCGGACACCGGCAGCCTGGTGATGCCATGGACGGCTGGCGCCTGCGGGCGCGCCGTCGAAGGCGCCAGCGCCGCGACGCCGGTCGCGGCCGCGCCGGTGAGCGCCGCGCGGCGAGGGAGCGCGTGTTTGCGCGGCATGGTCAGCCCGCCACTGCGTTGCGCGGCAGTCCGGCCGGCGGCGGCGCCGGCAGGCCGGTGGCCTCGGTCCAGTAGCTCATGTCGTAGAATGCCTCGGTCGGCTTGTGCGGCGGCTTGTAGTAGCCGAGCTCGATACGGAGCTCGAGGTCCTTGCGGATCGATTCCGGCTTGAGCATGCACTTCGGCAGCACATAGGAGTAGTTGCTCTCGGCCCAGGCCCGCGTGAGCTTCTCCTCCTTCATCAGGATCTGGATCATCTCCTCCTTGTTCTCGGGCAGGAGGAGCCAGTCGGCCGCCAGCGCCATCGCACGGGTGAAGCCGACGACCACCGAGCGGTTCGCCTCCAGCCATTTGCGCAGGCCCCAGCCGCAGCAGATCGGCCAGTCCTTGATGTAGTCGGAGCCCTTGGCGAGCTGCAACCCGCCCTTCTCGATGGCGCGGTCGGAGAACGGCCGCTGCAGCATGGCGGCATCGACCTTGCCGTCGAGGAACGCGGCGAGCCGGATGCTGGAATTGCCGATCACCTCATAACGGTATTCGCTCTCGGGCACGCCGTTGTCGCGCATGATCTTGTTGCGCACGAGGTCGTAATTGGAATCGATCGGATCGGCCGCGAACAGTTTTCCGCGCAGCTCCGGCAACGACTTGTATTTCGGCTGCGCGATGAGCTGGACGTCGAGCCCCTCCTCGGCCTCGAGGAACAGGACAAAATCGACGCCGTCCTGGGTGGTGCGTGCCAGCATGGTGTCGGCGGACGACATGGTCAGCGGCCAGCGGCCGTGCGCCAGGCCCTCGTTGTGGTCGGGGGCGAGCCGCACCAGCAGGAACTCGACGTCGAGCCCCTCCTTGGCGAACAGACCACGCCGTTGTGCAACATGAAACGCGGGCGTGCGATAAAAACCCGTCACCACGATCTTGGTTTTGCCGACGACGGCGGGCGCCTGGGCGAAAGACGGCGCGCTGAGCGTCGACAGGCCGGCGGCGGTGGCGCCGGTCAGGATGGAACGACGGCTGATGTCAGTCTTGTTCAGGTTTGCAGCCTTTTGGCGCATGACTCTCCTCCCCGGAAAAGTCTGTTGGACAGAAGCTACGCCGAACACCGGTCGAGGGCCAGTGTGTATGAGTGGATAGCGCGCGGGCAAACTTGAACCTGCGCGTTAATGATTCTGATGTGGGTCCTGGATAGCGTTGGTACCGCCATGAGCTTCTTTACCAACGCCAACATCAATCGCCTGGCCGTTCACACGACGCTGCACGAGCTCGCGAACAGCCTGTCGGGGCTGTTCTCCGCGGTCTATCTGCTCCGGGTCGGCCTGTCGCCGGCGACGATCTTTCTGATCTTTGCCGCGATCTACGGCCTGCGGTTTGCGCTGCGGCCGATGGCGTTCACCATCGTCCCCGTGCTGGGACTGCGATGGACCCTGGTCCTGGGCACGATCCTGATCGCGAGCCAGTATCAGCTTCTGGGTTTCGTCGACGCCATCGGCGTCGAGCTCGCGCTCTATTGCGTCGCGGCGGCGGCCGGCCAGGTGCTCTATTGGACCTGCTATCACACGTTCTTCTCGACGCTGGGCGATGCCGAGCATCGCGGCAGCCAGGTCGGCATGCGGCAGGTGTTCATCGCGGCCGCCGGCGTCGTCGGCCCTGCCGTCGGCGGCGTCGTGCTGGCGACATACGGTCCGCTCGCAGCGTTCGGCGCCGCCGCCGTGGCGGAAGCGGCCGCCGCCCTGCCCTTGATCCGCATGACGGAGCCGCCATTGGCGCGGATCGCACCGACCGGCTCCTATGCCGCCGCCAAGAGCAGCATCCTGTTGTTCGCGACCGATGGATGGATTACCTCGAGCTCGTTCTGGGCCTGGCACATCATCATGTTCCAGGCGATCGACCAACGCTATGAAACGTTCGGGGGCGTCATGGCGGTCGCGACGCTCGCCGGCGCGATCGGCGGCATGCTGCTCGGGCGGATGATCGACCTCGGCCATATGCGACGAGTCGCCTGGCTCAACGCGGGCTTGGTGGCGACCGGATTGCTGGCGCGGGCGTTGTGCGGCTCACAAGCCGACATCGTCATCGCGGTCGCAATTCTGTCGGCCCTGACCGGCGGCCTCTATGTCCCGGTGCTGATGACGACGATCTACAACCAGGCCAAGCAGGCGCCCTGCGCCTTCCGCTTCCAGTTCGCCATCGAGGGCGGCTGGGACATCGGCGCCATCGCGCTGTGCGTGACCGCCGCTGCGATGTACGCGGCGGGTGGGTCGTCCCAGGCCGTGCTCCTGCTAGCGGTTCCGATGATCGCGTTGCAGTTGCCGCTGCTCATTCTCTTGAACAGAGCTGGCGAGCGGCGTTTCGAGAACGCCGCCGGCGCGGCGGCGATGGCGCGGGTCGAAGCCCCGATCCGGCGCCGGCAGGAGCTATGAGCGGCGGAGCGATGGCGCGTCCGCGAACGCCAAAGCGGGTGCCGGCGCATTTCCGTCGGTCGTCGCTACACTGCCTCGTGTCGCGACCGATACCTGATCGACTTTCCAGATCCGCCACACCAGCCGCGCGCCGAACGCGAA
Organism: Xanthobacteraceae bacterium; assembly: GCA_019745775.1. Lineage (GTDB taxonomy): Bacteria > Pseudomonadota > Alphaproteobacteria > Rhizobiales > Xanthobacteraceae > VAZQ01. The sequence goes on along the minus strand of JAIESR010000021.1, from coordinate 10,705 downwards.
GATCGGAAGGAAGGAGAACGGCAGAACGCCGGTGATACCCATGGCCACCGTCATGAACGGTATCGCCCAGACCGCGAGCATCAATCCGTAGTCCCACACATCGTTGTCGTTCCGGTCCATCAGCTTGATGATGACCCAGCTGAACAGGACCATGTCGTAGTTGAAAGTGTAGGGCGACACGGTGAAGATCGCAGTGATCAGCAGCGCGTTCGACAGCAACGGATCGCGCTTGCGCCAGAACGTCCAGACGACGGCCGCCAACGTCAGAACGGAAAACACGGCCTGGATCGCAAAGCAGGCCGCGACCGACAGCCCGGCGATCCGCGCATTCATGAACGCGGTCGGCATGTGCACCATGTAATTGTGGATATCGTCCAGCACCATCGCCCTTTGCGTCGGAAGCGCGTCCTGGATGTACGCCGTCCAGACCTTGAACCCGAACACGAGCGAGGTCGCCGCAAACAGCGCGACGACGGTTACCATGGCGGCGAAGATCGTCCGCCAGCGGCCGGTCAGGACCAGCATGATCGGCAGCAGCAGACCCAGCTGCGGCTTGATGGTCAGGATGCCGAACAGCACGCCCGCAAGAATGGGACGCCGGTCGAGCTGGATCAGCCCGCCGACCAGCAGCGCCGTCACCAGGAAGCCGTTCTGTCCGGTCCAGATATTGGCCGTGACCGCCGGCGCGACCAGCAGAAGCAACAGGTGCTCGTGGCGGCGGGAGCCTTCGCTCACCACCAGCACATACAAGATGAGCCCGAACACGCAGTAGAGGACGTAGGGGCAGCAGCGCAAGCGGCCAGCTGAACAGCAGGAGGTGCGGCGGATACGACCAGATATGAGTCGGATAGTTCGCCCCGAAATAGTGCGCCAGCAGCTGATTATAGGCTTCGACGCCAAAATGCGGGGCCGGATCGCCGCTCAGCGCCAGCTTGGCTCCGACCCAGGCGTTCACGAAATCCCGGCCGATCATGTATTTGACCTGATCGTACGGAAACGGTGCGGTGACCAGGTAGCCGATCTCGAGACCCGCCACCACGATCCCGCAGGCCAGCGCCAGCTTGAAGAAAAGCTCCCGGCGGGCGTCGTCTGCCGTGAGCGGGGCCTTCTGCCCGGACATAGGGAACCCTCACTGATGGCTCAACCAAGGCGCGTATCCTGTTGAGATATCGAATGGTCCCTTTCCAATTGTTTAACCGTACCGGTAACGCACCACCCGCAGGTGGGCGGCCGATAAGGCCGACCTTAACAAAGACCTGCGAAACCTCGTCCCCAACGGCCCGGATAGGCGCGGAAACCCGCGCGCAGAAGCCGAGGGTCAAGGGGACGTCTGCGGAATGCCTGCCAACTCGACCGCATCTGCGCCGGCGAGCGAAGACCGCCTGCGCGCGACCGCCGAAAGGCTGCCGCGCCCGGTGCGCTTTCTGGTCGTCGGCGGCCTCGGCCTGATCACCGACATCGGCTGCTTCACCCTGATCCTGCAATACGGCGTGCCGCCGCTGCTCGCGCGGGTCGTCTCGCTTGCGGTCGCAACACTGGTCACTTGGCGGCTCAACCGGGCGCTGACATTCGATGCCAGCGGCCGCCGGCAGAACCGTGAAGCCGCTCGCTACGTCACCGTGACGGCGGTGGCGCAAGGCACGAGCTACCTCGTCTTTGCACTGCTCACGCTGACTGTGCTCGCCGCATTGCCCCAACTCGCGATCATCGCGGGCGCCGCTGCCGGCGCGCTGCTCTCCTACAACGGCCATCGGTTGTTCGCCTTCGCGCGCACCAGGCACAAGCCGAGCCCCTCGTCCACGACCTCGTCATGCCGCGAGATTGGAATCCGATGACCACGAATGTTGACGTCTTCATCATCGGTGCAGGCCCCGCCGGCCTGACCGCCGCCTATTGCCTGACGAAACAGATGCCGTCCGTCCTGGTGATCGAGAAGGACCCGGTCTACGTCGGCGGCATCAGCCGCACCGTGCGCTACAAGGACTTCCTGTTCGACATCGGCGGTCACCGGTTCTTCTCCAAGGCCAAGGAAGTCGTCGACCTCTGGCACGAGATCCTGCCGGACGATTTCATCGAGCGGCCGCGGCTGTCGCGCATTTTCTATGGCGGCAAGTATTATTCCTACCCGCTCAGCGCATTCGAGGCGCTGAACAATCTCGGCGTGATCAAGAGCACGGCGTGCATGCTGTCGTATGCCTACGCCAAGGCATTTCCGATCAAGGAGGCGCGCACATTCCACGAGTGGGTGCGCAACCAGTTCGGCGAACGCCTGTTCTCGATCTTCTTCAAGACCTACACCGAGAAGGTGTGGGGCATGTCGTGCGATGAGATTTCAGCGGACTGGGCGGCGCAACGCATCAAGGGGCTCGATCTCGGCGTCGCGGTCAAGAATGCGCTCAAGCGCGCCATCATGCCCAAGCGGCCCGCCAAAGCGGGCAACGGCGCCGTCATCAAGACGCTGATCGAGAGCTTCCAATATCCGCGCAAAGGCCCCGGGATGATGTGGGAAGCCGCGGCGCGCAAGATTCAGAAGCAGGGTGGAAGGCTGCTCAAGGGGCGCGAGCTCAAGAGCCTCAGCTACGACAAGAACCGCCGCATCTGGGAGATCGAAGCGGTGACCGCCGATGGGACGGTCGAACGCTATACCGCCCGCCACGTCATCAGCTCGGCGCCGGTGCGCGAGCTGATGCAGACCATCTCGCCGCGCCCGATCTCCTATCTGCATGCGCGTGCGCTGCGTTACCGCGACTTCCTGACCGTCGCGCTGATGGTCAACAAGCCGAACATGTTCCCGGACAACTGGATCTACGTGCACGACCCCGCCGTCAAAGTCGGCCGCGTGCAGAACTTCAGCTCGTGGTCGCCGGAGATGGTGCCGGCCGGAATGAGCTGCCTCGGCCTCGAATATTTCTGCTTCGAGGGCGACCAGCTCTGGGATGCAAAAGACAGCGACCTCATTGCGCTCGCCAAGCGCGAAATCGGCCAGATCGGCCTTATCGACGCCGCCGACGTGGTCGATGCGAGCGTCGTGCGGCAGCCGAAGGCCTACCCGGTCTATGACGATGCCTACCGCGACAATATGGAGATGATCCGGCTCGATCTGGAAACGACCTATCCGACGTTGCATCTCGTCGGCCGCAACGGCATGCACAAGTACAACAACCAGGATCATGCCATGATGACCGCGATGCTTACGGCGCGGAACATCCTGGCGGGCGAACGCATCTACGATATCTGGGACGTCAACGAGGACGCCGAGTATCACGAAGCCGGCTCGTCGGGGATCAAGAGCGCGCTCGGCAGCGAACGCCTGGTTCCGCAGCGGGCGCGCGTGGCCGCCAACGGCCGCTGATCGTCAGCCTACCGTGTCGACGCTGCCGCGCCCGCGACCGGCGCGGTTTCCGACAGGCCTGGCACGGCGGCGCGCCGCGCGACCAGCACGGCGATGACCACCGCCGCCAGGAAGCCGACCGGCGCCACCACCAGCGGAAAGACCAGCATCAGCGCTGCCGCGCCGGCAAGGCCGAGCATATCGCCCGGCCGGGCGCCGGCGCTCTGGATGTCGCGCAGCAGGAACGCCATCGCGACCGCGAGCACGACCAGATCGTAGAGGAAGATGTAAGGCGTCACGAGCAGGATACCGGTCGCCAGCCCCGCCGCCTTCAGATCGAACCGCACGCGGCTGCGCCACAGCACGCAAAGCAGGATCGCGGTGCCGCCCGCGACCAGCAATTGCAGCGTCCACGCCAGCGTTTCGCCGCCGCCGAGCACGCGCACCAGGCCGAACATGCTTTGCAGCCGCGCCCAGTCGGCGAGACCCTCGGACAGCGTCGCCTGCGATGCCGTCGACAGCGCGTGGACGAAGGCCTCCCAGGGAGCACCACCGAAGGCGAGCCACGCAGCGGCGGCGAGCAGCACCGTGGTGACGGCCGCCGCCGCGATCACGCGCCAATAGCCGCCGACCAGGAGCACAAGCGGGATCAGCACGCCGAGATGAGGCTTGAACGACAGAAGCCCCAGCAGCACGCCGGCCAAGAGCGGCCGCCGCTCCAGGAACACGAGCATGCCGCCCACCAGTGCCGCAGTCAGGAACCCGTTCTGGCCGACGACGAAATTCGCGACGATACCGGGAAAGGCGCATGCCAGCAGGATGCCGGCACGACCGCGGATGATGCCGTGGATCGCCGCGACATAGGCGGCAAACGTCACCGATACCCAGACCACCTGGGCGGCGACGATCGGCAGCATCGCAAGCACCATCGCGGCAAAGAAGAAGGTCGGCGGATAGACCCAGGGGTACTCGCCGTTGAATGGGCGGCCGACCGCCGCGACCTGCGCCGCCTTGTGCAGCGCCGCGTCGTAGGCGGCTGCCGGAGCCCCCTCCAGCGCGTGGCGGCCACCGGCCCAGACATTCACGAAGTCGGTCGCGAGCGGCAGCCCGTCCGGCCCGATGAGCCAGGTGCCGGATAGCAAGGAGGCGGCCAGCCATGCCACGTTCGCGACGCACAGCGCGAAGCAGGTCAATTCCAGCGGGCGCGTGAGACGAAAATCGCCGGCACCCGTCGCTGGGGCTGTCGCAATCGCCATGGCAGGTCTGCCTCGATGGGGCTTCAAGCTCACCCCAAAGTAGCAGCCGCAATGCTAATGATGCCCTAAGGCCTGAAAGCGCGGCTTTGGCGAAACCCCCTTGGCGAGGGCGTTCCGCGCCCTCACACCTTCGACATGTCCATGGTCGCCGGCACGAACAATTCCTCGACCGACACGCGGCGGTCGGTCAGCCCCTGCTCGTGCAAGTATTGGCAGAGCGCCTCGATCTCGTGGCGGCTTTCGTCGGCACCGTAACGCCAGAAGTCATTGCCCATGACGGCCTGCGTCGCATGCGTCTCGGCCGAAAGCCACGGCAGCGTCACCATCAGGGCGTTGACGTCGAGCAGGTCGATCATCGCCAGCCGCTTCGCCTCCAGGAAAGCCTTGTAGAGGCTCGTCGCCAGCCAGGGATGCTCGGCGACCAGCGATTTCCTGATGCCGACGAGATGCATGATCGGGAACAGCCTGGTCTTCTTGTAGTAGGCCATCTCGGTCGCGCGGATGTCCGGGAACAGCCGCTTGATGTGCGGTTCGCCGCGCAGGAACGACGACGGCCCGCGCGCGGTGAACAGCGCGTCGAGCTCGCCGTCGCGCAGCATGTTGACCAGCGTCTGGTGCGGCTCGAGCGGCTTGAGGTCGAGCCCCGGGATCGGCTTGAGCGGCGTGCGCTCATGCCGCCCCGCCTCCTCCTGGCCGCCGTTGCGCCAATGGATCTCGGATGGCTTCACACCGTATTCGTGCTGCAGCATGCCGCGCATCCAGACCACCGCGGTGATCTGGTATTCGGGCAGGCCGATGCGCTTGCCGCGCAGGTCCTCGGGCTTGGCGATGCCGGCGCCTTCGCGCACATAGATGCCGGAGTGGCGGAACAGGCGCGACACGAAGGCCGGGATGCCGATGTACTCCGACGTGCCGGCCGCGACCGTGCGGATGTAGCTCGAGAACGACATCTCGGCGACGTCGAACTCCTGGAATTTGAACATCCGGTGGAAGATCTCCTCCGGATAGAGCGGCAGGTAGTTGATGTCGCACCCCTCGACCTGCACGCGGCCGTCGATGATCGCCTTGGTGCGATCGTAATTGCCGCAGGCGATCGTGATCGGCAGTTGGGCCATGGACGCTCCTGGTTTCTTGCTGGCGTGCTGCGGGGCAGCGAAGGGTGGGGCTATTCGGGCCTGCAGCGTAATGACTTCTGTCGCAGGTGTGAAGCGCGCCCCCGGTATGCCTGCGGTATGGTGGGTCAGCTTGTCGCTGCCCGGTTTGGGCGGTACCTTTTCGCCCGACCGAAGGAGCCGCCATGCAATCGACCGTGATCGGCGGCGCAATGCTGCCGCATGCGCCCCAGTTCTTCACCCTCCCGGACACCGAGGACAAGGCCGTGGTGGCGAAGGTGCGCGAGGTCGCGGCCGATATCGGTCAGCGGCTGCGGGCGCTCAAGCCCGACCTCTGGATCATCTTCTCCAACGACCACGTCGAGCAGTTTTTCCACACCACCTGCCCGCCCTTCACCATCCATGTCGGCGGCGAGGCGACGGGCGAATTCGCCGGCCGCAAATTCCACTGGCAGGTCCCGAGCGAGATTGCCTTCGAGCTGGTGCGTCAGCTCTACCGGCAGAATTTCGATCCGGCCTTCTCCTCGACCGCCAAGATCGACTACGCCATCGGCATCCCGCTCACGCACATCGGCCACACCGATCCGGTGCTGCCGATCTACGTGAACGCCTACCTGCCGCCGCAGCCCACGATGGAGCGCTGCTACCAGTTCGGCCAGGCGGTGGCGCGCACGGTCACGCAGATGGGGCTGCGCACCGTCATCCTCGCGAGCGGCGGCATGTCGCACTTCCCCGGCACCGACCGCTACTCCAATCCCGAGTTGAACTGGGACAGGAGCCTGCTCGACAAGCTCGCCGCCGGAAATCTCAAATCGCTGATCGGCTTCGACGAGGCCGAGCTCGACGAGACCGGCAACATCGAGCTGCGCTGCTGGGCCTGTGCCGCGGGCGCGCTCGGCGAGCGCAAGCCCGACGTGGTGTCGATGGACCCGAGCTGGCACCACGACTACGCCTCGCTCGGCTGGATCGACGCCAAGGTCGGCGAGCATGCGGCGCACTACCCGTCGATCAAGCCTGAGCTGGTCGAGCTGACAGCCGCGCTGCATGCGCTGGCGCACGACGCCGAGAAGCGCACGCAATATGTCGCGGACGCGCCCGCTTTCGCCGACCAGTTCAAGCTGCCGCCGGATCAGCGCGAGGCGCTGATCAAGCTCGACATGCCGGCCATCGTGAAGATGGGCGCGCATCCGCTGGTGCCGTTCCTCGCGCAGATGCAGATCCAGCGGCTGCGCAAATAGTTCTCACCTCACCCTCAAGAAGGACCTGCTTGATGAAGGCCGACAACAAAGCCGCCAGGAAGGCGGCCAGGCAACTCACGCCGCCCAGGGAATTGCTCGCCGATCTTGTGCTCGCCAATAAGATCCTGTTCGGCCTCAAGGTGGTCGACGCGTTCGGCCATATCAGCGTGCGACATCCCAAGGACCCGAACTACTTCCTGATGGCGCGTCATCTGCCGCCCGGCATGGTGACGGCGAAAGACATCGTCCTGTTCGACATGGATTCGACGCCGCTGACGCATTCGGACAAGCCGCAATATTCCGAGCGCTTCATCCACAGCGAGATCTACAAGCTGCGCCCCGACGTGATGTCGGTCGTGCACAACCACGCCTACTCGCTCATTCCGTTCGGTGCGGCCAAGGGCGCCCGGCTGCGGCCGATGTTCCACATGTGCGGCTTCCTCGGCTGCGGCGTGCCGATCTTCGAAATCCGCAAGGCCGGCGGCAACACCGACATGCTGATCCGCACCGCAGAGCTCGGCAAGGCGCTCGCCGAGTCGCTGGGCGACAAGAACGTGGTGCTGATGCGCGGTCACGGCGCAACGATGATTGGAAACTCGATCCAGGAGTCGGTGTTCCGGTCGGTCTATTCAATGGAGAACGCCTCGATCCAGATGCAGGCGCATTTGTTGTCGGACACTGGCGAGGTCGAGTTCCTCAACGAGGAGGAATCCGACAAGTCGAGCCGCGGCCGCAACGTGCCGCGCTCGTGGTCGCTGTGGAAGCATCAGTTCAGCAAGGCCAGGTAGCGGGGCAAGGCCGCGACCAAAGGCCCTCGTCCCCCGGCACATCCGCCTGTGATATCGGATTGGCTCTCACCTCCGCTCATGCCCCGGGAAAGCGGGCATCCAGGAGCGATCTGACTGGGTCCCCGCATTCGCGGGGACGAGCGGGAGAGAGCCGGGCTCGCCATGATGAAACCTGTCCTTGCCGCTCTCTTGACCCTCGGTGTCTGCGCCGCCCGCGCCGATGCGGTCGAGGATTTCTACAAGGGCAAGACGATCACCATCGTGACCTCGACCGGCGTAGGCGGGCCGTTCGATCTCACCGCCCGCGCGCTCGCGAAGCACATGGGCCGCTACATCCCCGGCCGGCCGGGCATGATCGTGCGCAACATGCCGGGCGGCGGGCACGTGCTGGCGACGAACTTCATGTACCAGCAGGCCGAGAAGGACGGCACCGTCATCGCCACCGTCAACAACAGCGTGCCGCTGCACCAGGTGCTGAGCGGTCAGGGCGTGCGCTACGACGCGCGGCGGTTCTTCTGGCTGGGGTCGACCGGCACCTCGAACCTGATGACGGTGGCGTGGCACACGTCCGGCTTCAAGACCATGGACGACGTGATGAAGCGCGAGCTCGTGATCGGCGCCACCGGCACCGGCTCCGGCACTTTCATTTATCCGAACGCGATGAACATCGTGCTCGGCACCAGGTTCAAGATCGTGATGGGCTACAAGAGCACCGCCGAGCTCGATCTCGCGATGGAGCGCGGCGAGGTCTCAGCCCGCGCCGGCGCGAGCCTCGCCGGGATCCTGCAGGAGCGCCCGACCTGGATCGAAGGCAACCGCGTGGTCGTGCTCAACCAGATCGGCGACGAGCGCGACAAGGCGTTCCCGCAGGTGCCGCTGATGCACGAGCTCGCAAAGACCGACGAGCAGCGCCAGATCCTGTCGCTCCTGTCGCTGCCACCCGCGCTCGGGCGGCCGTTTTTCACCGCGCCCGACGTGCCGGCGGAGCGCGCCGCGGCGCTGCGGCGCGCCTTCGAGGCGACCATGAAGGACGAAGCGTTCCTGAAGGAAGCACGCCAGCTCAATCTCGAAATGAACCCGTTCGGCGGCGAGCGCGCCGCCAAAATCGTCAACGACACCATCAACGTCCCGGCCGAGCTCATCGCCAAGGCGAAGGCGATCCTCGAGCCGAAGTAGTACGCTCGTCAGGTAATAAGCAGATCGAGCGGCAAACTCGGTCGGCTCCCTCTCCCCGTTGGGGAGAGGGGGCACACCGAGCGCGCCGCATAGACACGGATTCACATGACCAAAGTTTCGGCGACGCTTGAAACGCCGATCCTGATCGTCGGCGCGGGCCCGGTCGGGCTCGCGCTCGCCGCCGACCTCGGCGGCCGGGGCGTGCCCTGCCTCGTGGTCGAGCAGGCCGAAGGGCCGCCCGATCATCCGCGCGCGTCGGTGCTCAATGCACGCTCGATGGAGTTCATGCGGCGCTTCGGTGTCGCCGACGCGATCCGCGACGCCGGGGCACCCGACGACTTCCCCCATACCGCGCTGTATTGCACGACGCTCAACGGCTTCGAGATCGCACGCATTGAACGCCCGCATCATGGTGGCCGGGGGTCCTCGGCGGGCAGTCCCGAGCGGGCGCAGCGCTGCAACCAGATCTGGTCGGACCCGATCCTGCGCGCGCTGGCCGCCAGCTTCGACAGCGTCGAGATTCGCTACCGCTGCCGGTTCGAGACCGCGATCGAGCGGGCCGACCACGTGCTTGCGACCGTGCATGACCTCGCGAAAGACGAGCACCTGACCATTGCCGCGCGCTACCTCGTCGATTGCAGCGGCGGGCATTCGCCGATCCGCCGTGCGCTCGACATCGGCATGAACGGCTCGGACTATCTCGGCTATTTCCTCAGCATCTTCGTGTCCGCGCCGGAATTGTGGACGCACCACAAGATGGGCAAGGCGGCGCTGATCAATTTCGTCGAGCCGGACGGGCTGTGGCGCAACCTCATCAGTCTCAACGGGCGCGACCTCTATCGCTTCGGCGTGCGCGGCAAGGCCTACTACGACGCGCCGGACAAAGTCGACGCCGACCGGCTGTTCAACGAGGTGGTCGGCAAGCCGGTGCCGCACGAGATCATCTCGGTGCGGCGCTGGGCGGCGCGCAACGTGGTGGCGGAGCGCTACCGCGCCGGGCGCATCTTCCTCGCCGGCGACGCCGCGCACCTCAACCATCCGGCCGCCGGGCTGGGCCTCAACACCGGCCTCGGCGACGCCATCGATCTCGGCTGGAAGCTCGCCGCCGTGCATCAAGGATGGGCGTCATCCACCTTGCTCGATAGCTACGAGATCGAACGCCGCCCGGTCGGCCGGCGCAATGTCGGCCATGCCGACACGAGCCACGCCAACGACCGCGAGCAGAAGCCGGGACCGGCCGTCGGCGACGATACACCGGAAGGCGCGCGCGTGCGCCAAAGGCTCACCGATGCGATCCTGCCGTCGCAGACCCGCAAGGTGATCACCGACGGGCTGGCGCTCGGCTATCGCTACGATCCCTCGCCTATCGTCTGGGACGACGGCACGCCGCCGCCGGAAGACACCGTCAGCGACTATCATCCCACCGCCCGGCCGGGCAGCCGCGCGCCGCATGTCTTCATCGCGCCCGGACGTTCGACCATCGACCTGTTCGGCAAGGGTTTCGTGCTGATGCGGCTGGGCACGGCGCCGCTCGATATCTCCGGTATCGAGCGCGCATTCGCGCAACGCGCCATGCCGCTCGCTGTCGAGACGATCGACCATCCGGAGGTGACTGCGCTCTACGAACGCGCGCTGGTGCTGGTGCGGCCCGACGGCCATGTGGCCTGGCGCGCAGACGCGCCGCCGGCCGATCCTTTGGCGCTGGCAGACCGCGTGCGCGGGGCGTACGTCTAGAGCATTTCCCAGTTAGGACGAAGCATATCCTGCATGGGCGAGGTAGTTAGCGCATTCGTCTGACGTAAAG
>JAIESR010000045.1 GCA_019745775.1 Xanthobacteraceae bacterium | reverse complement strand
GGACTACGCGAAGTTCCTGGCCGACGATTACGCGAAGTGGGGCAAAGTGGTGAAGGCGGCGGGCATCGAGCCGCAGTGACGTGTCGGAAATTGTAGGGTGGGCAAAGGCGCGGAACGCGCCGTGCCCACCGTTTTGACCCGATGCAAAGCCACGATGGTGGGTACGCTTCGCTTTGCCCACCCTACAAATTGACTGTCGCCAATCGTAAGGCGAATGCCCGCGCCGCAGGACGGGCGGATCGAGCGCAGTTCGTTGGATCAGGGCGTCAGCGCCTGCTTGGCGCGCTCGACCGCCTCCGGCGAAGCCGCCGATACCTTGGCGATGACCGCTTCGACCTCGTCGCCCGTCATCGGCGAGATATCGATCTGCATCTTGGCGGCGTCGGCGAGGAACTCCGCGTCCTTCATGGTGGCGGCGAGCGCCTTGCGCAGCGCGTCCAGTCGGTCGGCAGGAATGCCGGGCGGCGCGGCGTAGAGCTTGCCCAGCGACTGAATGCCGAAGATCAGTCCGTGCACCTGCCGGTCGTCGTCGGACTTCACGAAATCGTCGACATGCGCGACGCCGGCGAGCCGCGCGCGGCCGCTGAGCTGAAGGATCGGGCGGAAATTGCCGGACTCGTAATCGTCGCGCCAGTGCGACCGCACCGTCGACATCAGAAGGCTGCAGACGCCATGCACTTCGCCGCGGGCCATCGCGATCTTGATGCTGGCTGTGCCCTTATAGCCGCTGACGAGCTTTATCCTGGCATCGAACAGGTTGCGCACCGCAAGCGCCGACTTCACCAGCGCGCTGCCCTGGCCGGAAGCGCCGATGATGACCTCCTTGCTGCGCATGTCCTCGAACTTGTCGATGCCGGCGGCTTTCGACACGCCGCACACCGCGACGCCCTCCTCCATGTTTCCGATCCATCCGAACTTCGCCGGATCGAAGCGGGCGGCCTTGTTGCCCATCAGTGGCTCGAACGGGGCCGTGAACACGAAGGTGCCGAAGGTCGTGCCGTCCTTCGGCGCGATGTTGTAGAGCCAGTTGGCGCCGACGACGCCGCCCGCGCCCGGCATGTTCTGCACCACCACCGCCGGATTGCCGGGGATATGGCGATGCAGGTGCCGCTGCAGCGCGCGGGCATAGATGTCGAAACCGGTGCCGTTCTCGTGCGCGGCAAGGATCGTGACGGTCTTGCCCTTGTAGAAGGCGGCAACGTCCTCGGCAGCGGCCGGCCGCGGAACAGCCGCAGCGACGGCCGCCAGCACGGCGCCGACCGACAGAATGCTTCGCGGCCCGATGAACATGCAGCTATGTTTCGGACGCGGCGAGCGCAGTCAAGGGTTGCGTCTGCTACGCGTTGCCGCGCGCCTGCTTCTCGATCTGCGCCTTGAGCCGCGGATAGACCTTGTGGGCGTTGCCCTCGAAGATCTTCTGCTTGTCGGCCGCGCTCAAGTTCGGCGAGCCGTCGACGTAACGCTTGGTGTCGTCGAAGTTGAAGCCGGTCTTCGGATCGATGCCCTTCACCGCGCCGACCATCTCCGAGGCGAACAGGATGTTGTCGACCGGCACCACCTTGGTGAGCAGGTCGATGCCGGGCTGGTGATAGACGCAGGTGTCGAAGAAGATGTTGTTGCCCATGATCTCGGCGAGCTCGGGGCGCTTGTTGTCGAGCGCGATGCCGCGGAAGCGGCCCCAGTGATAGGGCACCGCGCCGCCGCCGTGCGGGATGATGAGTTTCAGCTTCGGGAAATCCTTGAACACGTCGGACAGGATGAGCTGCATCACCGCCATGGTGTCGGCGTTGAGGTAGTACGAGCCGGTCGTGTGCTGCGCCGGATTGCAGCAGCCGGAGACATGGATCATCGCCGGCACGTCGAGCTCGATCATCTTCTCGTAGAACGGATACCACCACTTGTCGGTGAGCGGCGGGGCGTTGAAGTAGCCGCCGGACGGATCGGGATTGAGGTTGCAGCCGACCATGCCGAGCTCCTTCACGCAGCGCTCGAGCTCCTTGATCGACGAGGTCGGCGCTTCGCCTTGCGTCTGCGGCAGCTGGCAGACGCCGATGAAGTTCTTCGGGAACAGGTTGCACACGCGATGAATCAGGTCGTTGCAGACCTCGGTCCATTCCTTGGACACCGCGAAGTCGCCGATGTGGTGGCCCATCCCGGAGGCGCGTGGCGAGAAGATCGTCAGGTCGGTGCCGCGCTCGCGCTGGAGCTTGAGCTGCGCGCCCTCGATCGAGGCCCGGATCTCGTCGTCCGACATCTTGAGCCCGGCGCGCGGCGGCAGCGGCGTCTTGTTCTTGACCGCCTCGGTCTGGTCCTTGCGGAAACGGTGCAGGTCCTTGGGCTCGGTCGTGTAGTGGCCGTGGCAATCGATGATCATGACGCTTCGCTCAGTTCTCGATGGGCGGGGTCTCCGCCGCGCAGCAGGCGGTGGTGACGGCGGATATCGGGTCGTCTATAGAAGCGCAACGACCACGCGTGAAGGGGATAATTATGGCCGATCTGCCGCGTCTGAACAATGTCATCCGGGCGCTCGAAGCGGGGCAGCATGCGCTGACGTGCTTCGCGCCTGCCCACGTCGATTCGGCCATCGGCCTGAGCGCGTCGCGATACGACGGCTGCGTGTTCGAGATGGAGCACAATCCGTGGAACTCCGGCCGGCTGCGGGACTGCCTGCAATACATGCTCAACCGCGCCCAGATCGCCAAGGCCGGTTTGGTGCCGCCGGTGACGCCGATGGTCCGCATTCCGGTCAACGGCGTCGAGATGGCGCAGTGGCAGGCCAAGCAGGCGCTCGACATCGGCTGCTACGGCATCGTGTTCCCGCACATATCGACGGTGGAAGAGGCCGCCAACGCGGTCGGCGCCTGCCGCTATCCGCGCCTGAAGAACGCGCCGCTCTACGCGCCCGCCGGCATCCGCGGCGACGGTCCGACCGCCGCGGCCCGCTACTGGGGCCTCTCCCAGCAGGACTACTACAAGAAGGCCGACGTCTGGCCGCTCAACAAGGACGGCGAAATCTTCTGCATCCTGCAGATCGAGGACACGCGCGGCGTCGACAATCTCGACGACATGCTCAAGAACGTGCCCGGCATCGGCGCGATCCTGATCGGCGAAGGCGATCTCTCGCAGGAGCTCGGCTATCCGCGCCAGTACGAGCACAAAGTCGTGCTGGAATGGATGAAGCGCGTGGTCGACACCTGCAAGAAGCACAACGTGGTGGTCGGCCATCCGCACGTGGAAGCCGGCAACTGCGAGCGCATCATCGCGGAGGGCTACCGCTTCCTGATGATGGCGCCGGTGCAGAGCTTCAACCACCTCACCAAGACGATGGAAGCGGTGGGGCGGAAGTAGTTACCCTTGATGTGGATCGGTGCGCCATGGCCGGGCTTGTCCCGGCCATCCACGTTTTTTGGGCAGCGCCACGAAGGAAGACGTGGATGCCCGCGACAAGCGCGGGCATGACGGTGGAATTCAGCCCCGTCACTGCACCTTGATGCCGGTCAGCGCCACCGCCTCGCTCCAGCGCGGCGCCTCTTCGGCGACGAGCTTCGCGAACTCCGCCGGCGTCGAGACGTAGGGCTCGATGCCGAGCTTGTCCAGGCTCGCGCGCATCTCGGCCGAGCGGAGCCCCTCGTTGATCACGGCGTTGAGCCGCTCGACGACCGGCGCCGGCACACCCGCAGGCGCGACGATGCCGAACAGCGTATCGTAGGGCGCGTCGAGGAAACCGGCTTCCATCAGCGTCGGCACGTCCTTCATGTCGTCCCAGCGCCGCGCGGCGCTGACGCCGAGCGCGCGCACCTTGCCGGTCGCGATGTGCTGGCGCAGCACCGACTTGCCGTTGACGGTGGCGTGGATCTGACCGCCGATCAGGTCGGTGATCATCGGGCCGCCGCCGCGATACGGCACATGGGTGATGTCGACGCCGGCCTTGCGCTTGAACAGCTCGAACACGAAGTGCGGCCCGATGCCGATGGCGGAGCCGTAGTTGAATTTTCCGGGCGCCGCCTTCGCCTGCGCGACCGCCTCCTGCACCGACTTCACCGGCCACGCCGGCCCGGCCACCAGCACGCCCTTGTCGACGACAAGCGTCGCGACCGGCACCAGCGCCTTCACCGGATCGTAGTCGAGCTTGTAGAGCCGCGGCATTGTGCCGAACGCGCTGGTCGTCGTCATCATCAGCGTGTAGCCGTCGGGTGCCGCCACCGCGACCTGCTTGGCCGCGATCGAGCCGCCGGCACCGCCGATGTTCTCGACCACAATGGTCTGCCCGAGCGCGGCCTGCATGCGCGACGCGATCAGCCGCGCGGTGGTGTCGGTCGCGCCGCCGGCCGGGAAGCCGACCACAAGCTTGATGGGCTTTGATGGATAAGGCTGAGCAACAGCGTGACCCGCCGCACCGAGCATCAACACCGCCGACAACACAACGCGTGCGCTCATCATCATCGCCTGCCCTTCTTGCTATTCTCCCGCTTTGATCCCGGTGACCCTGACCACCTCCGCCCAGCGCGGCGCCTCCGCCGCGACCAGCGCGTTGAATTCCGCGACCGTGCTGATCGTCGGATCGATACCGAGCTTGTCGAGGCTCGCGCGCACTTCGTCGGTGCGCAAGCCGTCGTTGATCGCGGCGTTGAGTGTCTCGATCACCGCCGCGGGCGTGCCCATCGGCGCCGCGATCCCGTAGATCGTGTCGTAGGCGGCGTCGAGATAGCCGGCTTCCACGAGCGTGCCGACGTCGGGCAGCTCGCCCCAGCGCTTCGACGCGGCGACGGCGATCGCGCGCAGGCGGCCCGACTGCACCAGCGGCAGCAGCACGGACTTGCCTGCCATCATCAGCTGGATCTGCCCGGCGATCACGTCGGTGATGATCGGACCGGAACCGCGATAGGGCACGTGCTGGATGCGCGCGCCGCTCTTGATCTTGAACAGCTCCATCAGGAAATGCGGGCCGATGCCGATCGGCGCGCCATAGTTCAGCGCGCCGGGATTGGCCTTGGCATGCGCGACCAGTTCCGGCGCATTGCGGAACGGTACGCCGGGATGGGCGACGATGATCTGCTTGTCGGTCACGAAGCTCGCGACCGGGGCCAGCGCCTTCAGCGGATCGAAGCCGAGTTTGTAAAGCACCGGCTGGGTGCCCCAATTGTTGGCGACGGAGACGAGCAACAGCGTGTAGCCGTCGGGCGGTGCGTTCACGACCGCGCGGGCGCCGAGCGTGCCGCCGGCGCCGCCGATGTTCTCGACCACGACCGTTTGACCGAGCCGGGCCTGCATTGCGCGCGCGGCGATGCGGGCGACCGCATCGTTCGGACCGCCGGCCGGAAACGGCGACACCAGCCGGATCGGCTTCGACGGAAAGGTCTGCGCCTGTGCCGCCACGGCGGCGAGCGACAGGACGGCGGTGAGAAGGAGACGTAATCCGATCATTGCGCGCCATCTTACGCGCAATAACAGCCCCGATTGAATGGGATCGCCAGCGACGCCGCGTCCCACCCTCCCCTGGGGTAGAAAGATGACGGCGATCGCCGCGCCGCTGCGATCCAAGAACCACCGTTCACGATCTGGACTCTTACGGCCGGAGTCGCCTTGGGGCTAAAGTCCATTGATTCGTGGGCGGCCGTGAGAACGTGGGGTAACGACAAGTCGGCGCTGCCCGTCTGAGGCTGGGGTTCAAGCGGCGGACACTTGAGCCCCTGGTATGCGGCAACTGGGGCTATCGGGTTATGCCGGACACGATCCGGACCTCCGGCGGGGGCCATAAGGCTCATCCGCGGCGCGGCGGATTCCGCATCGCCGTCACAAACCTACTCTCCTTCGCCCTGCTGACGATCGCCGTCACGCCGGCCGCGGCCGACGATTCCATGCCAGGGACCGCCGACCCGGCGGCAACGACGGGCCCGTCGGTGGTCGAGGCCTATCTCAATGCCTTCGCGCTGCTCGATCGCCACGAGATCGTGCAGATGGCGATCACGCTGTCGATCCTTTGCTTCGCCGTGGTGGCGGCGATCCTCTTGGTGCGCACGCGGGCACGGCTTGCCAACAGCGAGGCGGCGGCGCGCGACGAGATCATGGCCCACCGCGCCGAGATCGATCGCGTCTACGCGCTGTTGCGTTCGGAGCCGCAAATCCTGGTGGCCTGGCCCGCCGGCGATGACGAACCCGAGATCATTGGCGACGTCGGGCTCGTCACCGACGCCGACGCGCCGCACCGCGTGCTCGCGTTCGGGCTCTGGCTCGCGCCCGATGCGGCGCAGGCGATCGAAACGGCGGTGTCGGCGCTGCGCGAGCGCGGCGAGAAGTTCTCGACGACGCTGACCACGCAGGCCGGCCGCCCAATCGAGGCCGAGGGCCAGGTGGTGGGCGGTCGCGCGATCCTGCGGCTCAAGGACGTCAGCGGCATCAAGCGCGAGTTCGCCGAGCTCGCCGGCCGCTACCAGCAGCAGGTCGACGACAGCAACGCCATGCGCACCCTGGTCGAGGCGATGCCTTCGCCGGTCTGGGCGCGCGACGAGGCCGGCAAGCTCACTTATGTCAACGCCGCCTATGTGCGCGCGGTCGACGCCCGGGACGCGGGCGAAGCGACCGCACGCGGCACCGAGCTGTTCGACCGCGCCGCCCGCGCCGACCTCTCCCGCGCCCACGAAGCCGAGCAGCCGTTCACGGGCCGCCTGCCGGCGATCGTCGCCGGCGGCCGCCTCGCCTTCGACGTGCTCGCGGTGCCGACCCGCCGCGGCAGCGCCGGTATCGGCATCGACGCCACCGAGGTCGACCTCATGCGCGCCGAGGTGAAGCGGATGGTCGACGCCCACCGCCGCACCCTCGACAACCTCGCCACCGGCGTTGCCATCTTCGGCGCCGACGGCCGCCTCACCTTCTACAACGCCGCGTTCCGCTCGCTCTGGGACCTTGACACCGGCTTCCTGGACACCGGTCCGAGCGACTCTGCGATCCTCGACCGGCTGCGCGACGCGCGACGCCTGCCGGAACAGCACGACTTCCGCAAATGGAAGAACGAGCTGCACGAGGCCTATCGCACGACGGAAGCCAGGCAGCATGAATGGCACCTGCCCGGCGGCCGTTCGCTGCGCGTCGTCACCACGCCCAATCCGGAAGGCGGCGTGATCTATCTCTACGACGACATCACCGAGCCGCTCGATCTGCAACGGCGGTTCGAGGCGCTGATACGCGTGCAGGGCGAGACCCTCGACAACCTCGCCGAAGGCGTCGCGGTGTTCGCCAGCGACGGACGGCTGCGGCTGTTCAATCCGGTATTCGCGCAGATGTGGAAATTCGACCCAGCGGCGCTACAAGAGCGCCCGCACATCGAGGCGGTGATCGGCTGGTGCCACGCGCTCGCCGGCGACAATCCGATCTGGCCGGCGCTGCGGGTCACCGTCACCGCGATCGACGGCCGCGACCCGGTGACCGGCGAGATCGAGCGGCGCGACGGCAGCGTGGTGAAGTGCGCCACCGTGCCGCTGCCGGACGGCGCCACGCTGGTGACGTTCCAGGACGTCACCGACTCCGTCAACGTCGAGCGCGCGCTGCGCGAGCGCAACGAGGCGCTCGAAGACGCCGACAAGATCAAGATCGATTTCGTGCATCACGTGTCCTACGAGCTGCGCTCGCCGCTCACCAACATCATCGGCTTCGCGCATTTCCTCGGCGACGACTCGACCGGACCACTGAACCAGAAGCAGCGCGAATACTTGAGCTACATCACCACCTCGACCAACGCGCTGCTCGCGATCATCAACAACATCCTCGACCTCGCGACCATCGACGCCGGCGCGATGTCGCTCAATCTCGGCAATGTCGACATCCGTGCCACCATGGACGCCGCCGCCGAAGGTGTGCAGGACCGCCTCGAGCAGGGCGATATTTCACTTGCGATCCGCACCGCGCCCGATATCGGATCGTTCGTGGCCGACGAGCGCCGCGTACGGCAGGCGCTGTTCAACCTGCTCGCCAACGCGATCAGCTTCTCGCCGGCCAACGGCGTGGTCACGCTGGCGGCGCAACGGCTCCAGGATTCGGTGGTGTTCATGGTCACCGACCAGGGCCCGGGCATTCCCGCCGACGTCAAGGACAAGGTGTTCGATTGGTTCGAGACCCACTCGCTCGGCTCGCGCCACCGCGGCACGGGGCTCGGCCTCTCGCTGGTGCGCTCCTTCGTCGAGCTGCACGGCGGCACGGTGACGATCGATTCCTCGGTCGGACGCG
Source organism: Xanthobacteraceae bacterium (assembly GCA_019745775.1). Lineage (GTDB taxonomy): Bacteria > Pseudomonadota > Alphaproteobacteria > Rhizobiales > Xanthobacteraceae > VAZQ01. The sequence goes on along the minus strand of JAIESR010000045.1, from coordinate 78,776 downwards.
GCACGACGGTGACCTGCATCTTCCCGACCGAAGCGGCGGGCCGGCAGGTCAGCGCGGCTTGAGCCAGAGCGATCTGGCAGCACAACCTATCCCCGTCATCCTGAGGTGCCCGGCTGAAAGCCGGGCTTCGAAGGACGACGGCCCCTGATGGGCAACAAGACCGTGGCCGTGCATCCACCGATCTCGGGTTTACCCGAGATCGGATTGTTCGAGTGCGGCCCGCCTATGGCGGGCACCTCAGGATGACGGGTCAAGATTGGCGCGCGCCGAACGGCTCAATACCGCCAGGGATCGATCGTCGCCAGCGGGAACGCGCTGAACACCGACGGCACCGTGACCACCGGCGCGTTCAGGTGCAGGTAGCTCTTGTTGAGATCGGCGAACGTATTCACGCCGAGCAGGCCGAGCGAGCGCTGCACCTCGTCCTCCAAAATCTCGAGCATGCGCACCACGCCGACGGCGCCGCCGGCCGCGAGCGCATAGCACTGCATGCGGCCCATGCCGACGAGATCGGCGCCGAGCGCGATCGCCTTCACCACGTCGCTGCCGCGATAGAAGCCGCCGTCGATCATGATCTTGGCGCGGCCGGCGACCGCGTCGACCACCTCCGGCAACACGTCCGTCGAGCCGCGGCCGTGATCGAGCTGGCGGCCGCCGTGGTTCGAGATGTAAACCCACTCGATCCCGTGCTCGACCGCGAGCTTGGCATCCTCGGCAGTGGCGATCCCCTTGATGACCAGCGGGATCTTGTACTGCTTCTTGATGCGATCGATCGCCTTCCAGTCGAGCTCCATCTGGTACCTGCGCCCGGCGGTGCGACGGCGGCCGACGGTCTGGTAGCGCTTGGCGAGATCGCGCTCGCGCCGGCTGTAGTGCGCAGTGTCGACCGTGAAGCAGAACGCAGTGAAGCCGTTCTCGATCGCGCGCTCGACGTGATCGTTCACGAACGCCTCGTCGCCGCGGACGTAGAGCTGGAAGATGCGCAACGCATCGGGCGCCGCCTGCGCGACCCCCTCGAGCCCGGGCTCGGTCACCGACGACATCATGTGCGCGATGCCGAATTCTCCGCACGCGCGCACGATCTCCGCCCCCGCGCCGGCATGGAAGCATTCGAGCGAGCCGACCGGCGCCAACATCACCGGCAGGCGGAGCTTGCGACCGAAGCGCTCGACCGACGCATCGACGCGGCTGACGTCGGTGAGGATGCGCGGCCGGAACGCGATGGCATCGAGCGCCATGCGGTTGCGCCGCAGGGTCGTCTCGGTCTCGGCGGCGCCGACGATGTAGTCCCAGTGGTTCTGGCTGAGGTTCTGGCGCGCCTTATAGACGAACTCGTGCAGGTTCATGAAGTCGGTCACGGACGCCTGGATCTGCTCCGCAGCCCGCGGTGCGGCGGTCTTTTCTTGCATGGGTGTGCCCAGTACTCTTGACGGTTGCAGCGTTCCTCACGGGCGGATGATGCTCACCCGGGCGAACGGCCGTCAACGGGCTCCGGCGCAGACTCAGTCCAGCTTGGCGCCGATGGCGCGGATCACCTTGCCGTATTTCTCGTTGTCGCCGCGAATGCGCGCGGCGAACTCCTCGGGCGTCGTGAAATACGGCTCGCCCGAGCCGGACGTTGCCAGCCGCTTGATCACGTCGGGTTCCTTGAGCACCTCGGTGACCTCGGCGCGCAACCGTTCCATGATCGGCTGCGGCACGCCGGCCGGCACGAACAGGCCGTGCCAGATCAGCATTTCGTAACCGGGATAGATTTCGCCGATGGTCGGCAGCTCCGGCGTCAGCGCAAAGCGCTTGGCGCCGCTCGCGGCCAGCCCGCGCGCCTTGCCGGACTGGATCACCGGCACGATCGAGCCGGCGCCGAACATCGCGGAGATGTCGCCCGCGATCAGTGCGATGCCGGCGGGCCCGCCGCCGCGATACGGCACGTGCGTCAGATCGATGCCGACATGCTGCTTCAGCACCTCCATCGCGAGGTGGTGCTGGCTGCCGTTGCCGATCGACGCATAGAACAGCGGCGGTTTGGTCTTGCGCGCGAGCTCGACGAACTCGCGCAGATTGCTGGCGGGAACCGATGGATGCACCGCGAGCACGAGCTGGTTGGAAATGAGGCTTGACACCGGCACCAGATCCTTCAGCGGATCGAACGTCATCTTGGCGTAGAGGTGCGGATTGGCGATGAACAGGTTGTCCGGCCCGTGCATCATCGTGTAGCCGTCCGGCGCGGCCTTGGCGGTAGCTTCGCCGGCGACGTTGCCGCCGGCGCCGGGGCGGTTCTCGATCACCACCGGCTGTCCGAGCCTGACCGACAGCGACTGACCGACGACACGCGCGACGATGTCGGCGGCGCCGCCAGGCGGGAAGCCGACATTCATCCGGATCGGTCGTGACGGATAGTTCTGTGCCCACGCGATGTGCGAGACCGCCGGCATCGCGATGGCGCCGGCGGCAAGGTGCAGGAATTTTCGACGCGGAAGTCTCATGGCGTTTCCCCGGTGAGCCGCTTCTGTTATGGCATTTTCCGACAGCAACCAATTACCCACGGATCAACGCAAGTCGCGGCTTTTCCCCGCAGGCCCGGACCGCTACGCTTGCGCCGCCAATGACGAGATTCCCTCCATGCTGACCACCACGGGCGGCGCGAGCTTCACGGTGGTGCTGCCGGACGAGCAGGCCACCATGCGGCTGATGGTGGACGTCGCATCCGCACTGGAGCCCGGCGACGTGCTGACCCTTTCCGGCGACCTTGGCGCCGGCAAGACCACCTTCGCGCGCGCGATGATCCGCTATCTCGCCGGCGACGAGACCATCGAGGTGCCGAGCCCGACCTTCACGCTGATGCAGACCTACGAGCTGCCGCGCTTTCCGGTGGTGCATGCCGACTTCTACCGCGTGACGGGATCGGCCGAGCTCGCGGAGCTCGGCTTCGACGACCTGCCGGAAGGCGCCGTCGTGGTGGTGGAGTGGCCCGATCGCGCCGCCGGCTTCCTGCCGGCCGACCGCATCGATCTGACGCTGACGCTCGCGCCGAAACTCAAGCCGGAGTTCCGTCACGCCCGGGTGACCGGCTACGGCAGCTGCGCGCCGCGGGTCGATCGCATCGCGACCGTGCGCCAGTTCATCGCAGAAGCGGGCCTGAGCGAAGCGACGCGCGTGCGGATGGCCGGCGACGCTTCCACCCGCCGCTACCATCGTCTGATCCTCGGCAACCGGCGCGCCATCCTGATGGACGCACCGCGCCGGCCGGACGGACCGCCGGTGAAGAACGGCAAGCCCTACAGCCAGATCGCGCATCTCGCGGAATCGGTGGTGCCGTTCGTGGCGATGGCAAAGGGACTGCGCGCGCAAGAGCTGACCGCGCCGGAGATCCAGCACGCCGACATGCAGCAGGGCCTGCTGGTGATCGAGGACCTCGGCTCCGAAGGCGTGGTCTCGGGCGATCCGCCGGCGCCGATCGTCGAGCGCTACGAGACCGCGGTCGACGTATTGGTTGCTTTGCATGCGAAAAGCCTGCCGGCGGTGCTGCCGGTCGCGCCGCATGTGGAGCACGAGATCCCGTCCTACGACATGGACGCGATGCTGATCGAGGTCGAGCTCTTGCTCGAATGGTATCTGCCGCGGCTCGGCATCGTTGTCACCGACGACGCGCGCGCGGACTTCTTCGGTTGCTGGCGCGATGCACTCGACCCGGTGATCAACGCGCCGCCGACCTGGACGTTGCGCGATTTTCATTCACCCAACCTGCTCTGGCTGCCCGAGCGCAAGGAGATCGCGCGCATCGGGCTGCTCGACTTCCAGGACGCGGTGATGGGACCGCCGGCGTACGACGTCGCCTCGCTGCTGCAGGACGCCCGCGTCGACGTACCGGAAGAGGTGGAGGTGCCCCTGCTCGGCCGCTACGTGCGCGCCCGCCGCGCCGCCGACGCCGAATTCGATCCCGGCACCTTCATCCGCAGCTATGTCACACTGGCCGCGCAGCGCGCATCAAAAATTCTCGGCATCTTCGCCCGCCTCGATGTGCGCGACGGCAAGCCGCAATACTTGCGTCACATGCCCAGGATATCCGGCTACCTGCAACGCTCGCTGGCGCATCCCTCGCTCGAAGGGCTGAACGAGTGGTATGGTCGCCATGTTCCCGGGCTAAGTCTTAACAATTTTCGCGCATCCTGATTCGGAGTAAGCTCGGGGTAACGATGGGGCAGCCGCCAAACCGCACCGACACGCCGCGCGCCGCCATGGTCATGGCGGCCGGGCTCGGCACGCGCATGCGGCCCTACAACGGCCAGATTCCGAAACCGCTGGTGACGGTCGGCGGCAAGGCGCTGATCGACCATGTGCTCGACCGGCTGGCTGCGGCCGGCGTCGCGCGCGCGGTGGTGAACGTGCATCACCTCGCCGACCAGATCGAAAAGCATCTCAAAGCACGCACGGCGCCCGAGATCGTGATCGCCGACGAGCGCGCGCAACTGCTCGGCACCGCCGGCGGCCCGGTCAACGCCATGCCGAAGCTCGGCGGCGGATCGTTCTTCCTGGTGAATTCCGACACCATCTGGATCGACGGCGTGACGCCGAACCTCAAGCGGCTGGCGGCGGCGTTCGACGCCGCGCGCATGGACGCGCTGCTGTTGATGGCTCCGACCGCCACCGCGACCGGCTATTCCGGCCGCGGCGATTTCTCGATGGCGGCCGACGGCCGCCTCAAGCGCCGCGCCGAACGCGACGTGGTTCCGTTCGTCTATGCCGGCGCCGCGATCCTCACACCCACGTTCTTTGCCGGCGTCGGCCCCGGGCCGTCATCGATGTCGCCGCTGTTCGCCCGCGCCGAAGAATCCGGCCGGCTGCATGGCCTGCGCCTCGACGGCATCTGGATGCATGTCGGCACGCCCGATGCCGTAGCCGCCGCCGAGGCCGCACTGATCGCGAGCGCGGCGTAAAATCACGGAACTCACCGCCGTCATTCCGGAGGCCGCGGAGCGGCTGTCCGGAATCCATAATCCCGGTATTAGAGAGAGCTGACATCCGGCACCATGGATTCCGGGCTCCGACCTTTGGTCCGCCCCGGAATGACAAACGATAGATTTCGACGAGCTGCTAGAATCACGACATGACGACTCGTTCTCCCCGCGTCTTCACCGTTCCGGCATCGGCGCCGTTCGTGCCGACGCTGATCGATGCGCTGCGCGACGGCACGCTGGTCGAAGGGTTTTCCGACACCGGCGATCCGCTGGCGCTCGCCTCGGCAACCATCTACCTGCCGACCCGGCGCGCCTGCCGGCTGGCGCGCGATACTTTCCTGGACGTGATCGGCGCCGACGCTGCGATCCTGCCGCGCATCGTGCCGATCGGCGACATCGACGAGGACGAGCTCGTGTTCGCCGATACCGCCAATCCTGGCGCGCTCGACCTCAAGGACGAGCTTGGCGGCCTCGAACGCCGCCTGCTGCTGACGCAGCTTGTGAGCAAATGGGCGGCGTCGCAGGCGATGCGCCGCGACGGCAACGCGCCGCTGGTCGCCAACAACCCGGCCTCGGCGCTGGCGCTCGCCGACGCGCTGGCGCGGCTGATGGACGACATGACCACGCGCCAGGTGCCGTGGGACAAGCTCGACACGCTGGTACCGGACGAGCACGACGAATACTGGCAGCTCACGCTGCGCTTCCTGAACGAGATCGTGCGCCAGGCGTGGCCGCTGATCCTCGCCGAACGCGGCAAGATCGAACCGGCCGAACGGCGCGATCTCCTGATTGCGGCCGAGGCCAAGCGGCTCGCGGCTCATGCCGGCGGGCCTGTCATCGCGGCCGGCTCGACCGGTTCGATGCCGGCAACTGCAACCTTGATCGAGACCATCGCCAGGCTGCCGCAGGGCGCCGTGGTGCTGCCCGGCCTCGACACCGATCTCGACGAACCGGCCTGGGACGACATCGCGGGACATCGCGATGCCGAGGGACGCACCATCGTCGCGCCCGCGATCGGTCATCCGCAGTTCGCCATGCAGGCGCTGCTGCGACGTATCGGCATCACCCGCGCCGAGGTGCTGTATCTCGGCAAGCCGCCCGCCCATGGACGCGAGGCCGTGGTGTCGGAAGTGATGCGTCCCGCGGAGACGACCGACAAATGGCACGAGCTTGCCGAGCGCGACCTCAACCTCGACGAAGCATTGGCAAACGTGTCGGTGATCGCCGCCGCCAATGCCGAGGAGGAAGCGCTCGCCATCGCGGTGGCGCTGCGCGAGGCGCTCGAAATGCCAGGCAAGACGGCCGCGCTGGTGACGCCCGACCGCGCGCTGGCGCGCCGCGTGCTGGCGGCGCTCGCGCGCTGGGACGTGATGGTCGACGATTCCGGCGGCGATGCGCTCGCCGACGCGCCCGCCGGCGTGTTCGCGCGGCTCGTGGCGGAGGCCGCGCTCGAGGGCCTCGAACCGGTCACGCTGCTCGCGCTGCTCAAGCATCCGCTGTTCCGGCTGGGCGCGGGGACAGGCGCGCATGCGCACGCGATCTCGGTGATCGAGCAGGCGCTCCTGCGCGGCCCGCGTCCCAAGCCGGGCGCCGCCGGCCTCGCGCATGCGCTCAAGACCTTCCGTGATAATCGCGACAGACTGCATCGCGCCGATCCGCGCGCGCGCCTCTCGCCCGGGCAATTGCAGAATGCCGCCGACCTGATCGACGCGTTCGCCGCCGCGCTCAAGCCGCTCGAAGCGCTGGCGCGCACGAGGCAGCCGCTGGCGGTTCTCGCCGAAACGCACCGGCAGGTCATCGACGCACTGTCGCGCGAGCGCCAGGGCAGCGGCGTGGCCTCCGCCGGCCGCGACGGCACCGCGCTCGACCGCACCTTCGAGGAGATCGCCGACAATGCGCAGGATGCAGTCGCGGTCGCGGCGGCGGACTATCCCGACCTGTTCCGCGCGATCGCCGCCGAAAAGCCCGTGCGCCACCCCGACCGGCCGGGCGTGCGGGTGCGCATCTACGGCCCGCTGGAAGCGCGCTTGCAGTCGATCGACCGTGTCGTGCTCGGGGGGCTGGTCGAGGGGGTGTGGCCACCCGAAACCGGCAGCGATCCCTGGCTCAGCCGGCCAATGCGCCGCGCGCTCGGCCTCGATCTGCCGGAGCGACGGATTTCGCTCTCCGCGCACGACTTCGCGCAGATGCTCGGCGCCGACGAGGTGGTGCTTGCCTATGCCGCCAAGCTCGCCGGCGCGCCGACGGTGCCGTCGCGCTTCATGCAGCGGCTTGCGGCGGTCGCCGGCGAGGCGCGCTGGGAGGCGGCAGCGAAGCGCGGCGCGACCTATCTTGCGTGGGCGCGCGCGCTCGACCATCCGCCGGTCGCGGCGCGGCCGGTGCCACGCCCCGAGCCGAAACCCAGGCGCGAGGCGCGGCCGACCTCGCTCTCCGTCACCGAGATCGAGACCTGGCTGCGCGACCCCTATTCGATCTACGCCCGGCACGTGTTGAACTTGCGGCCGCTCGATCCCATCGACACGCCGCCGGGCGCACGCGACCGCGGCACCGTCATCCACGGCGCGATCGAGAAATTCGGTATACAATTCAAGGATACGCTGCCGGTCAATGCGCTCAGCGAGCTGATCAGGCTCGGCGAAGCGGAATTTGCGGCGCTCGAGGATTTCCCCGAGGCGCGCGCGTTCTGGTGGCCGCGCTTCCAGCGCATCGCGCGATGGTTTGTCGCCTTCGAGACACGCCGCCGCGCCGCCATGATCGGCATCAGCGTGGAGGCGAATGCGCGGCTCGAGATTCCGCTCGAGGGCCGGACCTTCACACTGCGCACGCGCGCCGACCGCATCGAGCATCTGCGCGACGGCCGTTTCGCGATCCTCGACTACAAGACCGGCCGGCCGCCGACCGGCCCGCAGGTGTCGTCGGGGTTGACGCCGCAACTGACGCTCGAAGGCGCGATCCTGCGGGCCGGCAGTTTCGAGGGCATCCCCGCCGGCGCGTCGATCGCGGAGCTCATCTACGTGGCGCTGCGCGGCGGCGAGCCGCCCGGCAACGACAAGGCGGTCGATCTCGGCGACAGCTCGCCCGACGAAAAGGCGGATGAAGCGCTGCGCGAGCTGACCAAGCTGGTCACGCGATTCGAGGACGAAGAGGTCGGCTACCTGTCGCGCGAGCGCGTGATGTTCATGCGCCGCAATCCCGGCGACTACGACCATCTTGCGCGCGTGAAGGAGTGGTCGCTAACCAGCGGCGCCGCCGAAGACGGGGGCGAAACCGAATGAGCGCTGCGTCGCAGGTATTCATTGTTGAGGCGGTCACGCCCCACGGTCCCCTCCCCCCCTGCGGGGGAGGGACAGGGAGGGGGGTAGCCGCGCGCTCTGAATTCGTCATTGCCCCCCGCCCCCCCCCACCCCCGCAAGGGGGGAGGGGGCAGACAGCCGATGCCGCACAACTGTGTCTCCTCGCTCGTATTGGCAAGAACCACCTCACGCCCAATCGAATCACGCATGGCGGAGCGCTCGGATGAGCGACCGCAGAATCCCCGATGCGGTTATTGCGCGGCAGATCGAAGCCGCCGACCCGGACGTGTCCGCCTGGGTCTCGGCCAATGCCGGCTCCGGCAAGACCTATGTGCTGGCGCAGCGCGTGATCCGCCTGCTGCTCGACGGCACCGATCCCGCGAAAATTCTCTGCCTCACCTACACCAAGGCCGCGGCGGCCAACATGGCGAACCGCGTGTTCGAGCGGCTCGCCGGCTGGACCATGCTCGACGATGCATCGCTGGAGCAGGAAATCCGCAGGACCGGGCTCAAGCGCGTCGACAGCAGGCGCCTCGCGCGCGCCCGCAAGCTGTTCGCCGAGGCGCTGGAGACGCCGGGCGGCCTGAAGGTGCAGACCATCCACGCGTTCTGCACGCGACTGTTGCAACAGTTTCCGTTCGAAGCGGACGTCGCCGCGCGCTTCGAGGTGCTGGAGGAGACGCAGCAGAAGCAGATGATCGAGACCATCCGGCTCGACGTGCTGCTCGCCGCGGCGGCGAAGCCCGACAGCCCCGAAGGCCGCGCGCTCGCGACCATCATCGCGCTCGCAAGCGATTTCGCGTTCCAGCTCGCGCTGGCGGAAGCGATCCAGGAGCGCGACCACATCACCCAATGGCTCGCCCGCGCCGGCGGCATCGACGGCGCCATGGCCGAGCTGTCGCGGGCGCTGGGCATCGAGCCGACCGATACGATCGAGAGCGTGGACCGCGCGCTGTTCGAGGAGGCGCTCATCGTGGCCGCCGAATGGCCGGCGCTGATCGCGATCCTCTCGAAAGGCGCGAAGACCGACCGCGACCAGTCGGCGCGCCTGACCGCCATGCGAACCACGACCGGTGAGGAGCGATTCGCGGCGCTGCTCTCGGTCTTTTGCACCGCTGAGGGTTCCGCGCGAGCGAGCATCGTCACCAGGAGCGTCCGTGACAAGAGTCCAGAGCTCTGCGCACGCTTCGTCGCCGAGCAGAAGCGCGTCTGTGCGCTGCTCGAACGTCGCCGCGCCGTGTTCGCCCGCACCCGCACCGCTGCGGTGCTGACCATCGCCAACGCCGTGATTGCGCGCTACCGCGCCGAGAAGGAGGCGCGCGGGCTGCTCGACTACGAAGATCTGATCGCCAAGACCCGCGATCTCCTTTCGCGCGTGAGCGCGGCCTGGGTGCACTACAAGCTCGATCTCGGCATCGATCATCTGCTGATCGACGAAGCGCAGGATACGAGCCCCGCGCAATGGGACATTGTCGAGCGGCTGGTAGCGGAGTTCGCGGTCGGCGCCGGCGCGCGCGGATCGCTCTCGCGTTCGATCTTTGCGGTCGGCGACGACAAGCAGTCGATCTTCTCCTTCCAGGGCGCCGATCCGCGCGAGTTCCACGACAAGCAAATCAGGTTCAAACGCACCTTCGAGGCCGCCAGGATCGAATGGCGCGACGTCCGCCTGGCTTATTCGTTCCGTTCGAACGACAGCGTGCTCACCGCCGTGCAGCACGTGTTCGCGGCGCCGGCCGTATTCAAGAGCGTCACCACCGACGAAGACGGGATTTCCGCGCACCTGGCATTGCCGGATGCCGCTCCCGGCCTGGTCGAAATCTGGCCGCTAGTCGAACCCGAGAAGCGCAATCCGCCGAAACCGTGGGACCAGCCATTCGACAAGACCTCGGAGACTAGCCCGCGCGTCAAGCTGGCGCGGCAGATTGCAAAAGCCGTGCGGCTGTGGATCGAGCGCAAGGACCGGGTCGGCTCGGGCGCCGAGCGCCATGCGGTACGGCCCGGCGACATCCTGGTGCTGGTGCGCCAGCGCGGCCCGCTGTTCGAGGCGATCATCCGCGCCCTCAAGAACGACGGCATCGACGTCGCCGGCGCCGACCGGCTGGTGCTGACTGAGCATATCGCCGTCATGGATCTGCTCGCGCTGGCCGACGCGATCCTGCTGCCGGAAGACGATCTCGCGCTCGCGACCGTGCTGAAATCGCCCTTGATCGGGATGTCCGAGGAGGAATTGCTCGCGCTCGCCTTCGACCGCAAGGGCACGCTGCGCGCCGCGTTGAACGAGCGCATGCCGGAGATCGGCAAGCGGCTCGATTCGATGGCGCGCGATGCACAGGGGCTGTCACCCTTCGCGTTCTACGCCAACCTGCTCGGCGCCGGGGGCGCCCGCAAACGCTTCCTGTCGCGGCTCGGGCCCGAAGCCAACGACGTGCTGGACGAGTTGCTCAATCTCGCGCTCGCCTATGAGCGCCGCGAGACGCCGTCGCTGCAAGGGTTCGCCGCCTGGCTGCGCACGGCGTCGGCCGAGATCAAGCGCGACATGGAGATCGCACGCGACGAGGTGCGGGTGATGACCGTGCACGGCGCCAAGGGCCTGGAGGCGCCGATCGTCATCCTCGCCGACACCACCACCGAGCCGCAGGGCCCGGTCCAGCATCAGCCGCGCCTGCTGCCGCTGCCGGCGCTGGACGCCGCGCCCGATACGCCCGACCGGCTGGTGTGGATTCCGGCCAAGCGGGAGGATACGCCGCCGACCGCTGTCGCGCGCGCTGCCACCGTCGACGACGCCGTCGACGAGTATCGCCGCCTGCTCTATGTCGCGATGACGCGTGCCGCCGACCGCCTGGTGGTGTGCGGCTCGGTCGGGGAACGGCGGCGACCGCAGGGCTGCTGGTACGACCTCATCGCCGAGGCGCTGAAACCGCACTGCACGGAAGAACCAGCCGACGTCGGCGAAGGTTCTGTGCTGCGCTATCGCAAGACGCCGTCGAAGCCGGAGACGCTGTCGCTATTCGACATCGCGCCGGCGCCACCAGCGGCGCCCGAACGCCCGGCCTGGCTCACGCACGCGGCACCGCGCGAGGATGTGACCTTCGCGCCGCTTTCGCCGTCGCAGCTCCACGACGAGACCGTGCCGGTCGTGCGCTTCGGCGGTGCGGCGCGGCGGCAGGCCATGGCGCGCGGCATCGTGATGCATCGACTGCTGCAGTCGCTGCCGGCGATCGCACCGGAGCAGCGCGCCGCGGCCGCACGCCGCTACCTCGCCGGCAAGAGCCGCGACTTCAGCGCCGAAGAAAGCGAGGAGCTCGCGTGCAAGGCGCTCGCGCTGGTCGAGCGCTCGGACTTCGCGGCGCTGTTTTCGCTGCAGAGCCGGGCCGAAGTTCCGATCGTCGGACACGTCGCGAACCGCGCCGTCGCCGGGGTGGTCGACCGGCTGGTCGTGACGGCGGACGCCGTCCTGATCGCCGACCACAAAACGAATCGGGAGCCGCCGCGCAGCTCTGACACAGTGCCTAAGGGCTATGTCGCGCAGCTCGCCCTCTACCGCGCCGTGCTGATGAAACTCTACCCCGGCAAGACCATCCGCGCCGCCCTGGTCTGGACCGAAGTACCTGATCTCATGGAGATTTCCGCCGCGACCATGGACGCAGAGCTGACGCGCGTCACCTCGCCGTGATGCCTGCTTGACGGGGTCGGGTGCCGTTCATAGGTTCGCACTCCGCAAAACGCACCGCATTTCCGAGAAAACAACGAGGTACGCCATGGCTGTCGGCAAAGTCTCTGATGCCACTTTCGAGTCGGAAGTCCTGAAGGCCACCAGCCCCGTGGTCGTCGACTTCTGGGCGGAATGGTGCGGCCCCTGCCGGATGATCGCGCCGGCGCTGGAGGAGATCGCCGGCTCGCTCGGCGAGAAGGTCAAGATCGTCAAGCTCAACGTCGACGAGAATCCACAGACCGCGGCGAAGTACAACATCCAGTCGATCCCGACGCTGATGATCTTCAAGGACGGCAACATGTCCTCGCGCCAAGTCGGCGCCGCGCCGAAGCAGAAGCTCGAGCAGTGGATCACGTCGGCGGTCTGATCGCCCGCAGTCATCTCACTTGATGTCATGGCCGGGCTTCGCCCGGCCATCGGCGTTTCAGGCGGGCGGCGTTCCGTTGACCTTGAGCACCGCGCCCGCGAGATACAGCGACCCCGTAATCATCACCCGCGGCGGCGGATCGAGATCGAGCCTGCCGACTTCGGCGAGCGCGCTTTCGATGCCGTCGCTCGCCTGTGCCGGGATGTCCGCCGCGCGCGCGAGATCGGCGATGTCCGGTGCCGGGATGCTCTTCTGCTGATCGGGGATCGATACGGCGACGAGCCGCCGCGCCAGCCCGGAAAAATTCTTCAGGAACGCGCCGGCGTCCTTGCTCGCAAGCATGCCGACGATCAGGACCAGCGGACGGGACACCCGCTCTTCGAGATCCGCCAGCGCATTCGCGACCGCGCGGCCACCATCGGCATTGTGACCGCCGTCGAGCCAGAGCTCGCTGCCCGCCGGCAGGAGGCCAGGCAGCCTGCCTTGCGCGAGCCGTTGCATGCGCGCCGGCCACTCCGCTTTCGCGACCGCCTCGAACAGCGCCGGCGCAATCTCCAGTGATGGCAGCGCGCGCAGCGTCGCGATGGCGACGCCCGCATTCTCGAATTGATGCCGCCCCGGCAGCCGCGGCGCCGGCAGATCAAGCAGGCCCGCGTCATCCTGATAGACCAGCCGTCCGCGCTCCTCGGAGGCGGTCCAGTGCTCGCCCGCGACAATGAACGGCGCGCCGGCACGGGCGGCCGCGCGCTCGATCACCGCCAGCGCCTCGCGCGGCTGCGTGGCGACGATCGCGGGTACGTCGCGCTTGAAGATGCCGGCCTTCTCGGCAGCAATTTTCGCGATGCTGTCGCCGAGGTATTCGGCGTGATCGAACGACACCGGCGTGACCACGGTCGCGAGCGGACGCTCGACCACGTTGGTGGCGTCGAGCCGGCCGCCGAGCCCGACCTCGAGCAGCAGCACATCCGCTGGATGGCGGGAGAACAGCAGCAGCCCGGCCGCCGTCGTGATCTCGAACACGGTGATCGGCGCGCCGGCATTCGCGCGCTCGCATTCCTCGAACACGGCGGCAAGCTCCTCGTCCGAGACCAGCACGCCCTCGCCACGGCGGCCGAGACGGAAGCGCTCGTTGAAGCGCACCAGATGCGGCGAGGTGTAGACATGGACGCGCAAGCCGGCGGCTTCGAGGATCGCGCGCATGAACGCAACGGTCGAGCCTTTGCCGTTGGTGCCCGCGACATGGATCACCGGCGGCAGCTTGCGCTCCGGATGGTCGATCGCGGCCAGCAGTCGCCACATCCGATCGAGCGAAAGATCGATCAGCTTGGGATGCAGCGACAACAGCCGCGTAACAATGGAATCAACGGATTGCATGCGCGCCGAGTATACCGGAATCAACCGAGCGCGCGGATGACGCTCACGCGTTGGGCGGCGTCGTCAGATCATCGCTTTGTGGCAGCATGGCGATAGCCGGCTCCGGCGCCGGCGCCGGTGGTGCGATCGGCGCCTTGGTAAGCAACCGGCAGATGTTCGACAAGGTCGGGCGCAGCTCGTGGCGCGGAACCACCATGTCGACCATGCCGTGTTCCTGCAGATACTCCGCGCGCTGGAAACCTTCAGGCAGCTTCTCGCGGATCGTCTGCTCGATCACGCGCGGACCGGCGAAACCGATGAGCGCGCCCGGCTCCGCGATATGCACGTCGCCGAGCATCGCGTACGACGCGGTGACGCCGCCGGTGGTCGGATTGGTGAGCACGACGATGTAGGGCTTGCCGGCTTCGCGCAGCATCTGCACCGCCACCGTCGTGCGCGGCAGTTGCATCAGCGAGAGGATGCCTTCCTGCATGCGCGCACCGCCCGACGCCGCGAACATGATGAAGGGCGTCGCCTTCTCGACCGCGGTCTCGAGCCCCTTGATAACGGCCTCGCCCGCCGCCATGCCGAGCGATCCGCCCATGAAATCGAAATCCTGCACCGCGACCACGATCGGCAGCCCGTCGAGCTTGCCGTAGCCGAGCTTGATCGCATCGGTGGTACCGGTCTTGCTGCGCGCATCCTTGAGGCGGTCGGTGTAGCGGCGCTCGTCGCGGAATTTGAGCGGATCGGTGGCCGCCGGCGGCACCGCGATATCGAACCAGGTTTCGTTGTCGAAGATCGACTTCAGGCGCGCGGTCGCGCTCATGCGCATGTGGTAGTTCGAGCCCGGAATGACGAACTGATTCGCCTCCACGTCCTTGTAGAAGACAAGCTGACCGGTCTCCGGACACTTGATCCACAAGTTCTCCGGCGATTCGCGGCGGTTGAGGAAGCTGCGAATCTTCGGCCGGACGACGTTGGAAATCCAGTTCATAAGTGACTCGCGCTAAACAGAAGAGCCCCGGGGGCCGCGGCCTAAATATGGATGGCCGGGCGGTGACCCGCAACCGCCGGTATTGGCACTATTTCCCGCCCCGCTTGGCGGAACGCACGCCGGCCGCGAGGCTCGCGACCAACTTGGTCACGGCGCCGACCGACGCGGCCTGCGCCTTGTCGTCGCCATCGAGCGTCGCCTTGAGCGCGTCGATCAGAGCGGAGCCCACCACCACGCCGTCCGCCGCCTGCGCGATCGCGCGCGCCTGCTCGGCCGACCGCACGCCGAACCCGACCGCGACCGGCAGCTTGGTGTGGCGCTTGATGCGGGACACGGCCGCCGTGACCGCCCAGGGGTCGGCAGCCGCCATGCCGGTGATGCCGGTGATCGAGACGTAGTAGACAAAGCCCGACGTATTCGCGAGCACCGCCGGCAGCCGCTTGTCGTCTGTCGTCGGAGTCGCGAGGCGGATGAAGTTCAGGCCCGCCTTGAGCGCCGGCAGGCAGAGTTCCTCGTCTTCCTCCGGTGGCAAGTCCACGACGATGAGGCCGTCGATGCCGGCCGCCTTGGCGTCGGTGAGGAATTTTCCGACGCCGTAGATGTAGATCGGATTGTAGTAGCCCATCAGCACGATTGGCGTCGTCTGATCGGCGGCGCGAAACGCGCGGATCATCGCGAGCGTCTTCACCATCGTCTGCCCGGCCTTGAGCGCGCGCTGCGATGACGCCTGGATCGCGGGACCGTCCGCCATCGGGTCGGTGAAGGGCATGCCGACCTCGATCACGTCGGCGCCGACGTCGGGCAGCGCCTTGAGGATCGCGAGCGAGGTCTCGGTGTCGGGATCGCCGGCGGTCAGGAACGTCACCAGCGCGGCGCGGCCCTGACGCTTCAGATCGGCGAAGCGGGTGTCGATACGCGTTGACGACATGAGGTGACGCCTTACCGTCGGTTCTGCTCGCGCATGGCGGCGAGCCGGACATTGATGATCCCGATGATCAGCACGGCGATCGCGGTGATCAGGTTGAACCAGTCCTGCCGTGTCAGCAGCGGCCCCGGGGTCATCACCTTGATGCGGAAGAAATAGGCGAGGTAGACGGCGGAGACGACCACCAGGACCCAGCCGGTGATCTTCTGGCGGTTGAAGATCACATCTTGCCCCCGAGGTGCTCGGCGACCGACGCGAGGTCCTTGTCGCCGCGGCCTGAAAGATTCAGCACCATCACGTGATCCTTCGGCTTCCGCGGTGCGATCTCGATCACACGCGCGAGCGCGTGCGCTGGCTCGAGCGCCGGGATGATCCCTTCGAGCTTGCAGCAGAGCTGGAACGCCTCGAGCGCTTCCTCGTCCGTTGCGGAGAGGAATTTCACGCGACCGGTATCGTTGAGCCAGGCGTGCTCGGGGCCGATGCCGGGATAATCGAGACCCGCGGAGATCGAATGCGCCTCGGTGATCTGACCGTCCGCGTCCATCAGGAGATACGTACGGTTGCCGTGCAGCACGCCCGGCTTTCCGCCGGCGACCGAAGCCGCGTGCATCGCGGTATTGAGCCCGTGGCCGGCCGCTTCGACGCCGTAGATCTCGATGTCCTTGTCGTCGAGGAACGGGTGGAACAGGCCCATGGCGTTCGAGCCGCCGCCGATGCAGGCGATCAGCGAATTCGGCAGCCGGCCCTCCAGCGCGGTTACCTGCTCGCGCGTCTCGTTGCCGATCACGCATTGGAAATCGCGCACCATCATCGGATAGGGATGCGGCCCGGCGACCGTTCCGATGCAATAGAACGTGTCGGAGACATTGGTGACCCAGTCGCGCAACGCCTCGTTCATGGCGTCCTTCAGCGTCTTGGAGCCGGACTCGACCGGCACCACCTTGGCGCCGAGCGCCTTCATGCGCAGCACGTTCGGCTGCTGCCGCGCGACGTCGACCGAGCCCATGTAGACGATGCATTCGAGCCCGAACTTGGCGCACATGGTCGCGGTAGCGACGCCGTGCATGCCAGCACCGGTCTCGGCGATGATGCGCGGCTTGCCCATGCGCTTCGCCAGCATGATCTGGCCGAGCACATTGTTCACCTTGTGCGCACCGGTATGGTTGAGGTCCTCGCGCTTGAAATAGATCTTGGCGCCGCCGAGTTGCGCGGTCATCCGCTCGGCGAGATAGAGCGGCGACGGCCGCCCGACATAGTGCGTCAGGTGTCCGTCCATCTCGCGCTTGAATGCGGGATCGGCCTTGGCCTCGGCATAGGCCTTCTCGAGATCGAGGATGAGCGGCATCAGCGTCTCGGCGACGAAGCGGCCGCCATAGATGCCGAAGTGACCGCGCTCATCAGGCCCGGTACGGAATGAATTGAGTTGTGGCGGTACGTTCATGCGCCCCTCGCAACCTTGCGCGCGCCGGTGCCGGCGGCGCGCGCCGCACGGATGAAGGCGCGGATCTTCTCGTGATCCTTGATGCCCGGCGAGCGTTCGACGCCCGACGATACGTCCACTGCCGGCGCGCGCGTGATGCGCAGCGCCTCGGCCACGTTGCCGGCGTCGAGCCCGCCCGAGAGCATGAACGGGATACCCGGATTGATGCCCGCGAGCAGGTTCCAATCGAAGCGCTTGCCGAGCCCGCCGGGACGCGTCGCCTCGCGCGGCGCCCGCGCGTCGAAGATCAGCCGATCGGCGGCGTGGGCATAGAGCCGGATCGGCGAGAGGTCGGCGCGGGTCTTGATCGGCACGGCTTTCATGACAGGCAGGCGGAACAGGCTGCGCACGGCAGCGACGCGTTCCGGCGTCTCGCGGCCATGCAGTTGCAGCATATCGGGCTTGAGCGCCTCGATGCTGGCGGCGAGCCAGTCGTTGTCGGCGTCGACCGACAACGCGACCTTCTTCGCCCGGCCGTTCACGCGCTCGCCCAGGAGCCGCGCCTGCTCAAAACCGACATGACGCGGCGATGGCGGAAAGAACACGAAGCCGACATAGTCGACGCCACCGTCGAGGGCGACGTCAACCGCCTCGGGTGTCATCAGACCGCAAATCTTGATTTCGACGGCCATTTTTTCTTCCACGTCTCGATTGACCAAGTCGATCAGGCGCCAGCCTGCTACCTTTTAAGGGGCTCCAGGTCATTCTTGACCGCATAGGCTCCAATCCCATAGTCGATCTGCCAATAGGCGTGAACCAAAAGATTCCGCTTATTTCTAATGTTTTTCTAATGTACGGCCACGGTATCTCGGGGGCGAGCGCCTGAAGCTCCGGGGGAAGCGGCGACGCCCCCGGGGGAACGATACCGAAACAAGATTGGACCTCGCCTATCCGCCGTCGCGACAGCAACTCGCCATCAAGATCGCCGGCGTGCCCCGTGGCTCACGAGCGAGTGGCAGGCAATTGAAGCGCGCGAGGCCGGACGACCGAAGCGTCGCTTCTACAACCTGACTGTCTCGTTTGCCAGTCCAAGGCGCGCCACGCATTGGAGGACCTGCAGATCGCGCCGGCGCGAGGATCGACATGGACGCGTTGATGGCGACGGTCGAGCGCGTCAGCCCGGCTCCATTCCTTTCGCCTTGATCACCGCCACCGCCTCTGGTGTTCGTAGAAAATCAATCAGCGCCTTGGCTGCTTGCGCATCCTTTGCCGTGCCCGAAATTGCTATCGAGAAAACGGTGGTGCTCTGCAGATCGCCCGGCAGCGGGCCGACGATATCGATCCCAGGAACCGAAAAAAGCAACTGGAACTGCAGCACGCCGATCTCCGCCTCGCCTTTCGCAACAATTACGCCAACCTCGCTGGCTCTCGCGGCAAACACCGTTTTCGATTTTAGCTCGTTGGCGATGCCCAGGCGATCGAGCACCTTGGCGAAGTGGATGCCGCTCGCGGCTCCGTCGGCCGGATTCAGATAGGTGATCGACTTAGCCGTGAGCAGCGTTCGCTTCAATGCTTCGAGCGAAGAGATGTCGGGTCTGGGAGCGCCTTTGCGAATGGCCACGCTGATGCCGGTGCTTGCGAGCACAGTTGCTGTGCTCGCAAGCACCTTCTCAGCCTTCACCAAGCTGTCGATTCCTTCCCGGATAGCAATAACGACATCGGTGGCTTCGGCATCACGGACACGCTGCACGGTCGCGCCGCCCGTCGCAAACATGATTGCAAGCTTGTGTCCGGTGGCGCGCTCGAACATCGGCCCGATGTCCTGCATGACTGGCTGCATCCCAACGGCGCAGATTACCTTGATCTCGGCGGCCTCGGCGGCGACGGAAAGCGCAAACGCGAGCAGAGCTGAAAACCCGGACGCACCCATTCTGATTGAGCTTGTCATGGAGCCCTATCGAAATTTGAAGTCATTGACGATGGCAAGTTACTTGAGAGGGGAACAACTGAGAAGGTCCCAACAGAGCCTTTCCGCTACGTCGCAAAACTGGGAGGTTTTTGCGGCGCCGTGCGATGACGATGCCACGGGCCGATGCCATGAGGCGGCGCGCAGAAACCGCTCGATTTGCGACGCCTTACGCCGCCGGCGGCGGGATCGAGAGTCGCGCCGCGTGGTCCGCGGCCGGCGGCACGCTCCCCGGCACCGCCCCGTCGCGGCGCTTGAGCTGGTCGTTCTCCATGCGCAGCTCCCGCGCCTTGGATTCGGCCAGACGGGCGCGCCAGCGCCAGCGGCCCTGCCGCATCCAGGCCGCGACGCCGCCCACGACCACGCCGGCGATGACCAGCGCGAGAATCAGCACATAGAGCGGCAGCGCCAGCGAGAACGCCGGATCGGCCTTGTCGAAGGGATCGAACGAGACGGTGACGGTCTGGCGGTTGGCGACCGCGAACGCGATCAGGATGATCGCCAGCGGAACGAGGATGAGCGCCTTGACGACCTTGTGGATCATGATCGTCGTTCCGGATACACGCTCGCGCGCCGGACCAATCCCGCGCGCCAAGACCGGGTCTTAGGGCGTCGGACGGTTGAGCCGCTCGCGCATCTCCTTACCGGTCTTGAAGAATGGCACAGCCTTCTTGCCGACGGAGACGTGGGCGCCGGTGCGCGGGTTGCGGCCGGTGCGGGCGGGACGATTCTTGACCGAGAAGGCGCCGAAGCCGCGCAGTTCGACGCGGTCGCCGCGCGCCATGGCCGCGATGATCTCGCCGAGGATCGCGTTGACGATGTTCTCGACGTCGCGCTGATAGAGATGTGGGTTCTGTGATGCAATTCGCTGCACAAGCTCAGACTTGATCATCGGATGCCGTCCCCCCTCTGCCGGTTGAGCAGAATACTCGGCCCGCTACCTCAGTTGCCCGTGGGAGGGTGCCAAAGCGCCAGTAGACCGTCAAGATTGAGCCGCTCCATGGCCTGGACCGCGCCGAGTTCCTCGAACCGCCGGGCAATCGAGCCGAGCCCGACACCGTCGAGCAGGGTGATCGCTGCGGTGTGCAGGAACGGGAAATCGCCGAACCGGTCGCGCAGCCGATAGTCGCGGACCGGCGTGTCCGGATCGATCTTCTTCTCCTTCGCCAGCCAGGCGACCGCAGCGCGCTCGCCGCCCAGCTCATCGACGAGCTTGAGCGTGAGGCCCTGGCGGCCGGTGAAGACCCGTCCGTCGGACACCTTGGCAAGCGTGGCGTCGTCGAGGCTGCGCCGTTTCTGCACCAGATCCTTGAACCAGGCGTAGGAGTCCATCACGATCTCCTCGACCGCCTTGCGGGCCTCCGGGCTGGTCGGTTCGAAGCCCGACGGCGCGGCCTTGAGCGGCGACGATTTGATGGTCTCGACCGAAACGCCGATCGTCTTCAGCAGGTCGGACACGTTCGGATACTGAAACAGCACGCCGATCGAACCGACCAGCGCGGTCTCGCCCGCGATGATATGGTCGGCGCCGAGGGCGGCGATGTAGCCGCCCGACGCGGCAAGCCCGTCGACCACGACGACGGTCGGCTTTGCGGCGCGTAGCCGCATCAGCGAGTTGTAGAGCTCCTCGGATCCGGAGGTGGTGCCGCCGGGGCTGTTGATGTGCACGATCACCGCCTTCGCCTTCGATTTCGCGAGGCGATCGAGCCCTTCGACGCGCTGGCGGTCGGTGCGAATCAGTCCGGTGATGGTGACGCGCGCGATGGCGCCGGTGCCCGTCACCCCCAGGGCGGAAGTGCCGGGCGCGCGTAGCGCGATGCCGACCGCGACCACGGCAATGACCGCCAGCAGCACGGCAAGAACGCGCCACACCGTGAGTCTCCGCCGCATCCGGCGTCGATCGACAATGGTATCGGCATCGAGCGACATGCTTGGTCTCCCTCGATGATCAGGCGGCGAACACGGCCGCCTATCACATTGAAAGTTAGAATCGGACCACTAGGCGCAATTGTGGCAAACGGCGTCTAAACGACGCCGTCGCTCACACTGATCAGACTGTCATCCGGAAGACCCAGATGCTCAGTTCTCTTCCTTGTCGGCCTTCTCGCCGGCGCGCTTGAGCGCGGTACCGAGAATGTCGCCCAGCGTGGCGCCCGAATCGGAGGAGCCGTACTGCGCGATCGCCTCTTTCTCTTCGGCGACTTCCAGCGCCTTGATCGAGACCGACACCTTGTGGGCGCGGCGGTCGATCTGGGTGACGCGGGCGTCGACCTTCTGGCCGACCTGGAAGCGCTCGGCGCGCTGGTCGCCGCGATCGCGCGCGAGGTCAGCGCGCCGGATGAAGGTCTCGAGATCGGTGCCGACGATCTTGACGTCGATGCCGCCCTCTTTCACAGCGGTCACCTCGCAGGTCACGACACTGCCCTTCTTGATGTCGCCGGCGGACTCGGCGGCGAACGGATCGCCTTCGAGCTGCTTGATACCAAGCGAGATGCGCTCCTTCTCGACGTCGACGTCGAGCACCTGGGCGCGCACCTTGTCGCCCTTCTTGTATTCTTCGATCACCTGCTCGCCCGGACGCTTCCAATCGAGGTCGGAGAGATGGACCATGCCGTCGACGTCGCCGTCGAGGCCCAGGAACAGGCCAAACTCGGTCTTGTTCTTGACCTCGCCTTCAACGACGGTGCCGGAAGGATACTTCTCGACGAAGACCTCCCACGGATTGCGCATGGTCTGCTTGAGGCCAAGGGAGATTCGGCGCTTGACCGGATCGACTTCGAGTATCTGCACCTCGACCTCTTGCGAGGTGGAAACGATCTTGCCGGGGTGGACGTTCTTCTTGGTCCACGACATCTCTGACACGTGGATGAGACCCTCGATGCCGGGCTCGAGCTCCACGAACGCGCCGTAGTCGGTGATGTTGGTGACGCGGCCGGTGAAGCGCGCGCCGACCGGATACTTGGCCTCGATGCCCTGCCACGGATCGTCGAGCAATTGTTTCATTCCCAGCGAAATGCGGTGGGTCTCGTGGTTGATCTTGATGATCTTGACCTTCACCTGCTGACCTATGTTGAGCACCTCGGTGGGGTGATTGACGCGCCGCCATGCGATGTCGGTGACGTGCAGGAGGCCGTCGATGCCGCCGAGGTCCACGAACGCACCGTAGTCGGTGATGTTCTTGACCACGCCGTCGATGACCTGACCCTCTTCGAGGTTCTGCACCAGCTCCTGGCGTTGCTCGGCGCGGGTCTCTTCGAGCACGGTGCGGCGGGAGACGACGATGTTGCCGCGGCGGCGATCCATCTTCAGGATCTGGAACGGCTGGTTGACGTTCATCAGCGGGCCGACGTCGCGGATCGGGCGGATGTCGACCTGGGAGCGCGGCAGGAACGCCACCGCGCCGTCGAGATCGACGGTGAAGCCGCCCTTCACCTGGCTCGAAATGATGCCGGTGACCTTTTCGTTCCCCTGGAACGCCTTCTCGAGCTTGCCCCAGCTCTCCTCGCGGCGCGCCTTGTCACGCGACAACACCGCTTCACCGAGCGCGTTCTCGATGCGCTCGAGATAGACTTCGACGGTGTCGCCGATCTTGATGTCGGCCTGCCGGCCGGGTCCGGCGAACTCGCGCAGCGCGACGCGGCCCTCGGTCTTCGCGCCCACGTCGATGACGGCAAGGTCCTTCTCGATGCCGACGACTTTGCCCTTGACGACAGTGCCTTCGGAAGGGCTGCCCTGGGTGAACGACTCCTCGAGCATTGCCGCGAAATCTTCGCGCGACGGCGTGGCGGAACCTGCGGTGGCAATAGCCATGAACTCTCCTGGTCTACGGTCGGCCGGTTTGGTTTGAATTGGGCGTTTCGAGCGCGCGGGCCGAAGCCCTCACGGGCCCTCGGCGCCACCAGCACGGTGCGGCGGCCCGGCATAACCGAGCGATCGAGACGATGGTTCAGGTTCGGGCGCGCCGTCACGAATGCGGTCGGAGCAGGCTCATCCTCCACGACGATAGCGTGGTCAGCACGCTATCGGCCTGCTCGGACGGCTTCGACAATGTCGATGGCGGCCCGGAATGCGGCGTCTATATCCAAATGCGTGGTATCGAGCAAGTGCGCATCTTCCGCGCGCTTCAGGGGGGCGGCGGCCCGCCCCGTATCGCGCTCGTCCCGGCGCAGGATGTCGGCCAGCACGTCCGCCTCCTGGACCGATGCCCCGGCCGCCTGCAGCTCCAGGGTGCGGCGGCGGGCGCGCGCCCCCGGCGCCGCGGTGACGAAAATCTTGACGTCGGCATCCGGGAAAATGACGGTCCCGATATCGCGGCCGTCGAGCACCGCGCCGGGTGGGGTACGGCCGAAATCGCGCTGAAAATCGAGCAGCGCGGCCCGCACCTCGGGGATCGCCGACACCACCGAGGCGGCCTCGCCGACCTTGTGGCTCTTGAGCGCGGTTTCGTCGAACTGCGAGGGATCAAGCGTGCGGGCCGCGCGCGCCGCGCAGGCCACGTCGCCAAGCGGCTCGCCGGCGTCGAGTACGGCCTTCGCCACCGCGCGGTAAATAAGGCCGGTGTCGAGGTGGCGGAGCCCAAAATGAGCGGCCAGGCGCTTCCCAAGCGTGCCCTTCCCCGACGCGGCCGGCCCATCGATAGCGATGATCATGACTTAGCGATCAGGTTGATTGGCGATCAGGGTTGGGTCGTGGACGAACATCCGGTATGTCACGGCTCCGCAGATGGTTTTATCAACACGGCCGGTACCACACTTGCAAGCCGCTACCTTGGACATCCTCGGTTTCCGCCCCCTGGCGCGCGGGATCGCCCTTCTCCACCGCGGGGGCGCGCGCTGATGTCGTGGCGGCGGACATTCTTCGGACAGCCGTGGGTGATGAAGACCATCGGCGTCTTGGGCGCCGAGTATCTGCGGCTGATCTGGAAGACCAGCCGCTTCACGATCGAGCCAGACGGCATCTACGAGCGCATGGAAGCCGAGCTGCCGGTGATCCTCGCGATGTGGCACGGCCAGCACTTCATGGCGCCGTTCGTGCGCCGTCCTCACCACCGCGCCAAGGTGCTGATCTCCAAGCACCGCGACGGCGAGGTCAATGCGATCGCGGCCCGGCAGCTCGGCATCGAGACCGTGCGCGGCTCCGGCAACCACGACAGCCGGTTCGACCTGAAAGGCGGCGTCGGCGCATTCTGGGCGATGCTCGCGTCGCTCAACGAGGGCTGGAGCATGGCGCTCACCGCCGACGTGCCCAAGGTTTCGCGGGTGGCAGGCCTCGGCATCATCAAGCTCGCGCGCGAATCAGGACGGCCGATCGTTCCTGTCGCGGTGGCCACGAGCCGCCGGGTCGATTTCGACAGCTGGGACCGTGCCTCGCTCAACCTGCCGTTCAGCCGCGGCGCCATGGTCGCCGGCGAGCCGATCCGCGTCGCCAAGGACGCCGACGCGGCGGCGCTCGAAGAAGCGCGCCAGGCGCTCGAACGGTCGCTCAATGCGATAACGGAGCGCGCCTACGCCATCGTCGATCGCAAAACCTAGGGATTCAAGCCAGTTCCGCGCCGAGCGAACGCATCATCGGCACGAAGCTCGGGAAGCTCGTGGCGATGAACGTCGAATCGTCGATGCCGACCGGCTTGGTGCTCGCAAGCCCCATCATCAGGAACGCCATCGCGATCCGATGATCCATAAGCGTGGCGACAGTGCCGCCGCCGGGCGCGCGACCCTTGCCGTGCACGATCAGGTCGTCGCCCTCGATCTCGAACGCCACGCCGTTGACCTTGAGGCCGGCAGCGACCGCCGCCAGGCGGTCGGATTCCTTGACGCGCAGTTCTTTCAGACCCCGCATCCGCGTCGTGCCCTCGGCGAAGGACGCCGCCACCGCCAGGATCGGATATTCGTCGATCATCGACGGCGCGCGCTCGGGCGGCACGTCGACGCCCTTGAGCGACGACGCGCGCACGCGGAAGTCCGCCATCTCCTCGCCGACGTCGCTGCGAAGATTGAGCGTTTCGATACTGGCGCCCATCTCACGCAGCGTGGTGATGAGCCCGGTGCGCAGCGGATTGGTCATGATATCGGTGAGGACCACGTCCGAGCCCGGCACGATCAGCGCCGCCACCATCGGGAACGCGGCCGACGACGGATCGGCCGGCACCACGACCGGCGCGGCGTTGAGCTCGGGCTCGCCCTTGAGCGAGATCTTGCGGCCATGGCGGCCCTCGGGCGTCACCGTGACGTCGGCGCCGAAATGGGCGAGCAGCTTTTCGGTGTGGTCGCGGCTCGCTTCGCTCTCGATCACGGTGGTCTGGCCGGGCGCGGCCAGTGCCGCCAGCAGCACCGCCGACTTGATCTGCGCGGACGGTACCGGCGTCTTGTAGACGATCGGGATCGGGTCGCGGGCGCCTTCGATGGTGATCGGAAGCCGCCCGCCCTCGGCCATCTTGGCGGCGCGCGCGCCCATCTGCATCACCGGGTCGAGGATGCGCTGCATCGGCCGCTTGCGCAGCGAAGCGTCGCCATCAAACGTTGTCGTGATCGGGCAGGCCGCCACCGCACCCATGATCAGCCGGCAGCCGGTCGCGGAATTGCCGAAATCGAGCACCCCTCGGGGCTGCCGGAAGCCGCCGACCCCGACGCCGTTAACCCGCCACCGGCCCTCGCCGGTGCGCTCGACCGCCGCGCCCAGCGCCTGCATGGCCTTGCCGGTGTTGAGTACGTCCTCGCCTTCCAGAAGCCCTGAAATCCGGGTCTCCCCGACCGCCAATGCGCCGAAAATCAGCGCGCGGTGGGAGATCGACTTGTCGCCGGGGACCCGCAGGCGGCCCTTGAGCGGCCCACCGGCACGGGCGGCAAGCGGAGACGGGACGGCGGCGTGGCTCACGGTACCCTCACACAATGAACGGATGGGGCGCCCCTCCTACCATGCCAACGCCGCGAGGGTCACGATGGAAGGCCGGAAACCGGCCACAACTCCTATTGACAGCGGCATTTCCACTGTCCAAGTGAAGGCCCTCCATTTCCGACCCTGCCCTGAGGAACCCGGACCGTGGCAAAACCCGAGCTTGGCACCAAGCGGCTTTGCGCAAATTGCAGCGCGAAGTTTTACGATCTGAACAAGACGCCGATCACCTGCCCGAAGTGCCACACCGTGATGGAGGTCGCCGCCGTCACGACCCGGCCGCGGCCCGAACCCGCGGCAGCGCGCGCCGCCGCGCCGGTGAAGGAAGCCGAGGCGGTGGTGCCGGAGACGCAGGACGCCGAGTTCGTGTCGCTCGAGGACGCCGACGCCGAGGCGCAGGGCAAGAAGGTCGCTGGCGACGAGGCGATCGCGGACGACGACGATATCGAGATCGATGACGAGCCGATGGACGATGCCGCCCTCATCGAGGAGACCGAGGAGTCGGATGACGACGTCACCGACATCATCGGCGAGCGCGAGGACAAGGAGGAGGAACCCTGAGCTCCTCGCCACGCTGGCATCGGCCGGCGGATGGCACTAAAATCAGGAATCACTGCGCGGCCAGTCCCAACGCCGCGACCGGTATGGGGCCATAGCTCAGTTGGGAGAGCGCTTGAATGGCATTCAAGAGGTCAGGGGTTCGACTCCCCTTGGCTCCACCAGTCTTCGCCGCTTCGCGGCTACGACCACAACTAGCCTGATGTTTGCACGGCCCCGGTAGCCAACAGGCGACCGCGGGCCGCTCTATTTTTTCCTGCAATCGCCTACCTTGGTACGGCTGCGCTTTGCATCACTGCACGCGATTCGCGCAAAGCGTGATCGCAATCACATCGATTCACGCCGGCCTCTGCGACGAACAATCCGGAGCTGACAGGCATCAGGGACCTTAGCGGGAGCGCGACCGGTCCACTGGGCTTCGTCAACGAAGGAACCATTGCAGCCAAGGCCCGTGCGTCATGAAACGCGCAAGAGTAACTCATGCCCGACGCGCAAGCGTCTGCGGGTTGCTGCGACCCGTTGGGCGCGGCACGGCGGACGATCGTGGGGCAACACCCATGCAACGGTCAGCCAGTCTTGGCGCCGCTACGCTTGGCCTTGACCCGCGCGCGCGACTGATCGAACCGGACGCGCTTGCCGCCCGCCTTGTGACGGATCGCGATCACGCGATGGTCGGGATAGAGCCTGCGCGCGGCCTTGGTCATCGCGAAGAACGCGGCGCGATCGAGGGCCGCCGCGGTCAGGATCCACGCAACGTCGCCTTCCGTCGCCGGCTCGTCGGCGGGCGGTACGCCGGTGGCGATGAAACGATCGGCCACGTCATTGTCGTACAGCGCCCAGCCGAGATAGCCGACCACGCGTGCGGGCTCGGCCGCGGTGTCGAGCGCGAACAGGTAGTGGCCGCGGCGCACCTGGCCATTGAGCGTGCGGATGAGATCGCCCGCCGGAAAGCGGCTGAACGGCTCGCGTCCGCCGATGAAATGCGCGGCGAGCCCGAGAGCCAACCAAGGATCGGGAAGCTTCTTGACGATCACGGCCATTGCCGGGTCCTCGGCGCGCGTCCGGCACAAGCCATAGCACGACTGACCATCCATCACCGCACGGAACGTCAACGCTAGCAGCACATCTGGAGGGAGCCCCATGGCCGCGAAATCAATCGACGACAAGCCTGACAGCCCTAATGCCTATATCGACGCCCTCGTGGGCGACGGATGGCACTGGTCGGGAACCATCACCTACTTGTTCGACAACGACACGTCCGATTGGACCGCCGCCGAAAAGGACGCCTATCGCGGTGCGCTGCAATCCTGGGCCAACGTCGCCAACATCACCTTCCAGGAGGTGTTCGTCGAATCGCAAGCCAATCTCGTCGCGCACAGCGTCTCGGATTTCACGCTCCCCGATGCGCTCGCTGATCACGCCACGCCCATGGACGCGCGCAAGACCCACGTCGTCGAAGGCAGGTTCAACTACCAGCGCTACAGCATCCAGACGACGGAGACTCCCGAATACAACGAGGCCGGACTGGTCAAGGGCGGCTTTGGCTACGAGACCTTCGTTCATGAGCTTGGACACGCACTCGGGTTGCAGCATCCGCACACGACGGAAGACGGCTCCGGGCTGTTCCCGGGCGTAACGGAGGACAAATCGGGCGACCTCGGCGACAACAACCTGAATCAGGTCATCTACACGGTGATGTCCTACAACGAGTTCGACCAGGTCAGTGGCGACTCGTCGTATGGCTACGCCGCCGGTCCGATGGCCTACGACATCGCCGCGATCCAGTATCTCTACGGCGCCAAGGCCGCCAACACCGGATCCGACACCTACTGGCTGCCCGACGGCAATGGCGCCGGGACCTATTGGTCGTGCATTTGGGATACCGCAGGCACCGACACGATCGCTTATGGCGGGAATGGTTTTGCGACCATCGATCTGCGGGCCGCAACGCTCGACAATTCGCCGACCGGCGGCGGCATGATCAGCCGCATCACCGACGCCACGACCGGAAAAGGCATCCACGGCGGCTTCACGATCGCCAACGGCGTGATGATCGAGAACGCAAGCGGCGGCGCGAACGACGACGTGATCCGCGGCAACAACGGCGCCAATATTCTCAAGGGCAACAACGGCAATGATCTGCTGGAAGGGTTCGACGGCAACGACGTGCTCGACCAAGGTCTTGGCGGCGGCGCGATGTACGGCGGCAACGACAACGACATCCTCATTGCAGGGAACGGCGCCGATATACTCGACGGCGGCAACGGCTCCGATACGGCGGACTACTCGCGCTCATCGAACTACATCAATATCGACACCACCATCGGCAAAGTCGACGGCGGCTGGGCTACGGGCGACACCCTGGTCAGCATCGAGAAGATCATCGGCACCGACTTTGATGACCACATCGTCATGGGTGACGGCGCCAACACGATCGATGGCGGGGCCGGCGCGGACATGCTCAACGGTGGCCTCGGCGCCGACACGCTGATGGGTGGCGCCGGCGACGACACGCTGCACGGCGGCCTCGGCGCCGATTCGATCGGCGGCGGCTCGGGCTTCGATGTCGCGACCTTCCAGTCGGCGGTGACGATCAATCTGCAGACCGGCGCGCGTTCCGGCGAAGCTGTTGGCGACACCTACGTCAGCATCGAGCAGTTCAACGGCAGCGCCCAGTCCGACACGATGGTCGCCAGCAATCTGCAAGGCGCCCGCTTCGCCGGTGGCGACGGTGTCGACTACCTTTACGGCGGCAGCCAGGGCGACTGGCTGCAGGGCGGTAGGGGCGCTGACTATATCAACGGCGGTGCCGGCTCCGACACGGTGTCCTATGCCGATGCGGCCTACGGCGTCACCGCCGAGATGTATTTTGATGGTGAGACGACGCTGGGCCAGACCGAAGGCAAGATCACGGCCGGCGAGTGGGGCACGGACACGCTTGTCAGCATCGAGAATGTCGAGGGATCGGCTTTCGGCGACTACCTGATCGGCGACGAGCGCGCCAACACGTTCTGGGGCCTCGGCGGCGACGACATCATCGTCGGCGATCGCGAGGGGGGCCCGCAGAGTTCGGCCGACACGATGTACGGCGGCGCCGGCAGTGACAGCATCCTCATCGGCGCCAACGACAGCGCGTATGGCGGACAGGGTTACGACACCGCAAGTTTCGTCGGCGGCCCGATCTATCTCAACTTCAACGCCAACGCGTTCAAGGTCGGCGGACAGTCGATCTGGATCGCCGAGTTCGAGGCCTACATGGGCACCGGCGGCGGCGACGTCGTCGTGGGTGCTGCCCACGGCGAAACCATCAGTCTTGGCAGCGGCAACGACCACCTCTACGGCGAGGGCGGCGACGATTTCCTCACCATCGGCGCCGGCGCCGACGTGATGAGTGGCGGCGCCGGCTACGACACCATGGTGTTCCACAAAGCCATGGTCGCCGATTGGCAGGCCGGCGTGCTCGACACCGACATCAGCTCGGACTCCTGGTATAGCTGGGAGGCAATCCAGGGTTCGAGCGGCAACGATGTCATCCGCACCAACAGCTGGGGCTTCTCGGTCGAGCTGCGTGGCGGCGCCGGCGACGATCTGCTCGCGGCCGGCGTGACCGGCGTCGTGAGCGACATCCTCAACGGCGAAGCTGGCGACGACATTCTCGACGGCGGCGCGGGCGACGACGGACTCACGGGCGGCAGCGGCGCTGACACGTTTGTCATCGGCGCCGGCGGCGGCATCGACCTGATCACCGACTTCAACGCGGCAGAGGGCGACAAGATCGATTTCACCGGAATCGCCGGCGTCTACGGCCTGGCCGACCTCACGGTCACGGAGTATCGCGGCAACACGACCATTGCGCTGGCCCGCGGCGAGGGTGTGGTGTTCCGCAATATATCGAGCGAGACGCTGACCGACGTCATGTTCCTGTTCGCGCAGGACCCGGGCAACCAGGCGCCCGTCGATATCGCGCTGTTGAATTGGACGATCGAGGAGAACGCCGCCATCGACACCGTCGTCGGGACGCTCGCAGCGATCGACCCGGACCTCGACGAGACCTTCACCTACGAATTGCTGGATGACGCCGGCGGAACTTTCGCGATCGCCGGTGACGCGATCGTTGTGGCAGGCGCTCTCGACTTCGAGACCGCCGCCGCCCACGTCGTGACGGTGCGGGCTACCGACTCGGCCGGCAATATCGTCGACAAGAACTTCGCCATCGACGTTGTCGATACCGACGATGCGCCGACGGCAGCCCCCGATGGCGGCGATGACACGATCGTAGGAAGCCTCGGATCCGAGGTGATGACCGGTGGCGCTGGCTCCGACATCTTTGTGTTCCAGGCCGCGCAGAGCCAGGCCGGTGACGTCGACACGGTCGCCGACTTCGTGGTCGGCGAGGACCACCTCGCGTTCGATGGATTGATGGTTGTCGAGCAGACGGAATACGACGTCGACGGCGATCTCGTGCTCGATACCGCGTTGACGCTGGACGATGGGGCGACTGTGCAGCTTCTCGGCGTCAACAACGCAGACCTGTGGCAACTGCTGGCTTAGAGCGACGTCGTCCGCGTCGCATCGAACGCGGGCGCAAGCGATCGGCATCGCAGCCGCGGTCGTGCGTCAGCTCGCGGTGCAGCGGCCGGCGCGGACGTAACATCTCCAATACCTGCGATCGTCGCCGCGGAAGCATCGGATTTGACGGGGATGCAGCAGGGCGAGGTTGCTTGAGCGGCCGGCCTGGGCGCGTCCTTCGCGCCACGCGCGCTTCGCGCTTGCCTCGGCTTCGGCTCGGCTGGATGCAGGACCGCTGCCGGCATAGGTGACGTAACCATCCTTGCAGAACCGCGCCGCCTGCGCGGGGCTCGCCGACGTGGTGACCAGCAGGACAATGGCCACGGCAACGATCGGAACCTGGATCATCATCTGCCTCCCACGGCTGGCTTGCGCGCCATTCCGGCCCGCATTCGCGTGGCTCCCACCGGGCGCTTCGGCGCCGACGGCACTGCCCTGCCAGGCGGGCGCGCTCGGATCCATAGCGCCAGCGGTCCAAGCACCGGCGACTTCTTGGCGACGTGCCGGTCCATACGATGCAGGACGTTGTCCAGAAATCGAACGGCATCGACGGCGTGGTCGCCCTTGTTGAGCATGACACATTCGGCGCGCTGCCCCATGGCGGCATCCGTCGCTTCCGCCCGGCTCGGAATGCCCGTCTTCAACAAGCCGTCGAGCACCTGCGTTGCCCAGACCACGGGGATATAGGCCGCTTCGCACAGCCACAGCAGCTGCTCCTGGGTTTCGGACAGTTGCTGCAATCCCAGTTCCACCGCGAGATCGCCACGAGCGATCATCACCGCCGTGGGCTGTCGACCGGCCGCAGCAATGATAAGCTCCGGCAGGTTCGCCACGCCAAGCCGGGTTTCGACCTTGATGATCAGTGGCGGTAGCCGACCGGATGCTCGCTGCGCCAGCTCGCGCTGCAGCCAGACGATGTCATGCGGTCGCTGCACAAACGAATAGCCGACGATATCCGCGTGCTCGACCACGAAGTCCAGGTCGGCCAGGTCCTTGTCGGTCAGCGGCGGAATATCGAGATCGAGGTCCGGAAAGTTGAGGCCCTTGCCGGCCCTGATCTTGACCCCTTCCGGACGAACCTGCTTGACCCGCAGCTCGACCTTGTCGCGGTGGCGTTTCTCGACGATGCACCCGACCCGGCCATCGTCGATCGACACCCGCTGGCCATGCTTGAGCCGACGCACCGCGCCTGGCTCGCTGCAGGTGACGGTAATCAATCCCCTGCTGCGGGCTTCGGCGCCGGCGCCCGCGAGCAGGAAGCGGTCGTCGCGGTTCAGCCGAACCTTGCCGGGGCCGGACACCGATGCGATCCGAACCTTCGGCCCGGCGAGATCCATAAGCACCCGGCAGTCGCGGCGCAGCGCTCGCGCCATCGTGCGGGTATGGCGGATGATCGCAGACCAGGTCTCCGGGTCGTCGTGAGCACAGTTGATCCGCACGCAATCGGCGCCGGCAGCGATCATCTCGCGGATGCCGGCCGGATCGGACGCCGCATCTGCACCGAGCGTGACCATGATGCGGGTACGCGGTCCCGTCGGATCCCGTCCAAAGATCTCGTTCGATTGCCCCGCTAGCCGAACATCGCGTGCACGCCTCCAACCAGCCGCCGGGAACGCGCCGCACGGGCGGTCGGCGACGCGGGTCAGCGCTTCGGTGACCGCATTCAGGCTCGCCAGAACATGGCCTTCGCACCGGCCAAGGGACGATAGCCCGCGTTCCGACAACGCGACCTGGAGGTCGCGCAGGTCGTGGGCGCGAAGCGCAAGATAGTGCGCCAGATTTTCGGCCGCCGGGACGAAAGAGGCTCGCTCAATCGACGGGCGCCATGCGGCGAGCCGAGCTGCGCCCTCACGGCGGACATCACGACCGAGGCGCTTGAGCTTGGACAGCAGCGCCTGGTCAGACATCCGCGCGCCCTCGCGGCCGGCGGCCCGCCCGGCGACTGTCGCGGTGTCGGGCATCGCCATTGATCGCTCCTCACGCATCGCGACCGTGGACGGGTTCAGCCTGCGCAACCGCCTCTCTGCGGGTCTTGATCAGCGAATACACCACCCCGGCGGCCAGAATGCCGAAGGTCACGGTCAGCGCCAGCGCCGGCGGGAATTTGTCCAGGCCCATCAGGTCCGCCAGGAATATCTTCGAGCCGATGAAGATCAGCACGACCGCCAGCGCGTATTTGAGATAGTGGAACCGATGCACCATGGCGGCGAGCGCGAAGTAAAGCGCGCGCAATCCCAGGATTGCGAAGATGTTGGAGGTGTACACGATGAAGGGGTCGGTGGTGATGGCGAAGATTGCCGGCACACTGTCGACCGCGAAGATAACGTCGACGATTTCGATCAGCACCAGCGCCATGAATAGCGGCGTCATGAACCAGACGAGCTTGCCGCTGGTCGGATGCGGCTGCTTGACGAAGAAGCGCTCGCCGTGATGTTGCTGGGTCACATTGAAGCGGCGACGCATGAAGCGCAGCACGGGATTGTTGGCGACGTCGAATTCCTTACCCTGCCGGGCGAACAGGATCATCTTCACGCCGGTGGCGATCAGGAAGATCGCAAAGATGTAGAGCACCCAGGAGAACTGGCTGACGAGCGTCGCGCCGAGCCCGATCATGATCGCCCGCAGCACGATCACGCCCAGGATGCCCCAGAACAGAACCCGGTGCTGGTATTTGCGCGGGACCGCAAAGAACGTGAATATCATCGCAATGACGAAGACGTTGTCCATCGCCAACGCCTTCTCGATCGCGAACCCGGTCAGGTATTCCATCCCCGACGCGGCGCCGAGATACCACCAGACCCAGGCGCCGAACAGGAGGCCAAGGCTGAGATAGGCGGCGGACAATACAAGGCTCTCGCTGACCGGGATTTCGCGCTGCTCCCTGTGCAGCACGCCGAGGTCGAGCACGAGCAGCGTGATGACGATCGTAAGGAAGGCAAGCCACATCCAGCCCGGCTTGCCGAGAAACTGTCCGAATAGGATCGGATCGAGAAATTCCATACCTAGCGCCCAACTGCTGCCAACGATGGTCGCCGACATCGCAGTCGCTCGCGACTGCCAGAGGGGCCCGGCTCGAAGACGCGATATGGACGCGAGCCTCGAGCGATGCAATGGCATTGCGTCCGCCAATGGCAGCCATTGGCCGTGGCATATACCGGGGCCGCATGGGATCATCCCCGCGCGTGGCGAAGCGACGCGCCGCTCCCCCCTTGCCCGGCAGCCCGCCAGAGGTTGAAACAGCGGCTGCCGGCGGCCCTAAGCGCCGGCAGGAACGTACTGCGGAGAACAACAACAATGGTCAACCAACTCAGGCCCTTGGTGCAGCCGATCGGCCGTCTGGCCGCCATCGCCCTTGCTTCCGTGTCTATCCTGGCTGCGGCGTCACCGGCGCTGGCGCAGGAACCGAATTTTGCCGGCCGCAACGTGACGATGATTATCGGCTTCGGCGCCGGCGGCGGTTACGACCACTGGGGCCGCGTGGTCGCCCGCCACATCGGCAGGCATATGCCGGGCAAGCCCAATGTGGTGCCGCAGAACATGCCGGGTGGCGGCAGCTTCAATGCGGCCAATCACATCTACAACGTGGCGCCGAAGGACGGCAGCGTGATGGGCATCATCGCGCGCGACGCGCCGCTCGGACCGATCGGCGGCATGGCCGGCGCAAGATTCGATCCCCTCAAACTAACTTGGCTCGGCACCCCGACCACCGAGACCAATGTGTGCTTCATGCACAACCGCTCCCGGGTGAAGACGTTCGACGATCTGCTCAAGCACGAGGCGATCATCGGCAACACCGGCGTCGGCACCGGCACCTATTCGTATCCGCGCGCACTCAACGGCCTGCTCGGCGCCAAGTTCAGGCTGGTCTCGGGCTTCCCGTCGTCATCGGACGTGATCCTGGCAATCGATCGCGGCGAGGTCGACGGCGTTTGCGAGAGCTACGACAGCGCCTATAGCAAACGACCGGACTGGTTCGACAAGCGCGTCGTCAACGTCCTGTTCCAGGCCGGCACCGAACCGAACCCCGAGATCAAGAACGCGCCGTTCCTGTTCGACCTGATCAAGGACGCCGAGCACAAGCAGGCGCTCGAGTTCCTCTATGCCGGCCAGGGCATCGGACGGCCGTTCATCGCGCCGCCCGACATGCCGCCCGCCGTCACCAAGGTCGTGCGCAATGCCTTCGCCGCGACGATGAAGGATCCCGAATTCATCGCCGACGCGACCAAGATGAAGCTCGACATCCATCCCGAGGACGGCGCCAAGCTCGAGGCGCTGATCCGGCGCATCTACGCGACGCCGAAGAACCTCGTCGACCGGGTCGCGGCGCTGATCAAGTAATGTCGTGGCTCGAGCGCGCCGGTCACACCCGGTAGCGCTCGACCGCCTTCTGATCCCACGCCAATCCGTTGCCCGCCCGCGACGGCACGATCGCCTTGCCGTCGACGATCTTGAGCGGATCGCACACGATGCGATCCGCCCAATCGACATATTCCAGGAAGTGCCGGGTGGGCGTCGCGGTCATCAGGTGCGCGCTGATCTCCGGGAACAGATGCGAAGACATCTTGATCCCGTGCTGTTGCGCAAGTTCCGCCGCGCGCAGCCACCCGGTGACGCCGCCGATCCGTTCGAGGTCGGGCATCACATAGGTCGCAGCATCGGCGGCAAGCGCCGCCTCCATCGCGAACGGCAACGAGAAATTCTCGCCGATCTGGATCGGGGTCTTCAGCTCACGTTTGAGCTGCGCATAGCCGGCGTAGTCGTCGTGACGGATCGGCTCTTCCAGCCAATAGATGTTCTCCTTGTCGAGCGCACGGCCGCGCGCTAGCGCGTCCGTGACGTCGAGCGCCTGATTGTAGTCGACCATCAGCGTGATGCCGTCGCCGATGCGCGAGCGCACCGCGTGCACGACCGCAAGATCTTCCGCCAGCGTTGGATAGCCGAGGCGGAGCTTGACCGCACCGAAGCCGCCGACGAGGAGTTGTTCCGCCTCGTCAGCGACCTTATCCGGCGCCATCAGGCCGAGCCCGCAACTGTTGTAGGCAACGACGGGCTCGGGCCGGCCGCCGACCAGCGTCGCTAGCGGAACATTTGCGGCAATAGCCACCGCATCCCACGCCGCCATGTCGAAGCCCGCCACCGCCATGCGGATGATGCCTTGCATGCCGATCAGCGCGAACCGCGCCGCCAGCACGCCCGACAGATGGAACGGATCGAGCGGCTGGCCCCTGGCGATCTCCTCGACCACCTCGAGTATCGCTGCGATCGCCGGCATCACGCCCGGCATGTAGCTCCAGAGGTAGGAGCGGCCGGTGATGCCTTCCTCGGTCTCGAGATCGATCAGCAGCAGCGGCGCCTTGGTGATCACCGCGCGGCTGGTACCGAGCGCATAGGTCATCGGCACCTCGACGCCGATGGAACGGATCGCCCGGACTGTGAGGCTTGGCGCCATCCTCCTGTCCATCAATGCGCCGACGCGGGACGACCCTCGGCGTGCAGCGTAAGGATATCGCGCACCGCGCGGTTCATCGGCGTCGGCACGGCGACCGTGGCACCGAGATCGACCACGCCACCCGACAGCCAGCGCAGTTCGAGCGGCTTGCCGGCGTTGAGATCGTGATGCATCGACGCCGTCATTTCCGGCGGCCAGCCATCGAAGAATGGAATCCGCTGCTCGGCATAATCGGCCGGCAGGTTGACGCCGTGGGCGCGGCCGACTGCGACGACCTCGCGCGCCAGATCGAGCAGGAATTCGCGGGTCAGCGGATGGCTGCGGACCGGACCGATGGTCTGGCGCATCGAGGCCGTCGCACCCGACATCGCCACCAGCACCACGAATTTCTCCCACAGCGAGCGGCGGACGTCGTCGGAGAGCTCGGCGTTGATGCCGCCCTTCTTGCAGGCGGCGAGGAACGCCTCGGCGCGCGCGGAGCGGCGGCCGTCGTATTCGCCGAACACCAGGCGCTGCAATTGGCCGGTCTGCAGGATCACGCCGGGACGGCCGATGGTGGTGCCGACATAGGCGACGCCGCCCATCAGCGCCTTGTCGCCGAAGATCGGGCGCAGCATGTCGTCCTTCTGCACCCCGTTCTGAAACGAGATGATGCCGGTCTCAGGTCCCACGATCGGGACGAGTTGCCGTGCGGCGTCCTCGGTATCCCAGAGCTTCACGCAGAACAGCACCATATCGACCGGGCCGATGGTCGAGGGGTCGTCGGTCACGGCGACCTTCGGCAGGTGGATCGGGTCGTGGGCGCTCTCGATCGTCAGCCCATGGCGCCGCATGGCCGCGAGATGCGCCCCCCGCGCCACGAACGCCACATCGGCGCCGCCCAGGACCAGCTTGGCGCCGAAATAGCCCCCGACGCCGCCCGAACCCATGATCGCAATCCGCACACGTCCCTCCTTATCGGCCAAGGTCCGGCAACCACCGGTTTTGGCCATTCTTGAAGCCTTAACCGCAAGACCCCATATTGAGAAGCGATCGGACGAGGGTTCCGCATGATGCGGATCCCCCACCGGTTAACCTGGGGGCGCCGCAAGGGCCCCGTCAAAGTCGCTTACAGAGGGCTTTGAAGGAAATGTCCAGAGTCCCGTCGCTATCAAGTCCTTTCCTGCTCGGCTTCGACGAGATCGAGCGTGCGCTCGACCGCGTCGCCAAAGCCGCCGACGGATATCCGCCCTACAACATCGAGCGGATTCCCCGCGAGGACAGCTACCCGGAACGCCTGCGCATCACGCTGGCGGTGGCCGGCTTCACCCGCGATCAACTCGACGTGTCGATCGAGGAAAGCCAACTCGTCATCCGGGGACGTCAGCAGGACGACAAAGCACGGCAGTACCTCCACCGCGGCATCGCGGCGCGCCAGTTCCAGCGCACCTTCGTGCTCGCGGACGGAATGGAAGTGCTGGGCGCGGACTTGAAGAACGGCCTGCTCTCGATCGATCTTGCCCGGCCGACCCCGGAACGGATCATCAAGTCGATCAGGATCGCGGAGCACGACTAACCCAGGTTTGGTGCAACCAGGACTCGACAGTCAAAGTAGAAAGGAGTCGAGGGCCATGACTAACAACGCTGCTAACAACCACGCAACCACCAACCCTCCGAACATCTCTCCGGAGGCATTGGCGCTGCTCGGCGGCGGCAAGATCGCCTACGTGAAGTCGATCCGCTCCGAGGACGTGTCCTCCATGTTTCCGCAGGCGCCTGCCCTCCAGCCCGGCATGCAATTGTTCGCCCTGCACGCGGCCGACGGCACGCCGATGATGCTGACCGACAGCCGTGAGGCCGCGGTAGCCAGCGCCTGGAGCCAGGAGCTCGAGACGGTCAGCGTTCACTGATCGGAACTCAAGTGACCAACGCAGGTTGGGTTAGCGCGGCCCGGCTGGAGCCGAGAGGCGACAGCTGCGAGTCCGCGCGTAACCCGACAATGCAGCACGTTGCGCTTCAGCTGGGTGTTGGGTTACGCGCGGTGCAAGACCGGCCGCCAACAGCAAAGGCGGTGACCGCGCTAACTAACCCAACCTACGCCGCGCTGGCGGACGGCATCGCCAGCACTGCGTATATCGCCTCGGCATCGCGCGACTCCTTGAGCTTGCGCGCGGTGTCGGGGTCGCGCAGCACGCGCGCGACGCGCGCCAATGCCTTGAGGTGATCGGCGCCGGCGCCTTCCGGCGCCAGCAGCAGGAAGATCAGGCTGACCGGCTGCCCATCGAGCGATTCGAAATCGACCGGACGCTCGAGTCTCGCAAACAATCCAAACAGCTTGTTGAGCTTCGGCAGCTTGCCGTGCGGGATCGCTACGCCGTTGCCGACGCCGGTGGAGCCGAGCTTCTCGCGCTGCATCAGCGTTTCGAAGATCGTCTTCTCGCTGTGACCGGAAATCTGCGCCGCCTTGGCGGCGAGTTCCTGCAGCGCCTGCTTCTTACCGTTGACCTTCAGCGCCGGAATGATCGCATCGAGCGCGACGACGTCGGTGAGCGGCATGGAACTTTTCCAGAGATAGACCTTGCGGGTCGCGAACATGACGGCTGAATGAAAAATCGTTCAACCGGAATCACGCGTCGATTCACTTAGCGATCGATTCACTTGGCGTCAGTGCGAGGTCCTCGGCAAAAGGCGGCGGACCATAAGGAGCCGGGCCGGTGCCGTCAATGGCTGTCCTTGGGGCCGTCCTTGACCTCGACCGCCGGCGGATCAATCCATCCGATATGACCGTCAGCGCGGCGATAAACCAGATTGACGCGGCCGTGTCCAGCATGCCGGAAAACGACTACCGCGGTGCCGGTCAGATCGAGTTGCATGACAGCGTCGCTGACCGACATGCGTTTCAGCGCTGTGGTCGATTCGGCGATGATCACCGGATTGAACTCGGTGACCTCCTCCTCGGCGCCCTCGTCCGGCGCCGCGATGACGTAGCTCGGCGCCGCCAGCGCACTGTCGTTCGGCTGGCTGTTCACTCGCCCATTCTGATGGTTCTTGAGCCGCCCCTTGTAGCGCCGCAGGCGCTTTTCGATCCGCTCGGCGGCCTGATCGGCGCTGGCATAGGCGTCGCCGGCAATCGCCTCGGCCTCCAGCACGATACCGGAGTCGAGATGCACGACGCATTCCGTGCGGAAGCCGAAGCCATCCTTGCCGATTGTCACGTGGCCGGAATAGCCGCCGTCGAAATATTTTGCGGTAGCTTCGGCGATGCGCTGGTTCACGCGGCCGCGTAACGCGTCACCGATGGCGATGTTCTTGCCCGAAACGCGAAACGGCATGACTGCCTCCGTTCTTCGCAGCGGGGCCGGCATACCAGGCACACGGCATGACGGTCTCCCAAAAAACTAGGAATGCGGGCGGTGGCTGTCAATGCGACGTTCGGCGGCCGGTAGCGATTGTCTGAGCATGATCTTGTTCGAAAACCGGCGCCCACCCCGGATCGAGTCCGGGCAGGCTTTTTCGGGATCATGCTTACGGGCTCACGGCGCCCTCGTTGGCAAGCTGCTTTTCGCGCCGGCGTTGCACCGACGACGGAATGCGCATGGCTTCGCGATACTTGGCGACCGTTCGCCGCGCAATGTCGATGCCCGCCGTCCTCAGTTTCTCGACGATGGTGTCGTCCGAGAGCACGTCTTCACCGCTCTCGGCGTCGATGAGCTGCTTGATGCGGTGACGCACGGCTTCGGCTGAGTGCGCGTCGCCGCCGCTGGTCGACGCGATCGCCGAAGTGAAGAAATACTTCAATTCAAAAATGCCGCGATTAGTCGCCATGTATTTGTTCGCGGTGACGCGCGACACCGTCGATTCGTGCATGCCGATGGCGTCGGCGACGGTCTTGAGATTGAGCGGCCGCAGGTGCTGCACGCCGTGGACGAAGAAGCCGTCCTGCTGCCGCACGATCTCCTCGGACACCTTCAAGATGGTCTTGGCGCGCTGGTCGAGCGCGCGGATGAGCCACGTCGCGGTCTGAAGACAATCGGCGAGATAGGATTTCTCCTTGTCGTTCTTCACCGACTTCGTCACCTGTGTGTAATAGACTTGGTTGACCAGCACCTTCGGCAGCGTGTCGGAGTTAAGCTCGACAATGAACGAACCGTCGGGCGACGGCCGCACGAACACGTCGGGCACGATCGGCTGCACCATGGTCGAGCCGAAAGCAAGGCCCGGCTTCGGATTGAGCTGGCGGATTTCCGCGATCATGTCGGCGAGGTCTTCTTCGTTCACGCCGCAGATCTTCTTCAGCGCGCCGAGTTCGCGTTTGGCCAGCAAATCGATATGCGCGACCAGCGCCTGCATCGCGGGATCGAAACGATCGCGCTCTTTCAGCTGAAGCGCCAGACATTCCGTGAGATTGCGCGCGCAGATGCCGGCGGGATCGAATGTCTGCAGGACGGCGAGCACACCCTCCACATCCGCCACCGAGGTGCCAAGCTTCTCCGCCACGGTGGCCAGATCGCCGCCCAGGTAACCCGCCTCGTCGACGAGATCGATCAGGTACTGGCCGATCATGCGGCGCGCCGGATCGGTGATCGCCAGCGCGAGCTGCTCGCCGAGATGATCGGACAGCGTGCGCTCGGCCGACGCGAAGGCCTCGAGATTGAAATCGCCGTCGTCCCGGCGCGTGGCCGGAGTCGTGCCCCATTCCGAATATCCGAGGGGCGCTTCGTTCGGGCTGGGCTCTCCGACAGCGCCGTCGTCCTCCGCCGCCTGCTCGGCCGCCTCGCGGTGCACCTCGGGCGCATTGTCGACCGCGTCCACGGGGCGCTCGGCCCATTCCTCGGCGGGCGGCTCGGGGGTGGCGCCGTCGCTTGCCCGGCGCTCCGATTCGGCCTCGGTTTCGGCCGTCCGCTCCAGGAGCGGATTGCGCTCGAGCTCGTTGTCGACGTAGGCGGCCAGATCGAGATTCGACAGCTGCAGCAGCTTGATGGCCTGCATCAGCTGCGGCGTCATGACGAGCGCTTGGCTTTGACGAATTTCGAGCTTTTGACTGAGCGCCATCAGGTCCCGGAAGAAAACTGGTCCAATTCTTGCTTATCCGGTTCGCGCGCCGGTGTATACCAGTTCTTGCCGGTGGTCTTAACAAACCAAAGCAGGGGATAACGTTGGGGAAACCTAGAGCCGGAATTCCTCGCCCAGATAGAGGCGGCGGACCTCGGGATCGTTGACGATGTCGTCGGTGTTCCCCTCCATCAGCACCTGCCCGGAATAGATGATGTAGGCGCGGTCGGTCAGGCCGAGCGTCTCACGCACGTTGTGGTCGGTGATCAAAACGCCAATGCCGCGCTGGGTCAGATGACGCACCAACGCCTGAATGTCGCCGACGGCGATCGGGTCGATGCCCGCAAACGGCTCGTCGAGCAGCATGTAATTGGGGCGCGACGCCAGCGCGCGCGCGATCTCGACCCGGCGGCGCTCACCGCCTGACAGCGCGATCGAAGGCGTCTTGCGCAGCCGCGTGATGTGAAACTCCTCCAGCAGGTTGTCGAGCTCGGCCTCGCGCTTGCGCTTGTTCGGCTCGACGATCTCGAGCACCGAGCGGATGTTGTCCTCGACCGTGAGGCCACGGAAGATCGAGGCTTCCTGCGGCAGATAGCCGATCCCAAGGCGCGCGCGCTGATACATCGGCAGGCCCGAGATGTTGAAACCGTCGAGATCGACGCGGCCGCGATCCGCCTTGATCAGTCCAGTGATCATGTAGAACACCGTGGTCTTGCCGGCGCCGTTCGGGCCTAGCAGCCCGACCGCCTCACCGCGCCGCACATGGAGGCTCACGCCCTTCACCACTTTGCGGCTGCCAAAGCTCTTTTCGACGCCCTGGACGCTGAGAAACGCGTCGCGGTCGGATTGTTGAGCCGCCGGCTGGCGATGACCGGACGGCTGGCGAGCGTGCCGCGGCTGCCCGTACTCCTGTTGTTCGTAGCCGTTCTGCTCGTAGCCGGGTTGCTGGTAGCCGTACTGCTGCTGATGCTCGGGCTGTTGGTACTCGGGCTGCCGATAGCCGTGTTGCGGATGATCGCGCCGCGCGTCGTCGTAGCGTGGTGGTTCGCCGTACGGATCGCGCTGGGACCGCGGCGCCGGCTCGCTGCGTGGCTTCGGCGATTTCTGCGGCAGGTTCAGAGCCACCCGTGCCAGCGAGGTGATCGGCCCGCCCAGCGATCGGAGATCGATCCGCCAGAAGCCGCTCGACGCCGGTTGGCGCTGGCTTCCTCGATTGCGGCCGAAAAGAAAGTCAAACACGATTGCCTCGGATCTCGGCGGGCTTCAGCGCCGGCATATCACGCGGCTGCGCGATCGACGACCCGACACGCAACGGCGGTTCCGGCGTGCCGGCAATCCGGCGGGGCCTGTGTGCATGACTGACGGGTGTATCAAGTTTATTTTCCCGGTCTGGGCGGCGCTTTCGAGTTGAAGACGCCTTCGACCCGGCTGCCGCCACCGGTCTCGCCCATGCGCGCGATACCCGTATTCAAATCGACGATCATGCGCGTGCCACGCACCACGTTGTCGGCGGTCGTGATGATCACGTTGCCGATCAGCGTGACGGTGTTGGTGCGCATGTCGAACTCGGCGCGATCGCCGACCGCGCGCTGGTCCTTCTGGGTCACGACGACATTGCCGCGGGCCTCCATGCGGCGGATCTGCTGGTTGCCGATGCCTCCGTCCTGGGGCGGCGCTTTCTTCGCGCCGGATTTGTCCCTCTCGTCGTCGTAGAACACCACGAGCTCGGCGCAGCGCACCTCGGTGTCGCCGTTCAGGACTTGAACGTCGCCCTTGAAAGTCGCCATCTTGGACTTGTCGCGTACCTCGAGGGTCGCCGCCGTGATCCGCACCGGCCCCTCGCGCTTTTGCGGCATACCCTTGAACAAGCCGGGCGATTTCTT
Organism: Xanthobacteraceae bacterium; assembly: GCA_019745775.1. Classification (GTDB taxonomy): domain Bacteria; phylum Pseudomonadota; class Alphaproteobacteria; order Rhizobiales; family Xanthobacteraceae; genus VAZQ01. The sequence goes on along the minus strand of JAIESR010000045.1, from coordinate 35,407 downwards.
CTCCGGCTGCGCGACGCTTTGCGCCGTGACCACGAGCAGCGCGGCCGCGATTGCCGCGACAAAACCCGCAAGGAAGCGTGCCGTCACCGGATCGCTCCTGTGACGTTCGTGGCTCCCGTCATGTTCTTGATCGAGTTGTCGTCTTCGATGACCAGCGTCACGCCGCCGCTGAACCGGACGACCGCCCCGGATTCGGTCACGTCCAAACGATTGGCGTTGACCGTTCCCTGCAGCATCTTGACCTCGACGGGTTGGTCGGACACGACGCTGCCGGCTTTGATGTTCGCCACCGCCTCGCGCAGCGTGATCTTGTAGTCAGGCGAGCTAACGACCACGCCGTTGAACAGGCGAAGCGTGTCGGCCTTGCCGTTGTAGAGTCCGTCGGTTGCGGTCAGCTCGACGTTGCGGCCGTCCTGCATGGTGATGGTCGTATGGATGTGCCCAAGCTCCAGCAGGTCGGGATTGGCCAGATCCTTGGCGGCGGTGCGCGCGGTCACAACGTAAGGACGCTCGTCCTTGGTGAAGCCGGTGAGGCGCGGCTCCCGCATCACGATCTTGGTGCCCGAGACCAGCACCCCCTCGGTGCTGACCGGCAGCTTCGTCAGCACGCGCATCGGATCGACCCAGCGATAGGCGCCGAACACCGCCGCGCACAGCACGATCACCAGCGGCAGCCCGACGCGGGTGATCCGCACCAGCCGGCTATGGCGCATCGCAGCGCGAAACGCGCGCCGGTTGTCGCGGCGCGGCTCCATCAGGAAGCCGCCGGGGCCGGCGCCTTCGGTCTGCGAGGCAATAGTCAAACAGTCACCCCTGGGCGGCGCGCGTTTCAGAATCAGGGCGCGTCCGCGGCCATTTTAGCGTGATTTTGGGCATGGTTGCCCAGAAATGTGGCCCGCCCGCGGCACCTGGCGCACCCGCTGGGCCGCTTAACTATGGGAAAAAATGTCCTCGGCGGCCCACCCTGCCAGGTCGAGCCGCACCCGGTGCGGGAGGAACCCAAAACAGGCCGCCGCCAGCTCGTTGCGCCCCTCGCGGACCAGGATGGCATCGAGCTTTTCCCGCAGCGCGTGGAGGTACAGCACGTCGGAGGCCGCATAGGCGACCTGGGCCTCGGTCAACTCCCCGGCGCCCCAGTCGGAGAGCTGCTGCTGCTTCGACAGGTCGACCCCGAGCAATTCGCGCGCGAGGTCCTTGAGGCCGTGCTTGTCGGTGTAGGTGCGACCGAGCCGCGACGCGATCTTGGTGCAGTAGACCGGCCCCGCCATCACGCCGAAGGCCTGGTAGAGCGACGCGAGATCGAAGCGGCCGAAATGGAAGAGCTTGAGGACACCCGCGTCGGCGAGCAGCGCCTTGATGTTGGGGGCGCCGGCGCCCGGCGTCACCTGCACCACATCGGCGGAGCCGTCGCCGGGCGACAGCTGCACCACGCACAGCCGGTCGCGCCGCACGTCGAGCCCCATGGTCTCGGTGTCGATCGCGACCGCGCCGGTCTTGTAGTGGGCGAGGTCCGGCAGATCGCCGCGGTGCAGGCGGATGGTCATTGCGGCTCTGTCTATCAGCGGTACGTTAAGGCGGCAATTGCCGGATGGCTGCGATGCGGCGAGCCGCTGTCCCCCGCGGCGGCACGCGGGTAGCATTCTGCCATGGACCAATTGACCGAACGTCAACGGACCGTCGCTAACCACATTCCTTTCCGCGACGTTTACCGTGGCCCGCTGGCGATTGCCTTCGCCGCCAGCATCGCGTCGGTCTCGGGCGCGACCCTGCTCTACCCGGTGCTGCCGGTGCTCGCCGCCGATCTCAAGGTCGACGAGGCGCAGATCGGCCTGGTGATGGCGGCGTTCACGGCGCCCGCGATCGTGCTGGCGCCGCTGTTCGGCATCATGGCCGACTTGTATGGGCGGCGCTGGCTCCTGGTGTTCGGCCTTGCCGTGTTCGGCGTAGCCGGTGCGGCCGCGGCTTTCGCGCCGACCTACGAATGGGTGCTGATCCTGCGCGCCATCCAGGGCATCGGCGCAAGCACGCTGTTGCCGCTGACCATCGTGCTGATCAGCGACATCCTGCCGGACGACCGCGAGCTTCGCGGGCAAGGCATCAAGGTCGCGCTCGATCGCGTGTCGATGATCGTGCTGCCGCTGGTCGGCGGCGCGCTCGCGATCCTGTCGTGGCGTGTCGCGTTCCTGCCGTTCCTGCTGATCGTCGCGCTCGCGGTCGCGGCGTATCTCTGGATGCCGGAAACGAACAAGGGCGAACACGACTCGCTCCGGGACTATCTCGCGCGCACCTCGCGCGCGATCCGCGAGCCGCGCCTGACGCTCGCGTTCGCGACCGGCTTCCTGCGCTTCTTCCTCGACTTCGGGCTCTACACCTATCTGCCGATCATCGCGGCGCTGCGCTACGGCGCGTCGCCGGCGGCCATCGGCATCCTGATTGCGCTGTCGGCGGTGGGATCGATCATCACCGCGCTCGGCATCGGGCGCATCTACGGGCGTGTTGCGACCGAGACGCTGCTCGCGCTTGCCTTCTTCGCGAGCGCCATCGGCGTCGCCCTGCCCGCGGTCGGCGCGCCGCTCTGGCTGATCGCGATCGGCCTGTTCCTGTTCGGCCTCGGCAACGGGCTGATCTCGCCGCTGCAGAAGAGTCTGATGACACGGCGCACGCCGCCGGAACTGCGCGGCGGCGTGATCGCGGTCGACCGCGTGATCCAGCAGGTCGCGAAATCGGCGGCGCCGGCGCTGCTCGGCGCGCTGCTGCTCGTTGCCCCGCTCGAGGCACTGTTCTGGGTGATGGCCGCGATGAGCGCGCTCGGCACCGTCGCGCTGATTGTCGTCGCGCTGATGCGCGACCCGGTCAATTCGAGCTGGTGATCGATGGCCGCACGCGCCCGAAAATCAGCGCAATTGGCCGCTACCCGCAGGGGCATGACCCCTGCATTCTCCCGCCTGATCTTCCTGGCCGCGCTGTCCGGCCTTGTCGCCGCCTGCACGACGTCGCCCGAGCAACAGACGGCGCGCGACGAGCAGCGATGCACCGAGCGCGGCTACAAGCCTCAGACCAAGCAGCACGACGACTGCGTCTCCGGGCTCGCATCCTCGCGCGACGTGCGCATGCAGCAGCGCCACCGTGAGCTGGTCGAACGGCCGGCGCCGACCTACGGCCCCGGCCCCCGCTAAAGCCGCGCTAGCCAGTATCGTTGTCGAAATCGATTGATCGAGTTGGTGCCCAGGAGAGGACTCGAACCTCCACGGCTCTCACCGCTAGTACCTGAAACTAGTGCGTCTACCAATTCCGCCACCTGGGCACTGGAGCGGATAGGTAAGGTTGGCTCTTTGCCTTGTCAAATGGCTCGGATGCGGCCCCTATACAGCCTCCCACCGATCCGGTATTCCGCAGCGGAACCTCGCGTCAGACGAGCCAGTTCACCGAGCCGAGCGCGCATGGCAAGCCCCGACGACATCACCCAGGCCAATGTCGACAAGCTGATCACGGTCTATGGCGGCTCGGGCTTCCTCGGCCGGCACGTGATCCGGGCGCTGTGCAAGCGCGGCTACCGCATCCGCGTCGCGGTGCGGCGGCCGGACCTCGCCGGCCACCTCCAGCCGCTCGGCCGGGTCGGCCAGATTCACGCCGTGCAGGCGAACCTGCGCTACCCCGGCTCGGTCGAGGCGGCGGCGCGCGGCGCCAACGTGCTGATCAACCTAGTCGGCATCCTGTTCGAGCGCGGGAAGCAGAGCTTCGACACCGTGCAGGCGTTCGGCGCCGAATCGGTGGCACTCGCGGCGGCCGCGCACGGCGCGCGCGTGGTGCACGTCTCGGCGATCGGTGCCGACGAGAATTCGGCCTCGTCCTATGCGCGCTCCAAGGCCATGGGCGAAAAGCTGGTGCTCGCGGCGCGGCCGGACGCCACCATCCTGCGGCCGTCGGTCGTGTTCGGGCCGGAGGACGATTTCTTCAACCGCTTCGCCGCGCTCGCCATGTTCGCGCCGGCGCTGCCGCTGGTCGGCGGCGGGCACACCCGCTTCCAGCCGGTCTATGTGGGCGACGTCGCCACCGCCGTTGTCCGGGCGGTCGAGGGCCACACGAAACCCGGCGGCATCTACGAGCTCGGCGGCCCGGAGGTGCGGACGTTCAAGGAACTGATGCAGTACGTGCTCCAGGTGACCGGCCGGAACCGGCTCCCGGTACCGCTGCCGTTCGCGGTCGCCGAGGTGCAGGCCTGGTTCCTGCAATTGCTGCCGAAGCCGCTCCTGACCGTCGATCAGGTCAGGCTGCTCAAGTCCGACAATGTCGTGAGCGACGCCGCCAGGCGCGAGGGCCGCACGCTCGAAGCGCTCGGCATCGCGCCCACCGCGATGGAAGCGATCGCGCCGACTTACCTTTGGCGATTCCGCAAGACCGGCCAGTTCAAGGTCAAGAACGGCGTCCCGTGAGCGTCATCACCAACGTCGAGGACCTGCGCCAGGTCGCGCGGCGGCGGCTGCCGCGCGCGCTGTTCGACTATTGCGAGCGTGGCTCCTATAACGAGCTGACGCTCGCCGCCAACCGCGCCGATCTCGACGCCATCAGGCTGCGCCAGCGCGTGCTGATCGACGTCTCGCAGATCTCGGTCGCCACCACGATGCTGGGCGAAGAGCTCTCGCTGCCGGTCGCGATCGCGCCGACCGGCATGGCCGGCTTGTTCGCCCGCGACGGCGAGGTGCAGGGCGCGCGCGCCGCGCAGGCCGCCGGCACGCGGCTCTGCCTCTCGACCATGTCGATCTGCACCATCGAGGACGTGCGCGACGCGACGGCGCAGCCGTTCTGGTACCAGCTCTACATGTTCCGCGACCGCGGCTTCTGCAAAGCGATGATCGAGCGGGCCAAGGCGGCGAACTGCTCGGCGCTGTTCGTCACCGTCGACCTGCCGATGCGCGGCCAGCGCCACATGGACCTCAAGAACGGCCTGACCGTGCCGCCGCGGCTGACCATGCGCAACGCGCTCGACCTCGCGATCCGCCCGCGCTGGATCATGGACGTCATGCGCTCGAAGCGCCGCTCCTTCGGCAACGTCGATCTCTATCTCGCGAGCCAGGGCAAGCGGCAGGGCGCGGTGCCGTCGGGCGGCTGGGCCAACAACAATTACGACCGCACGCTCAACTGGCGCGACATCGACTGGGTGCGGAGCGTCTGGCCGGGCAAGATCGTGCTGAAGGGCATCCTCGACGTCGAGGACGCTAAGCTCGCGGCGTCGGCCGGCGTCGACGGCATCGTGGTCTCGAACCATGGCGGCCGCCAGCTCGACGGCGCGCGGTCTTCGATCGCGTCGCTGCCGGCGATCGCCGGTGCGGTGGGCGACCGCCTCGAGGTGCTGTTCGACGGCGGCGTGCGCTCCGGCCAGGACGTGCTCAAGGCGCTGGCGCATGGCGCGCGCGGCTGCCTGATCGGCCGCGCCTTCCTCTACGGCCTCGCCGCCGGCGGCGAAGCCGGCGTCAAGCGCGCCCTCGACCTGATCCGCGCCGAGCTCGAAGTGACCATGGCGCTCACCGGCACGCGCGACGTGACGTCGGTCAGCCCCGACGTGATCGCACGCTAGTTTGCATCGGGCTCTCTCCTCCGCTCATTCCCGCGCAAGCGGGAATCCAGGCTTAAACTAGACTGGGTCCCCGCTTTCGCGGGGACGAGCGGATAAACGGAGTGTTCAATACCCCATCGCCAAACCGATGAGCCCAAGCGAGCCGACCAGCACGCGCCACCACGCGAACAGCGCGAAGCCGTGACGCGACACATAGTCGAGCAGCGTCTTCACCACGAAGAACGCCACCACGAACGACGTGACGAAGCCGATCACGACTAGCAAGATGTTGTCGGCGGTCATCAGCGCGTGGTTCTTGTAGAGATCGTAGGTGAACGCCCCGGCCATGGTCGGGATCGCGAGGAAGAACGAGAACTCCGCCGCCGAGCGCTTGTCGGCGCCGAGCAGCATCCCCGACACGATGGTGGCACCGGAGCGCGACACGCCCGGGATCATCGCCAGGCATTGCGCGAGCCCGATGATGAGATAGGTGCCGAGCGAGAATGTCGTGGCGTCGCGATAGCGCGGCTTGAGGTCGAGCGAATCGACCCAAAGCAGGATCGCGCCGCCGACGATCAGCGTGAAGCACACGACCCAGGCATTGAACAGGACGCCCTTGATGAATCCGTGCGCCAGCGCGCCGATGATCGCCGCGGGCAGGAACGCGATCAGCACGCCGATCACGAAGCGGCGCGCGGCAGGATCGGTGAAGAAGCCGAGCGCGATCTTCCAGAGCCGCAGGAAGTAGATCGACAGGATCGCCAGGATCGCGCCGAGCTGGATCAGGACCACGAAGGTCTTGCCGAACTGGTCGTCGTCGAAGCCGAAGAACCGTTCCAGCAGCAGCAGATGGCCGGTCGATGATACCGGCAGGAATTCGGTGAGGCCTTCGATCACGCCGAGCAGGAAGGCCTTGAAGATATCGAGCGACATCGGAAAGACTCCAGCGCGACAAGGCGGGCCAAACCAGTTGCCCGGTCGCGCGTTGCGGTGAAACCGTCCCGGGGCCGCTTTTCCCCCAACATCAACCCGCTGGCAACGAAAAAGCCTGAAAAATGCCGGGGATAGAAGGCACGTCACCAGCCCTGCGATTGCCGATGGCACAGGCCCCGCGGATTCGCTAACACCATTTCATGTCCACCCTGTTTCACCACACCTTCTGCCCGCATTCGCGCTTCGTGCGGCTCGCGCTCAACGAGTACGGCGTCGATGTGCGGCTGATCGAGGAGCGGACCTGGGAACGGCGGCGGGACTTCCTAGTGATCAACCCGGCCGGCACGACGCCGGTGCTGGTCGAAGAGGGACAGCCGCCAGTGCCGGGGGCGGCGATCATCGCCGAGTTCCTCGACGAGACCCTCGGCGGCAAGCTCGGCGACCGCCGCCTGATGCCGCAGGACACCGGCCCGCGGGTCGAGGTCCGCCGGCTGATGAGCTGGTTCAACGACAAGTTCTTCGCCGAGGTCAGCGGGCCGCTGACCGTCGAGCGGTTCTACAAGCGCCATTTGCCGGTCGAGCAGGGCGGCGGCGCGCCGGATACCGAGGTGATCCGCGCGGCCCGCCATAACATTCGCTATCATCTTGCTTATATTGGATGGCTGGTACGGGCGCGCGATTGGCTCGCCGGCAATGAGCTGACCTATGCCGACCTGGCTGCCGCCGCGCATTTATCGGCAGCCGACTATCTAGGCGATGTGCCGTGGAGCGAAGACGAAACCGCCAAGAACTGGTACGCGCGGCTGAAATCGCGGCCGTCGTTCCGTCCGCTGCTGACCGAGACCATGGCCGGCATCCCGCCGTCGAAGACCTACGCCGACCTCGACTTCTGAACGATCCCGCCGCGATCAGGACCGCACTCGCCGCTGCCGCACGCGCGCAGGGCTTCGATGTCGTCGGCGTCACGCGTCCCGATTCCATTCCGCTGGCGCCCGGACGGCTGCAGCAATTCCTGGCCGAGGGCGGCCACGGCGACATGGATTGGATGGAGACGACGGCCGCGCGGCGCGGCGACCCGCGCGCACTCTGGCCGGACGTGCGTTCGATCATCATGCTCGGCATGAACTACGGTCCCGACGCGGATCCCCTCGCGATCCTGCGAGAGCGTACACGCGGCACGATCTCGGTCTATGCGCAGGGCGTCGACTACCACGACATCATCAAGCCGCGACTCAAGGCGGTGGCGCGCTGGCTGACGGCGCAGGCGCAGGCGCAGGCGCAGGGAGGAGCACCAGTCGACGTGAAGGTGTTCGTCGACACCGCTGCTGTGATGGAGAAGCCGCTGGCCGAGCAGGCCGGCCTCGGCTGGCAGGGCAAGCATACCAACCTGGTGTCGCGGCAATTCGGCTCGTGGCTGTTCCTGGGCGCGATCTTCACCACGCTCGAGCTTCCGCCCGACGAACGCGAAGCCGACCACTGCGGCAGCTGCCGCGCCTGTCTCGACGCCTGCCCCACCGCAGCGTTTCCCGCGCCCTATCGGCTCGATGCGCGGCGCTGCATCTCCTACCTCACCATCGAGCACAAGGGACCGATCCCCCGCGAGCTGCGCCCGCTGATGGGCAACCACATCTACGGCTGCGACGACTGTCTCGCGGTCTGCCCATGGAACAAGTATGCGCAGGCCGGCCGCGAAGCAAAGCTCGCCGCGCGCGACGCGCTGCGGGCGCCCTCGCTCGCAGAGCTTTCGTGGCTCGACGATGCGCGCTTCCGTGCGCTGTTCACCAGATCGCCGGTGAAGCGCACCGGGCGCGACCGTTTCATCCGCAATGTGCTGATTGCGATCGGCAACTCCGGCGACGCGATGCTTGCAGCCGATGCTGAGCGGCTCATCGACGATGTGTCACCACTGGTGCGCGGCGCCGCGGTGTGGGCGCTCGCCCGGCTCGCGCCGGGGCGGCTTGCCGCCCACGCCGGCAGCCGCGAGCGCGAACCCGACCCCGCCGTGCGCGCGGAATGGACGAGCGCGCTCGAAAGCGCGACGGCCTGAATGGCGACGCTGCTCTGCCTCGGGCTCGGCTATTGCGCGCGTTACTACGTCGCCGAATTCGGCGCGCGCTTCGATCGCATCATCGGCACGTCGCGCACGCCAAAGCCCGCGGCTCACGTGGAGGTGCTGGGGTTCGACGCCGCCGAGCCCTCGGATGAAGTGCGCGACGCCGTCGCGGCGGCCGCGCACCTCCTGCTGTCGCCCACGCCGACGGAGGCAGGCGACCCGATCGCGGCGGCGCTCGGCGGCGAGATTGCATCCGCGCCGAAGCTTCAATCGATCGTCTATCTCTCCTCGCTCGGCGTCTATGGCGACCACAACGGCGCCTGGGTGGACGAGACCGCGACGACGGTCCCCGCCCACGCCCGCGGCGGCGCAAGATTGCGTGCCGAAGAAGCCTGGCAGGCGATCGGGCAGCGGCGCGGCGTGCCGGTCGCGGTGGTGCGGCTCGCCGGCATCTACGGGCCGGGGCAGAACGTGTTCACGCGGCTGCTCGCTGGCCGCGCCCATCGCATCGCCAAGCCGGGGCACGTGTTCAACCGCATCCACGTCGCCGACATCGCGCAGGCGATCGAGGCTGCCTTCGCCCGCAAGGCAAACGGCATCTTCAACGTCACCGATGACGAGCCAGCGCCCTATTCCGATCAGGTGCTGATGGCGGCCAAGCTCCTCGGCATCGATCCGCCACAGGAGCTGTCGATGGAGGAGGCGCAAAAGATCCTCACGCCGATGGCGCTGAGTTTCTATGCCGGCTGCGTGCGGGTAAAGAACGACAAGCTCAAGACGGCGCTCGGCGTGACGTTGCGCTATCCGACCTATCGCGAAGGGCTGCGCGCGCTGTTCGAGGGCGGCTACGAAGCCCGCGATCCGCTGGATACATGACCTCTCGTTCCGCTCGTCCCCGCGAAAGCGGGGACCCAGTCTGGATCAAGAGTGGATTCCCGCTTGCGCGGGAATGAGCGGGGAGAGAGCCGGCCGAACTTCGCAGCACCGAACTACCTGAACTCAGCCACCGCCGCGATCAGCCGGTCGATGTCCTCCGGCCGCGACAGCCGGTGATCGCCGTCCTTGACCAGGGTGAGCACGACGTCGTCGCGGGCGAAGCGCGAGGTCAGCTCGACGGCGTGCTGCCATGGCACATCTTCGTCCTTCACGCCCTGCAGGATGCGCACCGGACAGCCGGTCTCGATCATGCCGCCAAGGAGGAGATGATTGCGGCCCTCCTCGATCAGGGCGCGGGTGATCGGATAGCCCGCGGGGTCATAGGCGGACGGCCGCGTCCAGGAGCCGGTGTCGGTGATCTGCTGCTGGATCGCCGGTGGCATGCGCTTCCATATCAGTTCTTCCGTGAAGTCGACCGCCGGCGCGATCAAAACCAGTCCGGCGAGCGTCGGGCCGCCCTCGTTGCCCTGCCGGGCAAGCTCGCGCGCCAGCAGCAGGGCGATCCAGCCGCCCATGGAGGAGCCGATCGCGACCTGCGGACCGGTGCAGCAGTTGCGAAAGACAGCGAGGCTTTCTTCGAGCCACCGGCCGATGGTGCCTTCCGCAAACGTCCCGCCGGACTCGCCATGCCCGGAATAGTCGAAGCGGACGCTGGCGCGACCATTCTTGGCGGCCCAAGCGTCGAGCGCCTCGGCCTTGGTCCCGCGCATATCGGACTTGAAGCCCCCGAGCCAGAACAGGCCGGGCGAGGCGCCCCCGCGCGTTCGGACGGCAATCGGCCGCGCCGCCTCGGGAGTTCCCACGCCTAACGTTTTCAGGCAAGAATCGTCCATGCGGCACCGTTTCGTAAACGATCGCGCTCGCGTTCTCCGGTAAACAGTGTTTGCCGCTGGCCGCCGCCGAAGCAAGCGTAGAGTCGACGGGGTTGAGTGCTGACAGGCGGTCCCTCGAATCATGGCTGTGATGGATCGTTGGCGTGAGCGACGGATTTGACGAGCGGGCGGCCCCGCGTCGCACCCTGGCGGGTGCGACGATCCTCCAGATCGTGCCCAAACTCGACGAGGAGCCTGCCGCCCGCAGCGCCGTCAACATCGCGCATGTACTGCTGCTCGCGGGCGCCCGCGCGCTGGTTGCGGCGGAAGGCGGGTCGCTGGTGAGCGAACTGACCACCGCCGGCGGCGAATGGATCCCGATGGTCAATGCCAGCGTCAATCCGTTGCGGCTGCGCCGCAACGCGCGTGAGATCGAAAATCTCATCGGCCAGGAACGCATCGATATTATCCACGCCTATGACGCCGGCGCGGCCTGGAGCGCGCACGTCGCGACCTCGAAGGTCGCGTGCTGGCTGGTCACCTCGCTGCCCGATGTTCCCCTCTACGCCGGAATCCGCGGACGCTATGCCGGCGCGCTCGCGCAAGGTCATCGCGTGATCGCGCCGTCGAACTATTCCGCCGGTCCGATCATGGAACGTTACGGCCTGCGCGCCGAGCAGATCACGATCGTGCCTCGGGTGATCGACACCGCAACCTACGACCCCGCCGCCGTCTCGCCGGAACGCGCGGACGCGCAACGCCAGCGCTGGCGCGTCGCACGCGAGGACCGCGTTGTGATGGTTCCGGGGCGGGTGGCGCCCTGGAACGGTCAGAACCTCCTGCCCGAGATAACGCGCGCGCTCGTCGACGGCGGCGTTCTCGGATTTGTCATCGTTGTCGTCGGTGAAGGAACGACACACGCAAGATATTCGCGCGACGTCCTCAAGCGCGCGCAGGCCATGGACGTCGACGACCTGATCCGCATGACCGGGCACTGCGACGACATGCCGGCGGCATTTGCCGCGTCCGACTTCGTCGCGGTCCCGGCGATCGAGGCGCCGCTGCTCGGCCGCGTCGTGGCACAGGCGCAGGCGATGGGCCGGCCGGTGGTGACGAACGACGTCGGCATGCTTGCCGAGCACATCGTCGCACCGCCGCGGATGCCGGAGGATGTGCGCACCGGCTGGATCGTGAACCCCGGCGATTCGGCGGAATTCGCGCAGATGCTCGGCCTCGCCTTGTCGCTGAACGCCACCGCGTATCGCCAGATGTCGGCCCGTGCGCGGCAGTTTGCAGAGTACATGTTCGCGCCGGAGAGCGTTGCCGACGCGATGCGGTCGGTCTATACGTCGCTCCTGGCGCGCGACGACCTTTAGCGGGTGGATGGAGATATCGAGTCCGGCGAACCGACCGGTTCGCTGCCGAACCAGTGGGGTGTTGGTGAGTTCGCAGCCATCCGCAATCGGTCTCGTGCACGGAGCGGATCGATCCGCTCCGCTCGCACCGATTGAATCCGCGCCATTGCAGTCCATGATTTCCAAACCGGCGCGGCCGCTCACGGCGCTGATCGTGACGCCAAGCCTGCACGCCGGCCCGCCGATGCCGGAACCGTTCAGCTCGTGCGCATCCTCGCGTCGGCCGGCCACCGGCCGATCGTCGTCGCGAGCGGCGGCCGCATGGTCGACGATGTCATCGCGGCGGGCGCGACGTTCATCGCGATGAAGGTAGACACCACCAATCCGGTCAAGATCGTGCGCAATGCGCTGGCGCTGGCACGGATCGCGCGCGAACAGCGCTGCGACCTGATTCACGCGCACGCGCGCGCACCGGCCTGGAGCGCCTACTATGCCGCGAAGCGCGCGGGCATCCCGTTCCTGACCAGCTGGTACAAGGGGTTCCGCGATCAGAACCTCTTCAAGCATCTTTACAACGGCGTGATGGCGCGCGGCGACAGCGTGATCGCGATCAGCGATCAGATCGCCGAACTCGTGGTCGAGCGCTACAAGACGCCGTGGGAACGGATCGCCGTCATCCCGGCCAGTATCGATTTCGAGCGCTTCGATCCGGCCCGTGTGTCGCAGGAACGTGTCGCCGCCGTGCGCAGTTCTTGGGGCGTCTACGGCGACACCAAGATTATTCTTGTCGTCGGCCGCATGCTTCGCCGCAAGGGCCATCACGTGGTGGTCGACGCGGTGCGGCGGCTCAACGACATGGGCCTGAAGGATTTCATGTGCGTGTTCGTCGGCGAGGACCAAGGCAAGTCGCGCTACTCCGGCGAACTCTGGGACCTGGTGCTCGGTACCAGCACGACCGAAGTCATCCGCATGGCTGGGCCGACCGACGACATGCCGGCCGCGTTTGCGGCCGCGACGGTGGTGGTCAATGCCGCGATCCAGCCCGAGGGATTGCAACGCGCGATCATCGAGGCCGAGGCGATGGCAAAGCCCGTCGTGGTGTCCGATCTCGGCGCCGGCCCGGACGCGGTGCTGGCGCCGCCCGCGGTCGCCGAAGACCGGATGACGGGCCTGCGTTTCTCGGCCGGCGACTCGGTGGCGCTGGCGACCGCCCTGGTCCGGCTGTTCTCACTGCCGCCGGCGGCCCGGGCCGCGATGGGGGCGCGCGGGCGGGCCTGGGCGCTGGCGAATTTCAACACCGAGGCCGCGGCCGAGCCGACGCTTCGGCTTTACGAGCAGGTAACAACGCGCCGACGGCCTTGAACCGGCTCTTGAACCCCTGGGGACTGCAACCCATTTGAGGCGCCCGCCGTTGTCCGCTCGGCCCGTGCAACGGAGCAACATTCGTTATCCAAACGGCGATTTAGGCCGCAATGCCGTTGACTTGGGCCCGGTTTGTCCCGATCCTTCAACGGCCCGCTTCGGCGGGTCTTGGCGCAACAGCATAGGAGACTAAGGCCATTCGTCGTCCGATGAGAGCTCCGCCGCCCGTCCAGAAAGACGGTCCGCGTGTCAACGAGGAGATCCGAGTCCGCGAAGTCCAATTGATCGATCAGACCGGCCACAACCATGGTCCGACTGACATCCAGATTGCCTTGGCCAGAGCCCAGGAAGCTGGACTCGATCTGGTAGAGATCGCGCCGAACTCGGTCCCGCCTGTCTGCAAAATCCTGGACTACGGCAAGTACAAGTACCAGGCGCAGAAGAAGGCCGCCGAAGCCCGCAAAAAGCAGAAGGTCGTCGAGGTCAAGGAGATCAAGCTCCGGCCGATGATCGACGATCATGACTACGACGTGAAAATGCGCTCGATGCAGCGCTTCTTCGAAGAAGGCGACAAGGTGAAGATCACGCTGCGCTTCCGCGGCCGTGAGATGGCGCACCAGGAGCTCGGCACCGCGCTCCTCAACCGCGTCAAGGAAGACACCTCGAAATTCGCCAAAGTCGAGCAGGAACCGCGCTTCGAAGGCCGTCAGGTGGTGATGGTGCTGGCGCCGCGCTGACGAGGCGGTCTCCCGGAAAAACCGCAAAAACCTGCGATTTCAAGTCTTAAGGGACCGATGCCCCCGGACCGGGGGTATCGGTAGGCGGTGGCCGGTGGTTGCGATCCCGGGGCGCATCTGCCATAACGCCGCCCTCCCGTCGCCCGGCCATTAAGGGCTGCCGTGGCGGCGGCGAAGTGCTCAATCAGCACGCTCATTTCGAGCAAATCAGCCGGCGCGGCATGCCGTCAGGCCTGCCGTTGCGTCCGGAAAGGAGAGCCAAATGCCCAAGATCAAGACCAAGTCGGGCGCCAAAAAGCGCTTCAAGATCACCGGCACCGGTAAAGTGCTTTACCAGCAGGCCGGCAAACGCCACGGCATGATCAAGCGGACCAAGAAGCAGATCCGGCAGCTGCGCGGCACCAACACGCTGTTCAAGTCGGACGGCGACAACATCAAGAAATACTGGCTGCCGAACGGTTGACGCATCATCCCGAAAAGTGGGTACCGGTTTCGGAAAAAGATGATGCGGCGGCAATAAGCAACACCGCGCATCCTGTCTGAAGGAGATTTGTCATGGCCCGCGTTAAACGTGGCGTCACCGCACACGCCAAGCACAAGAAAGTCTTCAAGGCCGCCAAGGGCTTCTATGGCCGCCGCAAGAACACCATCCGGGTCGCCAAGCAGGCGGTCGAGAAGGCGAACCAATACGCCTATCGCGACCGCAAGCGCCGCAAGCGCACGTTCCGCGCGCTCTGGATCCAGCGCCTGAACGCCGCGGTTCGCCCGTTCGGCCTCACCTACAGCCGATTTATCGACGGCCTGAACAAGTCCGGCCTGATGGTCGATCGCAAGGTGCTGTCTGATCTCGCTATCACCGAACCGGCGGCGTTCCAGGCGATCGTGGAGAAGGCGAAGTCCGCACTGCCGGCGACGGCGTAACTTCTCTGACGTAGCGTCAGGTCTCTGCGCGTTGTGCCCGGCTTTCCGCCGGGCCATGACGGCTACGGGAACCCTGCCATGTCCGACATCGCAAAGCTCGAACAGCAAGTTCTGACCGACGTCGCGGCGGCGGCCGACGAAGCCGCGCTCGAAGCCGTGCGCGTCGCCGCGCTCGGCCGCAACGGCACGATCACGGGGCTGCTCAAGACGCTCGGCGCAATGACGCCGGACGAGCGCCGCGTGCAGGGCCCGCTGATCAACGGCCTCAAGGACAAGGTGACGGAGGCGCTGACAGCGCGCCGCGACGCGCTCAAGAACGCCGCGCTCGACGCGCGGCTCAACACCGAGACCGTCGACGTCACGCTGCCGGTGCGCGAGTCCCCGACGGAGCAGGGCCGCATCCATCCGATCAGCCAGGTGATCGACGAGCTGACCGCGATCTTCGCCGACATGGGCTTCAAGGTCGCCGAAGGTCCCGACATCGAGACCGACGATCTCAACTTCACCAAGCTCAACATCCCCGAGGGCCATCCGGCCCGCCAGATGCAGGACAGCTTCTATTTCAATCCGAAGCCGGACGGTTCGCGGCCGCTGCTGCGCACGCACACCTCGCCGGTGCAGATCCGCACCATGCTGGCGCAGAAGCCGCCAATCCGCGTGATCACCCCCGGCCGCGTCTACCGCATCGACAGCGACCAGACCCACACGCCGATGTTCCATCAGGTCGAGGGCCTCGTGATCGACAAGGGTTCGAATCTCGGCCACCTGAAATGGATCCTCGAGGAATCCATGAAGGCGTTCTTCGAGGTCGATCAGGTGAAGATGCGGTTCCGGCCGTCATACTTCCCGTTCACCGAGCCGTCGCTTGAGGTCGACATCCAGTGCCGGATCGAGAAGAACGAGGTGCGCTTCGGCGAGGGCAACGACTGGATGGAGATCCTCGGCTGCGGGATGGTGCATCCCAACGTGTTGCGCAATTGCGGGCTCGATCCCGAGGAGTACCAGGGCTTCGCCTGGGGCATGGGGATCGACCGCATCGCCATGCTGAAATATGGGATGCCGGACCTGCGCGACTTCTTCGCCGCCGACGTGCGCTGGCTTTCGCATTACGGATTCCGTCCGCTCGACCTTCCGACACTTGCCGGAGGATTGAGCTGATGAAATTCACCCTGTCCTGGCTGAAGGAGCATCTCGACACCGACGCCCCGGTGACGGCACTCGCCGACAAGCTCACCATGATCGGGCTCGAGGTCGAGAGCCTCGCCGACAAGTCGGCGCTGCTCGCGCCCTTCACCATTGCGCGCGTGATCGAGGCGAAGCAGCATCCTAATGCCGACCGGCTGCGGGTCTGCATGGTCGACACCGGCAAGGGCGGCCCGGTCCAGGTCGTGTGCGGCGCGCCCAATGCCCGCACCGGCATGATGGGCGTGTTCGTGCCGCCCGGCGCCTACATCCCCGGCAAGAACATCACGCTGTCGGTCGGGAAAATCCGCGGCGTCGAGAGCCACGGCATGCTGGTCTCCGAGATGGAGATGCAGCTCTCCGAGGACCACGAGGGCATCATCGAGCTGCCCGCCGATGCACCGCTCGGCGAGGTCTACGCCAGATGGGCGGGGCTCGACGATCCCGTGATCGAGATCAAGCTCACGCCCAACCGGCCGGACTGCACCGGCGTGCATGGCGTCGCGCGCGATCTTGCCGCCGCCGACATGGGCAAGTTCATCGACAAGACGGTGAAGCCGGTGAAAGGCGCCGGCCCCTGCCCGGTCAAGGTAGCGCTCGACTTCGGCACCACGCCGTCGCTCTGCCGCGGTTTCGCGTTGCGACTGGTGCGCGGCGTGAAGAACGGTCCATCGCCCGACTGGCTGCAGAAGCGCCTTACCGCGATCGGGCTCAGGCCCATCAATGCGCTGGTCGATATCACCAACTATATCACCTACGACCGCGGCCGGCCGCTGCACGTGTTCGACGCCGCCAAGGTGAAGGGCAATCTGGCGGTGCGACGCGCCAAGCCGGGCGAGCAGCTTTTGGCGCTCGACGGCAAGACCTACACCCTTGACGACAGCATGTGCGTGATCGCGGACGACAATGGTCCGGAATCGCTCGCCGGCATCATGGGCGGCGAAGCGTCGGGCTGCGATGAAGCCACCACCGACGTGCTGATCGAGTCGGCGCTGTGGGAGCCGCTCAACATCGCGCAGACCGGGCGCACGCTTGGCATCAATTCCGACGCCCGCTACCGCTTCGAGCGCGGCGTCGATCCGGCGTTCCTGGTGCCCGGGCTCGAGCTTGCGACCCAGATGGTGCTCGACCTCTGCGGCGGTACCGCCACTGAGATCACCGTCGCGGGCGATCCGCAGGTGCCGGAGCTCATCATCGACTTCCCGCTCTCCGAGCTCAAGCGCCTCGGCGGCCTCGACGTGCCGTTCCCCGAGGTGCGCGGCGTGCTCAACCGGCTGGGCTTCTTGGTCGCCGGGCAGGACAAGAACATGAAAGTCGCGGCGCCGTCCTGGCGGCCGGACGTCCATGGCAAGGCCGACATCGTCGAAGAGGTCATGCGCATCGTCGGCGTCGACCGCGTGCCGTCGACCCCGTTCGATCGCGGCCCGCAGGCCCGCAAGCCCATCCTCACCACCTTGCAGGTGCGCACCCGCAAGGCAAAGCGCGCGCTCGCGGCGCGCGGCATGGTCGAGGCGGTGACCTGGTCGTTCATCTCGAAACCGCAGGCCGAGCTGTTCGGCGGCGGCAAAAGTGAGCTCGCGCTCGCCAACCCGATCGCATCCGATCTCTCCGACATGCGGCCGAGCCTCCTCCCCGGCCTGATCGCAGGCGCGCAGAAGAACGCCGACCGCGGCCTCCCCGACGTCGCGCTGTTCGAGGTGGGCCAGATCTTCCGCGGCGACCGGCCGGAGGATCAGTTCATCGCCGCCTCCGGCGTGCGCCGCGCGCTCGCCAAAGCCACCGGCATCGGGCGGCAGTGGCAGGGCTCAGGCGAGGCCGACGCTTTCGACGTGAAGGGCGACGTGCTGGCGCTGCTTACCGCTGCCGGCGCGCCGGCGCAGGCGCTGCAGGTCGTGCCGGGCGGCCCGGCCTGGTTCCACCCCGGCCGCTCCGGGACGATCCAGATCGGGCCGCAGAACGTCATCGGCCATTTCGGCGAGGTGCATCCGCGCGTGCTCGCGGCGCTCGACGCCGAAGGCCCGCTGATGGCGTTCGAAGCGATCCTCGAGAAGGTTCCGGAACCGAAGGCCAAGCCGACGCGCGCCAAGCCGGTGTTGGAACTCTCGCCGTTCCAGCCGGTGTCGCGCGACTTCGCGTTCATGGTCGACCGCGCCGTGAAGGCTGCCGATCTCGTGCGCGCGGCGCAGGCCGCCGACCGCGTGCTGATCGCCAACGTGACCGTGTTCGACGTCTACGAAGGCAAGGGTATCGATCCCGGCAAGAAGTCGCTCGCGATCGCGGTGACGATCCAGCCGCGGGACAAGACCATGACCGATGCGGAGATCGACGCGCTGGGCGCCAAGATTGTCGCTGAGGTCACGAAGCGCACGGGCGGCGTGCTGCGCGGCTAAGCCGCCTGCGCCGGCAGCAGATCTGCGAACGCGAAGCCCTCGCGCTCCACCACATCGCCCACCTTGATCGGAATCTTGCGCTTCAGCATCGGCCCCGCCGCCACGAAGGTGTGGAATTCGCCCCTCTCGCCGCAGGGATCGGCACTCGCCGGTAGGTCGGCAAGCAGTGCGTGATCGAGCTGGCGGCCCGCGAATACAATCGGCAGCTGTTTGAGATCGACGCAGGCGAGATAGGTCTCGACCCCACCGTCGATCATTTCACGGACGAGGGCATCTGTGGGCCGCTGCCAGAGCGGGAACACCGGCGCGATGCCGGTGCCGGCGAGCTTGTCCTCGCGATAGCGCCGGACGTCTTCCAGGAAGAGATCGCCAAAGATGATATGCGTGACACCGGCCGTCTTGGCGTCCGCCAGCGCCGTCGCCATGCGCGCCTCGTAGACTTCGTTCGGGCACGGATAGGGGATCGGCACGCGGATCGGCGTGAGGCCTGCGGCATCGAGCTGTGCTGCGAGCAGCTCCTCGCGCACGCCATGCATGCTGACCCGGCTGAAGGTTTCGGTGACCGTGGTCAGCGCGCCGACCAGCTCGTAGTCGCCGCTGCGCCGCGCTTCGTGCAGCGCCCACGCGGAGTCCTTGCCGCTCGACCAGGCGATCAGTGCTCTTGCCGGCATCGCTCTCTCGCCCTCAACGCTTGGATCAACGCTTGGGTTGCTTCGGCTGCTGCTTCGGCTCGGGCGCCGACGGCGCGATGACGCGCAGCGCCGCGATGGCGGCACGGTCGCCCGACTCCCAGGCGCCGCCGACCGTGCCCCACAGCCGCTCATGCACCGCCTCACCCGCGAACCAGATGCGGTTGTTGATCGATTCCATCAGGCTTCGTCGCGCGAACTGCCCGCCCGGCGCTGCCGCCGACATGGCGCCGAGCACCCACGGCTCCTGGTTCCAGTTGGTCGCGTGCGACCGTCCAGCGGCGCGCTTGAGGCCCGCGCCGTACAGATTGTCCAGCCAGTCGAGCGCGAACGCGACCATATCCTTGGCGCCCTTGGCGGCGAGATCACGCCCGAACTTTCCACCGATGTCGACGGTGCACAGCGTGCTGCCGGACATGTTGGCGAGAAGCGCGGCCGTGCGCGGACCGGACGACCTCTCGAACACCAGCTCGTCGCTGCGCAGACCGAGCGGATTGCCGGCGAGCTCGAGCGTGACGTGGTCGTAGCTGCCGAGCTTCAGCCGCTCGATGGCATCGAGCTGGCGCTTCGGCAGCTCGGGCGCGAACCGCAGCTTGCCGGTGGCGAGCACGTTGGTCGACGCCGTCACGATGGCGGCGCGCGCATCGATCGTGCCCTGCGCGGTCTCGACCTCGACACCGCGACCGCCCCAGGCGATGCGCGTGGCCGGGGTCGACAGCCGCACCGGGACGTCGGTGGCAAGCTTGACGACCACGGCGCCGAGTCCTTGCCGGCAATAGGCCTGCACGTCGCGTTCGGCGGCGCGCGAGAGGTCGGCAGCCGAGACTTCCGCCAGGTCCTTGCCGCAGAAGTACGGGCCCATCATGAATTCGATGGTCGAGCGCCACTCGCCGATATCCTTCGGCAGCGCCTGAGCGGCCGCGACGTCGGCTTTGCGGGACGCTTCGGAGAGCGCGGCGTTGGCGCGCACCATCGCCGACAACATGTCCTCCATCTCGCCTTCACGCGCGTAGCGACGCGTGATGCGCATGCGCTGGCCGGGCGGCGCCGGATAGATGTCGAAGCGATTTTGGAGTGCCAGACGCGCGACCGGATTGGCTTCGGGCGTATGGAAGGCGCGTGCGCCACGGTCGTAGGGCACCCCGAACAACGCGGTATCGGTGATGCAGCGGCCGCCGACCGTGCCCGACGCCTCCAGCACCATGCATTTGCGGCCGGCGGCCAGGATGCGCCGGGCCGCCGCAATGCCGGCGACGCCGGCGCCAATGATGACGATGTCGACGCCGGAGCGCGGCTCGCCCGGGGTCGCCTTCGATTTCTGCTGGGTGGCGCCCAGCGCCGGGCTCGCGGCAACGGCGCCCGCGGCGGTGAGGAACGATCGGCGCGTCAATCTGGACATGGCCCCCGGCACTCACACCCCTACGACCGAGTGACATTGCCTGATCCTGATCGCGCTCGCAAACCGCGACAAGACGTTCGCCGCTGGGGTTAAATGGCGCCATGCTCGATGCCGCATTCAAAGCGCTCGCCCAGATGTTCTCGCCGCCGTTCCGCAAGATCTTGCTGAAATCGGCAGCGATTGCATTGCTTCTGATCGTTGTTGCGGCGGTGGGGCTGCACCGCGCGCTGGTCTGGTTCGCGGAAAGCGGCCAAGCCTGGCTGCAGACAACCCTGGGCCTCACCACCACGACACCGCTGACGGTCCTCTCCTGGATGCTCTCGATCGCCGCCGCGCTCGGCATCGTCGCCGGCTCGATCTTCTTGATGCCCGCGGTCACAGCGTTGATGGCGGGCTTCTTCGCCGACGCGGTCGCCGAAGAGGTCGAGCGCCGCCACTACCCGGGCGATCCTCCCGGGCACGCGTTGCCGGTGGTGCCGGCGGTGTGGCAAGGCTTGCAGACCGCGCTGCTCGCGGTCCTTGTTTATCTCGTTGCAGCACCGTCGTTGCTGCTGGCCGGCGTCGGCGCGGTGATCTTCTTTCTTGCGACCGCCTTCCTCTTGAGCCGGGAATATTTCCAGCTTGCCGCCATGCGGTTCCATCCGCCCGCGGAGGCCAAGCGACTGCGCAAGGCCAATCAGAGCTCGGTCTTCATTGCCGGGCTGTTCCTGGCGGCGTTCGTATCGATTCCGATCCTCAACCTCGCGACGCCGCTGTTCGGCACGGCGTTCATGGTGCACATGCACAAACGATTGGCGGGACGCGCGTCGTCACCGTGACGGATCGAAGGGGAGCGCCGCAAGGCTATTTTGGCAGCGACGTCACCGAGACCTTCGCCTGACCGTCGGCCTCGGCGATGATGCGCAAGGTGGTCGAATCGAACGCAATATCGACGACGCGCAGGTCGGCGACCGACGCATCCACGCGCACGCCATCGCCGGCGGCGCGGAACTCGGCGATCGCAGCCTCTATGCTCTTGCGCGCATTGGCGGCGAAGGGCTTGAGATCGATCACCGTGCGCTCCGCCACCGCCGCTTCAAGATAAGGCGCGGCGGCCCGAACGGCTGCGCCCATCATGCCTTCCGATTCAAGATCGAGCTTGACGTCGGTGAGGCGCAGCACCTGCGTCTTCGCATCGAGAACCGGCCGGCCCCAGACATGGACGTTTGCCTCGGCGCCCAGCCCGAACCAGCTCTTGCGCTCGGTGGCATTGACGCGCAGGGAGATCAGAAGCTGATCGCCGGACGCGGCGACACTGGCTTTGCGCACCGTGACGGCAAACGCGCTGTCGTTGCCGTCGCCGAAGGTCCTGCCCGCGAATTGCGCCTCGACCAGGCGGTTGACCTCGGTGAACGGCACGTCGATCGGCACCGCGATGTTGACACGGCCCTGTTCGCCCTGCGGCAGGAGCTCTATCGCCGCCGGGAACGGACACTCCGGCTTGGTTTCCTTCGGGACGATCCGGGTCTCGGCCTCGACCCCGATCAGCAAGGTGACCGCTTCGGCATCGACCTTCGGCTGCGCCGCGATCGCGCGCGTGGGGCGGAGCTCGAGCCAGAGATTCGGCAAGCCCGCGCCGGCGGCGCCGATCGAAAGCGAACGGCAGAGTTTCGTCCACTCCCGCCGCGCGACCCGCTCGAGGAACGGATCGTTGCGCAGGCGCGCTTGCAAGCGCCCGACCTGCTCCTGGACCTGCCGCTCCAACAGCGGCCGCACTTCGTTTGAGACGTTGAGCTTCACGCCGACGATGGTCATGTTGGCGTCGGCGATCGAGAAATGCGTCGTGAGATTCGGCTCCAGCCGCCATGCCGGCGTCAGTTGCGGCTGCGAGATCACCGCCACATTGCCGCGGATATCGGTGCGCTGATCGAGCGTGCGCCCGGCGAGCTTTTCGACATTGCGTCCGAGGTCCTTGCCGAGAACGCCCCCGATCGCACCGCCAAGTCCGCCCGCCGCAGAGGTCGCAAGCTGCCCGGTCGCGCGCAGCGAGCCGGTGAGCATGGTCGAGACGCCGATCACGTCGGGCTTCCCGGCCACGCCGAGCGGGCCGCGGTTCACGGTCCACCCGATCTCGGCGTTGGACAACATCTTGGACGCGATATTGTCGCGCTTGCCGCTGAGGTCGCGCGGCGCCTGCGCTTCGAGCATCTCCCGCAACGCACCGAGCGTGATCGCGGTGGGCGCGATGATGGTCGAGGTACGGCTGACGGCTGGCAATGGCGGCACTTCGGCAAGAGCCGGCCGCCGACCACCGCCGCCCCCGGCCGGCCAAAGAACCTGCATCACGAGCGTCGCGCCGATGAATGCCATCGCAAGAATAGCGACGCCGATAAGAACCGTCCGAAGACGCATGGCAGTCCCCACCATGCCCGTGTGCGCTGTCTCTCCCGGGATATCTAGTCGATACGGCCCCGTTGCGCCAGCTTAAGGCGTGCCATCAAGCCGCCACGGTCTTGCCCGGCCACTTGCAAAGGTCGGCAATCAGGCACTTTTCGCATAGCGGGCGCCGCGCCAGACAGACGTAGCGTCCATGCAGGATCAGCCAGTGATGGGCATGGAGCTTGTATTTATCGGGCACAACGTCGAGCAGCTTCTGCTCCACTTCGAACGGATCCTTGCCCGGCGCGAGACCGGTGCGATTGCCGATGCGGAAGATGTGCGTGTCGACGGCGATGGTGGGCTCGCCGAAGGCCATGTTGAGCACGACATTGGCGGTCTTGCGTCCGACGCCCGGGAGCGCCTGGAGGGCCTCGCGCGAGCGCGGCACCTCACTGGCGTGCTCGACGATCAGCTTCTGCGATAGCGCGATCACGTTCTTGGCCTTGGTGCGGAACAAGCCAATCGTCTTGATCAACTCGCGCACTTTGTCTTCGCCGAGCGCGACCATCTTCTCCGGTGTCGGGGCCGCCGCGAACAGGGCCGGCGTGGCCTTGTTGACGCCGGCATCGGTCGCCTGCGCGGACAGAACAACGGCGACCAGGAGCGTGTAGGGATCGTCGTGCAGAAGCTCGCCCTTCGGCACCTCGGTTGCCGCCTGGAAACGGCGGAACGCTTCCTCGATTTCGGCGCCTGTCCATTGCGGCGTCAGTCCGGCGATCGCCTTGCGATCGGCGGCGAGCCGCTTCTTCGGAGGCTTCACCGCCGCGGCTTTGCCCTTGCGCGCCTTGTCGAGGCTGCGGCGCACCGATTGGCGCGCCACCTTCCCGGGCCGCCTTTTCCGAGGTGTCTTCCGCGCCATGCTTTCCCTATATTGAGCCCCATGGCGCTCGACAACACGCCCGCCGGCAATCTTGCCCCGGAACCCCCGATCTTTTCGGCGGTCCTGACGCCGCATCGTTCATTGGGCCCGGCCGGCTTTTTGATCTTTATGGCCGTGCTGGGCGGCATCAGCTTCGTCATGGGCATGGTGTTCCTGCTGGCGGGCGCATGGCCGGTGTTCGGTTTCTTCGGGCTCGACGTGCTCCTGGTCTACTGGGCGTTCCGGCTGAACTACCGTTCGGCACAAGCCTATGAGCAGGTCACCGTGACGCCGTCGGAGCTCACCGTGCGCAAGGTCGACCACCATGGCGGTATCCGCGAATGGGCGCTCAACCCGGTGTGGGTGCGGCTGCATCGCGACGTGCACGAGGAATTCGGGCTGCAGGGACTGTTCGTGGAATCGCAGGGCCGCCGGTTGCTGATCGGCGGCTTCCTGCCGCCGCAAGAGAAAGAAAGCTTCGCAGCCGCCTTGTCGGGCGCGCTGGCGGAAGCGAAACGTGGTCCCACACGGACGGTGTTGGACTAGCCGCACGGGCAGGAATCGGGTGGGATTGGGCCCTATCGCGGCCCTAGATCGGGAGCCAATGATGGAGAACACCATGCTCTCGCCCGATCGCGTCACCGACGTCACGCCGCTGCGCGCAGCGGCCAGCGACTACGATGTCGTCCGCCAGGCCATCGGCTTCATCTCGCAGCAATGGCGCAAGCAGCCCGAGGTCGAGGAGATCGCGCACGCCGCCGGCGTCACCGCCACCGACCTGCATCATCTGTTCCGACGCTGGTCCGGGCTGACGCCAAAGGCATTCCTGCAGGCGATCACGCTCGATCGCGCGCGCGCGCTGCTGCGCTCATCCGCGAGCGTGCTCGACGCCGCCTATGAAGTGGGCCTGTCCGGACCGGGCCGGCTGCACGACCTGTTCGTCACCCATGAAGCGATGTCGCCCGGCGAATGGAAGGCCGGTGGCGAAGGGCTGACACTGCGCTACGGCTACCATCCCTCCCCGTTCGGCACGGCGCTGATCGTTGCGACGCCGCGCGGGCTTGCGGGTCTCGGGTTCGCCGATCCCGGCGAGGAGAAAGCCGCGCTCGCCGACATGCAGGGCCGCTGGCCGAAGGCGGCCTATATCGAAGACAGCGCGCACGCCGCGCCGATCGCGCAGCGCATCTTCGATCCCCTCAAGTGGCGTGCAGACCAGCCGCTGCGCGTCGTCCTGATCGGAACCGATTGGGAGGTGCGGGTGTGGGAGACGCTGCTGAAGATCCCGCTCGGCCGCGCCACCACCTATTCCGACATCGCGCGCAAGGTCGGCACCGCGAAGGCGTCGCGCGCGGTGGGCGCCGCCGTCGGCAAGAACCCGATCTCGTTCGTGGTTCCGTGCCACCGCGTGCTCGGCAAGAGCGGCAAGCTCACCGGCTATCACTGGGGCATCACGCGCAAATGCGCGATGCTCGGCTGGGAGGCCGGCCGCGTCGGCGCTGCCAGCTAGCGCGTGGCTCTGCATCGGCGCAGCCCTTGCCTGCTGCAACGGCTGCGCTGATTGACGATACCGCCGCAATCGCGCAAAACCGGCTCGAAATCCGCCTGCCTCTATCCCTTAGTGAGGCGGGCAGTCCTTGGTGCCGGGCCTGTTGTCGAAAGGACTTGCGATGCAGCGGCGACGTCCCGTGATGCTGGCCATTCTGGACGGTTGGGGTTGGCGCGAGGACGCGGCCGACAACGCCGTCAAACAGGCGCACACGCCGAATTTCGATCGGCTGTGGGCCTCGTGCCCCACAGCGCTGCTTCGCACCTCCGGCAAGGACGTCGGCCTGCCGCAGGGACAAATGGGTAATTCCGAGGTCGGCCACCTCAACATCGGTGCCGGCCGCGTGGTGATGCAGGACCTGCCGCGTATCGGCGACGCGATCGCCTCGGGCGAGATCGGGCAGCAGCCGGCGCTGCAGAACTTCATCGCCTGCCTTAAGGCCAACGGCGGCACCTGCCATCTGATGGGACTGGTGTCGCCGGGCGGCGTGCACTCGCATCAGGATCACGCGGTCGGTCTGGCGACGATCCTTGCGGCAGCGGGCGTGCCGACCGTGGTGCATGCCTGGACCGACGGGCGCGATACGCCGCCGCAATCGGCCGGCGATGACATCGCACGGCTCGCCGCCGCGCTGCCAAAGTCGATCCCGATCGCAACCGTGTGCGGGCGCTACTATGCGATGGACCGCGACAAGCGTTGGGAGCGTGTCGAGAAAGCGTATGCCGCGATGGTCGATGCCGAGGGTCCGCGGTTTCCCACCGCCAGGGACGTCGTCACGGCGGCCTATGCGGAGAAGAAGTTCGACGAGTTCATCATCCCGGCGATCGTCGGCGACTATCGCGGCATGCTCAGCGGCGACGGCTTGCTCTGCTTCAATTTCCGCGCCGACCGCGTGCGCGAGATCCTCGCCGCGATCCTCGATCCAAAATTTTCAGGCTTTGAACGCAAGCGCCCGGTTGAAATCGCCCGCGCGGTCGGCATGACGCAGTACTCTGACGAGCTCGACAAGCTCATGCACGCGATCTTCCCGTCGCAGTCGCTCACGAAAATCCTCGGCGAAGTCGTCGCCAATGCCGGGCGGACGCAGCTGCGCACCGCCGAGACCGAGAAATATCCGCATGTCACGTATTTTTTGAACGGCGGCCGCGAAGAGCCGTTCCCCGGCGAGGATCGCATCATGGTGCCGTCGCCGAAGGTCGCGACCTACGACCTCCAGCCGGAGATGTCGGCGCCGGAGCTGACCGACAAAGTCGTCGCCGCGATCGACTCCGGCAAGTACGACCTGATCGTTCTGAACTACGCCAACCCCGACATGGTCGGCCACACCGGCAGCCTTGAGGCGGCGGTCAAAGCAGTGGAGACGGTCGACACGGGGCTTGGGCGGATCGCCGATGCCATCGAACGTGCCGGCGGCGCACTGGTCGTCACCGCCGACCACGGCAATTGCGAGATGATGCGCGACCCCGAGACCGGCGGCCCGCATACCGCCCACACCACCAATCCGGTGCCGCTGTTCCTGTTGGGCGCGCGCAATCGCGCTCTGGTGACGGAGGGCCGCCTCGCCGACATCGCGCCGACGCTGCTCGAACTGATGGAATTGCCGCAGCCGCAGGAGATGACCGGGCGTTCGCTCTTGCGCAGCGACAGCTGACGGCCTGCCGTTCCTCGATGGTGCCTCACACGTCGCTGAGCCCGAGCACATCCGCCATCGAATAGAGGCCCGGCTTCTTGCCGCGCGCCCACAGCGCCGCATGCACCGCGCCGCGCGCGAACACCATGCGGTCCTCCGCCTGATGCACCAATTCGATTCGCTCGGCGGCACCGGCAAAGATCACACGATGCTCGCCGACGACGGTGCCGCCGCGCAGCGAAGCAAATCCGATGTCGCCCCGCCTGCGCGCGCCGGTCTCGCCGTCGCGACCGCGCACGGAGCGCTGCGCGAGATCGACCTTGCGGCCTTCCGCCGCCGCGCGTCCGAACATCAGCGCGGTGCCCGACGGCGCGTCGATCTTCTTGTTGTGATGCATCTCGAAGATCTCGATGTCGAAATCGTCGCCGAGCGTCGCTGCAACGCGCTTGGTGAGCGCGGCGAGGAGGTTCACACCAAGACTCATGTTGCCGGATTTCACGATGACCGCGCGCTTCGCCGCTTCCGCGATCAGCTTCTCGTTCTCGCCGGAAAAGCCGGTGGTGCCGAGGACGTGGACCTTGCCAGCCTTGGCGACGAGCTCGGCATAGATCACGCTCGCCGCCGGGATAGTGAAATCGACGAGGCCATCGGCATTGGCGAGCAACGCCGCGGCGTCGGTCGTCACCTTGATGCCGTTGGCGCCGATACCCGCGAGCTCCCCGGCGTCGCGCCCGATCGCCGCCGAGCCCGGCGCATCCACGGCGCCAGCCACCACCGCGCCATCGGCGGCGGTAATCGCCTGGATCAGCGTGCGGCCCATGCGCCCGCCGGCACCGGCCACGACAAGACGCATATCGGACATGACAGTTCGCTCCAACGTCGCGCGGGTATAGCGGGGCGGCGGCGCGATGTCGACGCTTCGCCCGCGTACTCGCTCCCACACGCGCGGCCGTTCAGGGCTGGGGCCCGTCGTATCCCTCGATGATGATGATATCGATACTCGAAGCCGGTTGCCGCACCTTGATATTGGCCTGGTATTCCGCCGAGCGGTAGCAGGCGATTGCGGCGGCGTAGTCCGGAAACTCGATCACCACGTTGCGCGAGCGGCTCGTCCCCTCCGGACACTCGAACTTGCCGCCGCGCACCACGAACCGGCCGCCGAACTTCTTGAAGATCGCGGGATTGGCGAGGGCATAAGGCTTGTAGGCCTCCTCATCATGCACATCGACGCGCGCGATCCAGTAACCCTTCGGCATGACGTCTCCCTACCGGGCGGCCGCCGCGATCTCCGCAACGATCGTTTCCGCCGCGGCTTTCGGATCGGGCGCCGCCACCACCGGG
Source organism: Xanthobacteraceae bacterium (assembly GCA_019745775.1). Taxonomy (GTDB): domain Bacteria; phylum Pseudomonadota; class Alphaproteobacteria; order Rhizobiales; family Xanthobacteraceae; genus VAZQ01. The sequence goes on along the minus strand of JAIESR010000045.1, from coordinate 7,290 downwards.
CGGCCGACCACGAGGTAGTCGGCGCCGGCCCTGATCGCGGCGGTCGGCGTCATGACGCGTTTCTGGTCGTCGGCGTCGGCGATGGCCGGCCGGATTCCAGGCGTCACCAGCGCCATGTCGACCCCGACGAGGGAGCGGATGTTGGCGGCCTCCTGCGCCGAGCAAACGAGACCGTCGACGCCGATATCGCGCGCCTGCGACGAGCGCTCCGCCACCAGCTCCGGCACGGTGAAGTCGTAGCCTGCCGCCGCGAGGTCGGCGTCATCGTAGGACGTGAGCACGGTGACCGCGAGGATGCGGAGCTTCGAGCCGGCGCGGGCGTCGACCGCGGCGTGCATGGTCTGCGGATAGGCATGCACGGTGAGGAAGCTCGCGCCCATGCGCGCGATGCTTTTCACGCCTTGCGCGACCGTGTTACCGATGTCGTGCAGCTTCATGTCGATGAAGATCTGCTTGCCGGCGTCGGTGAGCGCGCGCGCGAAATCGAGCCCGCCGGCGAAACCGAGCTGGTAGCCGATCTTGTAGAAGGCGACCGCATCGCCGAGCCGCGCCACCATCGCCTCCGCCTCGGCGACGGAGGAGACATCGAGGGCGACGATCAGGCGCTCGCGTGGATCGATCATGGCTTTCTCAACCACCGAACATACGGGCGTAGTCGACGAGCTTCTTTAGCACGGTCTTGAGCTGGCCGGCGGCGCGGGCGTCGACCAATTCGTCGCGATCGTCGAACGCCTGTTCCGCATTCGGGATCGCAACCTGTTCCGGCACCACGAAGGCGCGGCAGCCGATCGAAAGCACCTGCCGCAAGGTCAGCAGCGAATTCAGCGCGCCGGACCGGCCGGGCGATGCGCCGCCGATCGCGAAGGCGCGATTCTGGAACACCGCGAGCTGCACCTCGCCCGGCTCGCGCACGACCGAAATCCAGTCGATGGTATTCTTCAGCAGGGGCGTCATCGAGGCATTGTATTCGGGGCTCGCGATGAAGATGCCGCGATGCGCGGCGACAAGCTGCTTGAGCTTGACCGCATTGGCCGGCGGGCCCGAATTGGCGGCGAGATCGGCATCGTAGACCGGCAGCGGATAGTCGGCGAGCGAGATGCGGGTGACGTCCGCTTCCGCCAGCGTCAGCTCCTTGGTCGCGACCGCGGCCAGCCGGATGTTGTAGGACTTGCTGCGCAGCGAGCCCGGGATAACGAGAATTTTTGGAGCGGACATTTTCCTCGCCGTCTTGTCTGTCGCCGCGGGTCAACACCGCAGATGACATATCAAGGCGGGCTCACCCGGTACACCCACACGCGCGCGGGCGGGAAATTCCTCCACACGCGCCCGGACGCTTCCGAGCGCACGCGGCCATGCGAGCGCGGGATCGGCGAGATCGCGTTATAGGTGAATTGCACGAACGGCGCGTCCGGCTTCATCAGCCCGAAAGCCTGGTCGAGCAGATCGAGCCGCATCTTGAGCGGCTTGTTGAACAGCGGCAGGCCCGACACGAACGCCGCCGCCGGCTCGCTCAACACACCAGCGAGCGTCTCGTTGAGGTTGTAGGCGTCGCCCTGCACGACATTGACCGCCGGGAAGCGCTGGCGCAGCATCCGGCAGAATTCCGGATCGTATTCGACCAGCGTCAGGCGGGCGGGATCGATGCCGCGTTCGACCAGCGCCTCGGTCACGGGTCCGGTGCCGGGCCCCAATTCCACGATCGGGCCGGCGGCAGCGGGATCGACATAGTTCGCCATCACGCGCGCCAGCACCTTGCCGGACGGCGCCACAGCACCGACGGTGAGCGGCTTCTCGATCAGGGACCGGATGAAACGGAATTCGTCGCGGTTGAGGTTCTTCTGCTCGAAATCGCGCAGCCGCCATCCGATCCGGCGGCCAATGGCGCCACGCTTGAGCTCGATGAAGCGGAGCTGCCGTTGGAGCTGGCGCTCGAAATCTTCCAGGGCGCGCATCGGCATGGGCCTACATCCCAGATAACTCTTGCCGTCCCGACAATTCGGTAAAGCTGGCGACCCCGGCGGTCAAGCGGTCTGTCCCTATCGCCTAGCCCGCGCGGCTAAGCAAGTCCTTGACCTTGCCGAAGAATCCCGTCGATTCCGGGTGGGTATCGCGCGACGACAGCCGCTCGAATTCGGCCAACAGCTCGCGCTGCTTCTTGGTGAGCTTTTGCGGCGTCTCGACCACGATCTGCACGTACATGTCACCGACCTGCCGCGACCGCAGCACCGGCATGCCCTTGCCTTGCAGTCGGAAGCGCCGTCCGGACTGGGTGCCTTCCGGCACCTTCACGCGGGTCTTGCCGCCGTCGATGGTCGGCGCCTCGAATTCCCCGCCGAGCGCCGCCTGAACCATCGAGATCGGCACCCGGCAATGCAGATCGGCGCCGTCGCGCTGGAAGAACGTATGCGCACTGAGTGACAGGAAGATATAGAGGTCGCCGGCAGGACCGCCGCGCACGCCGGCTTCGCCTTCACCCGCGAGCCGGATACGGGTGCCGTCCTCGACACCGGCGGGAATGTTGACCGACAGCGTCCGCTCGCGCGTGACGCGGCCGGAGCCGGAGCACGACGGACAGGGATCGTCGATCACCTGGCCGCGGCCCTGACAGCCCGGGCAGGTGCGCTCAAGCGTGAAGAAGCCCTGCGCGTGGCGGATGCGCCCGGCGCCCGCGCAATGCGGGCAGGTCTTCGGCTTCGACCCGGCCTTGGCACCCGTGCCAGAGCAGGATTCGCAGGCGACCGACGTGGGCAACCGCACCTGGGCGGTCTTGCCGCCAAAGGCCTCCTCGAGGCTGATCTCCATGTTGTAGCGAAGATCGGCGCCGCGCTCGCGGCCATCGCGGCGGCGGGCGCCGCCCATGCCGAAGATACCCTCGAACAGATCAGAGAAGGCCGAGCCGAAATCGGCGCTGAAACCATGGCCTCCGCCGCCCTGCTCGAACGCCTGGTGACCGAAGCGGTCGTAGGCTGCGCGCTTGTCGGGATCCTTGAGGACCTCGTAGGCCTCGTTGATTTCCTTGAAACGTTGCTCGCAATCCTTATCGCCGGGGTTGCGGTCAGGGTGCCACTTCATGGCGAGCTTGCGGAATGCGGCCTTGAGCTCGCCGTCCTTGACGGAGCGCTCGACCTCCAGCACCTCGTAGTAGCACCGCTTCGCCATCCCCGCGTTCCACCCCGTTGCTCCAGCGGCTTCACCGCCTGGCATCATGTCGCGTCACCGTTACCGAAAAAATCACCCACCCGGGCTTGCGCCCGGGTGGGTGAAACTTGCTTGAAGATATCGTCGGCCGGCGATTGCATGGTGCAATCTGTTACGCCGATTTCTTGTTCTTCTTATCGTCGTTGACCTCGGTGAATTCCGCGTCGACGACATCGTCCTTCTTGGCGCCACCGGCTTCTCCGCCCGGCGCAGCACCGGCGCCGCCGGCGGCGGCCTCCTGCTGCTGGCGATACATCGCCTCACCGAGTTTCATCGACGCCTGCATCAGCGTATTGGTCTTGGCCTTGATCGCCTCGGCGTCCGTGCCTTTCAACGCCTCCTTGAGATCGGCGAGCGCGTTCTCGATCGCGGTGCGTTCGGCGTCGCTGACCTTGGAGCCGTGCTCGGCCAAAGCCTTCTCGGTCGAATGCACCAGCGCCTCGGCGTGGTTCTTCGCCTCGACCTCCGCCTTGCGGCGTTTGTCCTCTTCGGCGTGCGCCTCAGCGTCCTTGACCATCTTCTCGATGTCTTTTTCGGACAGACCGCCCGAAGCCTGGATTTGAATCTGCTGCTCCTTGCCGGTGCCCTTGTCCTTGGCGTGGACGTTGACGATGCCGTTGGCATCGATGTCGAACGTCACCTCGATCTGGGGAACCCCTCGCGGAGCGGGAGGAATGCCCATGAGATCGAACTGGCCGAGCATCTTGTTGTCGGCTGCCATCTCGCGCTCGCCCTGGAACACGCGGATCGTCACCGCGTTCTGATTGTCCTCGGCGGTCGAGAACACCTGGCTCTTCTTGGTCGGAATGGTTGTATTCCGGTCAATGAGCCGCGTGAACACACCGCCCAGCGTCTCGATGCCGAGCGACAGCGGCGTAACGTCGAGCAGCAGCACGTCCTTGACGTCGCCCTGCAGCACGCCGGCCTGGATCGCCGCGCCGATCGCGACCACCTCGTCCGGGTTGACGCCCTTGTGGGGCTCCTTGCCGAACAATTGCTTCACGACCTCCTGCACCTTCGGCATCCGGGTCATGCCGCCGACCAGGACGACCTCGTTGATCTCCGCGGGGGAGATGCCCGCATCCTTCAGCGCCTGACGGCACGGCTGGATGGTCTTCTGGATGAGGTCGTCGACCAGCGCCTCGAACTTGGCGCGGGTGAGCTTCATCGTGAGATGCTTCGGACCGGTCGCGTCCGCCGTGATGAACGGCAGGTTGATTTCGGTCTGGGTGGTGGACGAGAGCTCGATCTTCGCCTTCTCGGCCGCTTCCTTCAGGCGCTGCAGCGCGAGCTTGTCGCGGCGCAGATCAATGCCCTGCTCCTTCTGGAATTCGTCGGCGAGATAGTTGACGAGCCGCATGTCGAAGTCTTCGCCGCCCAGGAACGTATCACCGTTCGTGGACTTCACTTCGAATACGCCGTCGCCGATTTCGAGAATCGAGATGTCGAAGGTGCCGCCGCCAAGGTCATAGACCGCGATGGTCCCGGTCTTCGACTTGTCGAGACCGTAAGCGAGCGCGGCCGCGGTCGGCTCGTTGATGATGCGCAGCACTTCGAGGCCGGCGATCTTGCCGGCATCCTTGGTAGCCTGCCGCTGTGCGTCGTTGAAATAGGCCGGAACGGTGATGACGGCCTGCTCGACTTTCTGGCCGAGATAGGATTCCGCCGTCTCTTTCATCTTCTGCAGGATGAAGGCGGAGATCTGCGATGGCGAATAGGTCTTGCCGTCCGCTTCGACCCAGGCGTCGCCGTTCGAGGCGCGCGTGATCTTGTACGGGACGAGCTTCTTGTCCTTGTCCACCATCGGGTCGTCGTAGCGCCGTCCGATCAGGCGCTTGACCGCGAAGATGGTCTTCTCGGGATTAGTGACCGCCTGGCGCTTGGCCGGCTGTCCGACGAGGCGCTCGCCATCGTCGGTGAAAGCAACGATCGAAGGCGTGGTGCGCATGCCCTCGGCGTTCTCGATGACTTTCGGATTCGTTCCCTCCATCACGGCAACGCACGAGTTGGTGGTGCCGAGATCGATGCCAATAACTTTGCCCATGTTTCTTCCTCTTTCTTCTGGCAGGTCGGCCGGGCCCTGACGGCACCCGAAGGAGGCTCACGACGTTTCGCGAAACCTCGCCCGACCCCCTGATATCACACGTTAAACGCCGCCCCCGCGGCGTCCTGCCTCATATAGGAGGGCCGCTTGGGGCCGCAAGTCGAAAGGGCGGTGAATCCGCCTCCCGCAGGCCAGGATGGCCGCCAGACCGTTAATCGCCTAGGGCCTGGCCAAGGGCCGACGGGTCTGCCGATCGCCTCGCGAGCCCAGGCCCAGCCGAAAAGCACGCAGGGACGATGCCGTTTCCGGTTTTGTGCCTATCTGACTGGCGAGGGAGTGGAAGGGTTGATGGCGGTGGACGGCTTTCGGATCGTGCCCGGATATCTCGACCGCGCCGCACAATCGGCCATGCGGGAGGCCTTGCAGGACGTGTTCGCACGCGCCCCGCTCTACACGCCGCGGATGCCGAACACCGGCCGGCCGATGTCGGTGCGCATGTCCAATTGCGGTCCGCTCGGCTGGGTCACTGACGAGCGTGGTTATCGCTATCAGGCGACCCATCCCGAGACCGGTGAGCCATGGCCGGCGATGCCCCAGGCGCTGCTCGATGCGTGGCGTGCGCTGGCCGGCTATGACGGAGCGCCGGAATCGTGCCTGATCAACTTCTACGGCCCGGATGCGAAGATGGGCCTGCATCAGGATCGCGACGAACAGGACTTCGACGCGCCCGTCGTGTCGCTCTCGCTTGGCGATACCTGCCTGTTTCGCATCGGCGGAACCAAGCGCAGCGATCCGACGCGGTCGGTGCGTCTTGCTTCCGGGGATGCGGTCGTGCTCGGTGGCGCGGCGCGTCTGGCCTTTCACGGCGTCGACCGCATCATGCCGGGCACCTCGACCCTGCTGCCGGAGGGCGGGCGCATCAACCTCACCGTGCGCCGCGTGACGAGGCCGTGATGTCGCAGTTTGTCCATTCAAACGCGCTGGTTTTTGCCTGAATCGCGGCCCATGCTAGGAGCCATCATGACTCTTGCACGCCCGTTCTTTGTAATCGCGCTTCTGTTCATGCCTTTGGCCGCACCGGCGCAGGCGGCCGATGCCGTCTATCCCGCAGGTTCCCGCGTCGGGGTCGTGCCGCCGCCGGGAATGACGGTCAGCAGCAGTTTTTCCGGCTTCGAGGATCGCGACAAGCGCGTGGCATTCGTGATCGTCGCGCTGCCTGCCGTCGCCTATCCCGAGATCGAGAAGTCGGCCACGCCGGAGTCCTTGCAGAAGCAAGGCATGACGCTCGAAACCCGCGAAGACATCACGCACCCTCTCGGCAAGGCGTTCCTTCTCCTCGGCCACCAGCAGGTCGAGGGCCAGCGTATCCGCAAATGGGTGCTCGTCGTCGCCGCCGGAGAACTCACCGGTCTGATCACCGTTCAGGTGCCGGAGGACGCTCAATCAGCCTATCCCGATGCGGCGATCCGCACCGCGCTGATGAGCGCGGCCGTGCGCCCAATCGTCCCGGTCGAGGAACAGTTGGGCATGCTGCCGTTCCGCGTCGGCGAGCTCGCGGGCTTCAAGGTCGGCGGCGTGATCGCCGGCCGCGCCGTCATGCTGACTGACGGCAAGCCCGACGATTCCAAGGCCATCGACACCCATATCCTGGTCGCCATCGCCCCCGGCGCACCCGCGCAAGCGTCCGATCGCGGCCGCTTCGCGCACGAAGTCTTCGAAGGCGTGCCAAACCTGAAGGAACTCCGCATCAGTTCGTCCGAGGCTCTGCGCATCGGCGGCATGCAAGGCCACCAGATCATGGCACGCGCGCGCGACGGCGCCACCGGCGACGAGGTCACGATCGTGCAGTGGCTGCGCTTCGGCGGCACCGCTTACTTGCACCTGGTAGGCGTGGCGCGTTCGGAGAGCTGGACGCAGGCCTATCAACGCTTCCGGCAAGTGCGCGACGGGATTGAACTGCGATAGCTGGCACTCTAGCAGGCTGCTGAAGAACTCACATCTTGGGCCGGTGCGAAGTGTTTTGATGCATTTTTGGCCCAGCTAGGCTT
>JAIESR010000002.1 GCA_019745775.1 Xanthobacteraceae bacterium | reverse complement strand
ATCACCCCGTCGTGTCCAATCCAACGGAATCACGATCAGGTCTTGCCGTCGAGCGAGTTTTTCAGCAGCCTGCTAGACCAGCGGCTAGCGCGCTGGCTCCTGATGGCGCACGACCGGATCGGCAATGATGTCTTGCCGCTGACCCACGAGTTTCTGGCGCTGATGCTTGCCGCGCGCCGCGCCGGAGTTACCGAAGCGCTGGGCGCGCTCCGGAATGAAGGCCTCATTGCTTACAGGCGCGGCATCATCACCGTTCGGGACCGTAAGGGCATGGAGCGCCGGGCCGGTGAAGCCTACGGCATCCCGGAGGCTGAGTATCGTCGCCTGTTCGGCTGAGATGGACGACCATCCATGCTCGCAACGGAGCGCGGCGCCACTAGGACCGCCGCACATTGGTTCCCCGCGGCCGGTTCGCGTAACGGCCGGCCCTCCTGCGGATCGGAGTGCGCTGCCGGACGGGATCGGTGAAAGGCTGCAGATCGCGCAGCGGCAGATTCGGCGGGCTCCGGATGCGACAGCAGCCACGACGTGCTGCGTTGCTGACCCGAAAATCTGCGCGTCGCGGAACTCTGCTTTGCACGTCCGCGTTGCTCACACGAGGCCATCACAGGAAGGATCGAGCCATGGGACTGTTCACCAAAGACATCCAAACGATGGATGACCTTTTGCTTCACGGCCTGAAGGACATCTATTACGCGGAAACCCGCATCGTGAGATCGCTGCCGACTATGATCGACAAGGCGACCAACCGCGATCTTGCCAAGGGTCTCAAAGATCATTTGCATGAGACCGAGAACCAGCTCGCGCGTCTCGATCAGGTCTTCGCCAAGCTGGGGCAGAAGCCGCAGGGCGTAAAGTGCCCGGCGATCGACGGCATTATCGCGGAGGCCGATGAGCTTGCCGGCGAAGTGGCGGACAAGGAAGTACTGGATGCGGCGATCGTCGGTGCTGCGCAATCCGTCGAACACTATGAGATCGCCCGCTACGGGACGCTGATCGCTTGGGCGGAGTCGCTCGGACGCGACGACATCGTGCGCCTGCTGACGACCAATTTGAACGAAGAAAAGGCCGCAGACAAGAAGCTGTCGACCGTAGCCGTGCGGAAGGGTGTCAACCGCAAAGCGGCGAGCTAACGATGAGCATTCATCCCAACGACAATCCCACGCCCATTACCAAGTCTCGTCCGAAGCGCCGGGCTCCTAAAATCACCTCGGCGATGCTGGCCGTAGCGGTCATTGTCGGACTTGGCATTCTCGCATTCTCGTCGCTTCCGGGCGGCTTCGACATCCAGGCGACGACCACAGGACAGGGGAATCGGTAGTTCTCCGTCACGCTTGGACAAAGGGCTCCCCGATTTCGCCTCGCGGGAGCCCTTTGATTGTCCGCAGAGACACGGAAGCTTGCGCGAAACTCCCCCGACGTACTCGCACCGCAGCTGCTGTCCTTATCTTGCCCTTAGCTGTGACGATCCTGAAAGCTCCGTGCCTTCTTAGTCGTCAACAACGGGTTGTGCCGCCCCTCAATTGAGGTCTGGGCTGCCAAGACGCTTCCGGCCTTCAGCAGCATCTTGAGCACGCCAAAAAGCTGAAGTGGCGACATTCGGGGCTTCGTCATGTCCGTCTAGCTGAGCAGGGCGAGCAAATTGGCTTGTTTCTGCAGTAGCTGGTCGAGATTGCATTGACGGGGCGCCTTGTCAGGCCGCCAGCGCACGAGCCGCGTGCCATGGCGGAAGCGCTCGCCGCTGAAGTGGTCGTAGCAAACTTCGACCACGAATTTCGGCTTTAGAGGATACCATTTGCCGGATCGTTCAGTGGACCAGCGGCTACGACCGCCGGGCGCATTCCCCGTGAATCCTGGTGCCTTTACATATGTCTCCAATCTTTTTGTCAGGGTCGGCTTGTCCTTTCGCGCGATGGTCGAGCTGAAGCCGACGTGATGCAGCAGCCCTGCGTCATCATAGAGGCCTAGCAACAACGAGCCGACGAGGTCTTTGCCCTCGTTGTAGCGGAAGCCGCCCACGACACAGTCGGCGCTGCGATAGTTCTTGATTTTCTGCATACCGGCGCGTTCGCCGGAGAGATAAGGAAGGTCGCGTCGCTTGGCGACGACACCGTCGAGACCACTGCCAACCCGTCGTAGCCAGGCCCTGGCGCTTGCCAAGCGAGTTGTCGTCGGCGACAATCGCAATTGCTTCACGCCGAGCCCGTTGGCGCTCAGAAAGTGCTTCAATTCCTTTCGGCGCTCCGGCAGGGCGAAATGGGTGAGCCGCTCACCACGCGCATTGACCAGTAGATCGAATACGATCAGCAGTGCCGGTGTTTCGGAGGCAAGCCGTTGAATGCGGCTCGCAGCGGGGTGAAGCCGTTGGAGGAGAGCGTCAAAGGAAAAGCCACCGCGTGACGGCACAACGATTTCGCCATCAAGAACGAAGCGATCTGCCTTAAGCGCGTGCAACATCGCCACCAGCTCCGGGAAATAGCGGGTTAGCGGCTTACCCGCCTTGGACTGGAGGTCGATCTGCTTTCCGTCGCGAAACGCGAGGCAACGAAAACCGTCCCACTTCGGTTCATACGCCCACTCTGGGCCAACCGGAATTGAATCGACCGGCAGTGACTCCATTGGGCGGTAGGGCATACGTAGCGGAAGCGCCATAGTAGAACCGTCAACTCTCTTGTATGCGATGTGATAGCTTGCGCCCCTCGTGTCGGTGAACGACGTGGTCGGAAGGGCCTAAAGCGTAAGGCGGCGAGCTGACGACTGCGGCCAAGCCCGACGCACGCAGGCTGTCACTAGTCGATCTCCTGGAGCGGCGCCACCGCGGGCGCATTGAGTGGAGTTCCGTCTATAGAAAAATGAGAGCCATGGCAGGGACAGTCCCAGCACCGCTCCAACGAATTCCAGTGCAAGTGACAGCCTACATGAGTGCAGGAAGCCGACAGGCGGTGGACGCGGCCGTGATTGTCGCGGAACGCCGCGACCTTGCGCAGCCCTTCGCGGATGATGGCGCCATGGCCGGGCTTGAGTTCGTCGACTGATTTCAATTCGCCCGGCGCAACGTATTCCGCGAAATTCTTTACCGCTGTGACGTTCTCAACAATGAAGTTCTTGGCCGCGGAGAGCGTAGCACGCGACGGCTCGTAGAATTCGGCCCACGGACACTTTTCGCCGATTATTAGGCGTGAGAGCAGTATACCCGCCACCACGCCATGGGTGAGGCCCTGGCCGGAGTCGCCGGTGTGTACGTACACATGCTCGTTGCCCGGATTACGTCCGATATATGCGGCGAAGTCGATGGTGTCGAGCACCTGCCCTGACCATCGATGCGTGACGTTGCCGAGCGGCGGCAGTAGCCCCCTAATCCACGACTCGAGGCCTTCGAGCCTCGCCCAGCCGTCGTCGGCCTCGCCGGTCTTGTGATCGGCGCCCCCGACAATAAGGTATCGCGTGTCGCCGCGGCCGGGCTCGACGCGCACATAATGATAGGGATCGAGCGTGTCCCAGTAGAGCGCATCCTCGATGAGGTCTGGCGGCATGGTGATCGCCATCGCATAGGTGCGATAGGGCGCGAGCTTGGTGTGCAGCGCGAAGCGATCGTTAATCGGCGAATTGGTGGCGACCACGGCGTTCGCGGCACTGATCGTGACATTGCTGGCGGTACGAACGGAGACCGCGCCGTCCTTCTCTTCCACCGCTGTCACCGGCGTGTCGGCGAACAGTTCGACGCCGCGCTTGGCCAATGCGGTGGCGACGCCCCGCAGGTATCGCAGCGGGTGAAAGGTCGCGAGACCAGGGTAGCGCAGGCAGCGCGTCGTTTCCTGGCCTTTGAACGGCAAGCCGGTGTGACGTTCGATCGGCATCCCGACTTTTTTGGTCGCTTCCAACTCCGGCGTTATCTCTTCTGCGGGGTCCGTGCCGATCGCGGGGAACAGATAGCCATTGACTCGCCGGAAGCGACAGGCGATCGATTCCTCCTCCTGGATCGCTTCGATCCGATCGACAGCCGCGGCGTGGCTCTCGTAAAAGACCTTGGCACCATCGAGGCCGCGCAGGTCGGTCAGCGCTTGAAAGCCGTCGTCGCATTGCGGGGTCAAATGCGCGGACGTGCGCGCGCTCATGCCGCCGGCAATCCGGCCGCGATCAAGCACTACGACTTTCTGGCCTTGCAGCGCGAGCTCGTAAGCAATCGACAGGCCCGCGATGCCCGAGCCGATCACCACTGTGTCGGCTCGCGCATCTTCCCGGAGGGGCGGGGCATCCGCCACCGTGGTATCCATCCAGAGCGAGCGGCTCCGTTCATCGAATGCGTTCACGACCTACCTACTTGGTTGCTGCCAAGGCCGGCCGCACATCGTTTCAATTCACTCGCCGCCGCCCAACGCCGCATTGTTATGCCGCTTCCGCCATATCGTTGACGGCCGCTTCGGCAAGTTGCGTGAGCGCTTTGTCGGTCTTCTTCTCTTCCTCGAGCGTCGCTTCGAGCAACGCCACCGCATCGTTCAGCCCGAGCTTCTCGGCCCATGTGCGCAGCGTGCCGTAGCGGGAAATCTCGTAATGCTCGACCGCCTGGGCCGCGGCCAGAAGCCCGGCGTCGTGTGCCGGCGAGTTCTTGAAGTCGGACATGATCTCCTTGCCTTCGTCGACAAGACCATTGATCGCCTCACAGGTCTTGCCCTTCGGCGTCTCGTCGATCATGGCGAACACCTGTTCAAGGCGCTCGATTTGAGCCTCGGTCTCCGTTGCGTGCTTTTCGAAGGCGGCCGCCAGATCTTCTGATTGAGCGGCCTTCGCCATCTTCGGCAGCGCGGTGAGAAGCTTCTTCTCTGCGTAATAGATGTCCTTCAGCGTTTCGTGGAACAACTCGTCGAGCTGCTTCTCCTGCTGCTTTGCTTTCTTGGCCATGTAACTGGTTCTCCGGTTGCGATGATTCGTAATGCGCGCCGGTATCCAATGTTCCATTGAAGGCTTTGCTGTTCCTGAGCGACATCAGGACCGCAGGGCGTGTGTGCTCAACCCAGGTGCGGGCGGCGCCGCCTAGCCGGCTTCGGAACGTTCTTGGCGGCAAATTCAGCGGCGAGCCGGAAGCGGCGTCAGGCTACGCTGCGGCGCGAATCTTGGAGGAGGCGATCGCGAAGCCGTGCCGCCGTACATTCGCCTTGTTGGGCCAGCGAGATGATGCGTTCTGCGATGACGCGTCTCACCTCATTATCGCCGTGAGGCACCTGAAGCGACGTGCACACCTCATCGAGCGCCTGTGACATCGCCTGGATTTCTTGCGGTCCGAAGGCGCTGTTTCGCAAGAACGGAACGATATTGCCCATCGGCGGTCTCCCTCACGCAGGTAAACGCGAGCCAAAAACGCGGCGGGGAACAAAATGTTCCGGCTACATCTTCCAAAGTATAACCGCTTCTCTCGGGTAGGCTCGAAGGTTTCGATTCCATTATTGCCGCGCCTGTCGAAGTGGAATCAAGGAACTACGAGGAAGCAAGGCGCGCCGACCGCGTTCCTGATTAGACGTTCGGACAACGGAGCATCCTGGAAGATCGCTTGCGCCGCAACCGGCGGGCGAGGCGGGGAACGGAATTTAGGGCATCTTGCGATCCGACGGGGCCTGGTCCCTCGATCCCGCGGTGAGGTGACTATCGGCTTGTGGAACCGCCGCGGTGACGCGGTCAGGTACTGGCTGCGTCAGCCAGTGATGGTAGAGGCGCCGAAGCAACTCTCTGATCTTTTTCCGCACCCCGTGGTCGAGGCGCGCGTGTCCGAGCGGCATTGTCGCCACCCTCCGGTTGTGCATCCCCTCTCGTGCCGGCTTAATGCAAGTTGTTGAAACAATCCCCCAATTCCGAATTCTGTTCCGGCTGGATCAGGAAAAACAGGAGACATTGCAAAAGGCGCCGCAGGGCGCCTCTCGCCTCAGGTCCGCCTGCTTGGCGCTATCGGCACATCCAGCTCGGATAGCCGCTCGACAGGACCCGGTCGCCTCCCGGGCATCCCCGCCATGAGCCCGAGCCCGTGGCGGCAGAGCCGTTGCCGTAGTTCCAGCGGCGCGGGCCGGAACGCGCGATGGGACCAGGCGCCGCGCCATAGGCGTACCATCCGCCGCGGTAGCGGCGGCGATCCCATCGGCCATATTGAACCTGCTCAAGCGACCCGGCATCAACTTGGCCCAGCGTCAGCGGTTGGGCGAGCGGTGCCGCAGCGGCGGGAGCGGCGAGCGGAATGGCCGCCATAGCGACGGCGGTGAGTGTCTTGACGGGCATTCTCATGTTCGTCTCCAGAATTTGTTCAAGTTGCCTGGACGCAAGGATTGGGATCGCGACTCATGGATACAACGGTCGCTCGCTCGCTCCGTTCCCCTTGTCCTCTCGAAATGCGTCCCCGGGCGCCGGCGCGACTGCATTTTTCTTGTGATAGCGAAACGTGCAAGGAGCGCCCATCCGACAGCGTTTTCTTGGATGGCCTTCACGCTTCGCGCTCACGTTATCATACGACTTCTGATGATAGCTCAGCATTTCGGATTGACCCCGAGCGCCGATGCGCGCATAACGCAGGATATCCACTGTGAACGATTGCGCCCCGCCGGAGACATCCGTGCGGGGCGTTTTCGTTCCCCGCTTTCATTCGAAGCATTTCGGCGACGCATTTCCGCGATGCGCTTCATGCCGTTGGTTTTGTTTTCCGACGGGCGGTTTCTCCCATCGCCTGTCGGAACGGGCCGCTCGGACGGCCAACCTCCCATAGAAACGTACTGAGAACGTCCGGGCGGCCCACTTCTCTCGTGAATGAATGGAAATGAAATGGTTCTTGACAGCCAGCGCGCCGGTCAACAAGCCGCCGCAAGCCGCGCAACTGATGACGGTTCAGGCGAGGCGGCAACGGCAGTTGCTGTCGCAGCAACCGAATCGCCGCTCGACTACATGTTGCGCGTGATGCGCGACCCCATGCAGGACGACGCGCGGCGCGACGCGATGGCAAAGGCGGCGCTGCCCTATGTGCACGCGCGGCTGACCAGCGTCGACGGCCAGTTGCCCGACAAGCAAGACGGATCGATTTCATTCACATGGCAGCCGTCGCAAGAGTAGTCGGGCTTGGCTATGCGCCGCGCCAATTGTTTGTCCCGTACCATCAGCGCGGCCAGCGCTGGGCGGTGCTGGTCGCGCATCGCCGTGCCGGCAAGACCGTCGCCTGCATCAATGACGAGATCAGCCGCGCGCTGAGTCTGACTAGGCCGCACGGCCAGTATGCATATGTCGCGCCGTTCCTGGCGCAGGCCAAGGAAGTGGCCTGGGAATATCTCAAGCGGTTCGCTGGATCGTCCATCAGAGTCAAGAGCGAGAGCGAACTCTGGGTCGAGCTGATGAACGGCGCGCGCTTCCGTATCCACGGTGCCGACAATCCGAACCGCCTGCGCGGGCCTTATCTCGACGGCGTCGTGCTCGACGAATACGCCGACATGCGTCCGTCGGTGTGGGGCGAGGTGATCCGGCCGATGCTTGCAGACCGGCAGGGTTGGGCAACGTTTATTGGCACGCCAAAAGGCCGCAACGAATTCTTCCGGGTCTGGCAGCAGGCGCAGGGCGATCCGGCCTGGTACTCGGTGATGCTCAAGGCCTCCGAGACCGGTCTGCTGCCGCCCGGGGAGCTCGCCGACGCACGGCGCGACATGACCGCGGAGCAATACGCACAGGAATTCGAGTGCTCTTTCGACGCCGCCGTCGTCGGCGCCTATTTCGGCCGCGATCTCGCGGAAGTGGAGCGGCAAGGCCGCATCACGGATGTGCCGTATGATGACGCGATACCGGTGCACACCGCATGGGATCTCGGCATCGGCGATTCGACTGCGATCTGGTTCTTCCAGGCCGTGGGCGAAGAGGTGCACTATATCGACCACTACGAGGCCCATGGACACAAGCTCGACCACTATCTCGCCGTGCTGTCATCGAAGCCCTATCGCTACGGCGTCGATTTCCTGCCGCATGACGCCAAGGCGAGGGAATTGATCTCCGGGCGCTCCCGCGTCGAGCATCTCGCCAACAGCGGCCGCCAGGTGCGCGTGCTGCCGCAGACCAAGATCGAGGACGGTATCAACGCGGCACGCCTCATCCTGCCGCGCGCGTGGTTCGACCGCATGAAGTGCGCCGACGGGCTCGAGGCGCTGCGCCAATATCGCGCCGAGTTCGACGAGCGGACACGGACGTTCCGCGATCGCCCGCGCCACGACTGGGCATCGCATTCCGCCGACGGCTTCAAGGTCAGCGCCATCGGCTACCGCGCGATGACGCTCGCCGAGCCGAAGAACGATCCGGTTGCCGAATTGCTCAAGCCCCGGACGTTCAACGATTTGATGGAAGAATTCGAAAGTAACGCGGGAGAACAGTAAAGGCATGAGGCAGACGAGGGGCGGGGAGAACTCCCGTGCGCTCGCGGATCGACTCTTCCCCGCACCCGGCCGGGCCGCAAGCATCGTCAGCAGCCTCCTGCCTCTGGAAACCAGAGGCAAGTTAACCGCCAACGCCGGTCAATACGATCTCACAAGCCAGCCCATCGGGTCGCCAATGAGATCGCATCATGCCGCCGATCTGGCCGATCATGTTCTCAATCACGCGCGTGCCGAACCCTGTTCGCGTTGGCGGCTGCACTGGCGGACCGCACGTTTCGGTCCATCGAAGGAGCAGGACCTCGTCGGCGACGAATGACCACTCCACCCGGACGCAGCCAGTGGTTGTCGACAGAGCACCATATTTGGCGGCATTCGTTGCGAGTTCGTGAAGGGCGACCGCCATTGTTTGCGCGATGTCCGATTTCAGCAAGACCTTCGGACCATGCGTCTCGAACGGTTTGCTGTTACCCTTATAATAGGGCAACAGTTCTTGCTCAACGAGCGCGCGCAGTTCAGCACCTCCCGATTGCGGGTTCGCGAATAGCGCATGGACATTGGCAAGCGCCCGAATACGTCCGGCGATGGCCTTCTTGACCGCATCCGCGCTATCAGCCTGAGTGAGGTGAACGATGGCCTGCACAGTCGCCAACACATTCTTGGCTCGGTGTTCGGCCTCACGTCCCAATAGCTGGATACGCTGTTCAAACGCTCTTCGCTCGGAAACGTCGCGCGTGAAGCACCGAGTGTGAATGAACTTGTCGCCCTCCCAATAGACGCTTGAGTTGATGGTTACGTCCCGGGTGGAGCCGTCCTTGCACAGAAGACGCGCACCATAGTTGACCAGCGTCTCACGCTCGGTCAGCCGACGAAGGATGTCCTCGATCACCGGCCGGTCTGCGTGAAAATCGGCGATGTGATGACCGATATACTCGTCCGCAGAATAACCAAGCATCTCAAGCTCACTTCTATTCGCCCAAATAATTATTCCATCTGGGCCGACCCAATGCATTCCGACGTTCGCGTTTTCGACGAAATCACGTAGCTCTTTGTCCGCCTTGCGAACGATCTCCAGAGCACGCTTCTGCTCAGTGACGTCGCGAGCAATCTTTGATGCACCCACCACGTGTCCTGATGCGTTTCTGATCGGCGATACCGTCAGCGAAACGTCGATCTCGGTCCCGTCCTTGCGCCTGCGCACGGTCTCGTAGTGGTCGATGTGCTCGCCGCGCCGGATGGCGTCGATGATGCCGGATTCCTCGGGGTGACGTTCCGCGGGGATCAGGAACGTGATGTGCCGACCGATAGCTTCCTCTGCGGTGTAACCGAAAATACGTTCGGCAGCTTTATTCCAAGACGAAACAATGCCGTTGAGGTCTTTGCTAATGATGGCGTCATCACTCGACTCGACAATCGATGCCAAGAGGGTCGACAAATCCGCGTCGGAGGAAATGAAAGACTTGAGTGCGGTGGTCATCTGACCAGAGATTGTTTGCGAGACGCAAAAAGTAGGCTGCAACCCGGTTCCTGCTCAAGTAACTTTTTTGCTGCCATTGGTACCCATTGCTCCACAAGATTGCCCTTCAAGCAGATACAGGCGCTAGCAAGAAGGTGTGGCTATTCCGCTGTCGTACTCCCAGCGGGCGCAGGGCTAACTACATAGAACAACTGTAAAATGGAACGGGGCCCCGCCGCTGAATGGAACATCACTCCGGCCGAAGAGTTCTGCTTCCGTGCATGTCAGAAGCCCGAACTGCTAAGTAAGGCCCTGGCGGATAGCGACGGAAGGAGCCCGCCCGGCCAACTCAGCTCGACGGGCTTTTTTCGTATTCAATTTCGCCGACCTCTCATCCTGTTGTTCGGGTCGGTTGCTGTGAATCACGGGGGCTTGATGGCACTTGTTTATTGCGCCCGTGGATTAAGCGGCACACAGATCGATGTGATGGCGGGCGACGTGCGCATTGCCACGCTGTGGAGTAACAAGTCTCATCCGTCCAACAAACGCGAAGACTGGCGCTGGACATTCACCATGGCGGCCGGCCCAAGCGGATTCTCCGTGTCCGGCGCGACTGACTCGAAGGCCGATGCGCAAGCTCTGATCGCATCGACGTGGGAGCGCTGGATCGCGGCGGCGGGATTGGTCGAGAAATGACACAGCCGCGCCGCGAAGCTCAGCAGTGTTCTTGATCGGCTCAGACGTCAGTCCTGTGCCAAGCCTCCGGCGCGGGTTGCGTACCGCCCCTCGCTTGGCCCGCTTCTGTTCGACCTTCGCGGCTTCGTCGGCCAGCCGCTGCCATTGCTCGGCCATCGCGGCCCATTCGGCGCGGGAGGCATCGTTGGCGGCGGATTCCAGGGCCTCCTTGCAGTGAGCGGCGCGGCGGAGAAACTCGATTTCTGACATTGGCGACCTCGCTACGCGCGCCGATTGTCGGCTTGTGCAGTCCTCTCAGCGAAATAGGAGAACCAGCGGCCATGCGCGCTGCGGCGTGTCGTTTCGTTCCGGGCTTCGCAGGACGCACTGCAAAAGCGCAGGTGAACCCAGGAAAAGCCGTCCCAGAGATTCCGGAACCGGACTCCGAGGCCGAGCTTGCCCCCACACTGTGTGCAGCGGTGCTTCTTCATGTCCCCCTCCACGTGCAGGCGAATCGCGTTCGTGAGGCTAGCAGCGGTGCGCGGGGTATCCAGCTGCGCACAAGAGTTCCTTGAGGATATTCCGTCGATCCACTCAACGGCGGCCGGATGAGTGGCGCATGCGCAACACTCCGCGATTGGCGTGACGCTGCGCATTGAACGAATGGCAACGCTGGCGAATCGGCGGCGCGTTAACGAATCCTTTCGACAGCGGGATGCATTTGAACTGAGCTTTCAAATTGATTGCAGCTAATTGTCGTTAGATTCGCCAAATCCAAATGGGGTTGGGGACAATACCATGCGTCAACGAGCTGTTCCGGTAGCGACAATGATCCTTGCCGTCGGCCTGATCGGTATCACGCAGGCGCGATTGCCGCGGCCGGTCAGGGACTATCGCGATCGCGTCACCGTCGAGATGTCGGCCATCGCGCTCAACGATGCGATCGCCGTTCGGTTTGTGGCGCCATCGACGTAGTTCGCCTAGGCGGGGCCGGCGCGCGACCAGGATGCCCGAGGCCGCCGCTACCGCGATCGACCCCTGCGGGCAAATGCTGTCCGGCTATCGGAGCCACCAAACGATGAGCGGGCTCGTAGCGGCGAACAGTGCGCACGCCGACAGTCCGACCCAGATCGCGGCCGCAAATCCTTCACGCACGTACATCGGAGCTACTCCGCTACGCTACACACTTCACATTTTGCAATGGCATTTCGCTCGTAAACGCCGGCCGGCGAGAGCGATCCGGTCAGCATAACGCAGATCATCAGAGTGCCGTGGTCTCGAGTGTCCGCAGCATTCCCAACTCTTATCGCCCATTCAGTCTGCCGCAAGCGCGAAAATTGTAAAGCACCCGAACGTATCGCTCATAACTAAACTCGTTACGGGTGGCAAAAATAACACATCGGCGTTTCCACGGAATTGAAGGCGTGGAGCGCGTCGTGCCGGGCATTAACCGCATCTCCGATGTTGAATTGGGAAACACGACGATGACTGAAGCCCCAAGCTCGCAAGTCGAGCCGCAAACCGAGCGTACCGACACCAATCCCAAGGACACCGCCAATTTCTGGCAGGTGCA
This sequence comes from Xanthobacteraceae bacterium, assembly GCA_019745775.1. Classification (GTDB taxonomy): domain Bacteria; phylum Pseudomonadota; class Alphaproteobacteria; order Rhizobiales; family Xanthobacteraceae; genus VAZQ01. Next base: position 73,989 of record JAIESR010000002.1, on the reverse strand, counting down.
GCTCGGCCTCGCCGATCGCGACCAGCAGGAATGGGAGAAGGACGGCCGCCTGGTGGTCGAGCGCTATCGCGCCGAGCGCAAGAGCGCTGCGCGGCGCGACACCCGCGCCTTCAATATTCTCTATTCCAACACCGAGACGTTGAAATCCGCGTTGTATGGGCGCGCCGCCAGGCCGGATGTACGCCGGCGGTTCGCCGATCGGGACCCGGCGGCCCGCGAGGCCGCCGCGGTTCTCGAACGCGCGCTGATCTACTGCGCGGAAGCCTACGACGTCGACCGCTGCATCGAGCCGGCGCTGCATGACTACCTGTTGCCCGGCCGCGGTGTGGTCCGCATCGAATACGAACCCGTCATCAAGGAGATTGCCGATCCGCGCTCCGGCCTGCCGGTCGAGGTGGTGGCCGACCAGGTCGTGCGCGAGCGCTACGTCTACTGGGAGGACTACCGGCAGACCCCGGCGCGCTGTTTTGACGACGTATGGTGGGTCGCGTTCCGCCACGTGATGAGCCGCGAGGACCTGCGCGACAACAAGTTCGAGCGCACCGCCGCGATTCCGCTCAACTGGTCGCCCGAGACCGGCGAGCGCCGGCCGGTGCCGGACGATCTCAAGAAGGCCGAGGTCTGGGAGATCTGGGACAAGTCGCGGCGCAAACGGCTGTGGATCGTCAAGGGACACGACAAGCCGCTGCGTATCGATGACGACCCTTACGGCCTCGAAGCCTTTTTCCCGCTGCCCGAGCCGATCGTTGCCGTCGCGGACACGCAGACGCTGGTGCCGCGCCCGGAATACTTCGAATACCGCGACCAGGCCGAGGACCTCGATGAGATCGTCGGGCGCATCTCGCGGCTCACGCGTGCGCTGAAGCGGCGCGGCGTCTACGACCAGGCGGTGAAGGAGCTCAAGCGCCTCGCGACCGCCGGCGACAACCAGTTCATCCCGGTCGAGAACTGGCAGGCGCTGTCCTCGAAGGGCGGCCTGCAGGCGGCGTTCCAGACCGAGGATATTTCCGGCATCGCCGCGGTGCTGCGCGAACTCTATCAGCAGCGCGACATGCTGGTGCAGGGCATCTATGAGCTCACCGGCATCGCCGACATCATGCGCGGCGCCACCGATCCGGCCGAGACCTTCGGCGCGCAACGCCTCAAGGCGCAATTCGGCTCGACCCGCATCCGGCGGCGCCAGCGCGCGGTCCAAAATGGATCCGCGACCTCTACAAGCTCAAGGCCGAGATCATTGCCGAGCATTTTGAACCGCAGGTGCTCACAGAGATCACCGGCATCTCGGTGTCGCCGGAGATCGTCGATCTCCTGCGCTCCGACAAGCTACGCGGTTATCGCATCGACATCGAGACCGACTCCACGGTGTTCGAGGACGAGGCGGCGCTGAAGGAGCAGACCGTGGAGGTGATGACCGCCATCGGCAGCTTCATGCGCGAGGCGTTACCGGTGGTGCAGGCGGTGCCGGAGCTTTCGCCCCTCGCCTTCGAGATGCTCGAGATGGGCGTGCGACAGCTGAAACGCGGCCGCGCGCTCGAGGACACGATCGAGCAGTCGAAGCAGGCAATCCTCCAGAAGGTTGCGCAAGCCAAGCAACAGCAGCAGCAACAGGCGCAGCAGCCGCAGGCGCCGCCGCCTGATCCGAAGGCGATGGCCGAGCAGGCGCGGGCGGCCACCATTCAGGCTAACCCCCTCCCTAACCCTCCCCCGTTTACGGGGGAGGGATGGGTGGGGGCGGCGATCGGCGCGCAGGAGATGCAGGTGCGGCAGCAGGAGCTTGCCCTGAAGGTGCAGGAGCTCGAGCTCAAGCAGCGCGAGCTGCAGACGAAGCTTTCCGCCGCGCAACAGCAGGCCATGCAACAAGCATCGCGCGCCGAAATGCTCGGCGCCGAGGCACCGGGCCAGGCTTATACGCGGCAGTAGCGGCGCCATGACCACCTATGTGATGCGCAATAGCGCGCTGGTCGACAAGCGATCGGTGCCGCCGCGCGGCGCCGGCCGCTCGCCGCATGTGATTTCCGACATCGCGCCGTTCACGACCCAGGACGGCACCGCGATCACCTCGCGGGCGGCGCTGCGCGACTACGAGCGCGCCAACGGCGTGCGCCAGGTCGGCACCGATTGGACTGGCTCCGAGCGGCCGAAGTTCTGGGAACGGCGTCTCGCAGGGGAAAGAACAGGCGGGCGGTCACGACCATAAGCCCGAGGAACGACACGGAAGGGAAGGCCATCAACCCTGAGCATCTGATTGTGCGGGGCCTATTCCAGGCGTTGCAGCTCCTTCATGCGCGCTATCTTTGCAGCGATTGCTGCTCGCTGCAATCGCAGCACCCCAGCGGTAAGCGTCGGCAGCGCGCTCTCGAGCATGTCGTCATACTGCTTCAGGATACGCTCCTCGCTATCGATCAATCCTGGAAGAATACTTTCGCCCAGTCCCGCCCTCATCGATCTTTCCTTGAGCACCGTACGATGCGCGGTGGGCGAGTAGGATGCACTTTCATCCGGCATTTCGCCGGCCGTGCGCAGGAGGCGGTCAAGCTCGGCGTTGTGTCGTTTCCGCAGCACGATCAGGTCGCGAAACAGCGGGGCCAAGCTACCGTCGGCGCCGTTCGCCAACGCTTTTTCGTAGTCTGCCTTACAGTCGACCAACGCCGCATGAAGGCCCTTGAGGCCGTCAATCGTCCCTGTCATGGCGGTCTGATCGCTTCAAACCAACGGCCGATCGCGCTGGACGCGGGGCATAAGCTCAACGCCGATGTGAAACCGAAGTTCCATCGCGCTGGTTGGAACCTAAACGTGGCCAACAGTCAGGATGGCGAAACGCCGGGGGGAGCACACGCGCATGTCCGCGGAAAGGTACCATCCCGGCGAGACCTGACGGTGATGAACCTTGCGCCCGCACGTAATCCCGTTGCCTAAATGCCAGACCTCCCGGTAAGTTATGATGAGATTCCCACTGTAAGGTCGTCGGGCCGGTAACCACAAGTCGATGCGTGAAACCTCTTGGCTTTCCGGACCGATGTCTCTGCTGAGCCGCCGCTCGCTCGCGTTTCAGCTGACCATGCTGGTGCTCATCACGGCGCTGCCGCTGATCCTGGCCGCTTATCTGATGTACATCCAGCTGGTGGCCAATGAGCGCGCGCACGTGCGCCACAACCTGGTGCTCCGCGCCAAGACGCTGGCGGCGCTGACCGAAAACGAGATCGACACCCACATCGCCATCGCCTCTACACTGGCGCAGACTCAAACGCTGCAGACCGACGATCTGGAGGCGTTCGCGACGCAGGCGCGGGAAGCTGTGAAGATGGTGCCGGGCGCTTGGCTGGCGCTGAGCACGCCGGATGGCAGGATGCTTTTGCACACGCTGGCGCCCGATAGCAAGGTCACCCACCAGCGCCTGACATCAGACCTTATTGCGCGCGCTATTGCCGAACGTAAGCCGCAGGTTGGGGATCTCGTATTCGGACCGGTATCCAAGCGATGGACCGCGCTCGTCGAGGCGCCGGTGTTCCGCGATGGCGCGCCGGTCTATTCGGTCTCGATCGCCTTGGTACCGGAACGTTTCCTTGAGCTTCTCAGGCATAACGCTGGCGCCGGCGACTTGGTCGCCATCGTCGATCGGCAGAAAAAAATCGTTGCGCGGATTCCTGATCACGAGAGCGGTGTCGGGACACTGGCCAGCGAAAGCTTGTGGGCCGCGATGGCGGAGCGGTCCGACGGGATTACGGAGAGTCCGACGGTCGACGGCTTGTTGACCGTGACCGGGTATGCGCAAACCGCCCAAGGCTGGACCGTTGGCGTTGGTTCGCTCGAATCCGAGGTCGCACGACCGCTGCGGAATATCCTGTGGTCGAACGCGGTCATCTTTTTTGCGCTGACGGGCATGAGCCTGTTGCTCGCGTTCCTCATCGCACGCCGGGCCAGCCACGGCATGGTTTCGTTGGCGGCCGCAGCCAAAGACCTGGGCGCGGGGAGAGCACTCACGCCGCCGGTCGCCTCGTTCGCAGAGGCACAGACCATCGGCGCAGAGCTTGCGACCGCATCGGCCGAGCTCAGGCGGCGGGACGCGCTGATCGCGCGGCATCAGAGGGACCTGGAAACGGAAGTCGCCCTGCGCAGTGATGAGCTGATCGCGGAGATCAAGCGACGGCACGAGGCCGAGAGCACCCTGCGGCAATCGCAGAAGCTCGAATCGATCGGCCAGCTGACGGGCGGCATCGCGCATGATTTCAACAACGCGCTGACCGTGGTGATGGGCAACATTGATAGCGCGCAACGACGTCTCAACACCATCGAGGGTGCGGAGCGCCTGGCGAGGCCGCTGGAGGCCGCGCTGCAGGGCGCGCGCAACGCCGCCAGGCTGACGCAGCGGCTGCTGGCTTTCGCGCGACAGCAAGCACTTGTCCCGGAAGCGATCGATCTCAACGGCCTGGTTGCGAACTTGTCGGAGCTACTGATGCGGACCGTGGGCGAAACCATCAGGCTCGAGACCGTGGCAAGCGCCGGCTTGTGGACGGTGGTTGCCGACGCTAATCAGGTCGAGAACGCGCTGATCAATCTCGCAATCAACGCGCGCGACGCCATGCCGTCCGGCGGCAGACTGACGATCGAAACGGCGAACGCCTATCTGGACGAGGCCTACGCCGATCGCTTCGGCGACGTGGCGCCGGGTCAGTACGTCATGCTCAGCGTCAGCGACAGCGACAGCGGGGTCGGCATGCCCAAGGAGGTTCTCGAACGCGTATTCGAGCCTTTCTTCACCACCAAGCCCGCCGGAACAGGAACGGGCCTCGGGCTCGCCATGGTGCATGGCTTTGTCAAGCAGTCGGGCGGGCATGTGCGCATCTACAGCGAGGTCGGCGAAGGAACGACGGTCAAAATCTATCTTCCCAAACACAAGGAAGCGGCTAAAGCATCCGCGCCGCCGCAACGTCCGGCGGCCGCCGATTCTTCGGACACGCGTGCCCGGCCGGGCGAGTGCATTCTCGTGGTGGAAGACGAGGCCGGGGTGCGCGCGTATGCGATCGATGTACTCGAAGACCTTGGATACACCGTGTTGGCGGCCGGAAGCGGCCCGGAGGCGTTGCAGCTGCTGGCAATCGCGCCGCGTATCGATCTCCTGTTCACCGACGTGGTTCTGCCGGGCGGCATGAATGGGCGTCAGCTTTCGGAGCAGGTCACCGCGCAGCGCGCGGGCGTGCCGGTGCTGTTCACCACAGGTTATACGCGCAACGCGATCGTTCATCATGGCCGCCTCGATCCTGACGTGAACCTCCTGACCAAGCCGTACACCCGCCGCGAACTGGCGCGGAAGGTGCGCGCGCTGCTGGATGAGAGGGCGGAGTCCGAGGGATCATCAATCTAAGTCATAGCCGAGTGATTTCGCCGGGCGCTTACGGTAGCGTTATTCGATGGCCGGACTTCGGCAACGGACTTGCGCGTAAGCCTCGATTACGTTTGCTGCCTCGCGGAATCCACCACCCCGAAGTTTCGGCTTGGATACTGAGGCGCATAGGTTTCTCAGGCGCCGGTCGCCAGGCCGGCATGGCGCAGGAGGTCAGAATCTGATGCGGCTCGTGTCCAATCCTCGACATGGTGAGGATCGTGCTGCGGAGATCACGATGCCCATCGGCACAGAGTCGCAGCGTCAATGCAACCGCTCGCACCCTCGCCGGCTTGCGCGCGCAAGCAGGACGATTTGGCGGAGCGCGCTGAAACCGCCGCCAGCGAAACCATACATTTGACAGTTGTCGACTCGGCTCAGCGCTGGCGCGAGCTGGCCCCGAAGTAATGCCCCCTATGTGATGCGCAATGGCGCGCTGGTCGACAAGCGACTGCCGCCGTCGCGCGACGCCGGCCGCTCGGCGCACGTGATCTCCGACATCGCGCCGTTCACGACCCAGGACGGCACCGCGATCACCTCGCGGGCGGCGCTGCGCGACTACGAGCGCGCCAACGGCGTGCGCCAGGTCGGCACCGATTGGACTGGCTCCGAGCGGCCGGCATTCTGGGATCGGTACGACGAGCGGCTCAGGAACGTGGGATCAGATTAAGGCGCGCCGATTTCCAGGCTGGCTGGAACTGTGCCGCTTCTGACCGGTTTAACCCGCCTGAAGCGAGGAGTGGCATGGGCCGGAAGTCCGAGGAATACCGCGCGCAAGCACGACAATTGATGGAGCGCGCCGAAACCGCCGCCAGCGAAACCATACGTTTGACACTTGTCGACGCCGCTCAGCGCGCTGGCGCGAGCTGGCCCGGGAAGTCGAGCGATCCGAAAGGGGTGAGGCAGGCCACCCGTCAACAATAAGGTGCGAACAGAATCGCACAGCAGCGGTTGCCGCCCTTGCTCGTGCCATTCGTGCTTGTTGGGACTACGAGAAAGCGCGGCCATTGACCGACCACCTCGCGAAACTGGCCGCATCTGCCGACGCGGCGTGCGGTGCAAAGTCAGCCCCTGCGGTCCGCGAACAGGTTAGCCAGGCGCAGGGACCGAGGGTGGGGCGACGGAAGCGCCTTGACCCAGGTTAATGACTCGAAGCGCTAATGTCTGGTGGGAGAGAGCCACTCGGGCTCTCTCCACCAGCGTCAAGCCCGCCTCAGTAGCAGCGCTCGATCAACCGCACCACGACGCGACCGTTCGGACGCACCCGATGCACGCGGATCAACTCGCACGCCGGCTCGGCGTAGGCGTAGCTGTAGTACGGATAAGCCGCACCGAACGCGAAGGCCGGCCCGAAGAATCGGCGCCCGTGGACGTGCCGATGACCATGGACGTGCCGATGACCGTGGACGTGCCCATGACCGTGGAAATGTCGGGGACCATGGACGTGCCGATGGCCCTGGCCATGCCCGTGAAAGCGACGATGGCCGGGAACATGGGCAGGCCGGTGGAAGTGACGCCCGCCGTGGACATGGCCGCCGCTGAACCGGACGCCGCCGCCGTTGAAGCGGCCCGGGCCATGGTGCATGCCGCCCATCCGCGGGCCTCCCATGTGGCCGCCCATTTTCGGGCCACCGCCGGCGAAGCCGGGACCACCGCCCATGCGCTGTCCGCGTTGCGCATCTGCTGTGGTTGATCCGGCGACGATCACTGCTGCTGCCGCGAGGCAGGCCATTAGTGCTTTACGCATGTAAACACTCCATTTCATTTTTGGTCGCCCATGCGTGAAACACGAAGAAGTCATTGCCGTTGCAAGGGTATTTGACTTAATTTTCTGAACACCAATTCAGACTTCGCGAAAGATCAACCGGCTTTGCGATCGGGCACGTCACCTGCTTAGCAGGCGTGTTTCAGTTGCGGCGAGGCTCGAAGGTCGCTCGCGCGGTCCCCCGATCGGCAAGCCACGTTGATGGCCAGACGGCAAGTCCGCGGGGGATCAGCTAATGTTTGAGGTGCTGGGTGATTTGTTCTAGCGTCGGCGCTTTTATGACCTCACGCTCGCTGCCATAGCGTGGCGCCAACACGTAGCCGTCCGGGCCGCGCGTGAGTGCATAACCCATGAAGTGGGCGACCAATGCGACTTCTGCTTCCTGCGGAGAGACCATGTTTCTGCAACCTCGGCGCCAGCAGAAAGTTCCAAATTGCTTGTCGGCGCTGACCGCTGCGACGCGCGCGTCCAAGCTCATCGAGGTTTGGCTATTACCAAGCCTCCAACCGGTAAGCCCGCGCGCGCAACGCCATTTGGCTAAGTGCAGAATTTCGTCACAATCGGCGCTCGGCGATGGAACCTAGCGTCGGGTTGTTGGTTTTCTCCGCGCTAATAAAGTTCCGGAGGAAAGCTTCATCGCAGTCCTTTGCGATCTCGAAGATTTCTGAGAGCAATACAGTATCCGATGAACATGTGCGTTGCTCGCGCGCAGCGTCAATGAGCTGCGGCACACGGCCGTCAGCCGTATCGCAGGAGTGGCGGGAGCAACCTTCAGGAGAGATGCAATGTCCGACAGCGGCGGCGGTGCAGGAATTCTTGGTGTGCTGGTTGGCGTGATGCTTGTGATATTCGTCGGTGCCGCCGTGCTGATGGCGACCAATGGGCGGATCGGAAGTTCAGGTCCGAGCCTGACGATCAAGATGCCCGGGGCCAAGTAAGCGAGATAACCTCTCTCATAGGAACAAGCCCATGAATGGAATTATCTATCTGATCGGGTTGGTCGTTGTAATCCTGGCGGTTTTGTCGATCCTGGGTCTCCGCTGATAACTATCACAAGGAAAAATTCGATGGCATTTTCGACCTCCTCGCCTTCGGACGTCACGGCCACGCGCACGATCCCCTATCTCGAGTGGGGACCGATCTTGGCCGGGGCGATCGCCGCCGCTGCGATTTCGTTTCTGCTCTTGTCATTCGGTGCCGCCATCGGGCTCACCCTGACGTCGCCCTGGCCCAACACAGGAGCGCGCCTGTGGGTCGTCGCTCTGGCGGTGGCGTGGTACGCGCTCGCAGTGCAGATCGCGGCTTTTGCGGCAGGCGGCTATTTAGCGGGCCGGATGCGCAGGCCTTGGGTCGAATCATCCGGGGAAGGGGAATTCAGGGACAATGTGCACGGGCTCATGGTGTGGGCCGTGGGCGTGTTGGTCGGCGCCTTATTGCTTGGTTTCACGAGCGGAGCTGCGCTGCGAACGGCAACGCAATCGGCTGCGACAGTTGCCGGTGGCGCGGCGTCGGGAGCGGCGAATGCGGCAGTCTTGTCGACGACTCCCGCCGACTACGCGACCGACCTTCTGTTGCGCCCCGATGGCAGCACCGCCGGGCAAATTCCAGCCGCGCAGGCGACACCCGCGCAACGCGATTCGAACGATCCGGCGGTTCGCGCTGAAGCAGGACGCATCTTTACTGCCACCATCCGCAACCAGGAATTTTCGGCGCGCGATCGCGATTACCTCGTACGCGTTGTCCAGAGCCGCACCGGGCTGCCGGAAGCCGAAGCCCAGCGCCGCGTCGATGCCGCCGTGAATGAAGCGCGGGATGTTGAGATCAAGATCCGCGAGCAAGCCGATAAAGCGCGCAAGGCGGCGATCGTCACCGGCTTTATCGCCGCCGTTTCGCTGCTGCTCAGCCTAGCCGTGGCTTGTTTCACCGCCAGCATCGGCGGCCGTCACCGCAACGAAGGTCGAACGCCTTTGTTCTACGGCCATCGCTTCTGGTGAAGGTTATATCTTTGCAGCGCAGCGCGCGATGCAGCCTGTCACGATTCGCGCGACGGGCTTGCGGTGACACCTTACACCTTACGCAATGCCGAGCTTTATGTCGGACATGAGCATGTGGCGCTGGAAAAGTGCGGAACGCGACTTGCGTTGAGGGACGCCTAGAGAGGATTTGCCGGGCGGCCGGTTAACGGCGCTTGCGACGCGCGCCGCTTCACGGTGGAACAACAGATTCCAAAAGGGAATCCGAGGCTTGTGGAACAGGACGGAGGTCGTCGGCTTATTCCTCCCAGAGGACGGCGCACGCGGAGTTGACCATGTTCGCGAACGCGAGGGACGGGCAGCCCTGGACCGAACAAGACCTGGCCGACCTCAAGCAAAGCATCGAGGAGGGGCAAACGATCGCCGCCACGGCGGCTTTTCTGTCGCGGGAGGGGACGGTGGGTGACATCGTTAAAACCGCCGAAGCCCATGGCTGGCATTTCGCGGAGCTGAAACGCGGCCAGGAGGGTGGTGGCTGCGCAGATCGACCGCCCTGAGCGCGCATCGTCTTGTTCCGCGCTCGTAAGCGACGGGCGAAGCAGGAAAGGGAGGCTCCGGGAAAGATGGTGCAGACCAGGAACCTCCCTCTGGTGCCTTGGGAGATCGACACCGCCAGGACAAGTCACGCGACGCGTCCATGTTCCGGCAATGATGGAACCGTCGACAACGCGGCTGCGTTTGCTTTGCGTTTGGACAGGAGCAACCATGCTCGGAATTCTCTGGTCGATTTTCTTGCCTCCTCTGCTGCCGCATCAGGTCGTCGTCCGGCGGCATTTCCATCAGTTGCAGTCCGCAGCGCGGCGAGAAATCAGGTCATGAGCATCTGGACGATCATTCTCATCATTCTCGTCATCGCGTTGCTTGGCGGATTTGCGGGGATTGGCGGCAGTCCTTTCTACGGGACCGGGTACTACGGTGGCGGCGGCTTGGCGCTCGTGATCGTTGTCTTGCTGATATTGCTGCTCATGGGGCGGATCTGAACATCGCAGAGCGCCGTTAAGAGCCTCGCGGTGATGTGCGCTCCGCCATTGCGCGTCAGCCTCGATTGCGTTTGCTGCCGCGCGTGATCCATCCGCCCCACGTTGCGATCAAGTTTCGGTTGGGATATCGAGGCGCATGGGCTTCCCACGCGCCGATCGCCAGACTGGCGTTGGCGCAGTAGGCCAGAATCTCATGCGGCTCATGCGTCCAATCCTCGACATGGTGAGGATGGGTGCTGCGGAGATCGCGGTGCCCCTCGGCATACAGCCGCAACGTTGAGGCGACCGTTCGCGCGGTCGCCGGCTTGAGATGGACCGTCAGCCCTTGTCGGGCGCGATGATCGATGCGCATGGCGAGTGCCGCGACGTGCGAGGGCTGATAGGCCGGACGGTCTTCCGGCGGGTGCCACGGCACGGTCACCGTCAGCGCCGCTTCGATGATGCGCTGCGTGCGCGGCGCGTTCGGATCGAGATAATCAAAATTCGTTGATCGCGGCTTGGTCATCGCGCGAAGGATACGGAGAGTCGCGGACGCCAGGAAGCCGCTAGGGCTTGTGGGAAAACGGTATCACGGCCCTAATGATCGCAATCTGCGTGATGCAAAGCGCGTGCATCCGACTCGCACGCGACAGGCGCGCGGATTTGATTAGTCCCGCCAACGCGGTCAACGCGCGTGCGTTCCCTGCCCGGGGGAGAGATCGGAACCGGCGAGGCCGCAGTCGCATTGGCCTGGCGAAGGAGCGCTGCGATGGGACCCAGAGCCACGATCAATGTTCCGGAGAGCACCGGCCGCGACGGCGCCATGGACCATGTCGTCAAGCGCCAGAACAGCGGCCGGGCGGGGGCTGCGTGCCGGCATCTTTTCTCCGGCGAGAAAGGCTCGTGGTATCTCGCGAAAGATGTGACCGGCGTCTACATCGTCTTCATACCGGACTTGGCGACCGGGCGGGATGTGAGGCGCATGAACATTGAGGACGTGCTTGTCGCCGGCGGGCCGGAGCGGAGGGAGTTGCTCCAACTCATCGGCACGCTCGTCGACTAGGGCGTTCTTATCCGAAACGGGTGTTTTCCCGCGCCATTCCCGCGGCCCGCCGAAGTTCCTAGGGAGCGGAGGCGGGTTTGGCGGCTCGCTTGCCGGGATACAGCGCCCGAAGAATGGCGCGGCATTCGTCCAGGGTCTTCCCTGCGAATTCCGGCCTGTGCCGCACGATGATCTGTAGAGTTTCTTCGTCCATGTCCGGATGGCTCCCCAAGGCACGGAGCTCGTCAGTCATCGCCGCCTCCCGGTGCTGCCGTTGGAGCGATCTGCGGGCACAAGCGGCACGGCCATCCCATCGTCCAGTTGTCGTGCCGCCGTCATCCACATCTTGGCGAGGTCGAGAAAACGCTGGCGCGCGATGTCGTCCCGCGCGTGCTTGGCGGATTCGATGCATTCCGCGGCGTAACGACGAAACTCGTCCGGTGTGGACATGACGCACTCCCTCAGCCTGACAGGCGGGAGCGCGATTGGTCTCTCAGCCACCGGCGCCTGCGGGCAAAGCCGACCAGCCGATGATACTCGCTATCGTAAAGGGAAATGACTGGCTCGGCCATAACATGTGATGCGTCAAAATAACGGCTGAAGGGGTCATAGTCCCAAGACTACACGCCCAGCGTCTCAGCGCGTGGCGGGGGTCTTAAGCCTTTTCGACATGTCGGGGCGTGTGCCCATCAGAAATGCGCAGCCGGAACGGCTCGTCCGCGGCAGACAATCCGCAACAAGGTCGCGGGCTTCATCATCGTCGGCGGCCAGGACAACATCCAGGGCGTCGCCGGACAGATGCTCGGTTTCTTCGCCGAGCTTGGATTCATATTCCCGCAATTTCCCTACATCGCCCATTCGCGCGGCTGGTCGCGCGAGGACATGGAGCGCAACGTCGAGGTCGTGCGCGCATCGAAGGAACTCGCCGATGGCGCTGCCGAACTGGTACGGCGTTGTCTCGACCTCGCCGGCGATCTTATCGCCCGCAACGAAGCGCCGACAGCGATCGAACGCGGCGGCCGCAAGGCCCATGCATTGACGTGATTTGAATCAATTTGTGCAGCGAGCCGCGACCAGGCCTCAAGGATGCGGGCACGCCGGCGTCATTGATGCGCGCATGCCGCGCGACTAAGTCTTCAGCAATGCGTTTGCCATGAGAACATAAGTCGATGACCGTCAACGGGATGACATCGCAGCAACGGTTTCTGCTCGCGCAGCGGCTGCATAAGCGGGCGAAGGACCCCAACCTCAGCGTGGCGGAGCGCGACCTGGCATTCCGTCACGCCCGCAATCTCGTGCGCATCAACATGGCGGTGGCGGTAAGGGAAGTTTCCGCGGCTTCCGCTCCCGACGCGACTGCAACGCCCAAAGCGACGGTGCCGCCCAAGCCGACCTTCGACCGCAAAGTGTAGACGTCGATTTCGCCAATTAGCGCGTCGGCCAACGCGGCTGGCCGGGCGTGAGTCCGCCACCGGCGGATTGCGGCGTGCGCAGCGACGGGCCTGCGGTCGGCGCCACGGCCGGCTCGCTGTTGAGCGGTCGCTTCAGGACGCGGAAGTGATCGTGGTCGGGCGCTGGCGCCGGCCGCGGCGGGGGTGCCGCTTGCACCGAAGGCGCCTGTTCGGTGAAGGCACCGAATTCCGAGCCCGCGTCTTCCGGCCGGCGCTGACTCGTGGTCGAGGAGCGCCAGCGCTCGATCACGGACGTGATGAACTCCGGCGATTCGACATTGCCGACCTCGCCGATGTGCTCGCCCTTCGGGCGCAGGTGGGCCGGCAGTTCCCGGAACGTCAGCCGTGTCGGCAGCGCGACGCCCTCGCCGAACGCGAATACTTCACGGGTCCCGAGCGACGGCAGGAAGGACAAGAGGCTCGCGGCCGCGTCCGACACCGCCGATCGCACGAACGCCTGGTCGCTTTCATTCGACAGCCGCATCGTAAACAGCGTGCTGCACTGGGAGATGATGTTGGGATCGAGCTCGGCCGGGCGCTGGGTGATCAGGCCCAGGAACACGCCGTACTTGCGGCCTTCCTTGGCGATGCGCGAGATCGCGCGGCGGGTCGGGCCGAAGCCGATTTTCTTGTCGTTGGAAGCGTAACGGTGCGCCTCCTCGCAGACGAACAGCAACTGGATCGCGCCTTCGCTCCAAAGGCCGAAGTCGAACGCCATGCGGCACAAGACCGACATCACGGCGTCGACGACCTCGGACGGGAAGCCGGCAAGCTGCATGATCGTCATCGGCCTGCCGTTCGCGGGCATCCGGAACAGCTGGCTCAGCACCTCCGCCATCGTGTCGCCGCCGACGTTGGCGTTGTCGAACATGAAGGCGTAGCGCGGGTCGTTGCGGAGTGTCTCGATCCGGGTCAGCAGCCGGTGATGGAACATGCGCGAGGGGCGGTTTTCGAGCTTGCCCATCCGCTCGACGATCAGGCCGATAAGGTCCGCGAGGCGGTAGGGGACCGGCGTCTCGACGGTGAAACCGCAATTCCGGGGATCGGCCACCTTGGCCGCGAGCCGGTTGGTCGAGCCGCGATACTGGGTGTACATGCCCTTCGCGAGCGGGATCACCTCGGAAAGGATTTCGACCTCCTCGTCAATGCCCGGGCGACCGCGGAAGAAGACGTCGACGATTTCCTCGAAATTGAACAGCCAGAATGGCAGCTTGAGATTGCGTGGCGTAAGCACCTGCGCGCTGTCGTCGAAGAAGCGGCCGTATTCGTTGTGCGGATCGACCAGGAAGATGCGCAGGTCGGGACGCGACCGCTGCAGCTCGTTCAGGATGATGGCGACGCCCGACGACTTGCCGACGCCGGTGGTGCCCAACACAGCGAAGTGCTTGCCGACCATCTCGCTGCCGTTGACGAAGCCGCCGACACTCGGGTCCTGCTGGAGGTGACCGATATTGATCAGGCCCGATCCGGACATCTCGTAGATGATGCGCAGGTCTGCATTCGACATCATGGTGACGCCGTCGCCGATCGCGGGATAGCTCGCGACGCCGCGCTGGAAACGCGGACCGCGCGCGGCGTCGCGGATGATCTCGCCCAGCAGGTCGAGCTTGGCGCTCGCGACGAAGCCTTTGTCGCGGGCAGTCGAGGGCACTTCAACCGACACGTTGGTGATCAGGCCGATGATGAGAGATCTGCTGCCGGGAATGCAGAGGAACTTGCCGACGGTCGCGCGCGCATCGTCGGAGGTGCCGGCGCGCGCGGGCAAAAGGCCGACGGTGGCTTGCGCGCCGTTGACCGCGAGCACGCTGCCGATGGCGGGCGCGGCCTGCGGGGCCATGCCCGGCGCGGCCATCGGCGAAGGGCGCGTTGCAGCTGGTGCAGGCGCAGCGGCGCGGAACTGGTCGAGGCTCACGTCCACAGCCCCCTGTGCGGTTTGCATGCGTGGTCGCGATTCCTTCGCGCCAGCGGTCTTGTGGTGGTGCGTTGTTACACGCTGGTCCTTTTCATCCCGGTTAATTCCAACGGCTTGATCGAGCTTAAGATTGAATGAATCCTGGAAATACCGGCACTTGGCGAACTGTCAAAAAGCGGCACGGTGAAGAATAGCTGAATGCCGGTATTGCAATGCGAATCGTCGCGCAGGCTCACAGCACCTTGCCTGGATTCAATATGCCGTTTGGATCGAGCATGCGCTTGAGGCTGCACATCAGCTCATAGGCCACGGGGTCCTTTACTGACGGCAGCAACGCGCGCTTCATCACGCCGATGCCGTGCTCGGCCGAGATCGAGCCGGCATATTTCGCGACCACGCCGAACACCGCGTCGTTGACTTCGTCCCAGCGCTTGAGGAATTCGGCGCGGTCGGCGCCGACCGGCTGCGAGACGTTGTAGTGGATGTTGCCGTCGCCGAGATGGCCGAACGGCACCGGACGGCAGCCCGGAACCAGCGCCTCGACCCGGGCGGTCGCTTCGGCGATGAAATCCGGCACCGCGTTCACCGGCACCGAGACGTCCTGCTTGATCGAGCCGCCTTCGTATTTCTGCGTGTCGGCGATGTGGTGGCGCAGCAGCCACAGACCCTTGGTCTGGTCGAGGCTCTCGGCGATGGTCGCGTCCTCGATCAGCTTGCGCTCGACGCCGGCGGACAGAATGTCTTCCATGATCGCGCGCAGGCCGTCGCGCGCCTGGGTCGACAATTCCATCAGCACGTACCAGCGATGCCGGCCGGAAAGCGGGTCGCGGCACATCGGCGCGTGTTTCACCGCGAATTCGAGCGCGATGCGCGGGATCAGTTCGAAGCTCGTCACGCCGCCGCCGGCGCGCTCATAGGCGAGATTGAGGAGCGCGAGCGCCTCATATGGCGAGGGCACGCCGATGAACGCCGTCTCGACCGCGCGCGGGCGCGGGAACAGCCGCAGCACCGCCGCGGTGATGATGCCGAGCGTGCCTTCCGCGCCGACGAAGATGTGGCGCAGGTCGTAGCCGGTGTTGTCCTTCTTGAGCTTGCGCAGGTTGTTGAGCACCCGCCCGTCCGCGAGCACGACTTCGAGCCCCATCACCAGCTCGCGCGCGACGCCGTAGGCCAGCGCCCCGGTGCCGCCGGCATTGGTCGAGAGGTTGCCGCCGATCGTGCAGCTTCCCTCCGCGCCGAGCGAGAGCGGGAACAGCCGGTTCGCCGCCTCGGCCGCTTCCTGCGCCTTGATCAGGACGACGCCGGCCTCGCAAGTCATGGTGTTCGACGTCGCGTCGACCTCGCGGATCTTGTCCATGCGCTTGAGCGAAAGCAGCACCTCGCCGTGATGCGGCGTCTGTCCGCCGACCAGGCCGGTATTGCCGCCCTGCGGGACGATCGGCGTGGCGGTCTCGTTCGCGAGCTTCAGGATGGCGGAGACTTCGGCGGTCGAGCCCGGCCGCAGCACCATCGGCGAGCGGCCGTGATAGAGCTGGCGCTCCTCGGCCATGTAAGGCGCGATGTCGTTCGCTTGGGTGAGCGCGTAGCGTTCGCCGACGATGGCGGCGAAGCGCGAGAGCAGCTCGGGCGGCAGGACTTTGACGGGACGTTCGACGACGTTCATGCGGCGCTTTCTCTTGCAATCTTACGCGCCGGCGGCGACGCTGTAAGATCGAAAAATCACACAATTATCTCGCATCATCAGGGCCTTGAGCCCCCAATCTTACATTCTTACAGCTCTTACCACCGAATCGCGGATCGCCATTGTTCGGCGCCAGAGGCCCCGCCGCAGCAGCACGTTATGGGAATATAGTCACGATAGCTGGAACGTCAAGGGCGACGGGTCACGATTCTTGGCGCGGCGGTGCGCTTGAGCGCCTCGCCGAGCCCGTCATGCGGCACAGGCATTGCCCCGATGGCGGTCGCGGCGGCGGCGTCGAGCGCGCGCAGAGAGAGAGCAGGTTGGCGGCGGCCTCGATGCGATCGCCCGGGCTGCGCGGTGCATCGTGCGAGCGGGCGCAGATGACCCGACCATAGGAAGGCAGGGAGGGCGGAAGAAGACAACGGAAAGTCCTTGCTCGTAAGATAGGCGCGCCACGCCTGAACCCGCGTCTACCGCCAAAGGAAACCGACCATGACCGTGCTCCGCATCGCCGCAGCCATCCTGATCGCCGCCCTCGCCACCACACCCGCCAGCGCCGCTGAACGGCTCGAGGGCACGCCGCGCATGAAGGAGCGCGCCTATTCGCCCGCCGTGATCACCGAGGGCGGTCGCATCGTGTGGCTCGCCGGCATGGGCGGCTCGCGCGCGGCGGACGGCTCGACGATCAAGACTTTCGGCGAACAGGCGCGCCAGGCGTTTCGCGAGATCGACGCTACTTTAAAGCGCGTCGGCGGCACGCTCGCCAATGTCGTGACCATGACGGTGTTCATCCGCCATCAGAGCGACGGCGACGAATTCGTGAAGGTGCGCGCCGAGACGTTCAAGAGCGGATTTCCCGCGAGCGCGCTGATCACGGCGAGCGATTTCGCGCGGCCGGAAATCCTGGTCGAGATCCAGGCGGTGGCGGTGATCGGCGAGCGCAATTGACGGAATGCGGTCTTTGAAAGTCACAGTGCCGCGGCTGTTGCGGCTGGTTGGCCGGAGGTCGGGTCGCGTCCTCGAGCCTATGGACCATAGCGTCGAATAGACCCGCGCGTCACTCGATGCGGATTTTTGCCTTACTGATAATGCTCCGCCAAGTCTCCCGCTCGGCCCTTATGTCCTCGGCAAATCGATCCGGCAAGCTCACCATGGATTCGAACAGCTGAGGTTCGAGGAATTTTGCGCGGAATTCAGGGTCAGCCAGGATTTGCGTAACCTCCTGGTTGACCTTCATGACGATGTCGTTCGGGGTTCCGCCCGTCGTGGCGAGCCCGAACCAGGTCCCGGCCCGATAGCCCGGAAGGGCTTCGGCCAATGTCGGGATCGAGGGAAACTGCGGCAGGCGCTGTAGGCCGCCGATCCCCAGGAGTTTGATCTGACCCTGCTGGAACGGCTGGATCGTCGTGCTCATGCTGATCAGCATGAATTTGACGTGCCCGGCCACGACGTCGCTGAAGGCCGGCGCCGCGCCGCGATAGTGAACCGCAAGGAATTTCGCGCCTGCCATGCTCTCGAGCCGTGCGACATTCAGGTGCGTGGCCGCGCCGATCCCGGTGGTGGCGTAGGGAATTTCACCGGGCTTCTGCCGCCCGAGCTCGATCAGCTCTCGAAAGTTGGCGACCGGCAGTCCCGGATGAACGGCGAGCGCGTGGTTGATGCGCACGAGCCCGGTGATCGGCGCTATCTCCTTCTCGACATCGAAGGGCAGCTTGCCCTTGTCATAGAGGAGCGGATTGGTGACGAACGTTCCAGACTCCGCAATCATCAGCGTGTGACCATCGGGCGTCGCCTTGGCGACCGCGGCTGCTCCAATGGTGTGCGCAGCGCCGCCCCGATTCTCGATGATGACCTGCTGCTTCCAGAGCGCCGAAAGGCGCTGACCCACCGCGCGCGCGATCACGTCGCTGACGCCCCCGGCAGCCGCGGTGACGACAATGGTGACCGGGCGGCTCGGATAGGTCGGCGCTTGCGCCACCGCCGCGCCGCCTATCGAAAGCAGGGCCGACCAGACGCCGATCCATTTCAACATTGTGCGCGGCTCTCTTGTGGCATCCCGGTGCCGGTGAAGCTCCCGAGCATTCTAAGATACCTCGCGCTGACCGCCAACGGAGGCCCTGTGCTACAATCCGGGCGATTGCCGACAAGGCGCTCGATCAGCGAGAACCGGGACAAAACGACGATGATTCAAGCGAAAAGATTGGGGCATGTGGCGTTCGAGACGCCGGACCTCGAGAAAGCGATTGCCTACTACACCGAGGTGATTGGACTGGTGTTGACGTCGCGTGACAAGAACAAGGCGTTTCTCAGCACCAGGATCGGACAGCTTGCGGTCGAGCTTGGTTTGGGGACGCAGACGCAATGCGAAAAGCTGACGTTTGAGATTTCGCCGAATTCGGAGTTCTCCGATGTGATGCGGCGACTTGCGGATCTTGGGCTGAAGGCCGAGCGGCGCAGCGACGCCGTACCCGGCGAGGGCAAGTCGGTTTCATTCACTGACCCTAAGGGCACCACGATCGAATTGTTCTCGGAATGGAACGGCTTGGGGAAACGCGATCATGGTTCCGGCGTCGGTCCGACCAAGATCGGTCACCTGGCATTCGTCGTGCCAGACCCGAAAGCGATTGCGGATTTCTATGCGCGCGTGCTCGGTTTCCGCGTCTCCGATTGGATCGAGGATCTTTTTGTCTTCCTGCGCTGCAATACCGACCATCATACCGTGAACTTCATCAAGGGGGATGCGGTGACGATGCACCATGTCGCGTTCGAGCTACGCGACTTCGGGCACATCCAGAATTCCTGCGAGCTGTTGGGGAGCAGGGACATTCCCATCCTCTGGGGGCCGCTGCGGCTCGGTCCCGGGCACAACATCGCCATTTTCCACCGCAACCAGGACGGCCAGGTCGTCGAGCTCTATGCGGAACTGGACAAGATGCTCGACGAAGAGCTCGGCTATTTCGAGCCGCGTCCCTGGCATCGCGACCAGCCGCAGCGACCGAAGACTTGGACCAGGAGCCAAGGCAGCATCTGGGGCGTGCCTCCGGCTCCCGGCTTCATAACGAATTTCAGCCGGCCGCCGACGTGAGCCGGGCTGCCCATGGGCTTCGAAGCAATTGTGAGGACACCATGCACAGGCATCAGAGGTCGACCGGTAACCGGCGAAATTTCCTTCTCAACAGCATGTCGCTCGCCGGCGCGGCAGCCTTGTCGCCGTCAATCGCTTCACACGCCCGGGAACGCGGTCCCGATATCCGGCTGGCGCAGGCTCGCCCCAACGCCGGCGTTGCGGCGGCCGCCGCGCCCACCGTCAAAGCGGTCAAACGCCTGGCGGGCAGCGCGACGAGCTTTGCCTATGCCGTCAAGGCCGGGCCTTGGATTTTTCTCAATGGCCATGAGGCGTTCGATTTCGAGCGCGGGCTCGCGCCCGAGGTCGAGGGGCCGCCCGGGCACCGCCTGAGCGGACGTCCGCCGCTGCGGCGTGAGGCCGATTACATTATTCAACGCGTGCGCGCCGTCCTGAAGGAATTCGGCTCCGACCTGCCGAACGCCGTGCGCGTCGATCAGTGCTATACGACGGGCCAGGCGGTCCATGCCTACCACCTCGCGCGGTTTGCCGAGTTCGGAAACTACATCCCGCCGAGCACCTCGATCATCATGGAGCGCTGCTTCACCGCGCGAACGAACATACACATGTCAATGATCGCCATTGTCCCGGGCGAAGACTGGAGCGTTGAAAAAATCACGCTTCCGGGCCAAGCGATCTCGGCGTCCGGCTACAATCCCGCGGTCGTCGTCAACGACTACGTGTTCGTCGCCGGCAACCAGGCGTTACAGGCGAATGGCCAGCTCGGCTCCGGCGTCGCAATCCCGCCGGTGCGCAACTGGGGTGGAGAGAACGCGTTCCGGCGGCAGGTTCACTATGTGATCAAGCAGCGGCTCGAGCCCTCGCTCAAGGCGGCGGGCTCAGGCCTCGAGCAAAGCCTGAAGGCGCAGGCCTATATCCGCGGCGTCGAGAACTTTCCCGATTTCATGGACGTATGGTCGCAATATTTCCGCGACATCCCGTGCGCGGTGACGCTGACGACCGCAAAGGACTATTCCACCACCGAGAGCATGCTCGAAATCAACCTGATCGCACTCAAGAACGGAGCAAAGCGCAAAAAGCAGGTCGTCACGGTCGACATACCCTCCGCCGCAACCTACGGACCCTGCATTCGGGCCGGCGAGCTTGTTTTTCCGTCCGGCCTGATGGCGGTCGGCCGTGATGGTCGCGTGCCGGCCGCCGCCGACGCTCACGCATTCGACTCCATTAGTCTTGCCGGGCAGGCCCAGGGCGCGATGGTGCTGTCCTACGCGGAGGCGGTCTGTAAAGCTGTGGGCGTATCGTTGGACAACGTGGTGCGTGCACAATATTTCCTGAATGACATCCGGGATTTCGCGGGGGTGGCCGCCGCCTGGTCGGACCGCTCGGGGAAGCCCCATCCTTTCTCGGCCGTGCAGGTGCCCGGTCCGTTGCCAGCGACGGGAGCCTGCCTGGTCAGCGACTTTTGGATTTACGCGCCCACCGGGGCCTGACCGCCGCTGACCGCAGGGCGATGGCGCGCGTCACGGTCCCAACGTCATGGCCGCGGCGCGGCGGCGCGTTTGAGCCGGTCGTTGATGGCCTCGCCGAGCCCTTCGTGCGGCACCGGCATCACCGCGATGGCGGTCGCACCGGCGGCGTCGAGCGCGCGCAAGTGTGAGAACAGGTTGGCGGCGGCCTCGATGAGATCGCTGCGCGCGGAAAGGTTGAGCATGCGTACCGGTTCGGAACCGGCCGGCGCCTGCGCCCCGAACGCCAGCAGGGCCTCGCCGGCCGACACGCTGGTTGCATCGAGCCGCAACCGGCTGCGCGGCGCATAATGCGAGGCGAGCTGGCCGGGCGCGAGCGGGGCTTCGCCCTCGTCGGCGGTCTCGATCGGCGCGTCGCCCAGCGCCTGACCCAGCACCTGCTCGACCGCGGCCCGCGGCACGCCGCCCGGCCGGAGCAGGACGGGCTCGCCCAGGCACGCGACGATGGTGGATTCCACTCCCACAGGCGTCGCGCCGCCGTCGACGATCAGGTCGATGCGGCCGCGCAGGTCGGCGAGCACGTGCTGCGCGGTCGTCGGCGAGACGTGCCCGGAGCGGTTGGCGGACGGCGCGACCACCGGCCGCCCGAACGCCGCGAGGATGTCGCGCGCAACCGGATGGTCGGGCACGCGCACCGCGATGCTGTCGAGGCCGGCGGTGGCGAGCTCTGCGACGGTGCAGCCCGGCGCCTTCGGCAGCACCAGCGTGATCGGTCCAGGCCAGAACGCAGCGGCGAGCCGCCCGGCGGTGGCGTCGAATGCGGCGAGTTCCCGCGCGGCCTTGAGGTCGGGGACATGGGCGATCAGCGGATTGAACGCGGGCCGGCCCTTGGCGTCATAGAGGCGGGCTACCGCGATCCCGTCCTGCGCATCGGCGCCGAGGCCGTAGACGGTCTCGGTCGGGAAGGCGACGAGCCCGCCGGCCGCAAGGCAGCGCGCCGCGGCCGCGACCGCCTCGGAATCCGCCTTGATCAGGCGCGTTGACGGTCCCGCAGTCACATAAAACTCAAGGGGCTGAAAAGTGGTCGGAGTGATAGGATTTGAACCTACGACCCCCTCGTCCCGAACGAGGTGCTCTACCAGGCTGAGCCACACTCCGACACTGGTCGGGGTTATAACGACCACCCCCCGGCGCCGCAAGCTCGCGGAATTCCTATCTATTCAGGCCGGCATCGGCCTGCAAGTCGGGCCATTGCGGTAAGGCAGGCGCCGATCCGTCAACGCCGCGCCCTTCGGGGTTGGCCCGCAGCGCGGTTTTTCGAACTCGCCGGCAGGGCGCTCTGCTGGCTCTCCGTGGCTTGATCGATGAGCGCCAGGTTTCGCTGGACCCGCGCGAAGCTCATCAGCTGAGCCGGGTCGCAGTCCGTCCCGAAGGGATGCCGGGCGCCGCACTGGCCACAGAGCGGGTCAAGCCTCCTGGGCTTCGCCTGGGGCTTTGGCGTGGGCGTGGCCTTGGACTTCGGCTTCGCCTTGGACGTCGACTTGGCCTTGGGCTTTGCCTTCGACTTGGCCTTGGGCATCGTCAGTGCTCGCGCGGCTTCGTGTTGATTTCGACAATGCCACCATTCCTGGCGGCTGGCCACTACACTGGAATTGGGTATTTGATTCCCGCCCCTCACGCCCATGCCCGGCTATTTGACACGCCCGAATAGCGTTGCCTGGTATAGGGTACGCGCCGGCCGAGCGTCGCAGCATCAAGCATGAACATCGTCGATCCGATCCTTTTTCAGGCGAGGCTGAACCCGGCGGCGCCCGCGATCTGCGTGCCCGGCGCGGCCAACCCGCTGATCAGTTACGGCCGGCTCGCGCGCGCGATCCACAATATCGGGCGTGCGGCGCTGTCGTCGGGGCTCGCGCGCGGCCGGATCGCGGCGATCCATGTCACGGACAAGATCTTCCACGCCGCGCTGATCCTCGGCCTGGCGCGCATCGGCGTGGTGACCATGTCGGCGCGCAGCCGCTCGTTCCCGCCGGAGATCGGCGTGGATGCCGTGATCGCCGATGCCGACGCTGCCTACCGGAACGCCAAGCGGGTGATCGTCGCCGAGGCGGGCGCCTGGATGGCGAACGGCGACGGCGCGCCGCTCGACGATCCGCGTCTCGTTTCCGCCGGCGACGACGATCTCTGCCGCATCACCCTCACGTCCGGCTCGACCGGCGACGCGCGCGGCATTCCGTTCACGCATCGGCGGGTGATGGAGCGCAACGCGCGGCTCGCCTTCACCCGCGACACCGCATTTCAGGTGTGTTCGCGCTTCTATTGCGATCTTGGCTTTGCCACCGACCCCGGTTTCCGCGACCTGCTGCGCCTCCTCTACAAGGGCGGCACGATCTTCTACTACGGCGAGGACCCGGAGAGCCTCGTCCAGGGCCTCACGCTCTATCAGGTGCAGGGCATGATGGCGTCGCCGGAAGGGCTGTCCGAATACCTGAAGTTCTACGACGCCTATCCCAATATCGCCTGCGGGCTCGACCACATCATCACCCAGGGCGCGGCGATGCCGCGCGCGCTGTCGCAGCAGGTGCGCGCGCGCATGTGCAGCAACCTGTGCTCGACTTACGGTGCGACCGAGACCGGCGGCATCACCATCGGCCCCGCCCATGTCATCGCGGAGATTCCGGGCGCTGCCGGCTACATCACGCCGGGCGCCGAGGTCGAGATCGTGGACGACAACGACGAGCCGCTGCCGTTCGGCCGGGAAGGGCGCGTGCGGTTGCGCACGGCGCAGATGGTCCATGGCTATGTCGGCGATCCGCCCGAGGGACGGCATGTGTTCCGGCACTGCTGGTTCTACCCGGGCGACATCGGCGTGCTGCATCCGGACGGCATGCTGATCATCCTCGGGCGCGAGCGCGCGCTCCTGAATTTTGGCGGCGACAAGGTGCGCGCCGAGGCGCTCGAAGGCGTGCTGATGACGCACGAGACCGTCGCGCACGCTGCCGCGTTCACGCAT
This sequence comes from Xanthobacteraceae bacterium, assembly GCA_019745775.1. Classification (GTDB taxonomy): domain Bacteria; phylum Pseudomonadota; class Alphaproteobacteria; order Rhizobiales; family Xanthobacteraceae; genus VAZQ01. The sequence continues at coordinate 50,202 of JAIESR010000002.1, read as the reverse complement.
GCGGACGGGCTTGGGGTCGCTAAGCTGTGGGCGGCGGTCGTGCCGCGCAGGCCGATCGACCAGGATGCGCTGCGCCGCCACTGCGCCGAGCAGCTCGGCGGCGCCTTTGCGCCCGCGTATTTTGTCGTGGTGGACGCCTTGCCGATGACCGAGGGCGGCAAGCTCGACCGCTCGCGGCTGGCGTCGTTGGTCGGGAATGCAAACTAAGCAAGTTTCTGTTTTCGCAGCGTTTGCCGCGCTGGCGCCCGTTTTTGCGGCACCGATAGTTGTTCGCAGTGACAATTCTGCCACAGCTTTTCGCGTGTGATCTCAGTATATTGATGTGAATTGGAACTGGGGTTGGGGAACCTCAAAAATGCATTGCAAGAATTATTGGCTCGCGACGGTGTCGTCGCTGGCGATCCTTGGTGCAGTCAACGCCGCGCAAGCTGCCGACCTTCCCGTGCGCGCGCCGATGCCGGTCAAGGCGGCGGTGGTTGCTCCGGCTCCCTTCAACTGGACCGGCTTCTACATCGGCATCCATGGCGGCGGCGCGTGGCTCGATCACAAGCAGCAGATTACGGGCAACGGCGCCGGCATTTGTGGTGTCGCTGGAACGCCGGACTGTGCGATTGACAAGGCTGGCGGCGCGTTCGGCGGGCTTGCCGGCTACAATTTGCAGTCGGGGCGCATTGTTTACGGCGTCGAGGTTGACGGTACCTGGCTCAGTCTCAAGGGTTCGAAGGTCATCCCCGGCGACCTCAATTTCTTCGCCGATCCGCTGACGATCAATACGAAGGTCAGCTGGCTGGCGACGGTGCGCGGGCGTCTTGGCATCACGATGAGCCCGACGCTGCTTTACGTGACGGGCGGCGCGGCGTTCGGCGGCGTCAAGTCCGGCTGGGTTGATTTAGGCAGCAATGTCGCTTCAGCGATCGACAAGACCAGGGTCGGCTGGGTCGCGGGCGGCGGCATCGAACATGCTTTCGCCAACAACTGGCTTGTGCGTATCGAAGGGCTCTATCACGACCTCGGCAAGGATTCTGCGACGGTCGTGGGCCTTGGCACCACCTACAACACGACTTTCCGTCATCGCGTGACTACCGTGCGCGGCGCGGTGGCGCTGCGCTGGTAATCGCAAAACCCGACACGCTCATCGCGCCCGCGCGCGCCGCCCCGAGCCGAACATCTCCTGCTCGCGCTCATTGATCGGCGCCGCCGCGGCGATCGTTCCATCATCGGCGATGAAAGCGAACGGGCCGACGCGCCGCTCGTCGAACACGGCGGCCATCAGCGGATTGCCGGAAAAGGCCAGCGTATCGAGATTGAGCCGGTTGGGGTGCAGGTCCGGCCGCCCGGTTTCGGTCGGCGTGTGGCCGTGCACGATGTAAAGCCCGTGGTCGCCGGTATCCGACAGGAACGGCTCGCGGATCCAAAGCAGCACTTCCTTGCGCTGCTGCGTGAAGGGAATGCCCGGCATGATGCCGGCGTGGACGAAGAAGCGCTTGTCGTCATTAGTGGCGGTCGGCAGCGTCTCGAACCAGGCGAGATGCTCGGCCGGAATTGCGTCGGCGCTGCGCACGCCGTAGCTGTTGAGCGTGGCGTCGCCGCCGTTGTCGAGCCACATCGCCTCGTCCTCGCTGCTGGCGGCACCGAGCAGCATGTCCTCGTGGTTGCCCATCAGGCAGATCACTTGGCTCGGCCATCTGGCCTGCGTTTCGATCAGCAGGCTCACCACCTCGCGGCTGCGCTTGCCGCGATCGACATAGTCGCCCAGGAACACGAAGCGGGCGTAGTTGTCGCCGCAATGGTCGACGCAGTGGCGCAGGAGATTGGCGAGCTTGGTGTAGCTACCGTGGATGTCGCCGATCGCATAGGTCAAGACTGCCGCCATCCAAAATCCCCAAAAGCCGCCAACACCATGCCACCGACTCTTTAGATATTACCGTGGCCGCCCATGTCGTCGAAAGTTCGGCACGGCGTGCGCCGTCAGCGAAAAGTCGCGGCCGCCAATGGTGACAGATGGCAGCAACGGCCTTGTGTCAGCCCGGTGCGGCCGCGTACCCTTGCGGCGGATACAAAAAAATCAACGACGGGCTCCGGAGGGAATGCAAATGATTTCAAGGCGTAACCTGCTGCGTGCCACGGCGCTGGGCGCAATTTCGTCCACAGCTTTAACGGAGCTCGGTGGCCGCGCCTTGGCGCAAAGCTTTCCGGCGCGTCCGGTGCGCTGGGTGGTGCCGTATCCGCCGGGCGGCGCGACCGACATCGTGGCGCGGATCGTCGGCGCCTATTTGACGGAAAGCCTCGGCCAGCAGGTCGTGATCGAGAACCGCCCGGGCGCCGGCAACAATCTCGGCACCGAAGCAGTGGTCAATGCCGCGCCCGATGGGCATACCTTCCTGCTGGTCAACCCGGCCAACGCAATCAATGCGACGCTCTACAAGAAACTGTCATTCAACTACCTGAAGGACACCATCCAGGTCGCCGGCATCATCCGCGTGCCGAACGTGATGGAAGTGCACCCGTCGGTCCCGGCGAAGACCGTCGCGGAGTTCATCGCCTACGCCAAGGCCAATCCCGGCAAGATCAATTGGGCGACCTCCGGCAACGGCACGTCGGTTCACCTGTCGGGCGAGCTGTTCAAGATGATGACCGGCGTCGAGCTCCTGCACGTGCCATATCGCGGCTCGGCGCCCGCGCTCACCGACATGCTGGCCGGCAACGTGCACGTGATGTTCGACAACCTGCCGCCGTCGCTGCCGCACATCAAAGCCGGCAAGCTGCGTGCGCTCGGCGTCACCACGGCGCAGCGCTCTGCCGCGCTGCCGGATGTTCCGACGGTCGGCGAAACGGTCGCGGGCTACGAGGCGAGCGCCTTCTTCGGCCTGGCGGTGCCCAAGGGCACGCCGGCTGCGATCGTCGAGCGGCTCAATCGCGACGTGAATGCTGCGTTGAAAGATCCGAAGGTCTCGGCACGGCTGGCCGATCTGGGCGGCATCCAGATCGGCGGCAGCCCGGCCGATTTCACCAAGCTGGTCGAGGGCGAGACCGCGAAGTGGGAGAAGGTCATCAAGGTCGGCAAGGTCACGCTGGAATGACGACGCCTACGGCCAGCAGGATTGCGTTGTGCCGGAGCCACAAGCTCGGTGGCCTCCCTCTCCCCGGAGGGGAGAGGGAGCCGGCCGGAGTTCGCCGCACCGCCAGCGCATGAGCGACGATATTCCATTCGACAAGCGTTTCGACCTTCCGCCCGGGCAGGTCGAGGAAGTGGCGCCCGGTATTCGTCGGCTCCTGTGCAACAATCCCGGGCCGTTCACGTTCAAAGGCACGGTGAGCTACATCGTCGGGCGCGGCCGCGTCGCCATCATCGATCCCGGGCCGCTCGACGAACCGCATATCGCTGCGCTGCTCGACGCCGTGCGCGGCGAGACCGTGACGCATATCTTCGTCACCCACACCCATCGCGACCATTCGCCGGCGGCGGCTCGTGTCAAGGCCGCGACCGGTGCGCCGACGCTCGGCGAAGGCCCGCATCGCGCGGCCCGTCCGCTCAACATCGGCAGCGATGTGCGACCGCTCGATTCGTCCGGCGACATGGACTTCCGGCCCGACCGCGTGCTGGCCGACGGCGATATCGTCGAAGGCGACGGCTGGTCGCTGGAAGCCATCACCACGCCGGGGCATTGCGCCAACCACATGGCCTACGCGCTCAAGGGCACCGGCATCCTGTTCGCGGGCGATCACGTGATGGCATGGTCGACCCCGGTGGTCGCGCCACCCGACGGCTCGATGAGCGACTACATGGCGTCGCTTGACAAGCTCGTGCGCCGGCCGGAGACAACCTACTACCCCGGCCACGGTGCGGCGGTGCGTGACGCGCCGCGCTTCGTGCAGCATTTCATCGATCACCGCCGCGGGCGCGAGGCGGCGATCCTCGATCGGTTGAAGCGGGGGGAGACCGACATTCCGTCCCTGGTGCGCGACATCTATGTGGGGCTCGACCCGCGGCTCACGAGAGCCGCCGGCCTCTCGGTGCTCGCGCATCTGGAAGATCTGTGGGTGCGCGGCAAGGTCAAGACCGACGGAACGCCGTCGGCCGCCGGCTGCTATCGGTTGGCCTGATTGCCCTTGGGCGGCTGCTTGGGCGGCGCTTTCGGCGGCGCCTTGGGCGCGCCCTTGGTCGGCCCCTTCGGCCGTGCGAGCGGCGGCGGCTCGTCCGGCGCCTGGTTGGCGAACTCGGCTTCGATATCTTCCAGCAGCGCACGCACGCGCGCGGCGTTGGCGCCGAAGTCGAACGCGCCGTAGCGCGACGACGAGCGCGCATCGACACGGGCGCCGCCCTCGAACGAGCGCACCCGCACGATGATGTCGTCGCGGAAGCCCATGATCGCCGTGCGCGCCACCGCCTCGATGCGGCCCTCCGGTCGCCCCTGATCGGGCGGTCGCGCCTCGACCACGCGCCAGCGGCGGCGGTTGATCACTGTGAGTGCCGCATTATAGGCGCTGCGCGTGTCGATATCGGCGTCGAGCGGCTCGATGTCCGGATAGGCTTCAAGCTGCATCTCGGCGACCGCGAGGCCGGGATAGACGATCGGATTGGCGTCGCGCGGCCTTGCCTTGGCGAGGGTATCGTAACGCGGCGGGTCGATCGGGTCGGTGGTGATGTCGTAGATCCACGGCAGGTTGCGCGCCTTCACCGCCAGAAACGTCGGATAGGCGAGTAGCAGGATCGCGATGCCGATGGCGCTGAGCGAGGCGCCCATGCCGTGCAGGCCCTCTCGCCAGATCGATACGAAGCCGGCGAAGGCCAGAAGCAGCGCCAGGATCGCAAGCGCCAGCGATGCGCCGAACGTCACCAGCGCGGGGCGCATCTCCAACAGCCCCGAATGCACGATGGTGATCGAGAGAAGCGCCGCCGCCAGCGCGAACAGCGCGAGCCGCCGCGCCCACAGCGCCAGCCGGGAAGTGCCCTGATCGAGGATGATGCGCCGCGCCATGCCGGACGGATAAAGCCTACGGGTGCCAGTGGCAATACATCGCAGCAATGGGGCGAAACGATGCGGCTTTGCGGGGGAGGGCCGGTTGCGGCCGGGTTCGATGGGCCTAAAATCCGGCCGCGCCGCCTGGAGCTTCGGAGTTCTCGGACATGCCCGGTACGATTGATCGCTATTTCAGCACCGCTCGTCGCGTTGCCGTGTTCGCGGCCGCCGTCATGGCCACGGTCATCACTGCGGCCTCCGCCCAGCAGGATTTCTATGCCGGCAAGCAGATCACCTTCATCGTCGGCGCCGGGGTCGGTGGCGGCTACGATCTGCAGGCGCGCACCGCGGCGCGCCATCTCGGCAAGCACATTCCCGGCAATCCGGCCGTCGTGGTGCAGAACATGCCGGCGGCCGGCAGCCTGGCCGCCACCAATTTCATGTACGCGACCGCGCCGAAGGACGGCACCACCATCGCGCTGATCCAGCGCGGCATGCTGCTCTCCAAGCTGACCTATCCCGCCGGCACGCGCTTCGAGCTCGAAAAGTTCGGGTGGATCGGCAGCCTCAACAGCGAAACCGCGGTCACATTGGCGTGGAACGCAACATCGCCGCACCGGACGGCCAAGGATCTGTTCGAAAAGGAATTGATCGTCGGCGGCATCGTCAGCGTCGATCCCGAGACCACGCCGCGGCTCTACAATTCCCTGATCGGCACCAAGTTCAAGATCGTGTCGGGCTACAACAGCACCGCACAGATCGCGCTCGCGATCGAGCGCGGCGAGGTGCAGGGCATCGCCGACTGGTCATGGTCGAGCTTCAAGGCGGTGCGGCCGGATTGGATCCGCGACAAGAAGGTCACCTCGCTCATGCAGGGCGCATTGCAGAACGATCCCGAGCTCGCGGGGCTGCCGAACGCGCTCGATTTCATCAAGTCGCCGTCCGATCGCCAGGTGATGGAGCTGCACTTCACGCAGAAGACCGCGGCACGGCCGGTGATCGTGCCGCCGGGCGTGCCCGAGGAACGGCTCGCCATGTTGCGCCGCGCCTTCGCGGCGCTCGCCCAGGACAAGGACTTCCTCGCCGAAGCCGCCAAAAGCAAGGTCGAATTCAATTTCGTGACGGGCCAGGAGGTCGACAAGGTGGTGGCGCTGATCGTCGCGACGCCGCCCGGGGTTGCCGAGCGTTACGCCAAAGCCTTCGCGCCGGCGCAGTAACAGTTGCGATCTCGCAATCGTCATGCGCGGGCTTGACCCGCGCATCTATGTCTTGTTGCGAAGATGGATCGCCGGGTCAAAGCCCGGCGATGACGACTGCGTCGTCAGTTCGCCGCGAAGCAGTAAAGCAGGCCGGCGCCGCCGGTCGAGACCAGCGCCTGCTGGCTGCAGCCCTTCGAACCGTGCGACGAATTCCAGGACATCGCCGGCGGCGACGTGTCGAGGCCCTGGCGATCGTGGTGTCCGACGATCGCGGAGCCCGCGTCGGCGCTCGTCCAGTTGTTGCAGGTCGTGTCCTTCTCGCCGCCGCCGACGGCGCGGCCTTCCGGCGACGAGCCGGTCAGGATGTCGTGCATGTTGGGCTTGTCGCCGCGGCCGTTGACCACCTGGCCGGTTTCGGTGAGCGCGGTCTGCTTGTTGAGGTTGTTCTTGTCGCTGTGCAGTTCGTCGAGCGTGCGGGCGACGACCTCGCCCTTGGCGTTCTGCCACGGCCCGCGACCGATGCGGTCGCGCGCATTGACGGACTTCGCGCCGGTGGTGCTCAGATAGGCGCGCCAGGTCTTCGCGGCGGCGCCGGCCGAGGCCGCCAGCTTCTGACAGATCGCATCGGCGCCTTCGAGGCCGCCAAGATTGCCGCCGTTGCCCGAGCCGGCGCTGGTGATGAAGAAGGTCATCGCGCTTTGCTGGGCCTGGGAGCCCGGCGACATTGCCGCGGCGGCCAGCACGACCGAGGCGGCAAGGGTGATTTTCACCGTTCGTTTCATCCAGAGATCCTCCTTCTGCGTCCAATGTTATATTGTTCAGGGCGGCCAACGGCGTGCCCGGCACCCCGTGCTAACAAAACGACGCAACATTTCTTCCGTGGGCTATCGGCCGCAGCGGAAAATTATCCACGCACGCCTATGCGAAGCGGCCGATCCGGAACCGCGAGATGTCGTGGCGCGAAGGCAGCCCGTCCGCGAGATCGGCGAGAGCCTCGCCGATCACCGGGGCGAACTTGAAGCCGTGGCCGGAACATGGCGACGCGACGACGATCGAGGCTGCGCCGGGCAGGCGATCGACGATGAAATCGCCGTCGGGCGCGACGGTATAAAGGCAGGTCCTGGCGTCGATGAGCGGGCCGTTCGCGCCCGGCAGGTGATCGGCGATCGCGGCGCGGATCATCGCTTCGTCCTCGGACGTAACCTGCCTTTCGTACGTCTCGGGATCGACCGCCTCGTCAGCGTGGTGATGCTTCGCGACCTTGAAACCGGTGCCGAAGGACGGGAAGCCGTAGTGAATGCCGTGGGCGCTCTCGATCAGGAACACGGGAAAGCGTTCGGGCGAGAAATCGGACGGGACTTCTGGCGCGAACCAGGCCAAGACCTGCCGCGTCACGCGCAGCGGCAGCCTGGCGTTCGGGAGCAGCGACGACGTCCACGGTCCGGCGGCGACGATGACGCTGCCCGCCTCGATGGTCGCATGGTCCGTGACCACGCGCGCATTGTCGTTTTTCGGTTCGATCGCACGGATCGGCTCGCCGTACCGGATTTCGGCGCCATGCTTTCGCGCCAGCGCCTGGTGCGCCTGCACTGACGCTTCGGCCTCCAGGAACCCGCCATCCGGCTGCACGACGCCGACATAGTGCGGCGGCAGTTGAAAGCCTGGATACCGCCGCGTCAGTTCCGGCGCCGCGATCAGGTCGTGTGGGATCTCATGCAGCCGTGCCGCGTCGAGGGTTCCGTTGACCAGCGCTCCGTCGGGCGGGCCGATCTCGGCGATGCCGGTGACATGCAGCAGCGTGCGCGCGGCTTCGGTCTCGAGCTCGCGCCAGAGCTGATAGGCACGGCGCACGAGCGGCACGTATGACGGATGCTCGAAATAGGCAAGGCGGATGATGCGGGTCTCGCCATGCGAGGAGCCGCGATCGTGGCCGGCAGCGAAGCGATCGAGGCCGAGCACGCGGCGGCCACGGCGGGCGAGATGATAGAGCGCGGCGCTTCCCATGACGCCAAGTCCGCACACCACGACGTCGTAGGAGGCCATATCGCAGGAAACCATGGCGTTTGCTATCGCGCGCGGAGCTTGCGCGAACGGCGCGCCGTCGCGACCGCTGCCGCCGCCTGCGTGCGTGGTCGCGCCACGGCGCCGGGCGCCTGGCGCGCATTGATGGCGGCGGCGTGCTCGGCGACGATCTCCAACAGCGCGTCGAGCTTCGGCGAGCGCGCGCCCTTGCGCCAGATCACGAATGTCTGCGCCTGGCGCAAATCCGGCGGCAGCGGATGGACGCGCAGCTTGTCGCGCTCCGGAAAGGTGTCGAGCACCATGCGCGGCACCAGCGAGATGCCCATGCCCACGACCACGCAGCCGAGCATGGCGTGGTAGGAGGTGATCTCGATCATGCGCTCGGGCAGGTCGCCGGTCCGGCCGAACCAGTCATCGAGGCGCTTGCGCCACGGACAACCCTGCTCGAACACCAGGACCGCGGGCGCCTCGACGTCGCGCGCCGAGTTGAGCGGGCGATGCCCGGCGGCGGAGATCAGCACGAGCTCCTCGTTGTAGACCGGCACCTTCTCGAACGGTGCGTCCGGGACCGGGTCCGCCGCGATCGCGGCATCGATCTCGCCGTTGAGCACGGCCTGGAGGATCTGGTTGCCGACGCCGGTCCGCAGCTCGATCGTCACCTCCGGATAGCGCCGGCAGTATTCGCTGAGCGGTGTCGGCAATCTTACCGACGACGTGCTCTCCGGCGCCATGACGCGAAACAGACCGCGCGGCCGGGTGTCGTGCACCGACTCGCGCGCCTCGCGCGCCAGGTCGAGCAGCCGCTCCGCGTAGCCGAGCATCACCTTGCCGGCCGGCGAGAGGTGCATGCGCTTGCCCTCGCGGATGAAGAGCGCGACGCCGAGCTGTTCCTCCAGTTGCTGGATTCGGGTGGTCACGTTGGATTGGACGCGGTTGAGTTTCGCGGCGGCGCGGGTGATCCCGCCGGCCTCGACCACGGTGCGGAAGACGTGAAGGTCCGACAGCTCCATCGTTCTCTCAGCGAGATCAAATCGATCAGGAATATTCATTTTACGTGATTGAACCAGGACAGTAAAGCCGGACACTAACGGAACCTGCCGAAAGGACGTTGCCATGAGCCACGAAGACAAAGAACTCGACATCCTGCTGCGCGGCTATCAGATGCTCGCCCCGGAGCAGCGCGCAGACGTGAACCGGCGCGTGATCGAGCGCGCCCGCGCCTATAGGACGGCGGCGCTCAAAGCTCTGTTTCATTGGCTGTTCGGTTGGGTCAGGCGGCGCGCCGCGGTGGCGCAACTGCGGGCCCTCGACGACCGGATGCTCAAGGACATCGGCCTCAATCGCGGCGACATCGAGACCGCGGTGCGCGGCTCCGGCAATCCGGCCGAGCGGCGCAAGGCGGCCTGAACCGGATTCCACTTCGTGGGATCATGCTCTAGCCTGTCGGTTCGATCCATTCGCAACCGATAGCAGCCGTGGCGGATACAATCGGTGGAAGTTCCCGGCCGCTTGTCGCGCTCACCGGCGCGACCGGCTTCATCGGGCAGTATCTGCTGCATGAACTGCCCAAGCGCGGCTATCGCCTGCGCGTGCTGCTGCGCCGGCCGAGCACGATACCGCTCGACTCCGCGAGCGCGGTGATCGGCGACCTCGCGCGGGCGCAGAACATGTCGCAGGCACTCGCCGGCGTCGACGCGGTCATCCATTCGGCCGGGATCGCGCATGCCATGTCGGGCGTGCCGGAGGACGATTACCGGCTGCTGAACACCGAGGCGACGATCCGCCTGGCGCAGGCGGCGCAGCGCGCCGGCGCGCGGCGCTTCGTGTTCCTGTCCTCGATCCGCGCCCAGTGCGGCGCGGTGGAGGCGGCGGTCCAGACCGAAAGCATCGAGCCCAGGCCGGTCGACGCCTATGGGCGCTCGAAGCTCGCCGCCGAACAGGGGCTTGCGGCGCTCGATATCGACTGGGTGGCGTTGCGGCCGGTGCTGGTCTACGGCCCGGGCGTCAAAGGCAACATGGCCGAGCTGCTGCGGCTGGCGCGCTCGCGCCTGCCGCTGCCGTTCGGCGGCCTGACGGCGCGCCGCTCGCTGCTGGCGCTCGACAATCTTGTCGGCGCGGTCGATTGCGCGTTGTCGGTGCCAGGGCCGTTGCGGCGGCCGCTGATCGTCGCGGATCCCGAGCCCTTGACATTGCCCGAGATGGTCGCGGCGATGCGGCGCGGCCTGGGCCGCAGGCCGGGACTGATCCCGGTGCCGTCGGGATGGCTGGCTGTTGCGTGTCGCGCAGCGGGCCGTGAAGAGGCCTATCGCCGGCTGGCGGGCTCGCTGGTCGCCGATTCGACGGCGTTGCGGCGGCTGGGATGGATTCCTTCCGTCACGACGCCGGCAGGTTTGGCATCGCTGATGCAATGATTGCACGAATGGAATCGCACAGGCACTATCAGACTCCGATAAGCCGCAATTCGCGCAGAAACCCGTCACGTGAAACGCAGTAGCGCCATCATCGCCCGGGTAATTGCCCTCCTGGCCCTGGGCGAGGTTGCGATGGCGCAAACCGTTCCGCTGCCGCGTCCGCGGCCGTTTTCCAATACCGAAGTACCACCCGCCGCGCGCGCCGCCGCCCCGCCGGCGACGCCGGGGCCTTCCGCCTGCCGCGTCCGCCTGACGCCAGAACGCGCGATCGCGCCGTCGGTCGACGCCATCGAGGGGCCAGGCGAATGCGGTGGGACCGACATGGTGCGGCTCGAGGCGGTGGTGCTGTCCGACATGAGCCGCGTCGAGATCAATCCGCCCGCCGTGCTCAAATGCAACATGGCGGAGGCAGTCGCCGATTGGGTGCGTGACGACCTTTCCCAGCTCACGGCCTTCAGTCTCGGGTCGCGATTGCGCACGGTGCGGAACTTCGCCGCCTATCATTGCCGCAGCCGCAACAACATCATCGGCGCGATGATGAGCGAGCATGGCAGAGGTAATGCGCTCGACGTGCGCGCGATCACGCTCGTCAACGGCAAGACGATCGATCCGACCGACGTGCAAGTGCCGCGGGATTTCCGCGAAAGCTGGAAGAAGAGCGTGTGCGCCCGGTTCTCGACGGTGCTGGGGCCGGGCTCCGACGGCTACCACGAGAACCACATCCATGTGGACCTGATGGAACGCCGCTCGGGCTATCGCGCCATGTGCCAGTGGGAGGTGCGCGTGCCGGAAGACAAGCCGTCGCCCGAGCTCGCCAGCACGGGGAGCATTCCGTTGCCGCAGCCGCGCCCGAAGATCGATTAGGCTCGCGGCTCAGAAGTCGCCATGGCTCATGAACAGTCGCGGGTCCCGCCGAATGGGATTGGAGGACGAACTACCGCGCAACAGTGTCCGCTAACCATCGAGCGCGCGTGCCACCGCATCCGGGTCGCTTGCGATGACCCTTAACAGCACTTGCGCAGCCTTGTCTGGACGATGCGCACCTTGCTCCCAATCTCGCACTGTCCCAAGCGGGAGGTGAAACCGAGCCGCGAACTGTTCCTGCGTCAAATTCATCTTCTCTCGTAACGCACGCACAGTCGGCACACGGCGCGCACGAGCAAGCTGTGCCCGGGTCGCAGGAGGAGAATCTGCGTCCGAAAGTGCGGCTCGGTGGCGCTCCTCCTCGCTCATGGCGTCGAAGGCGCGCCAATCGGTGTTTGGCGGTTTCTTCCGGTTGAGCCTAAATCTCGTGATACTTCCTCTTTTCATGCGGCCCCGCTCCTCTTGCGGATATGATACGAACCACGTCGTCTCTCATCGTGTAGCTAACGAAGAGCATTCGGCCGTCGACCAGACCGATAGCGTTGAAGCGCAGCTCGCCAGCGGCATCGAGATCATCAAACTCGATCACGAAGGGGTCCAAGAACACTTTCGCGGCCGTTCGAAAGTCGATGCCATGCTTCTTCCGGTTGGCCAGCTCCTTGGCGCTGTCCCATTCGAAGTCCATCGCGGGCCCCGAGCGCGAATATACTGATATTCAGTACTTCATTCAAGGCTGCGAAAGCAGTGCCCATTTCGCCGACCGGGCGGCTCCCGCTATGATCGCGCATGCCCGGCACCATCCCCAGCAATCTCGCGACCCGCGATATTGAATCGCTGCTCCATCCGTATACGAACCTGGCGACGTTCCGCGAGACCGGCCCGCTGATCATCGAGCGCGGGCAGGGCATCCATCTCTACGACACCGCCGGCCGCGGCTATATCGACGGCATGGCCGGGCTCTGGTGCACGGCGCTGGGCTGGGGCAACGAAGAGCTGGCCGAAACCGCGGCGGCGCAGATGCGCAAGCTCGCCTTCGGGCACCTGTTCGGCGGCAAGAGTCACGATGGCGCGATCGAGCTCGCCGAGACGCTCAAGGAGATCGCGCCGTGCCCGACCTCGAAAGTGTTCTTCTGCAATTCCGGCTCGGAAGCAAACGATACCCAGATCAAGCTCATCTGGTATATGAACAATGCGCTCGGCCGGCCGCGCAAGAAGAAGATCATCAGCCGCCGCAAGGGCTACCACGGCGTCACGGTCGCGGCGGCCTCGCTCACCGGGCTGCCGGTCAACCAGACCGATTTCGACGTCCCGATCGCCAACATCCTGCATACCTCGTGTCCGCATCATTATCGTTTCGCTCATGAGGGTGAGAGCGAAGAGGCGTTCGCGACGCGGCTGGCGGCGGAACTGGACGAGCTGATCCAGCACGAAGGTCCGGACACCGTCGCCGCGTTTTTCGTCGAGCCGGTGATGGGGGCGGGCGGCGTGATCGTTCCGCCGGCGACCTATTTCGACAAGGTGCTCAAGGTCTGCGCGAAATACGACGTCTACGTCGTCTGCGACGAAGTGATTTGCGGTTTTGGCCGGCTCGGCACCGCCTTCGGCTGCGAGGCCTTCGGATTCGAGCCGCATGCGATCACGGTCGCGAAGGCGCTGACCTCGGCCTATGTCCCGATGGCGGCGGTGACCGTGCCCGAGGTGATGTACCAGGCGACGCTCGACCAGGCGCGCAAGATCGGGAGCTTCGGGCACGGCTTCACCTATTCCGGCCATCCGGTGGCGGCCGCGGTGGCGCTCAAGACGCTGGAGATCTACCAGCGCGAGCGGATCGTCGAGAGGGCGGCGAAACTGACGCCGCAGTTCCAGGCGCGGCTCATGGCACTGGCGGCGCATCCGCTGGTGGGCGAGGCGCGCGGCTACGGCCTGGTCGGCGCGGTGGAACTGGTTGCGGACAAGGCCAGCAAGCGCGCTTTCGATCCGAAAGCGGGCGTCGGTCCGCGGGCGGCCGCGTTCACGGAGGCGGAGGGGCTGCTGCTGCGGTTCCTCGCGGGCGACGTGCTGTCGATCTGCCCGCCACTGGTGATCACGCCGGAGGAGATCGACGAACTGTTCGATCGCCTGACGCGGGCGCTCGACCGCACGCTCGATTGGGCCAAGCGCCAGCGCCTGAGTTGACGAACGGAATTAGCCCCTCTGTAGGGTGGGTTAGCGCGGCCCGAGTGCCAATGGGAACACGATGTTTGCTCCGCGCGTAACCCACCACAGAAGTTACGCGCGGCAAGATGGTGGGTTACGCGCGGGTCAAAGCCGGACACCCGATCGACACCGGGGCCGCGCTGACCCACCCTACGCTGTTCCCCAAAAGACAGCGGCGCCGGATTTTGTCCGGCGCCGTGCAGATATCTCGAGAATGATCAGGCGATCAGTGCGTGTTGCTCGCCACCCGCGGGCTGATCGGGCTGTCGCCCTGCCGCGGCGCCAGCACCACCACGATCGCGCCCATCTTCACGCGGTTGTAGAGATCGATGACGTCCTCGTTGGTCATGCGGATGCAGCCCGAGGAAATCGCCTGCCCGATATATTCGGGCTGGTTGGTGCCGTGGATGCGGAACAGCGTGTCGCGGCTGCCCTGAAACAGGTAGATGCCGCGCGCGCCGAGCGGATTGTGCGGGCCGCCTTCGACGCGATCCGGAACATCCGGCATCCGGCGCTTGATGTCCGCAGTCGGGACCCAGGACGGCCATTCTTCCTTGCGCCCGACCTTGGCGACGCCCCAGAACGACAGCGCATCCTCGCCGACGGTCACGCCGTAGCGGATCGCCTTGCGGTTGGGCAGCACGTAATAGAGATAGCGCGCATCGGAATCGACCACGATCGAGCCCGGCGCTTCCGAGCGGTGATAGTCGACAATATGGCGCTGATAGGCCTGCGGGATCGTCGCCTGCGCATATGGTGCACTGGCAAGCAGCTTGCGGTCACGCGGTGTGAAGCTGGAATCGTTCGTAGGCTCGAGCGTCGCTTGCATGCAACCGCCCAGCATCAAGCCTGCAAGAAGGAGAAGAGCGCTCTTACGCACTGCCATAACCAACCCTCTCCCGCGATTTGGCGCGGCCCGAACCTGTAATTCCGACTCGTCCCTCGCGAAATTACTCAAAAGCGCCCGGTACTTCCAGACCTTTGGTTGGCACCGCACACAGTCGCCGAATTCTGTTGCCGGAATGCCGCACCCGACCTGTAGAAACCCGCAAAATCCGCCTTCTTCGAGGGGGTGGCGGACCCGCTCGCCGGTCGACCGGACAAATCCGAGTGTGGTCCTCGATGGTTAACTACTGATTTACCAATCGCTGCAGATATGGCGGCCGACGGTGCCGGGCGGCGGCAAATGTCACGATAGCTCACGATTAGCCGCCCATTTCCGCCTCACTCACCAACTACGGTGAGCAAGTTCCGCCAAGTGCTCCAAAAAGCGAAGAAAACCCCACGGAGTGAGAAATGAAGTTGAAAGCTGTGGCCCCTTCAAGCGAACCGCGAAAGGGCGAAGACCTCGGCGGCCGCTACGGCAAGATCGGTATCCCGGCTGTTGCCGCGGCGCTGCCCTATCAGAGCGACGCAAAGAACTCCGCCTACGCGCCGGTCGTCCACCGCGACGAGGAATGGCGCCCGGAGTCGACCGCCGCCTGAGCTGCGCAGGACTGAATTCGACCGACCCGTCCGGCTGAACAGCCGGGCGGGTCGTTCGTTGTTGCGAGCGTGTCGACATCAAAGCGTCTTGCAAGACCCGCTAGACAGGGTCATCACTGAATCGATCCGGCCGCGAACGGCCGGCCTGCATTCGTCGGGACGGCGCGCGGGGGAGAGGGTTCATGCTCTCAGTTTATGTGCCCGAAGGCGCCTGCCTTGTGCGCCACGAGGTCGCCCCGGGCGCTGCACTTCCTGAAAACGGGATCTGGTTCGATCTCGTCAGCCCCACGATCACCGAAGACAAGCTGCTCGAGCGCCATCTCGGGATCGCGGTCCCGACCCGCGAAGAGATGCTGGAGATCGAGGTCACCAGCCGCCTCTATGTCGAGAACGGGGCGCGTTACATGACCGCGACCATGATGTGCCAGTCCGACACGCAGACGCCGAAGACGACGGCGGTCACCTTCATTCTGTCGGGCCATCGGCTGGTCACGGTCCGCTACGACGATCCCAAGCCGTTCCAGATCGTCGGCAACAAGCTGTGCCGCACCTCGCCCGCCGGCGCGACCGGCGAAACGGTGCTGATGGAGCTGCTCGACGCCGTGATCGATCGCGCCGCCGACATCCTGGAACGGATCGGCGTGGATGTGGACCAGGTCTCGCACGACATCTTCGAGCCCGAGCAATCCGCGACCTCCAGTGCACGCAACTACCGGGCCATCCTGAAGGCGATCGGGCGCAAGGGCGACCTGACCTCCAAGGTGCGCGAGAGCCTGGTGTCGATCGGGCGGCTGCTGCTCTACCTCGCCAACGAAGCCGACAGCATGAAGTGGGCGAAGGATACGCGGGCGCAGCTTCGCGGCATGCAGCGCGACGTCCATTCGCTGTCCGACCACGCCGCCTATCTCTCCAACAAGATCACCTTCCTGCTCGACGCCATGCTGGGCGTGGTCAATCTGGAGCAGAACAACATCATCAAGCTGTTCTCGGTGGTCGCGGTGGTGTTCATGCCGCCGACGCTGATCGCGTCGATCTACGGCATGAATTTCGAGATCATGCCGGAGCTGAAATGGCAGTACGGCTACCTGGTCGCGCTCGTCGCGATGGTCGGCGCCGCCATCGGCCCGCTGGCCTATTTCAAATGGAAGAAGTGGCTGTGACGGCTAAACGTGCTGGCCGCCGTTGATGTGGATCTCGGCGCCGTTCACGTAGGACGACATCTCCGTGCACAGGACATAGATGATCTTCGCGACCTCGTCGGGCGTGCCGAGCCGGTGCATCGGGATCTGATGCGCGACGATCTCCTCGGTGCCGGGCGACAGGATCGTGGTGTCGATCTCGCCCGGCGCGATCGCGTTGACGCGGATGCCGAGCGGGCCGAAGTCGGCGGCCATTTCGCGGGTCAGCGCGGCGAGCGCGGCTTTCGACGTGGCGTAAGCGGCGCCGGCGAACGGATGCACGCGAGAGCCCGCGATCGAGGTGACGTTCACCACCGCGCCCTGCGCCGCCTTCAGTTCGTCGAGCAGGCCGCGTGCCAGCATGATCGGCGCGAAGAAATTGACCTTGAACACCTGCTGCCAGACGTCGAGGTTGGTGGCGATGGCAGTCAGCCGCTTGCCTTCGTCGGCTTTGGGCGAGATCGCCGCGTTGTTGACCAGCGCATGCAACAGGCCGTTGTCGAGCCGCTGCTTGATTTCGCCGATCGCCGCCAGCGTGCTGGCCGGATCGGCGAGATCGAGCTGGATGTGATCCTCCGGCCCCATCTCCCACGGGCAGTTTTCGGGGAAGGGTTGGCGCGAGCAGGTGATCACGCGCCAGCCCGCCGCGGAAAAGCGCTTCACCGTGGCGTGGCCGATGCCGCGGCTTGCGCCGGTCAGGAGCAGCGCCCGGCGCGGCTGGTTGTCATGCGGGGTCACCATCAGCGCATCCTAACCCACAGGTGCGGCGCAACCTAATTCACGGGTAGAGCCGCGTCTTGCTCCACGGCGCTTCCGTGGCCGCCCGCTTGAATTCGATCCGGTCATGCAGCCGGTAGGGCCGGTCGTGCCAGAACTCCATGATCAAAGGCTTCACCCGGTAGCCCGACCAATAAGGTGGGCGCGGCACCGTGCCGACGGCGTACTTGGCCATCGCCAGCGCGATCGCCTTCTCGAAGGCCATACGGCTCTCGAGCGGCGCCGACTGCTTGCTGGCCCAGGCGCCGATCTGCGCCAGCCGCGCCCGGGTGGCGAAATAGGCGTCGGCTTCGGCGGCCTCGACCGCCTCGACCGGACCCCGCAATCGCACCTGCCGGTTGAGCGACTTCCAGTGAAACACCAGCGCGGCCTTGGGATTGCGGTCGAGCTCGCGTCCCTTGGCGCTCCCGGTGTTCGTGTAGAACACGAAGCCGCGCTCGTCGAAGCCCTTGAGCAGCACCATCCGCGCGTCCGGCAGCCCGACGTCGTCCACCGTTGCGAGCGTCATCGCGCTGGCGTCGGAAGGCTCCGAGCGTTGCGCCTCTTCGAACCACGTCGCGAACAGCCGCAAGGGCTCGTCGGCTTCGGTGAAATCACCGGAAGTTAACGCATTTGGGTGTTGTATCGGAGACGAATTGGCCATTCCGGAGTACCAGTAGGTGCTGTGTTCCTGGCTGCGGCAGTCCCGTTATAGAGGAAGCGTCTTCGCCCGACCATGCCACCGCCCGTTGCGGTGTCTGCCGGGCTGGGGCGCGTTGCTTTCGATAGCGCTGGTCGCCGGCGGCTGCAGTTTCTCCTATCAGATGGACTCGATGTTCTCGCGTAAGCGTGACGCCGATGTGGAAACCATCGGCTCGGTCCGGCCGACCACGCCGCGCCAGCAGACCGTCGGCGCCATTCCGCCGGGAGGCGACCTGGCCGCCGCCCGGACCGCGGTGAGCGAGGCGCTCGGCAGGGCCGGTCGCGATGCCAGCGTGCCCTGGGAGGACCCGGCCACCGGCGCACGGGGTACCGTCACGGCGCTCTCTGGCGCCTACAGCCAGGATGGCACCACCTGCCGCGACTTCCTTGCCAGCTACGTCCGCAACGGGTCGGAGTCGTGGCTGCAGGGCGAGGCCTGCCGTGGGGTCCAGGGCCGTTGGGAGGTCCGCCATATGCGTCCCTGGCGGCGGACGTAAGGCGGTGATCCATCACAATATTGCGCGCTGTGACGCTGCTCCCCACATTCAGGCGATGGACTGGGGTAGATACCGATTTCTGAAGAGGCCCGGAGGAGGGCTTGACGATGCGCGACCCCTATAGCGTCTTGGGGGTGTCCAAAGGCGCAAGCGCCGCGGACATCAAGAGCGCGTATCGCAAGCTCGCCAAGAAGCTTCATCCCGACGCCAACAAGAGCGATCCCAAAGCGGCCTCGCGCTTTTCCGAGCTGAACGCCGCCTACGAGATCGTGGGCGACGACGACAAGCGCAAAGCCTTCGACCGCGGCGAGATCGATGCCGAGGGCAAGCCGCGCTTCCAGGGCTTCGAAGGCTTCAGTGGCGGCGGACCGCGGGGCGGCGGCGGGCCGTTCGGCGGCCAGGAGGGCGAGTTCGAAACCTTCACCTGGGGTCCGGAAGGCATGCAGCGCTCGAGCGGCGGGCGCGGCGCCGGCGGCCGTGGCGGCTTCGAGGACGTGCTGCGCGACATGTTCGGCGGCCTCGGCGGTGCCGCGCGGGCACGGCGCGGCGGCGGTCAGCAGTTCGAGGAAGAGGAATACGCGCCGCCGCCGGGACGCGACGTCACGGCCAGCACCACGATCACGCTCGAGGAGGCGGCCAAGGGCACGACCCGGCGTGTCCAGCTTCCGACCGGCAAGGAGCTCGAGGTCAAGGTGCCGGCCGGGCTCACCGACGGACAGACGATCAGGCTCAAGGGGCAGGGGCTCGCGATGCCGGGCGGCAAGGCCGGCGACGTGCTGATCACGGTTTCGATCGCGAAGCATCATCTGTTTGAGCGCGACGGCAACGATCTGCGCGTCGAGCTTCCGATCACGCTCTATGAAGCGGTATTGGGCGGCAAGGTGCGCGTGCCGACGATCGACGGCGCGGTCGAGCTCTCGATCCCGCCCAACACCAGCTCCGGCCGCACGTTCCGGCTCAAGGGCAAAGGCTTTCCCGCGAAGAGCGGCGCCGGCGATCTGATGGCGACGGCGCGCATCGTGCTGCCGGAGAACGGCGACCAGGCGCTCGAAGAGCTGATGAAGTCGTGGCGCGAGCTGCGGCCGTACGATCCGCGCAAAGACATGGACTGAACGCGCCCTGGTCGCGATACTTCTTTCGCGCTTGGTTCCCGCCATTGTTGTCAATCACGTCGTTGCGTCGCGACGATTTGCGATGCGATTCACAGAGCGGTGATGAAAACCGCGTTGGGCGCGGAACGGGCGGCTACCGTTTGACGTTGACGAATTGAACGAAATGTCAGGTGGCAAAAATGCTTTCTTCTCCGGTTCCAATCTATCTCGGGTGTGCCGGCTTGATTGTGGGTGCACTTGGCCTCAGCGCGCACTCTATGTTGGGCGGGAACTCTTTCCCCGCGTCCAACGCTGAACCGAATCAGCCGCTGTTCGCGCGGTCCGTCGAAGAGGCATCGCTGCCGGCATCGCATTGGCCGACACAGCAGCCTAGTGTTGCCTATTATGACCCGATGGTGAGGCTGTTGACGACGCCGTCGCGATCGGTGGCCCCGGTGCCTGTGATCGCAACGCCGCAAGCTGGTCTGCGCCAAGCGAATCCGACCCCGGCTGCGCAGCCGCAGGCAATGGAAAGCCAGCAGGAACCGCGCGCCGCTCCGCACGAAATCGCGCGGGATATGCCACGGCAGACCAAGACCTCAAAGCGCAGCAGGAGCGCGCGCACGCGAGATGACGCGGTGACATCGAGGGAGCAGGTCGATGGGCGGGACGCCTATGCAAGGGTGGACCGCGAGAGCAGGCAACTCGACCCCCGGCAGGTCGACAGCGAGCGGCACGAGGGATCGCGTCGGTTGGACCGGCGCTACGGCAACCGGTACGACTCCGAGCCCATCGACGCGCGTTCACGTTCGGATCGCCAACGCGTCGAGGTTGACGAACGTGGCCAGCGCGAGCGCGAACGGCGCGTGATCATCCGGGAAGAACCGCACCCGCGCATCGTCCGCGGACCGGAACAGCGCGAAGGCGGGTTCACCCCGTTCAGCATGTTTGGTGCCTTCGGACGCTGAGCGACGCGCTCCGCTTCCACGCGAATGTTACAAGCCTTTATGCGATATCGGCGGTAACGCCGCGCCGCGTGCGGGCGGGTTCTCCATCTGCTCATAGGCGGTCTGCGCGATCTTGGCGAGCCGTTCACGGTCGTCGGGTCCGCTGACGACATAGCCGATCTCGCTCTCGACCCAATGCATCGCCGCGACGTCGCCGCCGGATTGATAGCGCAACGCCATGCGCGGCTTCTTCGACTTTGAGCAGTAGATCGTGAAGCGCTCGCCATTCGGGCTCTCGTACATGAACAGTGCCGCCGGCCCGATCGGTCCCGGCAGCAGCCGGCCGCCGAGCAGTTTGAGCGAGTATTCCTTCAAATCCGGAATCCGCAGATTGGTGCCGACCCGCTTCGACAGCCACGGAATGAGGTGCTGCTCCGCCGCGCGCACTTCGACCGGGTGGCGGACTTCGGCGGTGAAAAGCTTGTGCGCGCTGAGCGCCTCCGCCGTGATGATTTCGCCCGCGGTCGGCGCCGGGGTCGAGGCGGCATGCCCGACCCACCCGCCGATGCCGCCGACGATGGCCGCAAGCACCGCCGCAACGGCAATCGCGCCCCACGGCATATGCGGACGCGTGAGCTTGGTGATATCGAACCGTGCAGGCACCGGCTCTTCGGCCACCGCGCCATAGCGGTCGCGCACCACTTCAGCCAGCGCGCGCCACTCGGCGACCCGCGCCGCGTCATCGGGATGGATGGCAAGCCATGCTTCGACGGCTCCCTTGCGGTCGGCCGGAAGCATGCCGTCGACATAGGCATGCAACTCGTCGGCGGTCACGGGTGAATCACGGTCGGTCATTGTGATGTCCCTCGACGCTTCTCTCTTTTCCGTCTGCTCGTTTCATTCGCTTCAGCGGACACATGTCGCACCCACTTTACTTCACGCGGCGCAGCGAAGGCCGCGCGCCGTCGAGATAGGTCTTGATCTGGATACGGGCGCGCGCGAGCCGCGACATCACGGTGCCGATCGGCACGCCCTGGATCTCGGCCACTTCGCGATAGGTCAGCCCTTCGAGCACCACCAGCAGCAGCGCGGTGCGCTGGTCGTCCACCAGCGAGGCAAGCGCGCGTTCGATATCGCGTCCGCCGGCCTCCGGTCCCGCCGCATCGGGCGCGTCGTTGTCCTCGATCGACGTATGCGCCGGCCGGCGCGCCAGCGAACGCAATCGATTGCGATTGAGGTTGGTCAGGATCGTGTAGAGCCAACTTCGTACGTCTCCGCCATGAAACAAGTGCTCCGAACGCAAGGCGCGCACCAGGGTGTCCTGCACCAGATCGTCCGCGAGCTCGGCGTCATGGGTCAGTGCGCGCGCATAGCGCCGCAAAGCCGGTATCGCCGCCTCGACGCTCGGCCGGAATCCGCTCACTCGCCCTCCGCTGGTCAGGCCGGACGCTTAGTGCCGTCCGGTCCGTGGCCGCAACCGCACAATGGTAGCCTATCTGCCGGGCGTCTGCGCGCCGCTGTCCGGTTCAGCCGCCCATCCGGCGCGTGGTCAGCCGCGTCGAGGAGAGCCTGCTTAACAAACACTTGCCCACGCGGGCTATTCCCGCTCTGCAGAAGGCCGCTTCGGCGGCTGCTTGAAGGGCCTATGACCCTATGCCATAGCCAGGGGATGCCGCTCTTGTCGGGGCGGGGCGAGGGAAATGATGGAAGCGTCCGGTCTCATGCGCGGCAAGCGCGGCCTCGTCATGGGGGTCGCCAACAACCGTTCGATCGCCTGGGGCATCGCCAAGTCCTGCCGGGCGCAGGGCGCCGAGCTGGCGTTCACCTATCAAGGCGATTCGCTGAAGAAGCGGGTCGAGCCGCTGGCGGAAGAGGTCGGCGGGCTTGTCGCCGGCCATTGCGACGTCACCGACCCGGCGACCATCGACGCCGTCTTCAATGAAGTCGCGACGCGCTGGGGCGGCCTCGACTTCGTCGTGCACGCCATTGCTTTTTCCGACCGCGAGCAGCTCACCGGCCGCTACGTGGAATGCACGGCGGAGAATTTCACGCGCACGCTCCTGATCAGCTGCTACTCGTTCACGGCGATCGCGCAGCGCGCCGAAAAGCTGATGACCGATGGCGGCTCGTTGCTGACGCTCACCTACTACGGCGCGGAAAAGTGGATGCCGCACTACAACGTCATGGGCGTCGCCAAGGCCGCGCTCGAGGCGTCGGTGCGCTATCTAGCCGCCGACCTGGGCGAGAAGAATATCCGCGTCAACGCGCTGTCGGCCGGCCCGATCCGTACGCTGGCGGCGGCCGGCATCGGCGACTTCCGCTACATCCTCAAATGGAACGAATTGAACGCGCCGTTGCGGCGCACCGTGACGATCGAGGATGTCGGCGACTCGGCACTCTATCTCCTCTCCGACCTGTCGCGCGGCGTGACCGGCGAGGTGCATCACGTCGACGCCGGCTATCATGTCGTCGGCATGAAGCATCCCGACGCGCCGGATATCGGCGTCGTGAAGGAATAGTGCGAACTTTGGAAAGCAGCACGTGTCGCGCCCAACGCTCTATTATGTTCGTCACGGGCTGACCGACTGGAACATCGAAGGCCGGTTGCAGGGCGGTCACGACATCCCGCTCAACGATCGCGGTCGCACGCAGGCGGCGCAGTGCGCCGGCATCCTGCGCGATTTGTTCGCGCGCGACGGCCGCGCCGCCGGCGACCTGCACTACGTCTCCAGCCCGCTGGTGCGCGCGAGCGAGACCATGGACATCATCCGCAGTGCGCTCGATCTTCCGCCGGGTGCCTATGTCCGCGATCCTCGGCTCCAGGAGATCGCGTTCGGCGACTGGGAAGGGCTTACGTATCTCGACGTGCTCAAGCGCGACCGCTCGGTGGTCGAGAAGCGCGAAGGGGACAAGTGGCTGTTCCGGCCGCCCGGGGGCGAGACCTATGAAGAAGTCGCGCGCCGGGTCGGCGAATGGTATGCGACGCTCGACCGGGATACCGTGGTGACCGCGCATGGCGGCACGGGGCGGGCGCTGGTCGGGCATCTCGGCATTGCGGCGCCGGAGGATGCCGCGCACCATCCTATCGAGCAGGGCGTGGTTTACCTTTTTGCGGACCAGCAGCTGACCAGATACGCGTAGCGCGCGTGCCATTTGACCCCGGGGCGCGGCAGGGTTACCACCACCGTGAAGCCGGTGGAAACGCATGTCGTTCAATACGTTCGGCCATATGTTCCGGGTCACGACCTTTGGCGAGAGCCATGGGCCGGCGATCGGCTGCGTGGTTGACGGCTGCCCGCCTGGCATTCCGCTGACCGAGGCCGACATCCAGCCGTTTCTCGACAAGCGCCGGCCCGGCCAGTCGCGCTTCACCACCCAGCGGGCGGAGCCCGACCAGGTCCGGATCCTGTCCGGTGTGTTCAAGGACGAGCGGATGGGCGCGCAGGTCACCACTGGCACGCCAATCGGCCTGCTGATCGACAACGTCGATCAGCGCTCGAAGGACTACTCTGACATCCGCGACAAGTACCGGCCCGGCCACGCCGACTATACGTACGACGTCAAGTATGGGCAGCGCGACTATCGCGGCGGCGGCCGCCAGTCGGCGCGCGAGACCGCGACGCGGGTCGCGGCCGGCGCGATTGCGCGCAAGATCGTGCCCGGCATGACCGTGCGCGCCGCGCTCATCCAGATGGGCCCGGAGAAGATCGATCGTGCGCGATGGGACTGGAACGAGGTCGACCGCAATCCGTTCTTTTGCCCCGATGCGCAGAAGGCGAAATTCTTCGAGGGTTATCTCGACGGCATCCGCAAGAAGGGCTCGTCGGTCGGTGCCGTGATCGAAGTCGTTGCCGAAGGCGTGCCGGCAGGTCTCGGCGCGCCGATCTACGGCAAGCTCGACGGCGACCTCGCGGCCGCGATGATGGGCATCAACGCGGTGAAGGGCGTGGAGATTGGCGCCGGGATGGGCGCGGCCGCGCTCACCGGCGAAGAGAATGGCGACGAGATGCGCATTGCCCATGAAGGTCTGGGCAACGACGGCAGGCCGGTGTTCCTGTCGAACAATGCCGGCGGCGTCCTCGGCGGCATCTCGACCGGCCAACCGATCGTCGTGCGCTTCGCGGTGAAGCCGACGTCGTCGATCCTGACGGCGCGGCGCACCGTCGATCGCTACGGCGGCGAGACCGAGATCTCGACCAAGGGCCGCCATGATCCTTGCGTCGGCATCCGGGCGGTGCCGATCGGCGAGGCGATGATGGCGTGTGTGGTCGCAGACCACTTTCTGCGGCAACGCGCGCAGGTGGGCGAAAGCCCCGCCTGGCCGTTCGCGAAGCCGCGCAGTTAAGGAATATACCCGTGGACGACATCCATAAGCGCGTCGAAGCGGCGATCGCCGCCTTTGCCAGAGGCGATATCGTTGTCGTCGCCGACGATGACGATCGCGAGAACGAGGGCGATCTGTTCGTCGCGGCGTCGCTGTGCACGCCCGAGAAGATGGCGTTCATTATCCGCAACACGTCGGGCATCGTGTGCGCGCCGCTCGCCTCCGACGAGGCGAAGCGATTGCACCTCGACCCGATGGTGGCGCTGAACGACGCGCCGCTCGGCACCGCCTTCACGGTGTCGGTCGACGTGCGGCACGGCCTGACCACCGGCATCTCGGCGGAGGAGCGCAACAACACCGTGCGCGCGCTCGCCAACGGCAACAGTGGCGCCAATGATTTCGTGCGGCCGGGACACGTCTTTCCGCTGGTCGCGAAAGAGGGTGGCGTGCTCATGCGTTCCGGCCACACCGAGGCTTGCGTCGACCTCTGCCGGCTTGCCGGGCAGCCGCCGGTCGGCGTGCTCGCAGAACTGATGAACGACGATGGCACCGTCATGCGCGGCGGTACGGTTGCCGCCTTTGCGGAGAAGCATAAGCTGCAGCGCCTATCGATCGCCGACCTGATCGCCTACCGGCAGGTGCGCGACAAGCTGGTCAAGCGGGTTGGCGAGTTTCCGGTCAAGAGCGAGATCGGCACGCTCGCCGGCTACGCCTATGTCACGCCGTTCGACGCCGTGCAGCACATGGCGTTTGTGCACGGACGCG
Organism: Xanthobacteraceae bacterium; assembly: GCA_019745775.1. Classification (GTDB taxonomy): domain Bacteria; phylum Pseudomonadota; class Alphaproteobacteria; order Rhizobiales; family Xanthobacteraceae; genus VAZQ01. The sequence goes on along the minus strand of JAIESR010000002.1, from coordinate 24,804 downwards.
TCGGCAACGGCGAGGACATGCTGGCGCGGCTGCACCGCGCCGATATCATCCGTGACGTGTTCGGGGGCTCCAATCCGATTCCCGCCGTGTTGCGCCGGTTCAAGGCCGAAGGCCGCGGTGTGCTGGTGTTCCTGCGCGACGGCGCCGCCGGCGTGCCGACGCATGAGATTCCGCAGGCCGGCTCCACCAATTCGGAAGCCGCGCGCTCGCGGCAGTGGCGCGAGATCGGGCTCGGGGCACAGATTTTGAAGGACCTGGGCATCTCCTCGATCCGGCTGATCACGTCGCGGAAGCTCCGCTACGTCGGTCTCGCCGGCTTCGGCATCGAGATCAAGGACACGGTGCCGCTGGAGGGGTAGGTGAAGTCGCTCAGCGGACGATAGCTGCTCCTGCCTCACGGAATGCCGGCGATGTTCACCCGAATCCGATAGATGCTGGTGCGCGCTGCGATGTAGAGCGTCTTCCGGTCGGCGCCCCCGAACTCGACATTGGCGCCGAGCTCAGGCAGCAGAATAGTGCCGAGGTGCTTGCCCTCCGGCGAGATGATCCAGACCCCGCCGGGGCCGGTCTCCCAGAGATTGCCGTTCACGTCGACACGCACGCCATCGGTGATGCCGGGGGCCGGGTCGCTATTGAGGTCTATGAGCATTCGGCCGCTGCTGAGCGTGCCGTCCGGGTTCACGTCATAGGCCCTGATGTAGCGATCGCGGCTGCCATTGGCGTAGAGGACCTTTTCGTCAGGCGAGAGCACGAGGCCATTGGTGTTTGGCATGTCGCCGATCACCCGGGTGACCGCGCCGTTCCGGATCATGTAGACACCGTTGGTGAAAATCTCACGGCCCGGATCCTTCTCGCGCAGGCGCAGACCGCCGAAGCCGTCGGTGAAATAGATCGTGCCATCCTTCTTGACGATGACGTCGTTGGTGCCGCCGAAGCGCTTTCCTTCCCAGCGGTCGGCCAGCACGGTGCGCTTGCCGTCATGCTCGATGCGATCGATCGAGCGGCCGGCCCATGTGGCGATGACAAGCCGGCCCTGCCGATCGAGCGTGAGACCGTTGCAGCCGATCATCGGGAATTCCTCGAACCCCGGACCGCCCGGCTTCTTTCCGTTGGTCTGCATGAAGCCGACACGCCAGATGTCGACGCCCCGATAGCCGCATTTCTCCATGTGGACGGAGACGTTGCCATCCGGCGTCCATTTGTAGATCACGTTGCCTGGGATGTCGGTGAACAAGAGGTAGCCGCCTTCGCCCACCGGCACCCACAGTGCGCCTTCGGTGAAACCGAAGCCGCCGGCGATCTTTTCAAGCTGCGCGTCCGGTGAGATCAGCGCGTCGAGCGCCGGGTCCTTCTTCACGACAACCGACTTGCGCTCCTGCGCTGCGCCGTCGGTGACACTGAGACAGAGCGCGACAACAGTCGTCGTCAACAGGAATCGTAAGCTCACATGCCCATTGGATGTCTTCATGGCCACCTCCCTGCAGCCGCCTCGTTGATCGGGCGGCAAATTTCTTGCAGGTTACGGTATCGGCTCCCGCGGGCACTGCCAACACGCGTGGCCGGCGGGTCCACCCGAAAGACACTGCAGGTAAATCATGCTCGTCGGCGTGCCCAAGGAGATCAAGGACAACGAATTCCGCGTCGGGCTCGTTCCCTCGACGGTGGGCGAGCTGACCGCCAAGGGTCACAAGGTTCTGGTTGAGACGAATGCCGGCGTGGGCGCTGGGCTCACCGACGACGACTACAAGCTCGCCGGCGCAACGATTGCGAAGAAAGCCGACGATATCTTCGCCCGCGCCGAGATGGTCGTGAAGGTGAAGGAGCCGCTCGCGGTCGAGCGCAAGAAGCTCCGCAAAGGACAAATCCTTTTCACCTATCTGCACCTCGCGCCGGATCGGGCGCAGACCGACGACCTGATCGCTTCGGGCGTCACCGCCATCGCCTATGAGACGGTGACGTCGCCGCAAGGCACGCTGCCACTGCTGACGCCGATGTCGGAAGTCGCCGGCCGGATGGCGCCGCATGTCGGCGCGCGTTGCCTCGAAAAGGAGAACGGCGGACGCGGCGTGCTGCTCGGTGGCGTGCCGGGCGTTCCGCCGGCGGATGTCGTGATCCTCGGCGGCGGCGTCGCCGGCACCCACGCCGCGATCATCAGCGTGGGAATGGGCGCGACGGTCACGGTGGTCGACCGCAATCCGGAAGCGTTGCGCCGCATCTCCAACCAGCTCGGCGCGCGTGTGCGCACCGTGTTCTCGACGCGCGACGCGGTGGAAGCGGTCTGCAAGCGTGCCGATCTCGTGATCGGCACCGTCTTGATCCCCGGCGCCGCCGCGCCGAAGCTGATCTCGGCCGCGACGGTCAAGGCGATGAAACCAGGATCGGTGATCGTCGACGTCGCGATCGACCAGGGCGGTTGTGCGGAGACCTCGCGGCCGACCACGCATTCGAACCCGACCTATCTGGTGGACGAGGTCGTGCACTATTGCGTGACCAACATGCCTGGGGCGGTCGCGCGCACCTCGACCTTCGCACTCAACAACTGCACGCTGCCGTTCGTGCTCGAGCTTGCCGACGAAGGCGTCCGCCGGGCGCTCGGCGAGGACCCGAACCTGCGCAACGGGCTCAATGTGCACGAAGGGCTCGTCACCTGCCGCGCGGTTGCCGATGCGCTCGGTCTCAAATACACGCCGGCCGAGCAGGCGTTGCGGTTGTAACGCGTTTCGTCCACCGCAATCGCACAATTTCGGCGCATATCTTGCATAGCTTCCTTCCGTAGGCAGGCTGGCCGTGCCAGCATCTGCGAATCAGGGAATTGGAGGCACGCATGCGCTTTCGGTTCTTGACCGCCGCAATCGCCGCTGTGTTGACCGCGGGATTGCTCGCAAGCTTTGGGCTTGCTGCGCCGTCGCGCCTCAAACTGGCGCAAGTCAACGCGATTCCGGTCGATACCGAGCTCGTGCTGGCGGTCGACGTGTCCTATTCGATGGACCCGGAGGAGCAGCAGATTCAGCGAGAAGGTTATATCGAAGCCATCACCTCGCGCGAATTCATGGCGGCGATCCGCGCCGGCACCCACGGCAAGGTCGCGATGATCTATTTCGAGTGGGCAGGCCCGGAGGATCAGAGGATTATCGCGCCCTGGCGCGCGGTCGAGGGTCCGGAGACCGCCGACGCCTTCGCCGGCGAGATCGCCCGTGCCCCGTATCGCCGCGCGTCGCGCACCTCGATCGGCGGCGCGCTGATGTTCGCGAAGCCGTTGTTCGCGGCGTCAGGATTCCGTGGACTGCGCCGCGTGGTCGACGTCTCGGGCGACGGGCCCAACAATTCGGGTCCGCTAGTCGTGCCGCAGCGCGACGATCTGGTCGCCGCCGGCATCACCATCAACGGGCTGCCGCTGATGCTCAACCGGCCGAACAGCTTCAGCATGGATATCGCCAATCTCGACATCTACTACGAGGATTGCGTGATCGGCGGCCCGGGCGCCTTTGTCATTCCGGTGCGCGATCGCGTGCAATTCAAGGAGGCGATCCGCACCAAGCTGATCCTCGAGATCGCAGCTCTCACGCCCGGCGCGCGTGTCCAGCGCGTACAGGCGCGGCAGCCGCGTATCTCGTGCACGATCGGCGAGCAGATGTGGCGCGACCGCTGGGGCAATTGAGATCTATTTTTCCAGCCGGGCCACGAGTTCGACGTGCGGCGAATACAGGAACTGATCGATCGGCGTGACGCGTGTGAGGCGATAGCCGCCGTCTGCGAGGATGCGCGCGTCGCGGGCGAACGTCGCCGGATTGCACGACACCGCCACCACCGTCGGCACGGCTGACGAGGCCAGTGCGCGCGCCTGCGCTTCGGCGCCCTGGCGCGGCGGGTCGAACACGACGGCATCGAACGGCTTCAGCTCGGCGGCGACGAGCGGCCGGCGGAACAGGTCGCGCGCTTCGACCGCGACCGGCTTCAAGCCCTGCGTCGTCTCGGCAGCGCGCTTCAGCGCGGCGATGGCTTCCTTGTCGCTGTCGATGGCGTTGACGCGCGCACGTTCCGCAAGCCGCAGCGCAAATGGCCCGACACCCGCGAACAGGTCTGCGACCTTGCCGGCTTTGTCGCAATGCTCCAGCACCAGCGTTGCCAGCGCGGCTTCGCCTGCTGCCGTCGCCTGGAGGAACGCTCCCGGTGGCAGCGTCACGCGGGCGCGCCCCATTGCGACGGTGGGGGCTGCCCGCTGCACCACGATCTCGCCATGACGCGTCAGGCGCACGAGCTTGTGCTGGATGGCGACGCGCGCCAGCGCGGTCGTCGCCGATGCTGTCAGCGGCCCCGATCCACGCAAGTCGACATCGAGGCCGTTTTCGGTCGTGGTCACCTGTATGTCGAGCGGCTTGCGCATGCTCTCGATGGTCTCGGCGATTGCCCAGGCGGCCGCGACCGCGCCCTCGAGCGCGGGCGCGAGGATCGGGCAGCGGTCGATGGCGATGATCCGGTGCGCGCGCGGCGCAGCGAAACCGACCTCGAGCACGTCGCGCTCGCTGCGGCGGGCATGCAGCACCGCGCGGCGCCGGCCTTCGCCATGGGCGTCGATCAATGCGTCAACCGATGCTTCGAGCCCGGCCTGCGATAGCGCCTCGGTCACCAAGCCGCGCTTCCATTCACGATACCGCGCGGTGGCCCAGTGCTGGAGCGCGCAGCCGCCGCAGGTGCCGAAGTGCGGACATATCGGCGCGATCCGCTCCGGGCTCGCCTGCTCGATCCTGATCGGCAGCCGGCGGTCGGGGTGGCTGGGCCAGGCTTCCGCTTCGACGATCTCGCCCGGCAGCACGAACGGCACGAACACCGGCCCGCCGGGCGTATCGGCAATGCCGTCGCCGCGCCGGCCGAGCCGTGCAATCGTCAGACGTTCGACCATCGCTCTGCGATAACGGGGGCAAGTAGGACGATCAAGGCACCGCCGGCAGATAGCCACGCGCCGTCAGGTTCCTGAAGCGGACCGTCAACAGCGCCGCGAACAACCACAAGCTGAGCGCAAAACCGATCCAAACCCCGTACACGCCGAAGCCGAACCAGAACGCGAGTGCGTAGGCCGACGTGAAGCCGACGATCCAGAAGCTCAGCGCCGCGTAAAGCATCGGCACGCGGGTATCGTTCAAGCCGCGCAGCGCGCCGGCCGCGATGCCTTGTATGCCGTCAAAGACGAACCAGGTCGCGCCCACGAGCAGCAGCGCACCGGCGAGCCGCGTGGTCTCTGCCGCCGCCGTGACGGTGTCGCCGAGGAAGAGCACCGGAATGACGTCCCGGAAGACGACAACGACCAGTGTGAGCGCGATCATGATCACGGCGCCGAGCGCGAGTGCGGTGAAGCCGGCGCGGCGCGTGCCGATCGGATCGCCACGGCCGACGGCGTGGCCGACACGCACCGTTGCCGCCATCGAAATCCCGAACGGGATCATGAACAGGATGGCTGCGATCTGCAGTGCGATCTGATGCGCGGCGAGCGCTGTGGTGCCGATCCAGCCGATCAGGATCGCGGCCGACGAGAACAGGCCCCATTCGAGCAGCATGGTCCCGGAAATCGGCACGCCGATCACGATCAGCTGCCGCATCAGCTCCCAGTCCATGCGCCAGAAGCGTCCGAGCACGCGATATTTCTTGAACGGGCGCAGCGCGTAGCACACCCACACCGCCGCGGCGCACATGCCGAGGTTGACGAACGTGGTGGCGAGCCCGGCGCCCAGCAGGTCGAGGCGTGGCAGCCCGTAGTGTCCGTGGATCAGCGCGTAGGCGAGCAACCCGTTGACGGGGATCGCCACCAGCGTGATCCAGAGCGCTGGCTCGGGCCGGTTGACCGCGCTCATGAAGTTGCGCAGCGCGATGAAGCACCAGGCCGGAATCATCGACCAGGCCAGGCCGTCGAGATACCGTGCGGCCAGCGTGGCCGACTCGGGCGTCTGCCCGGCCGCGAGCAGGATATCCTCGCCCCACATCTGGATAATGTTGATCGGCACGCCGAGGATCACCGCCGCCCACAAGCCCATGCGCAGCGAGCGGCGCACCATCCGCGGCTCGCGTGCGCCATAGGCCTGCGCCGCCAGCGTCGCCACCGCCGACACGAGGCCCATGCCGAAGACGAAGCCCAGGAACAGGATCAGATGCGCGAGCCCGACCGAGGCCACGGCGGCATCGCCGAGCCGGCCGATCAGCGCCAGGTCGGTCGTCATCATGGCGATCTGGCCGAGCTGCGTCAGCGCCATCGGCCAGGCAAGCTTCACTGTCTCGACGGCTTCGGCCCGCCAGACAAAAAGCTCGCCTTGCGGCGCGGACGCGGCCGCTGTGATGGTCCGAGGTAGGGTCATGGCGCGGCACCATAGCGGATGCCGTGGCAAGAGAAAGGCGTTCGTTCTAGCCACGCCTGGCGGCGATCAGGAATTCGTGATTGCCGTCGCCACCGGCGATCGGGGAGGGAATTACGCCCAACGCGTTCCATCCCAGGGACGTGACCAATGCGGTGACGTCGGAGCAGACCTTCGCGTGGATCGCCGGGTCGCGCACCAGGCCCTTTTTCACGTGATCGGGTCCGGCCTCGTATTGCGGCTTGATCAGGACGACCGCCTCGGCGGCCGGTTTAACCAGCGCAAACGCGGCGGGCAGCACGAGCTTCAGCGGGATGAAGCTGACGTCGACGGTGACCAGGTCGGGCGGTGCTTCCAACCGTGATGGATCGAGCCTGCGGATGTCGGTCGCTTCGATCGCGACCACGTCCGGCCGCGCGCGAAGGCTTGCGTGCAACTGCCCGCGTCCCACGTCGACGGCATAGATGCGCCGGGCACCACGCGCGAGCAGCACCTGGGTGAAGCCGCCGGTCGATGCGCCGACGTCGAGGCAGATGCGCCCGGCCGGGTCGATCCGAAGTGATCGAGCGCCGCCGCGAGCTTGACGCCGCCGCGTGATACCCACGGATGCGCTGGTGAAGCCTGCAGTGTTGCATTGGTGGATATTTCCTCGGCCGGCTTGGTCACAGTCAAGCCGTCGGCAGTTACCATCCCGGCGGCGATGGCCTCTTGCGCCTTCGCGCGGCTCTCGAACAGCCCACGCTCGACCAGCAACCTGTCTATCCGCACGCGTTTTGTCATGGGATCTCAATAGCAGCGGCGAGGGTCATGGTTAAGGCCGCTCTAATGGAGTGTGAACCATGAAGTAACGTCAGCACGCTATTATTCCGACCGGATCCGCGTCTGCGGGCGCTGAGCTTGGTCCGCCGGATTCGACAGGGAACTGCAATGGCAGAGCGCCGCTCGTCCGCACGTCAGAAGAGCTTTCTGCAGGGACGAATCTACTTCAACAATCGGCGATCGAGCGTCGATTGCCTGATCCGCGACTATTCCGAGACTGGCGCACGGCTGAAGTTCTCGGAATCCATCGCCGTGCCCGAAGCGATCGAACTCTACATCCCCAACAAGGAAGAGTCTCATCGCGCGCGGGTCGAGTGGCGGAGCGGCAACGAGATGGGAATCTCTTTTACCGACGAGGTTCGTGCGCCCTCCTCGGCACCCGAGGCGGTGCAGGGCGATCTCGCCACCCGCGTGAAGACGCTCGAGGCCGAAGTCGCGACGCTGAAGCGGCTTTTCAACGAGCTGAAGTCCGGTATCCGCAAGCGCTACGGCGAAGTCGCGTAGTCCCACGGCGGAGGCAGCCGGAACCTGACAACTGAAGTCTGCGTTGTCTCCAAGGGGCGTTCCTTGCGAGCGCCTTTGCGTTTGTGTTCCAACGTGTAAAATCCGGCAATGGCCCTCGATGTCTATCGCAAGAAACGGAAATTCGGCGTAACGCCGGAGCCGCGCGGCCGCAAGGCGCGCGCCAAGGGCCATCGCTACGTCATCCAGAAACATGCCGCGACGCGGCTGCACTATGACCTTCGGCTCGAACTTGATGGCGTCATGAAGAGCTGGGCGGTCACGCGTGGGCCGAGCCTGGTACCGGGTGAGAAACGCCTCGCGGTCGAAACCGAAGATCACCCGGTCGAATACAATGCGTTCGAAGGCTCGATCCCGAAGGGCGAATATGGCGGCGGCACCGTGATGATCTGGGATCAGGGCACCTGGTCGCCGGAAGAGGATCCGCATCGCGGCCTCAAGAAGGGCCATCTCGACTTCTCCCTGCAAGGCGAAAAGCTCCACGGCCACTGGCATCTTGTGCGCATGCACCGCCGGCCCGGCGAAAAGCGCAACAACTGGCTGCTGATCAAGGCCACCGACGATGCCGCGCGCACGGCGAAGGACACGGACATCCTGGAAGAGATGCCGGACTCCGTCGTGTCGGGTCGTTCGATCGAGGAGATCGCGTCCGGCAAAGGCAAGAAGCGCGTCTGGCATTCGAACCGGACAGCCGCCGACAATGTCAAAGCCGGCGCGACGCGCGGCCATGCACGTCCGGACAAGCGCGGCGGCCGCGAGAGGAAGGCGAGTGGGAAAAGTGCAAAGAAAAAGAGCGCGCACAGTGCCGCGCTACCTGACTTCGTCCCGCCATCGCTGGGCACGTTGCACGACAAATTGCCGGATGCCGCCGGCTGGGTGCACGAGATCAAGTTCGACGGCTATCGGATTCAAGCGCGGCTCGATCGCGGCAAGGTGAAGCTCCTGACCCGCAAGGGCCTCGACTGGGCAGCGCGATTTCCGAACGTCGCCGCCGATGTCGCGCGGCTTGACGCGGAAACCGCGCTGATCGACGGCGAGATCGTGGTCGAGAACGACCGCGGGATTTCGGTGTTTTCGATGCTGCAAGCGGCGCTCAGCAACGGCGACCGCGACAGCTTCGTCTACTATGTCTTCGATCTGCTTCATCTTAACGGCGAGGATTTGTCCCGGCTGCCGCTCATCGAACGCAAGGCGGCGTTGAAAGAGCTCCTGGAGGGTTCCGGCGAGACCGGCTCGATCCGGTACAGCGAGCATTTTGCGGACGACGGCAACCTCGTCTTGGAACAAGCGCGCAACATGGGGCTCGAAGGCATCGTCTCGAAGCGTGCCGACGCGCCGTACCGGCCCGGCCGTACCGACAGCTTCGCGAAGGTCAAGTGCACCAAGGCGCAGGAGCTGGTGGTCGGAGGCTACGCGCCATCGACGGTCGCGCCCAGGATGATCGGTGCGCTGGTCACGGGCTACTATCGCAACGGCAGGCTGATCTATTCCGGCCGCGTCGGCACCGGCTATACCCGCACGGTGGCGAAAGACCTGTGGAAGCGTCTCCATCCGCTCGAAATCGCCAGGCCGCCGTTCGACGAGATACCACCGGTCGAGGCGCGTGCCCGTGACGTGCGCTGGCTCGAGCCGAAGACGGTGATCGAAGCCGAGGTTCGCGGCTGGGCCAGCGACAATATCGTGCGCCAGGCGTCGTTCAAAGGTGTGCGCGAGGACAAGCCGCCGAAGGAAGTGGTGCGCGAAATACCGATTGAAGAGCAGGCCGCCCAAGAGGAGCCGCGCGGAGCCGCTGCGCGATCATCGAGCACGGCGGCGAAGCGGTCGAAGCGGATCGCGAAGCCGAAACAGCGGCCTGCGCCAAAGGGCGAGCGCGCGGCCAACGACATATCACAGGGCCCCGTTCGTTTCACCCATCCGGATCGCGTCTACTGGCCCGACGCCGGCGTCACCAAGCAGGACCTCGCCGACTACTACAAGACGGTGTGGGATCTGATGGCGCCGCACGTCGTCGACGTACCCTTGAGCCTGGTGCGCTGCCCCGACGGCACCAAGGGTCAATGCTTTTTCCAGAAGCATGCCTCGGCGGGGCTCAACGACGAACTCCTGCGCACCGTCATCGACAGCAAGCGTCGGCAGGTGATCGCCGTCGACAGCCTCGACGGGCTCTTGTCGCTGGTGCAGGCGGGCGTGCTTGAAGTGCACGTGCGTGGCTCCAAGCTCGACCGGCTCGATCTCTGCGACCGCATTGTGTTCGACATCGACCCGGGGCCGGACGTCGAATGGGCCGAGATCGTCCACGCGGCGCGCGAGGTGCGCGAGCGGCTCGAGGCGATCGACCTCGAAAGCTTCGTGAAGCTTTCCGGCGGCAAGGGCGTACACGTCGTTCTGCCCGTCGCCCCTGTCGATTGGGAGACGGTCAAGACGTTCGTGCAGGCCTTCGCGCAGGCGATGGCGGCGGACGATCCCGACCGCTACGTCGCCACGATGACGAAGTCGAAACGCAAGGGCAAAATCTTCATCGACTATTTCCGCAACTCGCTGGAACAGACCTCGGCCGCCGCCTATTCGACGCGGGCGCGTGACGGTGCGCCGGTGTCCATGCCGGTCACATGGGACGAACTCGCCCGGGTCAAGTCGGCGAACCAGTACACGCTTCTCGATATCGACAAGCGCCTTCGCGCGATGAAGCGCGATCCCTGGGCGAATATCGGCCAGGTCAAACAGAAGCTCCCGGATCTGCGGTCGCTGCGGAAACGGCGGTAACATCCGGCGCTTGCTGCTCCGTCCTCATCCTGAGGGCGCACGAAGTGCGCGTCTCGAAGGATGGGACGGCCCGGGTGTTTGGCCATGGTTCGAGACGCCGCGCTTCGCGCGGCTCCTCACCATGAGGCCGATCAATCCGGCAGCGGGATGAACTCGCTGTCGTCGCCGGGCACCGTGTCGAAGCGCCCGGCCTTCCAGTCAGCCTTGGCTTGCTCGATTCGATCCTTGCGCGAGGAGACGAAATTCCACCAGATATGCCGTGGGCCGTCCATCGCGGCGCCACCGACCAGCACGATGCGAGCATCGGTCGTCGCGGTCGCGGTGATGGCGTCGCCGGGGCGGAAGATCAGCAGCCGTCCGGGCGTGAACTTGTCCCCGGCGATGTCGATCTCACCATCGACCACGTACAGGGCGCGTTCTTCGGTGTCGGCATCGAACGGCATCGTCGCGCCTGCAGCGAGACTCGCCTCCGCAAACAGCGTGTCCCACAAGGTCGGAACCGGCGAGCGCGCACCGAGCAGGCTGCCTGCAACCACGCGGACGCGGCGGCCATTGTCGGTGACGACCGGAAGCTGCTCACTGCCGACGTGCGCGAAGCCCGGCGCGACTTCTTCCTCGTTGGCGGGCAACGCGACCCAGCACTGCAATCCATGCAGCGGCTCGCCGTCAACGCGGTGGTCGGGAGCGGTGCGCTCGGAATGCACGATGCCGCGGCCGGCCGTCATCCAGTTGACCTCGCCCGGGCGGATCGGCACGGCGGTGCCGAGGCTGTCGCGGTGCATGATCTCGCCATCGAACAGGAAGGTCACGGTGGCGAGCCCGATATGCGGATGCGGCCGCACGTCGATGCCCTGGCCGCTCTTGAACTCGGCCGGCCCGAAATGATCGAAGAAGATGAACGGGCCGACCATGCGCCGCCGGCTGTGGGGCAGGGCGCGGCGCACCGAGAATCCGCCCAGATCGACGCTGCGGGGCACAATCATCAACTCGATGGCGTCGCAGGCCGGCGCGTCGCCTGCTTTCGGGTCCTTGTCGGGGGCGAAGCTCATGGGTTAATCCTTTGAGGCATACTGCCGCGTCAAGCGGTTTGCTGCGGGTGATAACGGCCGTCGAATGGATCGGCCTTCGACCGCACGCTATAGACTTGCCTCCTTATGGCAAGCGTTCATGACCCGAATGGGGCCCATCCATCCCTCGCGTATCTGCCAAAGGGTAGCGTCATATGAGCAACGTCATCTTCGCGCTGCGAACGTTCCTGAGGCTGGCGCTGCCCTATTTCCGCTCCGAGGATCGCTGGCGGGCGCGCGGTCTGCTGTTCGGCGTGATCGCGTCCGAACTATTCGTGGTCTATGTCGCGGTCAAGGTGACCGACTGGAACGCCGCATTCTTCAACGGCATTGAAGCGCGCAATTGGGACGCGGTGCAATTCCAGCTCATGGTGTTTCTGCTGATCACGCTCGGCGCCATCCTGTCCGGCATGGGCCAATATTGGTTCGGCCAGACCCTGATCATCCGCTGGCGCGAGTGGATGACCAACCGCTATGTCGATCTCTGGATGGCGGAGGGTCGCCACTATCGCATTCGCTTCGTCGACCAGAGCGTTGACAACATCCACCTGCGCATCGCCAACGATGTGTTGATGTTCATCCGGCTCACCCATGAGCTGGGTACCGGGTTCCTCAACGCCATCGTGTCGCTGTTGTCGTTCGCCTTCGTGTTGTGGGGCCTGTCGGCGTTGGCGCCGTTGCCGTTATTCGGCGTCAATCTCGCATTCCCCGGTTACCTGATCGTGCTGGCGATCGGCTATGCCGCGCTTGGCACGCTGGTCGCGCACGCGATCGGCAAGCCGCTCATCCCGCTGCAATTCCGGCAACAGCGCTATGAGTCGGATTTCCGCTTTGCGATCGCGCGCGTCACCGACCATGCGGAGTCGGTGGCATTGATGGGTGGTGAGAAGGTCGAGCGGCATGAGCTCAAGCGGCGCTATCACGCGCTGGTGAAGAACTGGGTCGCGCTGGTACGCCGGCAGAACGGACTGAATGGATTCATCTTCGGCTACTATCACGTCTCGACGGTGTTCCCGGTGCTGGTCGTGACGCCGGCCTATCTCGTCGGGGCGATCCCGCTCGGCGTCCTGATGCAGGCGTCGCTGGCGTTCCAGCGGGTCGAGGCGGCGTTCGCATTCTGCGTCACGTCCTATGCCAAGATCGCAGAATGGAAAGCCATGATGGATCGCGTCGCGCAATTCGAGGCCGCCATGGACACGGTCGATGTCCCGGGGCCGCAAGGCGCGGATATCCGCATCGCGAACGACGCCGGCACGGGCCTCTCGGTCGCCGATCTGATCGTGAAGGCCGGCGGCGGCGAGCAGATCGCGTCGGTGGCCAACCTCGCGCTGGCGCCGGGCGAGCGCGTGCTGGTGCGCGGGCCCTCGGGCTCCGGCAAGTCGAGCCTATGCCGTGCGCTCGCCGGGATCTGGCCGGTCGGGCAGGGGCGTATCGATCTGCCGCAGAATGCACGCCTGCTGGCGCTGCCGCAGCGACCTTATTTCCCACTCGGCACGCTGCGCCAGGCGCTGACCTATCCGACGCCGGCCGAAGAGGTCGACGACGCCGATGCGCGCACCGCGCTCGCAGCCGCCGGGCTTGGTCATCTCGCCGACCGCCTCGACGAGGAGGCTGAATGGAATACGCTTCTTTCGGGCGGTGAGCAGCAGCGCGTCGGTTTCGCCCGGGCGCTGATCCACCGTCCGGACGTGCTGGTGCTGGACGAGGGGGTCTCGACGCTCGAAGACGCGGAAGCGCGCGACCTCTACGCGCTATTGAGCGACAGATTGCCCCAGACCATGGTGATCTCGATCGGCCGCACGGCCGCGCTGGTGGCGCTGCATCAGCGCATCATCGATATGACGGGCACGTCGGCGGCGAGCCGGTCGGCACGTCCGGCGACATTGGCGCCGATGCCTGCTTAGGCGCTATACTTGGACAGACACCCCGGAGGACCTTCTATGCTCAAGATGAATTACTGGACGGACAAATGGGACCTGGACGTCGCCGTTTGTCCCTGCGACTCCCATTTCAACGACTGGGTGGCCAAGAACAAGATCAAGAACAAGCTGATCTATCATTTCGGCACCGGCACCCACCATGTGATCGGCATCAAGCAGGCGACCAACAAGTCCAACAACGCCGTGCTCGCGATCACCGCCTCGAAGGAGGAGTACGACGCCTATATCCAGCTCTCGACCGAGAAGGCGAAGGTGTCGAAGGCCTATGTCGCCTATTTCGGCGACATCTATCTGACCAATCCGAAGATCCTGCCGGACTTCGACGTCGTCACCATGTTCCATCTGTGCGAGTTCTTCTTTCCGAACACCGCCAGCAAATCCTATGGCGGCATGACCGACGAGAAGCTGTTGGACATGTTCACGGCCAAGACCAAGAAGAACGGCCACATCCTGTTCTATATGGGCTCGATGGCGTGGGCTAAGGCGCTGCCGATCGTGCAGAAATGGGAGAAGCGCGCGCCGGTGAAACGCGTCGGCGAATTCAAGACGCTGCTGGTCTTCCGAAAGACCAAATAAGGGTTGTGCGTCAGTTGACGTCGAGCGGCCCGGTGCCGGTCGGCTTGCCGGCGGCGTCGAGCGTGATCTTCTCGACGCGTGCCTCGGCCTGCCGCAACAACTCCTCGCAGCGGCGCTTGAGCGCCTCGCCGCGCTCATAGATCGCCACCGACTCTTCGAGCGGCACTTTGCCTTCCTCGAGGCGCTTGACGATCGATTCAAGCTCCTCGATCGCCTTCTCGAAGGTCAGGGTTGGGACGTCACTGTTGGTCTTGTCGGCCATGCTGTTTCCAGGTCGTGCCCGCGAGTCGCGGCGCTCTCTATTCTATTCTACTTGATTCTGCTTGCTTTGCGGGCAGGGTTAACCCCGCATCAGCGCGTTCACATGGGCGGCGACTGAGCCGGCCAGCCCTTCCAGGTCATAACCGCCCTCCAGCACCGACACGACGCGGCCTTGTGCGCTCCGGTCGGCGATTTCCATGAGCTTCTGCGTCGCCCAGGCGAAGTCGGCCTCCACGAGGTTGAGGTTGGCGAGCGGATCGCGGGTGTGGGCGTCGAAGCCGGCCGAGATCACGACCACGTCGGGCTTGAAGTCGCGCAGCCTCGGCAGGATGCGGTTCTCGAACGCTGCCTTGAACTGGCTGCCGCCATCGCCCGCCCGCAACGGCGCGTTGACGATGGTGTCGTGCTCGCCGCTCTCGGAGACCGCGCCGGTGCCGGGATAGAGCGGCATCTGGTGGGTCGAGGAATACAGCACGCTCGCGTCCGACCAGAAGATGTCCTGCGAGCCGTTGCCGTGATGGACGTCGAAATCGACGATCGCCGCGCGCTCGGCGCCGTGCTTGCGCTGCGCATGCCGTGCGGCGATTGCCGCATTGTTGAACAGGCAGAATCCCATGGGCCGCGCGGTCTCGGCATGGTGGCCGGGCGGGCGCACCGCGACGAAAGCGTTGGTGGCTTTGCCGGTCATCACTTCGTCGACCGCCTGCACCGCGCCACCGGCGCCGCGCAACGCCGCTTCAAAGGTGCCAGGCGACATCGAGGTGTCGGCGTCGATCTGCACCAGGCCTTGTTGCGGCGAGGCCTCCTGCACGGCGGTGACGTAGTCCATCGGATGGCAGAGCGCGATGGTATCGAGGCTCGCGGCCGGGGCTTCGACCCGCACCAGCGGCTTGTAGGCGTCCGCGGCCAGCGCGCGCTCGATGGCGCGCAGCCGATCCGGCCGCTCCGGATGTCCGGCAGGAGGCAGATGATCGAGGCAGGCAGGGTGGGTGATATAGAGCGTCGGCATCGGACAGACTTAATGGCTTCGGCCGGAGGGTGAAAGCCCGTTCATGCCAAGGCCGCCTCGCTCGCAGTCACGCTCGTGCCGCCTTCGGTAACGGCGCCTTCAAGCCCGCTCGCCGCTACCGCAATATTTTCCGCAAAAAACCGGGCCAGCGCGATGCGCCCGGGGGCGGAGCCGTCGCTCGCGATACGTGCGGCGGCGAGGGCCTGCTCGGCGAGCAGCGCGCCGCCGGCAGCGTTCGCAAACAAGCGGAGGTAAGGCGTGGCGCCGGCCAGCGCCGACTCGCTCTGCGGATCCTTGAGCAGCCACTCGGTGGCGCGTTCCAGGCTGTCGATGGCGTCGGCGAGCCGCGCGCCGGTGGCGCCGAAGGCGGGATCGTTGGCGGCCTTCACCGCATCGGCGGTGCGGCGGAGCTCGCCGATATAGGCGCGCACGGCATTGCCGCCCGACGTCGGGATCTTGCGGGTGACGAGGTCGATCGCCTGGATGCCGTTGGTGCCTTCGTAGATCGCGGCAATGCGCGCGTCGCGGAAGTGCTGCGCGGCGCCGGTCTCCTCGATGTAGCCCATGCCGCCGTGCACCTGCACGCCGAGCGAGGCGACTTCGCAGCCGACGTCGGTGGCGAACGCCTTGGCAATCGGCGTGAGCAATGACGCGCGCTCGTGCGCGGCGGCGCGTGCCTTCTCGTCGGCGCTGCGATGCGCGCGGTCGATCGCGACGGCCGTGGCATAGGAGATCGCGCGTGCGGCGCCGGTGAGCGCACGCATGGTCAGCAGCATGCGCTTGACGTCGGGGTGCATGATGATCGGGCTCATGCCGTCCTTTACGCCGGCTGCGCGGCCCTGCTTGCGATCGCGCGCATAGGCCAGCGCCTGCTGGGTCGCACGCTCGGCGATGCCGACGCCTTGCAGCGCCACCGCAAGCCGCGCCTGGTTCATCATCGTGAACATGCAGTTGAGGCCGCGGTTCTCCTCGCCGACCAGGTAGCCGACGGCGCCGCCGTTGTCGCCGAACACCATGGTGCAGGTCGGCGAGCCATGGATGCCCAGCTTGTGCTCGATCGAATGCGCGCGCACGTCGTTGCGCGCGCCGAGCGAGCCGTCGGCGTTGACCAGGAATTTGGGTACGAGGAACAGCGATACCCCGCGCGATCCGGCGGGCGCATCCGGCAGCCGCGCCAGCACCAGGTGCACGATGTTGTCGGTCATGTCGTGCTCGCCATAGGTGATGAAGATCTTCTGGCCGGTGAGGCGATAGGTGCCGTCGCCGGCGCGCTCGGCCTTGGTGCGCAGCGCCCCGACGTCGGAGCCGGCCTGCGGCTCGGTCATCTGCATCGTGCCGGTCCATTCGCCGGAGACGAGCTTCGGCAAATAAGTACGCTGCAATTCTTCGGTGCCATGCGCGGTCAGCGCATCGACCCCCGCCATCGTCAGCACCGGCCCGATGCCGTAGGCCATGGCGGCCGAGTTCCACATTTCGAGACAGGCGACGTTGACCGCCTGCGGCAGGTCCTGGCCGCCCCATTCCGCCGGTGCCGCAAGCCCGTTCCACCCGGCCGCGGCCCAGGCGCGATAGGCCTCCTTCCAGCCCGGCGCGGTGGTGACGGCGCCGTCCTTGAAGACGACGCCGTGGCGGTCGCCGACGACATTGAGCGGGGCGATCTCGTCGGTCGCGAACTTGCCGGCTTCCTCCAGCACGGCGTCGACCACGTCCTCCGTGAGGTCGCCGTAGATGCCGTCGTCGAGCGCCTGCCGGAAACCCGCGGCATGCTTGAGCGCAAACGCGATGTCGGCAACCGGGGCCCGGTAGGTCATCTGGCGCCTCCTTGCGGCGGCGGCCCATGGCGAGTCGCCCTGCGCAAGATTAGGCGAAAATGACCACCAAAATCGACCATCGGGGGGCAACGGCCGCGTTGATCGGGCGAGGGCGCCCCGCTATGGTCCGCGCGCCGATGCTGCCTGCGTCGGCGCACTCCGACACGCGTCGCAATGGGGCGTAGCCAAGTGGTAAGGCAGCGGATTTTGATTCCGCCATTCCCAGGTTCGAATCCTGGCGCCCCAGCCAGTGCTAACTACTAGACGCAGCAACAGAAATCGGTTTGTTCTGCTTCCCCTTTCGAGGACCATTTGGAAGAGATTCCGCAGCTTCATTTGGAAATGATTTGTCGTTTTGTTCTTCGGCTTGCTTTTGCTCATCAATCTGGCGATGCGCCAGCAAATGTGCGTGACGCTTGCGCGTAGCAGCAAGCGCACGTTGCATCGTCTCCTTCGCGTAGCCCTTGTACGCTTGCGAGGTCTTGTGACCTGACAGTGCGCGGCCCTGGCCTTCAGTCAGTTCTGCTTCTTCCAATTCGGTCATGCCGCCATGCCGGCACGCATCGAGCGTGAAGAGGGGTGACACGCCATCAATCTTTTTACGCATCGTCTGCACCACCTTCTCTATGCCGGGGTAGGACCACTTCTTGGCGTCGCCCTTGTTCTCGCCCTTCTCAATCTTGCGCATGATCATCGGGATGCCGAGCTTGGGCAGATGACTGATGATCTTCTCAGCCTCGACGTAGAACTTGACGGTCTCGCCCTCGATCTCCTCTTCCAGTGGGTGCCAGACGAGCGTTTTGTTCTTATGATGCTCGATGCGGATGGCGTGTGGCCACTTCTTGCTGCGGTAGTCGGGCCACTTCAGAATGCCAGCGACGACGTTCTCCGGGCGCTGGAGCCACTCAAAACAGATCACCGCGATTGCGGCAGGCTCTGGTTTGTCGTGCTCGATACAGCCCCAGGCAAATCGGTAGACCTCTTCGCGCGTGACGGCGTGCTTCTTTGCCTTGACGCGAGATTTCAGCGTCAGGCTCTCCCAAGGGTTTGGCACTTCCCTATTGAACAGTTCGGGATAGAGCCTGCGCGCCACTCGCCACGCCTTACGGCAAAGGCTGACCACCTTCTCGCCCTGACGCAATCGCTCGCCCTTCCGGCCTTTGATGAGCTTGTCGTAGAGCTTGTCAGCGGCGCGCGGTGTTACCGACTTGATCGGTCGACCACCGACACGCTGACCTTTCTTATCGGTCGCATCGCAGATCATCTGCATGACCCGCTCGTAATCGGGACGCGAGCGCTCTGATACCTTCTCGGTGTAGGCCTTATTCGTCTTGTACTCACGGAACAGCCAGTCGATCGTACCGTACCGGGCGATTCTCGTGGTGTCGTTCGGCTCGCCCTTCCGGGTGTTATTCCATTCGTCAAACAGCGCATTGAGTGTGGCAGCGCGTCCACCTTTGCCATCCTCGCCGCAGGCAGCCTCATAGCTTGTCCCCAGTGGCTCGTTGGGGATCGCGCAGCCAAGCTCTCGATAGTAAGTAGGAATGCGGAAATAGAGCGCAGTAGTGCCACTAGCGAGTACGCGCGGCTCGACAAAGCGAGGCCGTGGCCGCTCTAGCATCACAAATCCTCGGCGAGGTCGCCGACCGACAAGTCCGGCGCTATTGCGCGATCGAGATCGTCCTTCAGCCAAAGCTTGCGCCTCCCCTCACGGACACGCGGCTGAGGATATTCGCTGCCGACGCGCTTCAAAAAGGCCTCGACGGTCGCCTCTCCGCAATATCCCGCTGCTATTTCAGCTGGCATACGGCGCGGCCAAGAACCCGTTGGAATTATGGCAGAACGCGGCATCGCGAACGCTCGGAACGTGGGCTGGTCGCAAGTGGGTCTCGAACTTCTCATCCACTTGTCTGGTGACGGGGCAGAATGCCAGATGACCAACAACGCTTGGAAGGACGCGATCAGACAAATCGTAGAAGAAGATACGGCGTCGTACTAAAGAGATGCGTTAGGCGTGGTCACGACGACTAAATTCCCGAAGCTTAGCAGCGAGTGCACGTCCGGGCGCCGTTCTGCGGCATCGTGACTCACCCTTCCCTTTACTGCCCGACGGCAGCACCAAACTACGAATCTGGGAGTCAGGAGTTCGAATCTCTTCGGGCGCGCCAATCCAATCAGGCACTTACAGAACCGCGCCGTTTGAGAAAACAAAACTAAAACGGTTTTTCAAACGGTTTTTGCCCGACGAGTAGTATCGCGTAGGGCCGCCAGCCGCTTCGCACGACTGGGGTAGCCGACACCGCAGGACCGAGCGCCCGTCATTGGCGCAAGATCGGCGGCCGGGGCGAATAATATCGTACTGGCTCGCTGCAGATGTGGGGTCGGGCCAAGCCTCACTGCAGTGTCTCTATTTGGACAAGCCATCGGAGGAGTGCCATGGCGAAGTATTGGCGCAATGTCTCGCCGTGAAAGCGTGCCACAGTTCCTGCTACTGTGACCGATGCAGGTGGGTCTTGAGGCGGCGCCTCAAGGGTCAATGGGTGGTGGCAACTTTTGTGCGAAACGAGGGTCGTCGCATGAGCTCGGAACGTCAATTGCGCCTTGGCGCGTTCATGCGCCCGGCCAGCATCCATACCGGTGCCTGGCGGTATCCTGGAGCCTTTCCGGACGCGAATTTCAACTTTGCACACATCAAATGCTTCGCGCAGACGCTGGAACGAGCGAAGTTCGATGCCTTCTTCATGGCCGACCACATGGCCGTGCTCAACATGCCGCTCGAGGCGCTCAAGCGCAGCCACACGGTAACATCATTCGAGCCGTTTACGCTGTTGTCGGCCCTGTCGCAGGTCACAGAACGCATCGGCCTCATCGCCACCGGCTCGACCACGTTCGATGCTCCCTACCATATTGCCAGAAGGTTCGCGTCCCTCGATCACCTCAGCGGCGGTCGGGCCGGCTGGAATATCGTCACCACCTCCAATCCTGACGCGGCCCTGAATTTCGGGTTTGACGAGCATATCGAGCACGACGAGCGCTATCGCCGCGCGCGGGAATTCTACGACGTGGTAACGGGCCTGTGGGACTCGTGGGCGGACGACGCCTTCATCCGTGACGTCGAGAACGGGATCTATTTCGACCCTGACAAGCTGCAGGTGCTCGGCCACAAAGGCAAATACCTCTCGGTCCGCGGCCCGCTTAATATCGCGCGTCCGGTCCAGGGCTGGCCGGTGATCGTACAGGCCGGAGCCTCGGAGGCCGGCCGTCAACTCGCGGCGGAGACCGCGGAAGCGGTATTCACCGCCCAGAGCGACATCGCGGCCGCGCGGCAGTTCTATGCTGATGTTAAAGGCCGGGCGGAAAAGCTCGGACGCTCACGGGATCATATCAAGATTCTCCCAGCCTGCTTCGTCGTGGTTGGCGACACCGTAGACGAGGCGCGCGCGAAGCGTGCCAAGCTCGATAGCCTCGTGCACTACGCCAACGCGATCAGCTCACTGTCGATTGCGCTCGGCCACGATGCTTCGAAGTTCGATCCCGACGGTCCGCTGCCCGACATCCCGGAAAGCAATGCCTCGAAGAGTAGCCGCCAGCGCGCAGTCGATCTGGCGAAGCGAGAGCACCTCACGGTGCGACAGCTCGCGCAGCGACTCGGCGGTTACGCGGGCCTAGCCATGGTCGGGACGCCCAAGATTATCGCGGACGAGATGGAGGAATGGCTCGTCACAGAGGCTTCCGATGGCTTTACGATGATGTTCCCCTATCTCCCGGGCGGCCTCGATGATTTCGTCAACCGCGTGGTGCCTGAGCTGCAGCAGCGCGGGTTGTTCCGGCGGGAATATGCAGGCGCCACCCTGCGCGAAAATCTGGGACTGCCACGACCGGACAATCGGTTCTTTCGGCAGTCAGGCGACGCAGATGCGTGTGGTGCCGGCAGTACCTCATAAGTCGGCGCGGTGATCAACTTGCCTGGGCTCGCGGCCAGGTCCAGTTCTCGTTCTGACGACGTGCTTCGGCCGCTTGGCCGTCGGCCTTCATGATGTCCGTGAAGCAACCAGATTGCAAAAGCGAGACTCTTCTTATCAGTGAACACTGCCTCTATTTGCATGATTTAACTATGAGTCGGACTGACCCAAATTAGACTCCTTCAATCATTCGACGAGCTGACTGGCGTTCTCAGGTTCGCGGTCCAAGTACTAGCTCGAAACCCGCATCGTGAAAAAGATCACAAAACATGGATGCGGGTACGTTAGGCAGCTTTTGCCCCAATACGCGCGGCCGCGACTGCCTTTCCGATCAACGGCGCAAGTTCGACATCCAGATTTTGAAGAATTGTCAGAGAGTCGTGCACATCGAACAAATGTGTTGCCGGCAGGAAAAGGGTGAACGTCTCCAACCTCCTAGCGAGTATCTTTCGCGCATTATCGCGATCACCATCGGCCCCTGCGCACTCAACCAGACGAAACATTATCTCGCTTGCACGTTCGGCGCTAAGTGTACCAGCATTTTCGATCATGAATTCAGCGATGGCATCAGCCAAAGCTACATTGCCTGATTGGATTGCAACATACGTAGCCAACACCATAGTCGCCTGAACTGCATTGTCTTCCCACCTCATGCCCGTTTGCCGAAAGTCAGCGATCAATTTTACCATCGGCGCGACGCACTCGGCGGGAATCCCAAATGAATAAAAAATTGGCCCCGCGACAAGAGCATTGTCGACGACGGGAGCGTCGATGAACGCTTTGCAGGGCGCTGTTAGCTCTCCCATTTCACTAAGTAGGGGCGGCTTGCGAGGCCCACTTTCGCTGATATCGGGATAACCTGCGAAAATCTCGCTATCGCCAATCGATTTTCTCGCATCATCGATACGCTTAGTCCATTCTTCTCGCGCAATACCGTCCGGTAACCGCCGTACGACGGCGGCGGCCCTGCCGAATGCTCCCGGGACCAGCATCTTCGGATTGAGCCAATCAGCGCGCCAACTAGGCTCCCGGACCAAGTCCAAACAGATGGACAAGTAATAAGCTTTGCCAGAGACGCCCATCGCCCATTTAAAGAGCGAGGACGGATCGATGCTCGACTGCTCGAAAGCACGAGCGAGGAGCGATGCGTGAGCGGCAGCAGTTAACCTCCGCCAAAATGGTGGCTTACGCCGCAATTCCTGATGCTGGTGAAGTCGCGCTATCGCTAAAGTGAAGCCCGCGCTGAAAATCTCACACGTCTCTTTCAAGCGGTCCAGATTTGAGAAGAGCTTGTCCAGCAAGCGATCCCCGATCGGTCCGAAGCGAGCATCTCTTGGAAACCAGTCTCCACATAGTTCGAACGAGCCAACAAGCCCGAAGTGATCTGAAAATTGTGTGGCCTCTTCGAGCATTGCTAAGACCGTTTCCGAATCTAGCGTGCGGAAGCGCTCGATTGGCACAAGCGCGGGGGCGCTGAAGGACAGCGATATTGATTTCATTGCTCTACGGGCATCGCCAGCCAACAGAAATTCTCGCTGGGCACGCAATTCAGCGGCGATGAACTCGGCAAGAGACGTCGAATCGTTCAAAGGCGTTGCGAGCTGGTTCCAATAGCTTGCTTGTGCAGGGAGGAGATCACCGAGCGCAACCTTCCGCGATCGGACTTTCGGTGCGAGCGATGCGGCAAATGCTTCCTGTGAGGCAAGCAGTGCGTCATTTATCTCATGAAAGTCATCGTCGGAAAAATCGAGTTTAGCCGATAACGCACCCAGTCTATCAGCTTCTGATTGCGATAACGTGTGAAACGCGATTGCCATCTCCAAGAATTCGTTTCGCTTATCAATTGATGATGCCAGAAGTCCAGAATTCTCAAATCTAAAGGCTTTGCCGTCCATCGATACCACTGCAACGCCGTCGGGAGCGATGGACACCTCTGCCGACAACACCTTACCGTCTTGATCTACCAACGGTGCAATGGCTGCTCCGGCCAGCGCTTGCCGAAAAGCATCGAACAGAACCCCTTGGGAGATCGTAACCCCGTTGGGAAATCGGGTAGGCCTGGAAACCGAAATGTCAAAACGCTCCGAAATATTGCTCTCGTCGAGTATGTCTGATGCCAATGGCATGGAAAGCGTACTGAGTGCACGTAGCGCACGAATGCGACCTAGGTCAGCTGGCCTCTTCACTGTCGTCCTCCCTGGCGCCTTCAATAATGTTACGTAGGTACGCGACGACGCGCTTGTAGCGTTCCGGCTCTACTGCCCGCATTGGCTCCAGGATTCGGTTTTCTAGCCAATCGTTGTACGCATTCACTAGCTCGTCGTTCATGCCCAAGTCGACTGGAAGAGACATGCTTGCGACACTAACGCTTGCTACCGCTTCGACCCATTCCGGGGGCGGATTTTGGCCCCAACCGAAGAGCCAATCCTGCGGGTTCGGGATCAGTTCTAGTATCATGTCTGCGACGAACCCTGCCCGTTGGTGGTCAGGCTCCGACTTCCAGATTTCCAAAATCGCGGCCTTTGCCGCCATATTTACGTCGGAAAACCAACGCGCTTCGCGTGGGAATATTGATACTTCAGCTAAGCGCACGAGATCGACACTGTCTTCGATGGCTTTCAACTCGGCGGACCTCATCGTCTTGCTCCGCAAAGCCGCACTCGCAATTTCGCTTGAGTCAACGGGCACCAAGACAACGCCGCCAGTGCGAAGGCGATGACGCAAAGACCTCCGTTCGGTCTCTGAAACCAGAAGCCTTATTTTTAGTTCTTCAATCACATCGAGTGTCGTAAAGGCACGCACGCGCCTTCCTAGAGAGTCCTGCGCGAAGGCTTCCCTGTTCAAAGCTCGATCATCGCAAACCACGGCATCTGCGCCCGACAAATTGTTCAACAGGTGCATCGTAGATGCAGAGACATTGTCGCCAGCGTCGCTTTCGGACCTACGTGGACCAAACACTACCTTGCCTGCTGCATTTGCGCTGCGGATGGCTGTGCGTATCGCGTCGATTATTGCCGACACGTCTGTTACGTGGCGCTGGTGGTCAATAATGAGAAGCGCTTCGTCTTGCGCGTCAGCTTCGATTCGAACGTCTTTGAATACCGCAAGCACCGCTTCGAGCAGCCCTGTATATTGAAGATAGTTGAGCGCCAAACCGTCTATGAAAAGCGGGCGATCGGGCACTGGCGTAGCTGACGATGGCCAGCCTTTGTCCTGCAAATCAAAATATCGCTTTGCGGTTTCCTCTTTTGCGTGATCAACCGCGCCGCGATCGACAAGCACGGCTAGCAAAGTTTGCATGTCCACCAATACTTGCGTACGGCCCGAGACATCAGCGCTGATTTGCTCAAGGCCGGGTCTGTAGATAGGGGGTGGCCGCAATACGAACCCGTTCGCGGGCTCCGCCGCCCTGATAAACGCGCTCAGCGAAGCCCCAACCTCTTTAGAGAAGTCATCGCGCGTGACCTCATCCGTGCGGACAACCTTCAATTGACCTCGCGCAACGATCTGCTCCAACTCGACTGCCCTTTTGATACGAGATTTCTGAATGTGCTGGATGCGTTTCCGCCCTTCAAACAATTCAGAAAGAATCGTCGCTGGCAGCATGATCTTGAAAAAGGCGTCGAAAACGAGCGGCAATATACCCAGCCAGCCCATGACTAGGGTCCGGACTCATTAAATCCACCAAACGAGGGCGGCTGCAAGGCAGACGGACGCTAGATAGTTTCGGGCC
>JAIESR010000070.1 GCA_019745775.1 Xanthobacteraceae bacterium | reverse complement strand
CAAGCCTAGCTGGGCCAAAAATGCATCAAAACACTTCGCACCGGCCCAAGATGTGAGTTCTTCAGCAGCCTGCTAGCATTATCAATTGTAGGACGATCAATTTTCAAGCTTGCTCCGTCGTTTCCCCGGCTGCCGCAGCGGAGGAAATCAGATGCGCAAAATACTGATGTTTGTTACCGCCGTCGCGCTGTGCGGCGCGGCGTTCTTGGCCCTGGGCGCGACTCTCGCACAATCGCCCAACTTGCCGCGCCAGGCTACGCTGCAGGTCACGCCGCCGGGTGCGGGAATGCCATTGCCACAACAACAAAAAGACCTCGTGCCCCAGCAGACCCTCCGTCCCTCGGTCCCGTTCCAACCGGCAGAGAGGCCTGTTAATCCTATCGAAACTGCAACTCCGACCGCCAAAACCAAAACTCCAATCGCGAAGACCAAGCAGCTCTCGCTACAAGACGGCATGTCGGCCGGGGGCGTGGAGACGAAGAGGCCGCCGCGCGAGGGCCTGGATCGCTCGGTTAAGGGCGGCATTTCGGTCAAGACGAGAGGGATACACGCGAAGTCGCCGAGCCCCCCCGCAGGGACCACAATTTGCGCCCGGTGGCGGCCCACTACAGGCGACGACAACGAGTCCGGACAAGCAGGGAACGAAGGTGACGCCGGCAGGCAGCTTGTCCGCGAAATCGCCGACATTCCCAAAGGACGGTGAAAAGTCTGAAGGAAATTCGAGGGCTGAACGCCGCAAGAGGTTGCGGGAGGCAAATACCGAGAGCCGTGAGGAGCAACGGGACGCGAGGGCCGAGCGCCGCGAAAGATTGCGGAAGGCAAATGCCGAGCGCCGCGAGGAGCAACGGGCCGCCAGGGCCGAGCGCCGCGAGAGATTGCGGCAGGCAGATACCGAGAGCCGCCCACTACAGGCGACGACAACGAGCCTGGATAAGCAGGGAACGAAGACGACGCCGGCAACCGCCGCAGCCAAGGGTGCACAGGACAAGGCAACGACGCGGATCAAGAAGAAGGACGTGCCGCTACCGACGGTCGGAGGAAGTACCTCAAGCGATGCGACGGCCAATCCGCGTTAGCTCGGACGGCGGATGTTTTTGCAGGTCGGCTTGCAGATCCTTGATCCGAGGCGGTGAGGCGGGCCCGCGCGTTGCTCGCGGCGCGAAGCGGAGGAAACCAGATGCGCAAAACACTGATGTTGGTTATCGCCGCCGCACTGTGCGGCGCGGCTTTCTTGGTCTTGGTCCCTGCGGAGACTTTCGCTCAGCGACCCCCGGAAACAAGAAATTATCCTGCCCCTGTTGCGCCAGCCATTGTTGCACCAACCGCGAAAAGCCCTTCGGTTGGGACGGCAGGCCCGGGCTCGGGGATTGCGGGGAAGGCGAAGGTGGACCCGCCCGGTATCCAAAAGTCGCCCAAGTCCCCCGGAGTCGGTGGCCCAACCCTGACAAAGGAAGATATTAGAAGGTCACGGGAGGCAAAGGCGAAACGCGAAGCGGCGAAATCGGCATCGGAGTGTCGTGCGAGTTGCGGTGCGACTCGGGGCTTAGCTCTATCTAGGTGCGGTTTTTCAAGTAACCCTGCGGGGTGTAGAGCGAGCGCATATTCGGCGGGGGCGCGTTGCGAGCAGCGATGTTGAAGATGTTCGCGATCGCGGTTTGTGCAGAAACCCGAAACATGGGTGGGCGAAAGGATTGGGGGTAACCACGATACCCCACACTTGGCCCGCCTGAGTCATTTGCCTGACCTCCATGTCAAGCAGCGAGGCGGCTCAGGTCACCGATCGCTGTCATTTACCGATACGGCGGTACGCGCCAACAGTTCGTTTATCTTCGACAAGGAATCGCCGCGCATTCTATTGGCGCCGGCCGGCAGATCATCGATGAGCGCGATCGCGCCGTAAGATCCGCAGGCAGCGCCGCATAATGTTGGCGAACGGCAGCGCGTAAAGTCGCGTCACCGACGTGTAGTCGCGGTGCTCGTCCGCCGCCAAGCCGAACGTCAGCTCCTCCCGCCCGCGCGGCACGTAGAGCGTGCCCATGAGACGGTCCCAGACCGAGAGCATGCCGCCCAGATTCTTGTCGCGATGCCGCTCGGCCAGGCTGTGATGGATCTGATTCAGCGCCGGGCTCACAAACAATCCTTCGAGACGCGGGCCGTATGACAGCCAGACATGCGAATGCCGCAAATGCGATCCCGCGATATTGAACACGAAAACGAACGCGTTCATGCCGATCACGGTAACGAGCCCGGTCGAGGTGCCGAACCCATAGGCCGCCAGGCCGAGCACGAGGCCGGTCATGCCGCCCATCAGGACAGCGTCGAGCACCTGATCGACCGGGTGGGCGCGGAAGGCTGTGATCGGGTGTAGCACTTCGGCCGAGTGGTGGACCTTGTGAAACTCCCACAGCAACGGAACCTTGTGTTGCAGATAATGCGAGACGTAGAAGCCGAAATCCGCCGCGATCACCACCGCGGCGGTCGCCGCGATCTGCGCCGCAAGGCCTTCGAGCATCGGCTCGTCCGGCACCCCGAACAGATCGACCAGCAGGCCGAGCGTGGCGCGCGCCATGGAGAGCGAACTCAGCAGCAGCGGCGCGACGAAGGCGCCGTAGAGGAGGGTGTTAAGCAGGAAGAATTTGAAGTCGAGTTTCGCCGAAGGGTGGCGATAGACTTGCCCTGGAAACAGGAACGCCAGCGCGCCCCGCAGCGACGGTCGCGGTGCGCGGTCCGGCGACCAATAGACCATGACGGCGATGATCGTCGCCGATGCCAGATAAAGCCAGTAGAGGCTGCCTTGCGGCGCGACCAGGCTGCCGAACGGCGCAAGCAAAAACCCGGCGATCTCACCTGCATCGCTCATGCCGGCGCCTCGTCACGGCGTGGACGAATGCTACCCTAAGCCGGCCGGCCCGGCAGCCATTCCCTGACCCCGTCTGAGCCGCTCGACGGCGCCGAAGGCGTCCCACACGATGACGCCGCCGCGCACCCGGATCGCACCGCCGTTGTCGAGCTTGTGGACGCCGTCCCTGAGGTTGACCTTGAAGGCCCTGGCCTTGCTGTCGAACACCGCATTGATCGTGTTGCCGCCAGTGATCGCGAGCGCCTGATTGGGCACGGTCGGCCGCGGCGCTGCCGGCGTCGTCAACGGTGCGGGTCCGACCGGCGTCGTCGTCTGCTTGCCCGGCACGACCGGCTTCGGTACGAAGCCGGGCGGTCCCGTACCGATCGGCGCTTGAGTGCCCGGCAGATTGGGCGACGTCTTGCTGAGCGGAGGCGTCTGCGCCGCGGCGACCGCCGTGCAGAGGGCGATGAGGGCGCCGCCAATGACAACGCGTTGCATGGGTGCCTCCTAATCCAGCCGATTTGGCAATCGAGAACCGCGCGGTCCTGACGGTCAATCGCGCCAGGTTGACGCGCCGTCAGGGGCAGGGGTTCGGCCCGCTGCAGGTGCCGTAGATCTCGCGGGTCAGTCCCTGCCGCCAGTCGCGCAGCACGTCGTAACGGCGGGCGCCGTTCGGCGCGACCGCCGGGCCGCTGTAGGACAGCCGCGGCTGCGTGAATATCCGCACCGATTCCCGCATGGCGCCCGCGAGCTCGGCATTGACGCACGCGCCCGATGCGGTTTTACCTTCAGGGCAGGCCGTTTGCGCGATTGCCGGTGCCGACAACAGCAGCAGACCCGACAGCGCCGCAAACGAAGCAAGAGTGCGAAGGATGGGCATCGATCTCTCCCGTTCTAAAACGCCAGCGTGACGCCCGCCGCCGCCATCCAGGCGGTATAGTGGGAGGCCGGAACCGGATTTGGCACCGCGGCCGGCCGCGCGCGCTCTGTAACCCAAAGACGCTCGACGTTGGCATAAAGCAATACGCTGTCATGCGGTTTGTGCCGGAGATTTCCTCCCGCGCTCCAGACCGTCTTGGCCGGCACGAATTGCAAGGTCGTCGACGAGTAGGCGTTTTCGTCACGCAGCAAATAGCTGCCGGTCGGGCCGAACGACCAACCCGGTGCGTTGAAGGCGTGCTCCAGGCGCACGCGATAGACATTGCTGTTCGAGTTGAACGCCTCGGTCAGGAAGGGAGGAACAAGCGCCTTGTTCTTCTGAGTATGACTCCATGAGGCGGCGACACTCGTCACCGAGGAGTCGTTCCACGCAAAGCTGCCGTTGCCGGATACGAACGAACGATTGCCGAGCTGAACGCTCGGGACGCCCGCAAAGGTGGTTGCGCCTTCGCGCACATGCGAGCCCGCGATTTGAACCCGAAGCGGCCCGTGTCGAAAGCCGAGCGATGCGTTGACGGTCTGGGTGTTGCCGGGGTCGACTGTGGTTTGGCCGACGCCGCCGGCAGGGAGGACAATGTTCTCGCGATTGTAGCGGCCCCGGTCGGTGTAGCCCCAGCCGCCCGCCAGTATGACGTCCGGGGTCAGCGCAACGTTGGCGCCGACCGTGGGGCCGATATTCCAGCCCTCGCCGAAGGTTGCAATGTCAACGAGGTCGGGGTCCATCCGGGCGAAGCTGGCGGAACCGGACAGCACGCTCCGGCCCGTGGGCAGGTTGGCGTTGAGTGCGACGAAGGGCTGAATGCCAGGAATCGACAGGAGGGTGAGCGTGGCTGCCGTCACGGTGTCGGTGGGGGTCGTAACCGAGCCGGTCAAGCCCGGCGAGGTCTGTCTTGAAGAGACAAAGCCGCCGCGGGTTACCAATTGGAACTTGAGGCTGTCGGGCGCGGTTCCTGTCACAATAACGGTGGTGGGAAAATAGACCTGAGTGCCACCGCCGCGCGCGGCTGTGAAAGGTGCGGGAAAACCGCGGTCGCCGCGCCAACTGAAGTAGCGGACTTCCTGGTTGTAGGCGACATCCCATTGGCTGTCGGACCAAGCCAGCGATGTCGCAAGCGGCACCACGGCTACCGCCACCCCGACAATCGCCATCGCGTGTCCGGATTTCGCCATTGTCAATCATAACAACTTGATTACCTGCGGTCCACAGTCCCAGCGTAGCGCGGTTCGCCATCCGGCCAGCAAGCGGGATTGTCCAACCGGTATCGACGTGCGGATGGCCAAGCCTTTGACATGACGCCGGTTAATTCGTCGGCACCGTGACCTGCGCCGGAGCGTTGGTGTTGATGGGGACGTTGCTCTTGATCTTGGCGCGTTTGCGGATCAGCTCCCGCTGATTCGATCGCTTTAGATTCATCTCGGGTATCCTCATTTTGAAATTCATCGCTCGCAACGCTCTCTCGTCGCGCCGCCTCAGGGATTCGGCAGATTCGGCGCCGGCGCCGCCCGTGCTGGCCGATGGGTTGATCACTCCTTTCGCCGACGGGGCATGAGCGAGGCGCACCCGTCTGGGCTATTGCCCCCGCCCGGCGGCGCTGGCGAAGCGCTTGGCTTCCTCGGCGGCGCGGAACAGGGCCTTGGCCTTGTTGACGCATTCGGTCTGCTCGGATTTCGGATCGCTATCGGCGACGATGCCGGCGCCGGCCTGCACATACATCATGCCGTCCTTCACCAGCGCGGTGCGCAGCACGATCGCGGTGTCCATCTCGCCGGCGGCGGAGAAATAGCCGACCGCGCCGGCATACAGCCCGCGCTTCTCCTTTTCGAGCTCGTCGATGATCTCCATGGCGCGCACCTTGGGCGCGCCCGAGACCGTGCCGGCCGGAAATCCGGCGGCGAGCGCGTCGACCGAGTCGTGGTCGGAGGACAGCGTGCCCTCGACATTCGACACGATGTGCATCACCTGGCTGTAGCGCTCGATGAAGAACTGGTCGGTGACCTTGACGGTACCGATCTCGGAGACGCGGCCGGCGTCGTTGCGGCCGAGGTCGAGCAGCATCAGGTGCTCGGCGCGCTCCTTCGGATCGGCGAGCAGCTCGACCTCGAGCGCCTTGTCCTCGTGCGGGGTGGCGCCGCGCGGCCGCGTGCCGGCGATCGGACGGACCGTGACGGTGCCGTTCGACACCTTCACGAGGATCTCCGGGCTCGAGCCGGCGATGGCGAATTCGCCGAGGTCGAGGAAGTAGAGATACGGGGAGGGGTTCACCCGCCGCAGCGCCCGGTAGAGCGAGAACGGCGGCAGCTCGAACGGCGCCTCGAAGCGCTGCGACAGCACCACCTGGAAGATGTCGCCGGCAGCGATGTATTCCTTCGCCGCCTTCACCATGCGTTCGTATTCGGCCGGCGTGGTGTTGGACGCCGGCAGCACGGTGAGCGAGCCGGCGGCCGGCTTGGCGGCGGCGTGGTCGAGCGGCCGGTCGAGCGCGTCGACGACGACCGCGAGGCGGTCGCCGGCGCGAGCGAGCGCCGCCTTGGCGGTGACGCCCTTTTCCGGCCGCACCGGCGTCACCAAGGTGAGCGTGTCCTTTACCGCATCGAACACCACCACGATCGTGGGCCGCACCAGCACCGCGTCGGGCAGGCCGATCGGGTCGGGATTGGGTGACGGCAGATTCTCCATCAGCCGCACCATGTCGTAGCCGAGATAGCCGAAGATGCCGGCCGCCATCGGCGGCAGCGCGTCCGGCAGCGCGATCGCGCTCTCGGCGAGGAGCGCCCGCAGCGCTTCGAGCGGCGCCTCGTTGCAGGGCGTGAAGCGGCGCTTCCTGCCGCGGACGCTGCGGTCGATCTCGGCCTTGCCGGCGACCGAGCGCCAGATCACGTCGGGCTCGAGCCCGATGATCGAGTAGCGGCCGCGCACGGCGCCGCCCTCGACCGATTCGAACAGGAAGCTCAGCGGGCGGTTGCCGGCGATCTTCAGGAACGCCGATACCGGCGTCTCGAGATCGGCGACCAGCGTGGTCCACACCACCTGCGCCTCGCCGGCCGCATAGCGCTTGGCAAAGGCCGATGCCTGCGGCTCGATCTGCATCCGGAACCGCCCACGGACTCAGTTGCTGCTTTGACTCTGGCTCTGGCCGGTGACGACCTGCCTGAGCGCATTGTCGTTGATCGTCACGCCGACCAGGCGCTGCAGATAGGCGAGATAGCCGCCGAACACGTCGGTGCTGAAGCCCTGGTTGAGCGCGTCGCGGATCCGGGCCGCGTCCTCGGACTTCGGATCGACCTCCGGCATGGTGATGCCGGTGACGCGGAACACGATCTGCTCGCCGGGGGCGGCCGCATCGGCGGTGTCGTAGGCGTCCTTGGCGGTGCGGAAGATCGCGTCGATGGTGCGGGCCGAGAACGGCGCCACGGCGTTGCCGCGCTTGATGTCGGCGCGGGTCTCGACCTTGAGGCCCGCGGCCTTCATGACGTCGGCGAACGGCGCGCCGGCCTTGAGCTTTTCAAGGAGCTCGGCCGCCTTGGCGCGCAGGAGGTTCGCGACCTGGTCGTCACGCCAGCGGGTTTCGAGTTCGTCCTTCACCTCATCGAGCTTGCGCTCGCGCTCCGGCGTGATCGCCGCCACCTCGTACCAGACGTAGCCGCCCTGGACCTGCAGCGGATCGTTCTCGACGCCGACCTCGGCGTTGAACGCCTGGGTGATGAGGCGCTGCGCGTCGGGGATATTGACCTCCGGCTTGCCGGAGGGGGTGACGCCCTGGCGGTTGACCTCGATGGTGCGCACCGCAAGCTTGAGATTGGCCGCGGCTTCGGCGAGCGGGCGGCCGATCGAGCGCTCGTCCTCGATCTTGTCGTAGAGCGGCAGGATCTCGGCCCGGGCGCGCTCGTTGGCGAGCTCCTTGCGCAGCTCGTCGCGGACCTCGGCGAACGGCCGCACGGCCTCGGGCTCGATCTTGACGACGCGCACCAGCACGATCCCGAAGCGGCCCTTGACGGGCTCGCTGACCCCGTTCTCCTGGAGCGCGAAGGCGGCGTTGGCGATCGCCTGATCGATGATCGCGGCCCTGGTAAGCAGGCCGAGATCGGTTTCCTTCTCGGTCAGCTTGCGCTCCTTGGCGATGTCGAGGAACGATTCACCCTTGGCGATGCGATCCGCCGCCGCCTGGGCGTCCTCTTGATTGTTGAACACGATCTGCTGCAGCTCGCGCCGCTCG
The DNA here is from genome assembly GCA_019745775.1 of Xanthobacteraceae bacterium. Classification (GTDB taxonomy): domain Bacteria; phylum Pseudomonadota; class Alphaproteobacteria; order Rhizobiales; family Xanthobacteraceae; genus VAZQ01. The sequence goes on along the minus strand of JAIESR010000070.1, from coordinate 75,549 downwards.
GGCGTGAGGTAGCGGGCGCGGCGGTCCTCATAGGCCTTCTGCACGTCGGCGTCGGAGACCGTCGTCCACATCGCCTGCTCGCCGGGGATCAGCGGCAGGATCACGATCCTGCGGTACTCGGGCGCCCGGAACAGCGCCTTGCGCTCCTCGAAATATTTCGCGAGCTGCTCCGGCGTCGGATCCGGGATCTCGCCGGCCTGCGCGCGCTCGAGCAGCACATACTCGACCGAGCGCTGCTCGTTCTGGAACCGATCGGCGGCCTCCATCGCGGCTTTCGGGAGCTGCGTGCCGTTGATCACGGTGCCGGCCAGTTGCCGCCGCAGGATCAGGCGGCGCTGCTCGTCGAGGAAGCGGCGCTCGTTGGTCTGGTTCTGGCGCAGCCTCATTTCGAACAGCTGGCGGTCGAACTGCCCGGTCGGCCCGCGGAATTCCGGATTGTCCATGATCCGGCGCGACATCTCGGCGTCGCTGATGCCGAGCCCCAGCGCCTTCACGCGCTCGTCGAGCGTCGCCTCGCCGATGAGCTGCCCGACCAGCTGCTTGTCGAGGCCCATCTGCTGGGCCTGGTCGAGCGTGATCGGACGGCCGAGCTGGCGCCCAAGCTGCTGGAGCCGTTCGCTGTAAAGCGAGCGGAATTGCTCGATGGTGATCTCGGTGCCGCCGATGCGCGCCAGGCCGGAGCGGCCGAAGCCGCGGAAAACATCGCCGATGCCCCAGATCGCGAACGAGATCGCGATCAGGCCGAACACGGCGCCCATGACGATCCTGCCGAGCCAATTGGCGGAGGCGGTGCGGATACCTCGAAGCATGGTGCCGTGTTCCGGATGATTGAGAGCGCCGGTGCTGCGGGCTTCTTTTGCTCCTGCGCCGGCAAGGCGTTACGGTCATCCTAGGTTAGAATTCGTCCCCGGTCACGAGATTGCGCCGGGGCGCCGCAGGAAGAGCCTAACCAACGGAATCCACGAAGGATTTAGGTGCTTCCGGGAAGCCGGTCAATGGTAAGGATAGGGGGCCGGTAATTGTGGGCGAAGCGTGCTGACGGACGCGCTTTCAACGACGCCTCCAGGGCATCTCCGATCGCGAAGGGCCGACAGGAACCGACATGGCTGATACCCCGCGTCCCCTCGTGGCCGGCAACTGGAAAATGAACGGCCTGCGCGGCTCGGCGGCCGAGCTGACCAAGATCATGAGCGGCGCTCCCGAGGTCGCGGCGCGCGCGGATCTGATGGTGTGCCCGCCGACGACGCTGCTCGCGACCTTCGCCAGCCTGGTGCAGGGCACGCCGGTGACGGTCGGCGCCCAGGACTGCCATGCCGAGCCCTCCGGCGCCTTCACCGGCGATCTCTCCGCGGAGATGCTCGCGGACTCCGGCGCGGTCGCGGTCATCGTCGGCCATTCCGAGCGCCGGCAGTATCATCGCGAGACCGACGTCGAGGTGAACGCCAAGGCGCGCGCGGCCTGGCGCGCGGGTCTCACCGCCATCGTCTGTGTCGGCGAAACCAAGGACGAGCGCGAAAGCGAGAAGACGCTCGATGTCGTACACCAGCAGACCCAGACGTCGCTACCGGATGGCGCGAACGCGAAAAACCTGGTGGTGGCGTACGAGCCGGTGTGGGCGATCGGCACCGGGCTGACGCCGACCCCCGCCGACGTCGCCGCGGTTCATGGCTTCATCCGCCGGCATCTCGAGACCCGCTACGGCGCCGCCGGCAACGACATCCGGATTCTCTACGGTGGTTCGGTGAAGCCGTCGAACGCGGTCGAGCTCTTGCACGTGCCGAATGTCGACGGCGCGCTGGTCGGCGGCGCGAGCCTCAAGGCCGACGATTTTCTCGGTATCGCGCGCGCCTATCTCGCGTAAGCTCGGCGGCCATTGAACCTCTCGAGGAGGCGACCATGGCCGAGCGGGCGATCGAACGTCGGCGGTTTCTCTCTGGCGCGGCGACCGCGAGCGTCGCGCTCGGCGCAATGAGCGCCGCCACGACGGCGCAAGGCGAGGGCGCGCGCCCTCCTGCGGCACCGGTCACGCCCGCCGCCGATCTCATCCTGCGCAACGGCAAGGTCATCACCATCGACGGCGCGTCGACCGTCACGCAGGCGATCGCGGTCGCCAACGACAACATCATCGCCGTCGGCCCGGACGATGCCATGGCACCGCATGCGGGCCCCAACACGCGCGTCGTCGACCTGAAAGGCAAGGCGGTCATTCCCGGCATCACCGACGGTCATGCCCACATGGACCGGGAGGGGCTGCGCAACGTGTTTCCCTCGCTAGGGCGGGTTCGCTCGATCCGCGACATCCAGGACCGCATCGCCGAGCTCGCGCGCGGCAAGCAGCCCGGCGAGTGGATCGTCACCATGCCGATCGGCAATCCGCCGTATTATTTCGATGTGCCCGACATCCTCGCCGAAAAACGCTGGCCGACGCGGCAGGAACTCGACCAGGCGGCGCCGAACAATCCGGTCTACATCCGTTCGATCTGGGGTTTCTGGCGCGGCACGTTCCCGATAGTCTCCTGCGCCAACACCGAGGCGCTCAAGCGCGCCGGCATCACCCGCGACACCGCCTCGCCGGTGAAGTCGCTCACCATCGAGAAGGACGGCAACGGCGATCCGACCGGCGTGTTCGTCGAGCAGGAGATGCAGCCGATCACCGAGCTTCTCTGGTTTCGCGAGGCGACGCGCTTTTCGCACCAGGACCGCATGAAGGCGCTCCAGGAATCGCAGCGGCTCTATCACGCGGTCGGCACCACCGGCATCTTCGAAGGCCATGGCGCGGCGGGCGAGCTGATCCGCGTCTACAAGCAGACGCACCGGGACGGCGCGCTCTCGATGCGCACCACGCTCGCCTTCAGCCCGGACTGGCTCGCCGCCGGCAACGCGCCGCTCGGTCCGTTCGTCGACTCCTGGGCGGCGTGGCTCGGCGAACCCGCGATCGGCGACGATCGGCTCAAGATGAGCGGCGTCTATGTCAGCCTGGGGCAGAATCCGGCGTCGGCCGTGCGGAGCGCCGCCGCCGGCGCGTACACCGGCTGGGCCGGCTTCAACTACACCTCGGGGCTGCCGCGGCCGCAGCTCAAGGAGGTGCTGGTGCGTCTCGCGGCCAACGACATCCGCGTGGTCATGAACGGGCCGCCGGTGCTCGACCTCTACGACGAGGTCGATCGCGAGGTGCCGCTCAAGGGCAAGCGCTGGGTGATCGCCCACATCAACGATTTCTCGCCCAAGGACGTCGAACGCATCGTGCGCATGGGCCTGGTTCTCACCACCCACACCAACAACTATCTCTACAAAGGGCTGCACGTTCACGCCAAGCGCCTGCCGCCGGAGCGCCACGACGAGATCGTGCCGCTGCGGAGCCTGCTCGACGCCGGCGTCAAGGTGTCGCTCGCGACCGACAACGTCCCGATCTCGAATTTCCTGCCGGTCGCGCAGACGATCCAGCGCAGGAGCTACGTGACCAAGCAGGTGGTCGCGCCCAAGCAGGCGCTGTCGCGCATGGAGGCGCTGCGCTGCGCGACCGCCGACGGCGCCTACCTGACGTTCGACGAAGACAAGCGCGGCACCTTGCAGGTCGGGAAGTACGCCGACCTCGTGGTGCTCAGCGAGGATCCGCTGACTGTCGCCGAGGACCGCATCGAAGGGCTCACGTCATTGATGACGATGGTCGGCGGCCGAATCGTGCACGAGACGGCGAACTGGGCGGGGTGAGATCGCAGGGTGAGATCGCGCCGTTTCCGGCGGCTGAGGCTTGGCGTCACAAGCAGGCTGCGGCACGGGCCAACCCACTTTCCGATAGTCATTCGACGCGTTAGGCTTGGCACCAACGCCGGGGACGGGTCCGGCTCGTCGAACAAATAAACACGTGCCCTAGGGAGAAGAACGCATGGCCAAGAAGCGCGACAGCAAGCCGGAACAAAAAACCCCCGACAAGTCCGTCAGCCGCCGTAATTTCCTCACCCAAGGTGCCGTCGCCGGCGTCAGCGCGGCCGCGCTTGGCGCCAGTGTGGGCGAGGCGCCCGCGCAGACGACCGCCGCCGACAACATCAAGTGGGACTATGAGGTAGATCTCGTCGTTATCGGGGCGGGCGCTTCCGGCCTGCCATGCGCCATCCGGGCACGCGACGCCGGCCTGCGTGTGCTCATCGTCGACCAGAACTTCGACGTCGGCGGCAAAATGGCCCACAGCGGCGGCCAGGTCTCGTTGGGCGGCGGCGATCCCTGCCAGCTGCGCGACATCGCGGGCGAAGCCGACAAGGAAGGCTTCATCAAGGTTCCTCCGCTGCACAAGCCCGAGGAAATGCGGGAAGATGTCGACTTCCTGTTCAGGGACATGACCGACTGGAGTGTGCTCGACGTCGCGGCGCAGGCGTCCTACCGCTACAACGACCGCGACGTGCAGCGGGCCTGGGCCGAAAATTGCTACGGCACCCGGCAATTCCTGATGGACAACTATGTGCGCTTTTCACGCATCAGCGGCACGCATCCGGCCGGCGGGATCTCACGCGCCCGGCGGGCATTCACGATCCTCAGGCTTGGCGACAAGACCGACATGAAGGCCGGGACCGTGACGCGGCAGGACGCGGGCGTCGAGGGCAAGAGCTCCAGCGCTTTCTCGCCGCGCGTCATGGGCGACGCGAGCAAGATCGCCGGTCCCGGCATGGTCTGGAACGGCGCCGCGCTCACCCGCTGCCTCGAGTTCGCCGCACGCGAGAAGGGCATCAAGTTCATGCTCAACCGGCGCATGACCGAGCTCGTTCGCGAGCAGCAGTTCTCGGGACGGGTGCTGGGCATCAAGACCACCTATACGCCGCGGTTCGATCCCGACACCGGCGCACAGCTAAAAAGTTATATGGACAACGGCAACATCGAAGAGCGCCGCGAGACGGTCTATATCCGCGCCAAGGTGGCGGTGTTCGTCGGCACCGGCGGTCACCCCGCCAATACGAATTTCCGCAGCATGTTCTATCCCGCGTTCAACGAACCGGCGTTCGTGTCGAGCGCCTGGGCCATGATGGGGCCGCTCGGACAGGATGGCAGCGGCATCATCGCCGGCATGCGGGTCGGCGCCAATCTGGCGGGGATGCAACAGAACCAGCTCACGAGCCAGACCTTCCACATTCCGCCGCGGCTGGCGACGCGCGACTCCTACACCGACATGTACCCGGGTCATCCGACCTTCCCGTTCCGGCGTTCCACCGGCATTACGCTCGGGACGAGTTCGTACGAGCATCTGATCGCGGTCAACCAGGTCGGCAAGCGCTTCTACAACGAGCTCGCTCTTGCGCGGCGTCACGATACGCCGGTGTGGCCGGGCGGGCCGCGTGTCGGCGGACGCAGCCATTCGATGCAGCACGTCCAGAATGACTGGCGCAACTGCAGCCCGGAGCATGTCAAGTCGATGTACAACTACCGTCCGGTTCTCGACGCCGCGGTTGCGATCAACGAGGGATCGCAGGCGCCGAACTTCTACTCCGGACCGCTGTGGGCGATCTTCGACAGCGCCACGGTCGAGCGTGACGGCTGGGACATCAAGCCGCCATTCACTTCCATGACGAATGGCTACTTCTTCGCCGCCGACACCATCGACGAGCTGGCGAAAAAGATTTACGCGCGTCACGAGTTCCAGCGGGTGCCGCTCAAGCACCTCAAGGACACCGTGAACAAGTGGAACACCTACGTGGACGAAGGCGGCGATCCTGATTTCGGACGCGGCAAGGACGCGCCGATGCACAAGATCGCCAAGCCGCCGTTCTACGCCGCGGCGATCTGCCCGGTGTGGCACGACTCCTATGGCGGCCTGCGGATCAACGGCAGGACGGAAGTTCTCGACACGCAGGGCGCGGTGATCCCGGGCCTCTACAGCGGCGGCGAGGCGAGTGGCGGCTGCGGCCAACACGGCCTGGGCCGGTGCCTGGTCCACGGCTTCATGGCCGGCACCACGATCGCGCAGGCACGCGGTTGATAAGGGAGTACGCACTGACAGCCGGTGGGGCTTGGCCTCACCGGCGCTAGTGTCTCTTGTGAAAGAGTGCTTCGTTGTCGGAAAGCAAAACGAATAACGCCCAATGCACCTGCACCGTCGAGGTTTCACCCGACGAAGCGGATGCCGGCACCGACATCACGCTGAACGTCCAGGTCACGGCTGCCGGTGAGGATGGCCTGCGCGCGCTGCGAGTCTCGATCCGTGACGGCGAGGGCGCCGAGCTGGCGCAGGCCGAGCTTGCCGAGGCCGAGGACGAAGACGACACCTACATTGCGGAAGGCATCGTGGTGCCGGCGCCGCGCACCGCCGGCGAGCATGTCTATCGAGCCCTCGTGCTCTCGCCCGACAGGGACGGCGCCTGGCAGGAAGTGGCTGCGTCGAACGTCCGGGTTGTCGTCAAGGCGCATGGGGCGGCGCTGAACGTCTGGGATATGCCGTCCGCGATCGAGGCCGGCTCGCGCTTCAAGTTCATGGTCGGCGTCCGATGCTCGGCCGGATGCTGTCTCGCCGCGCAGGGGCTCGCGATCGTCGACGGCGACGGCAAACAAATCGGCGCTGCAAAACTCGGCAGCGAAATCTGGCCGGAGACCGATGCGCTTTATGTGGCCGAGGTCGAGGCGGAAGCGCCGTCGTCAACGGGATCCCATCAATGGGAAGTTCGAACCGCCGCCTGGGATTGCGCGTTGCCGCATGAGACCGGCGCGGTCGCCGTGTCGCTTCGTGTCGTCGCTGCGCCCGATTACGAGGTTACGATCGAGGCCATCGACAGGGAGAAGCAAACGCCGATCAAGGATGCGCGCGTGGTCATGCATCCGTATCGGGCGACGACCGACGAGAACGGTGTCGCCAGGGTCAAGGTGACCAGGGGTCACTACGAGATCTTCGTATCGGCGGCCAAATACGTTTCGATCGCCACCAGCGCGGACGTGACGGCCGACATGATCACCCGGGCGGAACTGGACGGAGATTCGCCTTGGGTAAATCCGGACGAGTATCCGATAGCTTAAGACGATAAAATCGAGTGGAAGGTGGTGTGATGAAATCCTGCAGCTGGACAGTACGTCCGAGGTTGACGACGGTTGGCGCCACGCTCGCGGCCGCTATGGCGACGATGGCGGTTCTCACGGAGCCGGCCGCGGCCCAGGTGTCGATCTGGAGCGGCGTGTATACCGAGGCCCAGAGCAAGCGCGGCCAGACGCTCTATTCCGGCGCCTGCTCGCAATGCCACGGGCCGAAGCTGAACGGTGCCGCCCAGTCGGACCAGCCGCCATCACCGGCGATCGCGCGCGCGGGGTTCCTGCGGAAATGGGAAGGCAAGACGGTGGCCGAACTCTTCAAATATGTGCGTGAGATGATGCCGACCGACAATCCGGGCACGCTCTCGGATCAGCAAGCGATCGACTCGATTACGTACATGTTCGCGGTCAGCGAGATTCCTGCGGGCGACAAGGATCTACCGCCAGATCCGAAAGTCCTCGAAGGCGTCGTGATCCACGCGCAGAAGAAATAGCGGCGGCTTTGTTCCGCCCTCATGCTGAGGTGCGTTGCCACAAGCACGTTTACGCGCGTCTTTGACGCGCTATGGCAACGCGTCTCGAAGCACGAGGGCGGCCCGAGCGGGGCCACATGGTTCGAGAACCGCACACGCAATCAAGTGTACGCAGATTGCGTAAACTTATCTGCGGTGTGCGCTCCTCACCATGAGGATAGAGACCTAACCGACCGGGTTCGCCTTTTCATACGCGTCGATGATTTCGCCGCCGGTCGCAAACCAGACCTTGTCGTGCTTCTTCATCTCGGCGAGTGCGCGCTGCAGGTATTGGGCGCGCAGCGGCTGCCCGGTGATCATCGGATGCAGCGGAATGCCCATGACGCGCGCGTGCTTGGCGCTGTCCGCCAAAAGGCCCTCGAACTGATCCATCAGTGAACGGTAGTACTGCTCACCGGTGTAGCCCTTGCGGATGAACAGCGGGATGTCGTTGATCTCCATGCAGTAGGGGATGGCGAGCATCTTTCCGCTCTTCACTTTCATGCGATACGGCTGGTCGTCGTTGTTCCAGTCGCCGCAATAGGTCACGCCCTGCTCGGCGAGGATGTCCAGCGTATTGTGCGTCTGCGTCAAGCCACTGCCGAGCCAGCCGCGCGGCCGCTGTCCGGTGGCGTCGCCGATGGTCTTTAGCACGTGGGCGATGACTTCCTTTTCTTTCTCCGGCGCGAGGCCGCCGAGGTTCTCGCTGTTGGTGGTGCCGTGCCCCATGAACTCCCAGCCGCGCCTCTTCATCTCCTGGATGGCCTGGGGATGCTCGTCGCAGACCTGCGAATTGAGCGCGACGGTCGCCTTGAGGCCGAGACCGTCGAGCACGTCCGCCATCCGCCAGAGCCCGACCCGCATGCCGTATTCGCGCCAGGCGAAATTGACGACGTCGGGCACGCGATTGGTCGGGTTGGGCGAGACACCGGTGCCGACCGCAGAGTCGTAGTGCCAGACCTCGACATTGGGCGCGATCCAGATCGCCAGCGTCTTGCCGCCCGGCCAGGAGAACGGCTTGCGCTGGAAGATGAAACTGTCGTCGTAACGGTTTGAGCGTCGCATTTTTCCGAAAGTCTGGGCGTGGCTGATGGTCGGAGCTAGGCCTGACGCGAGCAGCCCCGCGGTGCCGGCCAGTAAGAGGCTTTTCTGGATGAAGTCCCTGCGATCGCCGATCTGCATGAGCGCCTCCGTGCTTATGGGAGTTGGACTGTCCTTGCCGTTGAAACCTAACACCGTTCGAACGAAGGAACACGGCCGGGACGCGCAAATGCGGTCCGGGAAGACCCGGACGCCATCTGGGAGGGGCTGCCCCCGAATGTCGGGCGTGGCCCCATAAACGATGGCAATCCGGCCCGGGATTGTGTAGGACCCGCCCGGCTTCCTATATGGGCAACGGGCCCCCGGCCCGAGCGGACAAGGTTCATGCTGACGTTCATTATCGTTATCCACCTGATGATCGTGCTCGCCATGTGCGGGCTGGTTTTGCTTCAGAAATCGGAAGGCGGCGGGCTCGGGATCGGCGGCGGTGGGGGCGGCGGCTTCATGTCCAGCCGCGGCACCACCAACGTGCTGACCCGCTCGACCGCCATCCTGGCGGCCTGTTTCTTCGCCACCAGCCTGCTGCTGTCGGTCATTGCCGGCTGGAACCGCAATCCGACCTCGATCCTGCAGCGGCCGGGCACGGCGACGCCGGGCGCGCCTGCGCCCAAGGCGCCAGGCGGCAACCTGCTCGAACAACTCAAAGGGGAGCCGGCGCCCTCGGGGCCGCAGGTTCCGCAGTCAAAATAAGGGATGCTTCAGAGGGCCGGGTGACCGGCCCTCCGACTTTTGAGGCTTGTGTGGGCTGCTATGCGTGACCTGGATGCCCAGTTCCACAAGCGCCTGATGAATTCGGGCCAATGGTTTGTGCGGACAGGAGAAACAGAGCCAGAGATGGACGCTTTGCGGCCAATCCACAGGGCGACAAGTCCCTCGTCGAATCGACCCTCGGAGGCTAAAGGTTAGGCCCCATGGCGCGGTACATCTTCATCACCGGCGGCGTGGTCTCCTCCCTTGGAAAAGGCCTCGCCTCTGCGGCTCTTGGCGCATTGCTGCAGGCGCGCGGCTACAGCGTGCGCCTTCGCAAGCTCGACCCCTATTTGAACGTCGATCCCGGCACGATGTCGCCGTACCAGCACGGCGAGGTGTTCGTGACCGACGACGGCGCCGAGACCGATCTCGACCTCGGCCACTATGAGCGCTTCACAGGCCGGCCGGCGACGAAGCAGGACAACATCACCACCGGCCGCATCTATCAGGAGATCCTCGCCAAGGAGCGGCGCGGCGACTACCTCGGCGCCACCATCCAGGTGGTCCCGCACGTCACCAATGCGATCAAGGATTTCATCCGCGACGGCAACGACGGCTACGACTTCGTGCTGTGCGAGATCGGCGGCACCGTCGGCGACATCGAGGGCCTGCCGTTCTTCGAGGCGATCCGCCAGCTCGGCAACGATCTGCCGCGCCACCACGCGATCTACATCCATCTTACGCTGCTGCCGTTCATCACCGGCGCAGGCGAACTCAAGACCAAGCCGACCCAGCACTCGGTGAAGGAGCTGCGCTCGATCGGCATCCAGCCCGATATCCTGTTGTGCCGCTGCGACCGGCCGATCCCGGCGGAAGAGCGCCGCAAGCTCGGGCTGTTCTGCAACGTGCGCCCGAGCGCGGTGATCGAGGCGCGCGACGCCGACAACATCTACGCGGTGCCGGAGGCCTATCATGCCGCCGGGCTCGACAACGAGGTGCTGGCCGCGTTCGGGATCGAGCCGAAGGCGGAGCCCGATCTTTCGGTGTGGCGCACCATCAACGAGCGCATCCGCAATCCGGAAGGCGCGGTGACGATCGCGGTGGTCGGCAAGTACACCGGCATGAAGGACGCCTACAAATCGCTGATCGAGGCGCTCTCGCACGGCGGCATCTCCAACAAGGTCGCGGTCAAGCTCGACTGGATCGAGTCCGAGGTGTTCGAGCGCGAGGACCCGGTGCCGTTCCTCGAGCACGTCAACGGCATCCTGGTGCCGGGTGGTTTCGGCCAGCGCGGGGCCGAGGGCAAGATCAAGGCGGCGCAATTCGCGCGCGAGCATCGCGTGCCGTATTTCGGCATCTGCTTCGGCATGCAAATGGCGGTGATCGAGGCGGCGCGGAACCTGTGCGGGATCGAGGACGCCAACTCCACCGAGTTCGGCCAGACCAAAAATCCGCTGGTCGGCCTGATGACCGAATGGATGAAGGGCAACGAGCTGCAGAAGCGCGGCATGGACTCCGATCTCGGCGGCACCATGCGGCTCGGCGCCTATCCCGCGGTGCTCCAGCGCGGCAGCCGCGTGGCCGAGATCTACGGCAGCCTGGAGATCGCCGAGCGGCATCGCCACCGCTACGAGGTCAACACCAACTACCGCGGCCGGCTCGAGCAGCACGGCATGCGCTTTTCCGGCATGTCGCCGGACGGGCTGCTGCCGGAGATGATCGAGTACGAAGATCATCCCTGGTTCGTCGGCGTGCAGTTCCACCCGGAGCTGAAGTCGCGGCCGTTTGAGCCGCATCCGCTGTTTGCCTCGTTCATCGAGGCGGCGGTGGAGCAGAGCCGGCTGGTTTAGCTTCTCCTTCAACACCTGGCCGCCGCCCGATGCCGCCGGCATCGGACCGTGCTATGCTCCACGCAGAAAAAACTCGCTGCGGGAGGATAGCCATGGCGCAGGTCACGCTCACGGTCGACGGCAGGGCGCGCACGCTCGACATCGACGATCCAGACATGCCGCTGCTTTATGCGCTGCGGGACGACCTCGGCCTGAACAATCCGCGCTTCGGCTGCGGGCTCGGGCAGTGCGGCGCCTGCACGGTGCAGATCGACGGCAAGGCGGTCCGCTCCTGCATGACGCCGGTTTCCTCCGTCAAGGACCGCAAGATCACGACGCTCGCGGGGATCGGCACGCCGGAGAAGCCGCATCCGGTGCAGGCCGCCTGGATCGAGGAGCAGGTCAACCAGTGCGGCTACTGCATCAGCGGCTGGATACTCACCGCGGTCGAGCTGCTCGAACGCCATCCGAAGCCCACCGACGCGCAAATCAAAGACGCGTTCAACGACCTGATCTGCCGCTGCGGCACCCACGGCGCCGCGCTCAAGGCGGTCAAGCGCGCGTCGCAGCAGGCGTGAGGGAGGGCATCATGACCGATATCACCGTCAATCGCCGCGCGTTCCTGACCTCGACCGGCGCGCTGGTCGTGACGCTCGCCTCGGCGGAGTTCGCCGAGGCGTCGCATCCTACGGTGACGGCACGGCCGCCGCTCAAGGGCGACCAGCTCTCGTCCTACATCACCATCGAGCCCGACGGCACGGTGGTCGCATATTACGGCAAGATCGACGGCGGGCAGGGGCTCGGCACTGCGATCGCACAGATGGTCGCCGAAGAGATCGACGTCGCCTATGAACGGGTGCGCGTGGTGATGGGCGACAGCGCGCTCACCCTCGACATGGGCGGCGCCTCGGCCGCGATCGGCGTGTCGCATGGCGGGACGATGCTTCGCCGCACCGCGGCCGAGACCCGGCGGCTGCTCATCGAGATGGCGAGCGAGAAGCTCGGCGTGCCCGCGCGCGAGCTCGGCGTGACCGACGGCGTCATCCATACCGCCGACAAGGCGAAGCGCGTGACCTATGCCGAGCTGGTCGGGGGCCGCTATCTCGACCGCGCCGTGAAGTGGAACGGGCGGCTGAGCAACGGCCTGCAGGTCGAGGTTCAGGCGCCGCTGAAGAAGCCCGCCGATTTCAGGATCATCGGCCAGTCGCTTCCGCGCAAGGACCTGCCGGGCAAGGTATTCGGCACGCTCGACATGGTCAACGACGTGCGCCTGCCCGGCATGCTGCACGCGCGCATGGTGCGCCCGACGGTAGCCGGCGCGGTGCCGGTGCAGGTCGACGAGGGCTCGATCAGCCACATCCCCGGCGCCAAGGTCGTCCGGATCAAGGACCTGCTGGCGGTGGTCGCCGAGAAGGAATGGAACGCGGTGAAGGCGGCGCGTGCGCTCAAGGTGACGTGGTCGGAATCGAAGCCGGATTTCCCGGGTCACGAAAAACTGTTCGAGCACATCCGCAAGGCGCCGATCGTCAAGCGCGAGTTCCAGCGCCAGAACGGAAACTTCGAGGAAGGCATCAAGCAGGCGGTCCGCATCGTCGAGGGCGACTACGAATTCCCGACCCAGTCGCATGCCAGCATGGGCCCGGCCTGTGCCGTCGCCGACGTGCGCGACGGCGAAGCGACGATCTGGACCTCGACGCAGAAACCTTACGACTCCGCTTATTGCGTCGCCGAGCTGCTCGGCCTGCCGAAGGAGAAAGTCCGCGCGATCTGGATGTTCGGCACCGGCTCCTACGGCCGCAACGAACAGGGCGACGCGACCGCGGACGCCGCGGTGCTCTCGAAGCACCTCGGCCGGCCGGTGCGCGTGCAATACATGCGGCACGAGGCGCTGGCCTGGGACCCGAAAGGCACGGCCTCGATCAACCGCAGCCGCGCCGGGCTCGACGCCAACGGCAAGGTGATCGCCTATGAGAACATCAGCAAGGCGTTCTCGCGGCTCGACAACAACACCCGCGAGTCCCGCGCCGCCGACGTGCTGGCCGGGCAGCTCACCGGGCTGCCGCTTAACCGCGGTGAGAGTTTCGAGATCCCGGTCGCGTCGTACACGTTCGAGCACGGGCGGCTCGGCTGGGAGACGATCCCGCCGCTGATGGAGCGGGCGTCGCCGTTGCGCTCCACGCATCTGCGCGACCCCTACGGCCCGCCGATCCTGTTCGGCAGCGAGTCCTTCATCGACGAGCTGGCGGCGGCCACCAACGCCGATCCGGTCGATTTCCGGCTGCAATACCTCAAGCATCCGCGCGACCGCGACGCGGTGCGGATCGCCGCCGAGAGCTATGGCTGGCAGAAGCGGCCGTCGCCCGCGAACGACCAGAAGGACAAGGACGTCGCGATCGGGCGCGGCATCGCGTTCCGCCGCCACTTCACGACCTTCATCGCGCTGATCGCCGAGGTGCGCGTGCATCGCCGGAGCGGCAAGCTCGATCTCCTGCGCTATGTCTGCGCCCACGACGTCGGGATGATCGTCAATCCGGACACGCTGAAGCACGTCATCGACCGCCAGCTCGTCTATGGCACCAGCCGCGCCATGGTCGAGGAGGTGCGCTTCGATGCCAACATGGTGACCAGCGTCGACTGGGAGAGCTACCCGGTCATGCACATGGACGGTCTGCCGGAGAAAATCGACATCGTGCTGATCCGCCGGCCGGAGGAGCCGCCGTCGGGCGCGGCCGAAATGGCGCTCGGCCTGGTGCCGGCGGCGATCGGCAACGCGGTGTTCGACGCCACCGGGGTGCGGCTGCGCCGCGTGCCGTTCACGCCGGAACGAGTCAAGGCGGCGCTGGAACGCGCATAAGCGCCTGGCGCTCAGCTGCGGCGCAATTGGCCGCTGGCCAGGTTGAGGTCGTAGGCCGTGCGCTCGGCGACGATTCCATGTGGGCCGACGACGATTTCGCTCGTGCCGGTCAGTCCGATCGCGGGCGCCTCGCGCCAGTACTGAAGCCCGCCTGTACCGCTGATCGGGCCGTGCAGGGCGAACGCAAGGTCACGACGCTTCATCGCACCGGCGCGCGCGAAGCGCTGGTGCAGCAGTGTGAAATAGCGCGGCAAGGATGTGCGGGCGAACCGGCCGACCAGGGGATCGTCGAAGACATAGTCAGGCGCGGTGGCGCGAACGATCATATTCGCGTCGGCTCCGGCCCAGCCCCGGAGGTAGGTGTCCAAGAGCCAGTTATCGGTGCGTGTCCATTCGCGCAACTCTTGGCGCAGCAGCATGAACGTGTTCCCTCGCTCCAGGCGTGATGAGGCCAGCGTCAGTTTGGCTGCGGATGCGGGTCGGTTGAATCAGCCTGACGTCTCGCAGGTGGCTTCCCCATGCTCGCGCCCGGGGGCGGCTAAACCCCTCGCGCGCTGCGGACTTTGGCCGCCGGACAACGCCGGACAGTCCCGGGACTGAAGTATCTTTCCGCCGTTGACCGCTGCCCCGGCGGCGGCCATGGTCCCTCGATGCTGAAAACCGACCCCGAGCCCAGCCCCGTCGTCACCGTCGGCCCGACGCGCTTCGGCAATGAATTGTCGCTCGCGCTGATCGCCGGGCCGTGCGCGCTCGAGAGCCGCGCGCATGCGGTCGAAATGGCCACCGCGCTGAAGGAGATATGCACGCGGCTCGGGATCGGCCTCGTCTACAAGACCTCGTTCGACAAGGCGAACCGCACCAGCGCGCGCAGCGCGCGCGGCATGGGCCTCGACGCCGCGCTGCCGATCTTCGCGGAGATAAAATCGTCGCTCGGCGTACCGGTGCTCACCGACGTGCACGAGGCCGAGCAATGCGCGCGGGTCGCGCAGGCGGTGGACGTCTTGCAGATTCCGGCGTTCCTGTGCCGGCAGACCGACCTGCTGGCCGCGGCGGCCGCCACCGGCCGCGTCGTCAACGTCAAGAAAGGTCAGTTCCTCGCGCCGTGGGACATGGCGAACGTGGTAGCCAAGATCACCGGCGCCGGCAATCGCAACGTGCTGGTGACCGAGCGCGGCGCGTCGTTCGGCTACAACACGCTCGTCTCCGACATGCGCGCGCTGCCGATCCTGGCGCGCTCGACCGGCGCGCCGGTGATCTTCGACGCCACCCATTCGGTGCAGCAGCCGGGCGGGCAGAGCGCCTCTTCCGGCGGCGAGCGGGAATTCGTGCCGGTGCTGGCGCGCGCCGCCGTCGCGGTCGGCGTCGCGGGCATCTTCATCGAGACCCATCAGGACCCCGACAAGGCTCCTTCGGACGGCCCCAACATGGTGCCGCTCAAGGAGATCGAAGGACTCTTGCGCACGCTGATTGAGTTCGACCGGCTGGCGAAACGTTCGCCGCAATAGATCGCGAGCAAAGCCATCCCGCCCGTCCTGAAAATCGTTTTTCTGGTCGTCTTCGCGTCGACGCTGTTCAGCCGCGTGGTCGATCCGGTGGTGCCGCAGATCGCGGCCGACCTCCTGGTCGACGTGAAGACCGCGGCGCTGCTCTCGACCGCCTTCACCCTGCCTTACGCGTTCACCCAGCCGGTGCTCGGCACCATTGCCGATTTCTTCGGCAAGACGCGGCTCATGAACATGAGCCTGCTGATCGTGTCGATCACCGCGCTGATCTGCGCAGTTGCGACCAGCTTCGAACTGGTATTCGGCATGCGCGTCGCCGCCGGGCTGGTCGCTGGCGGCGTATTTCCGGTGGCGATGGCGCTGGTCGGCGACCTGGTGCCGATCCATCAGCGTCAGGTGATGATCGGAAGGCTGCTGGCGGTCGGCCTCACCGGCAACGTGCTGGGCGCGGCGATCGCGGGCGTGATCGGCGACCTGTTCGGCTGGCGCGGCATCTTCGTGGTGACGGGCGGCTTCGGGCTCATCATCACGGTTGCCGCGTTCTACATCCTGCGCAGCTTCCCGGTGCCGAAGCCGCGGCCGAAGTTCAATCTCCCGGCGGTCAAGGCGAACTACCAGGGCATCTTCGCCGATCCCCGCGCAAAATTCTGCTTCGGCTCGGTGTTCTTCGAAGGCATCTTCATCCACGGCATCTTTCCGTACGTGGCGATCCTGCTCCTGGTCGGCGGCGAGGCGCGCGCGTCGATCGCGGGCGTGGTGATCGCTGCGTTCGGTCTCGGCGGCGTGATCTACTCGCTCTCGGTGCCCGCGCTGGTCAATCATTTCGCGGAACGCAAGTTGATGCTGATCGGCGGCGCGCTGGCCGCGGCGGCGCTCAGCTTCGCGGCATTGCATTTCCCCTGGGGCGCGCAGGTTGCGATCTTCGGCATCTTCGGCTTTGGCTTCTACCTGCTGCACGGCTGCATCCAGGTCCATGTCACCGACCTGTCGACGACCGCGCGGGGCGCGGCGACGTCCGTACACTCGAGCTGCTTCTTCATGGGGCAGGCGGCTGGGCCGATCGTCTATGGCTTCGGCTATTCGCATGGCGGCCTTGAATGGCTGATGTTCCTCGGGTCGGCCGTCATCCTGGTGGTCGCCTTCGTCTGTGCGAAGTATCTGCGGCTTCGGAAGGCGCCGCCTCCGCCGCCTGCGCCACCGCAGGCTTGAACAGCGGACTTGTGGAACCGCACCAAAATGCCCATTATCAAGGCGTACGCTCTGGGGTGCCGCGGCATCGCGGCTGAGATCACACCCACGAACCTGTCTGGGTAATGCCAGCGAAGGGAGCAGCTTCTTGAACTCGGTCCCGACACGCTTCGGCCCATCGTCCAAATCCGCGCCCAACGTCGCCATCATCGGCGCCGGGGTGATCGGGTTGGGCATTGCCTGGCGGCTGGCCGCCAAGGGCGCGGCGGTCACCGTGTTCGACCGGGGCGCTGCCGGCAGCGGCGCGAGCCACGCCGCCGCCGGCATGCTTGCCGCCTGCTGCGAGGCGGAACCGGGCGAGGACGCCCTGGTCGCGCTCGGGCGCGAGAGCCAGGCGCGCTGGCCCGCCTTCGCCACCGAGCTGCTGAAAGCCTCCGGCATCGACGTGGAGCTGCGAACCGAGGGGACGCTCGTGGTCGCGCTCACCGCCGACGACCAGGCGCGCATTCACCATCATCTTGCGCATCAGAAGAAGCTCGGGCTGCCGCTCGAATGGATTTCGCCGGCCGAGACGCGGCGGCGCGAGCCGCATCTCGCCGGCAAGCTCGCCGGCGCGGTGTGGTCGCCGGAGGATCATCAGGTCGACAACCGCAAGCTCGCGGCGGGACTGCGCATCGCGGCGGAAGCCGCCGGTGCGACCATCCGCGAGCACACGCCGGTGAAGGAGATTTCGATCGCTGGCGGCCGCGCCGACGGCGTCGTCCTTGCCGACGGCACCAAGGTCGAGGCCGATGTCGTGGTGCTCGCCGCGGGCGCCTGGTCGCGCACCATCGGCGGGCTCACGCCCGACCAGCGCCCGCCGGTGCGGCCGATCAAGGGCCAGATGCTGTCGCTCAAGATGGATCCCGCGGCGCCGCTGATGACGCACGTGATCTGGGCGCCGGGCGTCTACATGGTGCCGCGCAAGGACGGCCGCCTGATCGTCGGCGCTACCGTCGAGGAGAAGGCGTTCGATACCTCGCTCACCGCCGGCGGCCTGCTCACCTTGCTGGAGGCGGCCTGGCGCACGATCCCGGCGATCGAGGAACTTGCCATCGACGAGATGTGGGTCGGGCACCGTCCCGGCAGCCGCGACGATGCGCCGATCGTCGGGCCCGGCCCGGCACAGGGGCTGGTCTACGCCACCGGCCATCACCGCAACGGCATCCTGCTGGCGCCGGTGACGGTCGACGCCGTGGCCCGGCTGGTGCTGGAGGGAACCCTCGAGCCGGCGATCCGGCCGTTCGGGATCGAGCGGTTTGCGCCGCCACGGGCGGCCGAATAGGGTCAAGCGCATGACGCAAGCCACGCTCAACGCTCAGTTTCGGCTCAACGGCCAGGACGAGCCGCTGACCGCCGCCACGCTCGCTGCGTTGCTGGCGGAGAAGGCCGTCGACACCGGCCAGAAGGGCATCGCGGTCGCACTCAACGGCGCGGTCGTGCCGCGCGCCGAGTGGCCGACCACGCAGCTCCACCCCGGCGACAGCGTCGAGATCGTGCGCGCGCGGCAGGGCGGTTGATGCAGGCGGCTAGGTCCATGTTCGTTGTAAGAGAGATCGCGGGCTCTCCCCGCTCGTCCCCGCGCAAGCGGGGACCCAGTCTTGAGGAAGAGATTCTGGATGCCCGCTTTCGCGGGCATGAGCGGAGAGGTTGGAGGCGGGGCAGACGTTGGAGTTGCAGATGTCCGATCCGTTGATCATTGCCGGCCGGGAGTTCCGCTCGCGGCTGTTCCTCGGCACCGCCGGTTATCCGAACCGGAAAATCATGCTCGACAGCGTCGCCGCGAGCGGCAGCGAAATGGTCACGGCGTCGATCCGGCGCATCAGTCTCGCCGGTGACGACGAGAGCCTTGCCGACCTGATTCCGAAGGACATCCACTTTCTGCCGAACACCGCCGGCTGCCAGACCGCGAAGGACGCGATCCTCACCGCCGAGCTGGCGCGCGAAGCGCTCGGTACGAACTGGGTGAAGATCGAGGTGATCGGCGATCGCGAACTGCTCTATCCCGACACTGACGAGCTGATCAAAGCCACCGAGGCGCTGGTGGCGAAGGGTTTCGTGGTGCTGCCGTACTGCACCGAGGACCCGGTGGTGTGCCGCAAGCTCGCCGATGCCGGCGCCGCCGCCGTGATGCCGCTCGGTTCACTGATCGGGTCGGGTCTTGGGATTTCGAACCCGCATCTCATCGAGCTGGTCTGTGCGCGCTCGCCGGTTCCCGTCGTGCTCGATGCCGGCATCGGCACGGCGTCCGACGCCGCGCTGGCGATGGAGCTCGGCTGCTCGGCGGTGCTGCTCAACACGGCGGTGTCGAAGGCGCAGGATCCGGTACTGATGGCGAAGGCGATGCGCGCGGGCGTCGAAGGTGGGCGCGCGGCGCGGCTCGCCGGCCGCATCCCGAAGATCGCCCACGCGGAGCCCTCGAGCCCGCAATTCGGCCTCGTCGGAACGTGAGGCTGCCGCACCCGCCGCTGCTTCTGGTCACCGACCGCCGGCAGGCGCGCAAGCCCTTGGCCGAAGTGGTCGCCGCGGCGCTGGCCGCGGGCTGCCGCTGGGTCAGCGTGCGCGAGAAGGACCTGCCGGAGGACGATCAGATCGCGCTGGTGCGCCTGCTCTTGCCGATCGCGCGGCGCAATGGCGCGCGGCTCACCTTGCACGGCGATGCCGCGCTGGCGAAGGCCGCTGGCGCCGACGGCGTGCACGTCTCGGCGAACGGCGACGCCGCGGCGAGCCGCAATCTGCTCGGGCCCGACAAGCTGATCGGCGTGTCGATCCACACGGCCGTGGAGGCGGCGGCGGTCGATCCCGCGATCGCCGACTACGCGATTGCCGGCCCGGCCTACGAGACCGCGAGCAAGCCCGGCTATGGCCCTGAGATCGGCCGCAAGGGTCTCGCCGATCTCGCCAGGAGCGCGCGCGTGCCGCTCGTGGCCATCGGCGGGCTGAATGCCACGCGTGCCGCCGAGGTGCTGGCGGTCGGCGTCGCGGGGATCGCGGTGATGGGCTCGATCATGCGCGCCGCCGATCCAGCCGTGGAAACGAAGGCGCTGTTGGCGACGGTGGCGCGCTAAAGCGATGCGTCGCGAGCGCAAGCGTCAAGCCGTTAGCGGCGTATTAAGACAATATGGCCTAGCGGCATTGCAGCCGTGAGAGAGGCCCCAACATGACGCTCGGTACCGACTTCATCCTCGACGCGCTCGCCCGGGAGGGGCTGCGCCACCTATTCCTCGTCCCCGGCGGCTTGATCGACCCGTTCATGCCGGCGCTGGCGCGCCAGGACAAGCTCATCCCGGTCGTGGCGGCGCACGAGGGCGGAGCGGTCTATATGGCGGACGGTTATGCCCGCGCCTCGGGGCGCTTCGGCGCCGCGCTCGGCATCGGCGGTCCGGGCGCATGCAACATGGCGACCGCGGTCGCCGCCGCCAAAACCGATGGCTCGCCGCTCATGGTGATGACCGGCGAGGTCCCGCTCGCGATGGAGGGGCGCGGCGCGTTCCAGGACGCGAGCCAGGCCACCCTCAACGATACCGCGGTGATGACGACGCTGACCCGGATGTCGACGACGGTCGCCGGCGTTCAGAACCTGCCGCACTACTTCCGCCATGCGCTTACCGCCATGTGGACGCAGCCGCGCGGGCCGGTGCATTTGTCCCTGACGCGTGATGCGCTGGTCGGCGAATGCGCCACCGACTACGTCAGCGTCGCGCCCTATTTCGCGGACCTGCGGCCCTTGAGCATGGGCCAGGCGGAGGCGGCGCTGCCGCTGCTCGCGAACGCCAAGCGGCCAAGGCTCGCCATGCTGGCCGGCGCCGGCGTCGAGCACGATGCCGCCGCGCAGAGCCTGCGCGAGATTGCGGAACGCTGGTCGATCCCGGTGGCGACGACGTTGCGCGCCAAAGGCGTGTTCCCCGAAGACCACGCGCTTTCGCTCGGCGTGTTCGGCTATGCCGGCACCCGCCACGCCACCGCGGCAATTCTCGGCGGCGGGCTAGACTGTTTGCTGGTGCTCGGCTCCGGCTTCAACGAGCGAGATACGATGCACTGGACGGTGCGCGAAGGCTGCAAGGCGCTCACGATCCACGTCAACACCGACATGGACGAGCTCACCGCCAACGCTGATCTCGGTCATGTCGTCCCGGGAAGCTGCCACGCCTTCCTCGATCTCATGCTCGCGCGTGCCGCCGATATTGAGCCCTCGCTCCAGGCCGGCCAGGCGCAGCGCCGGGAATGGCTGGCCAGGATCACGGCAGGGCCGCGGCTCTATGACGTCGAGAACTGCAGCCGTCCAACACTGCCGATCCATCCAGCCGCGGCGATCACGGCACTACGCCAGGCGCTTCCGCGCGACGGCATCGTGCTGGTCGACTCCGGCGCTCACCGCGCCTTCGCCGGGCATTACTGGACCGCCTACCAGCCGCGGAGCTACATCTCGGCCACCAATCTCGGACCGATGGGCTGGGCGATTCCCGCCGCCGTCGGCGTGCAGTGCGCGCAGCCGGACCGGCGCGTCGCCGTGATCACCGGGGACGGCTGCATGCAAATGCACGGCATCGATCTTCAGACCGCGGCCCGCTACCGGTTGCCGATCGTCTACGTCGTGATCAACAATGGTGCGCTCGGCAACGTCTGGCTGCGCGCCCGCCAATATGGCGAACTTCCGTCGGAGTTGACCAGCATCCCCGACCACGACTGGGCGGCGTTTGCGCGTGCTTTCGGGGCGCAAGGCTTCACCGTGCGCGATCCGAAAGACCTTGCGAGCACGCTTGCGGCGGCCCTTGCGGCAGGATGCACCGCGCTGGTCGACGTCAAGGCGGACAAGGATTGCGTGACGCCGGTCTATGACTTCAGCGCCGGCGCGCATGCGTGGTCCTATCACGAATAGGAATTGTCAGATGACCGTGCTCGACATGAACGTCGCGCAGCTCCCGGCCGACGCGCAGGCGCTGTACGCCACGATGGCGGAGCGGCGCCGGGCCAGGGGCGAAGGCTTCGGCGGCCCGTATCTCGCATTGCTCAATCATCCCGAGCTCGCGCGCCGCATCGAGGAGCTCGGCTTCTTCCTCAAGTTCGAGGGCGTTCTGCCGCGAACCGTCTACCAGTTCGTCGTGCTTACGGTTGCGCGCACGACCGGCGCCGGCTTCGAATGGCACGATCACATCGCCCATGCCCGCGCCGCCGGTTTGCCGGAGGACGTGATCGATGCCGTTGGCTCCAGCCGCGCGGCGGTGCTGCCGCAACCCTACGCGCTCGCGCATGCGATCCTGCAGCGGACAATGTCGTGGCAGGTGGTGCCGGACGATTTGCAGGCGCAAGCCGCCGCGGCGTGGGGCAGGCAGGGGCTGGTCGAGATCGTGGTGTTGTCCGGATTCTATCAGATGTTCGCGGCGATCAATCAGGGCTTCGACATCAGGCCGCCCGCGGCGGCGGGGTGATCTGGTGCCGCCTTGCGCGGCTCTCAGCCGCGCCCGCGATAGGGGGAGACGCCCTGGTCCGGCACCCAGACGTCCTTGGGCAATCTGCCCGCTTGCCAGAACACGTCGATCGGCATGCCGCCGCGCGGATACCAGTAGCCGCCGATGCGCAGCCATTTCGGCTTGAGCAGGTCGAACAGCTTCTTGCCGATCGCGACCGTGCAGTCCTCGTGGAAGGCGCCGTGGTTGCGATAGCTGTTGAGATAGAGCTTCAGCGACTTCGACTCCACCAGCCATTTGCCTGGTACGTAGTCGATGACGAGATGCGCGAAATCGGGCTGCCCCGTGATCGGGCAGAGCGTGGTGAACTCGGGCGCGGTGAAACGCGCCATGTAGTTGCTGTCTCCATGCGGGTTCTGCACGCGGTCGAGCACCGCCTGGGCGGGCGAGGCCGGGACCGCGGAGGGCTTACCGAGGTGGCGGGGAGCTTTGGACATCGTGGCCGTGGGAAACGCCGGTGATACTGTTGCGAAGCTCGATCGGTTGCGCGACGCCATCCAATGCTTCCAGGCCGGCGCCGGTGCCTGTGATGCTGACCTTGCCATAGTCGAGAATTCGGCCAAGCACCGATTGCTCGACCTTCACGCTCTCGACCTTGTCCATGTTCATTTCGTTGGTCGTGCGCTTGATCAGCCCGGTCTTATAGATGACGCGCAGGTTGGTGACAGCGATTTCGGTGGACCACCATCCGAACCACTCGCGGATCAGGAATGCGATGCCCACGAGGGCGAGCAGGGCGGCAAGCCAGTGGACCCATCTCCCAAGGTTGTCAGGCAGAAAAATCGCCCAGATGAGCGCGACCAGCGCCAACACCAAGCAGAGCGCGCCCGGCCAATAGATGATCCAGTGGGCCGAAGCCGTATGCCGGATCACTTCGCCGGGCTGGAGGACGCGTTGGACATAGCTCATCAGAATCTCCCGTCCGTACCATAGTGGACAGGGGCGGTCCGCACCACCGCAGGGCGGCTGCGCTTTGCGCGCCGGCGGCCGATCCTGTAGAAGCTCCGCGCGATCGCATTTAACCGTTCCAGGGACGTCATGACCGCCATTGTCGATATCACCGGCCGCGAAATCCTCGACAGCCGCGGCAACCCCACCATTGAAGTCGACGTCAGGCTCGAAGACGGCTCGCTCGGCCGGGCGGCGGTTCCGTCGGGCGCCTCAACCGGCGCCCATGAGGCGGTCGAGCTCCGCGACGGCGACAAGAAGCGCTACCTCGGCAAGGGCGTGCGCAAGGCGGTCGACGCGGTCAATGGCGAGATCTTCGAGGCGATCGGCGGCATGGAGGCCGAGGCGCAGGCCAAGATCGACGAGACCATGATGGCGCTCGACGGCACGCCGAACAAGGCGCGGCTCGGCGCCAATGCCATCCTCGGCGTATCGCTCGCCACCGCGAAGGCCGCGGCGGTCGCCAACAACCTGCCGCTCTATCGCTATGTCGGCGGCACCGCGGCGCGGGTGCTGCCGGTGCCGATGATGAACATCGTCAACGGCGGCGTGCACGCCGACAACCCGATCGACTTCCAGGAATTCATGATCATGCCGGTCGGGGCGAAGAGCTTCGCCGAGGCGCTGCGCACCGGCGTCGAGATTTTCCAGACGCTGAAGGCCTCGCTGCACGATGCCGGCCACAACACCAATGTCGGCGACGAGGGCGGCTTCGCGCCCAACCTGAAATCGGCCGACGATGCGCTCGGCTTCGTCATGAAGTCGGTCGAGAAGGCCGGCTACAAGGCCGGGCAGGACGTGGTGCTGGCGCTCGATTGCGCGTCCACGGAATTTTTCAAGAACGGCGTCTACGACTACGAGGGCGAGGGCAAGAAGCGCTCCCGCGACGAACACGCTAAATATCTGGCCGATCTCGTGGCGCGCTATCCGATCGTGTCGATCGAGGACGGCATGGCGGAGGACGACTTCGACGGCTGGAAGATCCTGACCGACATGATCGGGAAGAAATGCCAGCTCGTCGGCGACGACCTGTTCGTCACCAATGTGGTGCGGCTTGCGGAAGGCATCAAACGCGGGCTCGGCAATTCGATCCTGGTGAAGGTCAACCAGATCGGCACGCTCACCGAGACCATCGCCGCGGTCGACATGGCGCACAAGGCGAGCTACACGGCGGTGATGTCGCATCGCTCGGGCGAGACCGAGGACGCCACCATCGCCGATCTCGCGGTCGCGACCAATTGCGGGCAGATCAAGACCGGTTCGCTCGCCCGGTCCGACCGCACCGCGAAATACAACCAGTTGCTGCGTATCGAAGAGGATTTGGGCCCGCAGGCCCAGTATCCGGGACGAGCGGCGCTCAAGGTGGCGGGCTGACAAGCTCGCGCGGCGCGCCTCTTGGCGCTATAGTCCCCAACGGGAACGGCGAAGAAACACATCCGGAAATTTGGAGCGGGTTCCAAATGGACCAGTCGATCGAACTGAAATCGCTCGACCGGCGCAACGCCGTTGAGAGCCTGAGCCGATTCGTGGCCGCATCGATCGATGCCGCGCAGTCGGACACGTCGCCGTTCTACCACCTTACGTTCGATCGCGTGTTCCCCGACAATGTCTATGCCGACATGCTGGCGGCGATGCCGGTGTCGTCCGACTACCGTCCGATGTCGGGCCGCGCCAAAGGCAACGACATGGCCGACGGCACCCATACGCGGGTGAAGATCGACCTGTTCCCGGAATACATCCGCGGCCTGCCTCCTGAAAAACGCGCGGTCTGGGACGTGGTCGGCGCGGCGCTGTGCTCCGCGGCGGTCAGGGATGCGTTCGTGCGGCGCCTGGCGCCGGGCCTGTCGGCGCGCTTTGGCGCCGACTTCGCCAAGGTCGGGATGTATCCGGTGCCGATCCTGACCCGCGACATACCGGGCTATCGGATCACCCCGCATCCCGACACGCATTGGAAGGGAATCACGGTCCAGCTCTATTTGCCGCGCGATGCGTCGACGACGCATATCGGCACGATCTTCCACGACCATCTGCTCGACGGCAGCATGCCCAAGCGCAAGCAGATGAAGTTCGCGCCCAATACCGGCTATGCGTTCGCGGTCGACAAGGAGACCTGGCACTCGGCCGACCCGGTCGGCAGCGAGGTGACGACGCGCGATTCGATTCTGCTCACGTATTTTGTCGATGCCGGCGTGCTGCGCTTCTTCCGCAACCGCGGCAAGCGCATCGGAACTTCGTTCTCAACGAGTTCCGGCGCACACCGGGCTGACGTCGTTAAAGGCCTCTTAACGCGACGCGGCCATCGTGCCGTTCATGGTCACCCGCAGGCGACTCCGTACCGTCCTGACCGCGCTCGGCCTCTATCTCGGGGCGGCGCTGCTGATCGGATATTTCGGCGTCAACGCCTATACCGGCAATCACGGCATCCATGCCCGCCAGGCGCTCGACCTGCAGATGGCGCGGCTGACGAAGGAGCGCGATACGCTGCGGGCCGAGCGCCAGCAGTGGGAGCGGCGGGTGGCGCTGTTGAAATCGGAGAGCCTCGACCCGGACATGCTCGACGAGCGGGCGCGCGCGCTGCTTGATTATGTCGATGCCCGCGACCTGACGTTGGTGCGGCGGCGATAAGCCGCTGCCAGGCGCCCAGGTTCGGTTTTATCCAGCAAAAGCAATTCCTTTCGCCACCTGCCGCGCTTTCGTCGCGCCGGGATTTCGGCTAAGGGGAGGGCGGCCAATGGCCTAGTTTGGGGCCGCCACTTTCGTCGAGGAGCTTCATGGCCGTTGCCAGCAGCAAAGCCGCTATCCAGCCAGTTCCGGATGACCGGGGGGCCCCGCCGGACCTGACCAAGGAACAGGAACTCAAGGCGTTCCGCGACATGCTGCTGATCCGCCGGTTCGAGGAAAAGGCCGGCCAGATGTACGGCATGGGCCTGATTGGCGGGTTTTGTCACCTCTACATCGGCCAGGAGGCGGTCGTTGTCGGCATGCAGATGGCGCTGAAGGCCGGCGACCAGATCATCACCGGCTACCGCGACCACGGTCACATGCTGGCCTGCGGAATGGACGCCAAGGGCGTGATGGCCGAGCTGACCGGCCGCCGCGGCGGGTATTCCAAGGGCAAGGGCGGCTCCATGCACATGTTCTCCGTCGAGAAGGGCTTCTACGGCGGACACGGCATCGTCGCCGCGCAGGTGCCGCTCGGCACCGGCCTCGCCTTCGCCAACCGCTACCGCGGCAACGACAATGTGAGCCTGACCTATTTCGGCGACGGCGCCGCCAACCAGGGCCAGGTCTACGAAAGCTTCAACATGGCGAAGCTCTGGAAGCTGCCTGTGATCTACATCATCGAGAACAACCAGTATGCCATGGGCACGTCCCTGAACCGCGCCTCCGCGACCACCAATCTCGCGCAGCGCGGCAGCGCGCATGGCATCCCCGGCGAGCAGGTCGACGGCATGGACGTGCGCGCGGTGAAAGCCGCGGGCGAGAAAGCGGTCAAATGGTGCCGCGAGGGCAACGGCCCGATCATTCTTGAAATGCTGACCTATCGTTATCGCGGGCACTCCATGTCGGATCCCGCGAAATATCGTTCCAAGGAAGAGGTCGATAAATACCGCACCGAGCACGATCCAATCGAGCAGGTGCGGCAGCGTCTCATTGCCAAGAAGTGGAGCACTGAAGACGCACTCAAGAAGATCGACACGGAAGTTCGCCTCGTCGCCAACGAAGCGGCCGAATTTGCAACACACGATCCCGAGCCGGATCCCTCCGAGCTTTACACCGACGTCTACGCCTGAGCCGGACGCGCATGGCACTCGTCGCATACATCGTGGCAGGTCTTGCCATTGCCGGCGCGGTCGCCAGCTGGATCGCCGGCGCGGTGTTCTACGTCCGGACCATGGGCGCGCTATCGGATGACCCGCAGCAGAAGGGAATGATGTCGCGCGCCATCTTCAACTGGATGTTCACGGCCGGCCGCCTGCAAGGCGCGGCCGGCGCGCACGCCGCAACCGTCAACAAAGCCATGGTCGCATTTTTGGTCTGCCTGATCGTCGCCATCGCGGCGATTTCGGCCGGCACCAATCTCGCGCGGGTTTCCCACTAGTTACGTCGCTAACGGAACGCCTCCATGCCGATCGAAGTCCTGATGCCCGCGCTGTCGCCGACCATGGAGCGGGGCAATCTCGCCAAGTGGCTCAAGAAAGAAGGCGACACGGTCAAGTCCGGCGACGTCATCGCCGAGATCGAGACTGATAAAGCCACCATGGAAGTGGAGGCGGTCGACGAAGGCACGCTCGGCAAGATCCTGGTGCCGGAAGGAACCAACGATGTCGCGGTCAACACGCCGATCGCGATGATCCTGTCCGAGGGTGAAGACGCCGCGGCGCTGAAATCCGGCAAGCCGTCGCGCAAGGCGCCGCCCGATCCGGCCGTCGCCGAAGAGGTCGCGGAATCCCGACCGCGCGTCGAGGAGCCCGGTGCCATCAAGGCGCCGCCGGCCGTGCCGCGGCAGACGCCGCCCGAAGAGCTCGATCTGCCCGCCGGCACCGAGACGGTCAGCATGACGGTGCGTGAAGCGCTGCGCGATGCCATGGCCGAAGAGATGCGCCTCGACCCGAACGTGTTCGTGATGGGCGAGGAAGTCGCCGAGTACCAGGGCGCCTACAAGGTGACGCAAGGCCTGCTGCAGGAATTCGGCGCGCGGCGCGTGATCGATACGCCGATCACCGAGCACGGCTTCGCCGGCGTCGGCATCGGCGCCGCGATGGCCGGCCTCAAGCCGGTGGTCGAGTTCATGACCTTCAATTTCGCGATGCAGGCGATGGACCAGCTGATCAACTCGGCGGCGAAGACCCGGTACATGTCGGGCGGCCAGATGACCACTTCGGCGGTGTTCCGCGGCCCGAACGGCCCGGCGGCGCGCGTCGCGGCGCAGCACAGCCAGGACTTCACCTCCTGGTACTCGCACATCCCGGGCCTCAAGGTGATCGCGCCCTATACCGCCGCCGACGCCAAGGGCCTGCTCAAGTCGGCGATCCGCGATCCCAATCCCGTGATCTTTCTCGAAAACGAGATCCTCTACGGACAGAGCTTCCCGGTCCCGAAGCTCGACGACTATACGATCCCGATCGGCAAGGCGAAGATCGCGCGCAGCGGCAGCGACGTGACGCTGGTCTCCTGGTCCATGGGCATGACCTACACGCTCAAAGCCGCCGATGAACTCGCCAAGGACGGCATCAACGCCGAAGTGATCGATCTTCGTACGCTGAGGCCGATGGACATCGACACGGTCGTCGAGTCGGTGAAGAAGACCGGCCGCATCGTCACGGTTGAGGAGGGCTGGCGGCAGTCGGGCGTCGGCGCCGAGATCGCGGCGCTGGTGGTCGAGCACGCGTTCGACTACCTCGACGCGCCGGTGCTGCGCGTGACCCAAAAGGACGTGCCGATGCCGTATGCCGCCAATCTGGAGAAGCTAACGCTGCCGTCGGTCGCGGAGGTGGTCAAGGCTGCGAAAGCGGTCTGCTATCGGTGACGACATGCGGATGCTCGCATCGGCATTGTGCGTCGTCTGCGTCGCGAGCTTATGGATGCCGGCGCGTGTTGGTGCGGAACGTGCAGAACCGAATGTACTTCAACCGCACAGCAGTGTGCTCCATCCGATGACCGTCGAGACCTATCGGGTATTGCAGCGGGTGTCGCGGAATGCAGGCTGGGCGTCGACGGCGTATCGGAACTATCTCATCGGCCTGTTCGAGGGACTCTTGAGCTCGGAAGGCGATGCGGCCGGCGATCGTTTCGGCCGGCTGTTCTGCCTTCCACCCGAGCGCGGGCGTAGCTCGTTGGCCGAAACCTTTGAGTGGCTGGAAATAGAGTTGAACAATGTGGTGGCGAAAGCGCAGCCCAATTCCCTGGTCGCACGCGTGTTCGTCGCCCACCTCACCACGAGCTATCCATGCAAGGGATAGATGACAGGGGAGAGTACATGGACCCGGATAACGCAGTGCCGGTTTTCGATGCGCTCCATGTCCCGCCCGCCGCGCTGGATCAGGGCGGGGTCGAGGTCTTGCGCGCGGTGATCGTCGACGGCGCGCTGCATGTCTCCTTGCGCCGCGCGTTCGACGATCCCGACGCGTGGGGGATGCTGATCGCCGACGTGACCCGGCATGTGGCGCGAATCTACGCCACGGAAAGCAACCTCACCCAGGACCAGGTGATCGACCGCGTGCGCACCATCTATGACGCCGAGATGGATAGTCCGACCGATCCCGGCACCACCAGCGCGATCAGTTGATCGGCTAGATTAAGATTGAAACTGCCATGCCCGTGAACATCCTCATGCCTGCGCTGTCGCCCACGATGGAAAAGGGCAACCTTGCGCGCTGGCTCAAGAAAGAAGGCGATACGGTCAAGGCCGGCGACGTCATCGCCGAGATCGAGACCGACAAGGCCACGATGGAGTACGAATCCATCGATGACGGCGTGCTGGCCAAGATTGTCGTGCCGGAAGGCACGCAGGACGTCCCGGTCAATCAGCTCATCGCCGTGCTGGCGGCGGAAGGCGAGGATGTAAAGGCTGCCACCTCCGCAGCCGCCAAGGCGCCCGCCGCTGCCAAGGCCCCCGAGGCGCCGAAGCCTACGGCCGCACCAGCGATGGCCACGCCTGCTGTAGCAACACCTGCTGCCGCACCAAGAGCGCCCGCACCGGCACCGGCCGCGTCGCGCGGCGACAATCGCGTGTTTGCCTCGCCGTTGGCCCGCCGGATGGCCAAAGACGCCGGCATCGACGTGGGCCGCATCCGGGGTTCCGGCCCCCACGGCCGCATCATCGCGCGCGACGTCGAGGCGGCGAAGTCGGGCAAGGGCCTGGCGGCGCCTATTGCCGCCGCCGGCGCGCCGTTGGCGATCCAGGCGCCGTCCGACGACAAGATCCGCGCGCTGTTCGAGCCCGGCAGCTTCGAGGTCGTACCGCACGACAATATCCGCAAGGTGATCGCGCGCCGCCTGGTCGAGGCCAAGCTCACGATCCCGCATTTCTACCTGACGCTCGACTGCAACATCGGGAAGCTGATGGCGGCGCGCGAGGAGATCAACGCGGCCGCGCCGAAGGACAAGGACGGCAAGCCCGCCTACAAGGTCTCGGTCAACGACTTCGTCATCAAGGCGCTGGCGCTCGCGCTGCAGCAGGTGCCGGACGCCAATGTGACCTGGACCGAAGGCGGCATGCTCAAGCACCGGCATTCCGACATCGGCGTCGCGGTCTCGATTCCCGGCGGGCTGATCACGCCGGTCGTGCGCAAGGCCGAGATGAAGTCGCTGTCGGTGATCTCGAACGAGATGAAGGACTACGCCGCACGCGCCCGCGCCAGGAAGCTCAAGCCCGAGGAGTATCAGGGCGGCTCGAGCGCGGTCTCAAACCTCGGCATGTACGGGATCAAGGATTTCGCCGCCGTCATCAACCCGCCGCATGCGACGATCCTCGCGGTCGGCGCCGGCGAGGAACGTGCGATCGTGAAGGACGGCAAGATCGAAGCGGCGTGGATGATGTCGGTCACGCTCTCGACCGACCATCGCGCGGTCGACGGCGCGCTCGGCGCGCAGATGCTCGGGGCGTTCAAGACGCTGATCGAGAATCCGGTGATGATGGTGGTGTGATGTAGTCATTTTTTAGAAAGCCGCGGAAGACGGCCTGTACGGAGGACGGTCATGAACATTGTAAAGACACGGCGTCAAATTCTGGCGGGCACCGCTGCGCTCGGCGCGTCGGCGCTCATCGGCAAGCCGGCGATTGCGCAAGCATGGTCGCCGAACAAGACCATCCGGATCATCGTGCCGTTTCCGGCCGGCGCCACCACCGACATGCTGGCGCGACTGTTCGCGCAGCGGATGACGGAAACGCTCGGCCAGACGGTACTGGTCGAGAACGTCGGCGGTGCCGGCGGTGCGCTCGGCGCCGATCAGGTCGCGAAGGCCGCCCCCGACGGCCATACGCTCCTGTTCCACAATATCACCTTCACGACCACCACCACGACGTACCAGCTCGCCAAGAAATCGCGCCACGACATCGAGGCGGATTTCGTGCCGATCTCGGTCGGCGCCTATGTGCCGTTCTGGCTGCTGGCGCATCCCGGCGTGCCGGCGAACGATCTCAAGGAGTTCGTCGCCTGGGCGAAGCAGACCAAGGACAAGATCAACTACGGCTCGACGGGTCCCGGGAGCATCATGAACCTGATGGGAGAGGTGCTGAAACGCGACGGCGGCATCCAGATGCAGCACGTGCCGTTCCGCGGCGCCGCCCCGCTGGTGACCGAGATGCTGTCGGGGCGTATCCAGTTCGGCGGCGATCAGCTCTCGAGCTCGTTGCAGCACGTGCGCTCCGGCGCATTGAAGGCGATGGCGGTGGCGACGCCCTCGAAAGCGATGCCGAACGTGCCCACGGTGCGGTCGCTGGGCTTCCCGAACCTCGAATTGCAGGGCTGGAACGGCTTCCTGGCGCCCAAAGGCACGCCCGCGCCGGTGGTCGAGCGCCTGCACAAGGAGATCGCAACCGCCAGCAAAAATCCCGACGTGGTCAAGCGCATGAACGAGGTCGGCGCCGAGCCGTCCGGCTCGACCCCCGACGAGATGCGGGCCATGCTCAAGGACCAGATCTCCAAGGTCAGGCCAATCGTCGCCGACCTGAAGCTGACCATGGAAGAGTAGATGGCGCGGCAGCGCAGTGCTGCCCGATGCGGCAATTGACGGCGGCGCGCAAGACTGGCCATTCTCCAGCCGGCCGTTGTCTGCCGGCCCTTGTCTGGCGTGGCTCGTGTCCGCCGCACCGATTGGAGGAATTCCGCCATGGCCCGTGTCCTGCTCGAAGGCAATCTGGACCATCTGATCACCCCGACGCACTCCGACGCGCGTGGGCCCGTGGTCCGCGGCGCGTCGATCGAAATCCAGAAGATGCACTGGCGCGCCGGCGACAGCGCGCGGCCGCACCAGCATCCGGAAGAGCAGGCGATCTACGTGCTCTCGGGCCGCATGCGCATGACCTGCGGCGGCGACACCTACGACATCGGGCCGGGCGAGGTGAGCTATCACCCCTCGAACGTGCTGCACTCGGCCATGGCGGTCGAGGACACGGTCGCGATCAGCTTCAAGAACGTGGTCGCGCCTTTCTACGAAGCCACCACGACGCTCTGATCGAGGCCCAACACCCGCGACAACATGAGCGAACGCGAAACCAAGGTTCGGGCGATCGTCATCACTTATTTTCCGATGTTCATCGCGACGCTGTCGCTGGTGACGTCGATCTACAACGGCTATCTCAACAACCTGTTCGTCAATCTCATCCAGCGCAACGTCGCGCGCAGCGAGTATATGCGCACTTGCAAGGACGTCATCGATGCATACTTCCAGGTGAAATTCCGCGCCTCGGTCGTGAGCCGGAACCGCGACAGTGCAAGGGCCGACGGCGCCACCATGACCCCCGACCAGATCGAAGCGGCGAATGCGGTGGCCAGGCTCGGCGCGCTCGGCACCTATCTGGCGAATTTGCGCGACGAGAACGTCCGGGTGCGCTACACGGAATTGTCGGTGGCGGTTGCGAAGGCCGTCAACGACGCACGGCAGGCGTCGCCGTCAGAGGTCGAGAAGCTGTTCGAACCCGCCGACCGGATTTTTGCCGATCTTAACGCGGATTGCGTGAAGACGGCGCTGGACAAACCGATGTGATCCTCCTCGCGGCATGCCGTCCGTTTAGCCGGACGGCCATCCGCCCATCGATCCTGTGCGTGGACTGAAAGAAACATGGCTGACACGAACTTCGACGTCATCATCATCGGCTCCGGCCCGGGCGGCTACGTCACCGCCATCCGTTCGGCGCAACTTGGCTTCAAGACCGCGATCGTCGAGCGCGCGCACCTGGGCGGCATCTGCCTCAACTGGGGCTGTATCCCGACCAAGGCGCTGCTGCGTTCCGCCGAAATCTTTCATTACATGCAGCATGCGAAAGACTATGGCCTGAGGGCCGACAATGTCGGCTTCGATGCGGGAGCGATCGTCAAGCGTTCGCGGGCGGTGTCGAAACGCCTCAACGACGGCGTCGGCTTCCTGATGAAGAAGAACAAGGTGACCGTGATCTGGGGCGAAGCGACGATCGACGCTCCCGGCAAGATCACGGTGAAGGCTGGCAAGGCCGAAGCGCCGAAGGGCGCGCTCGGCCCCGGCGCCTATCAGGCCAAGCACATCATCCTCGCGACCGGCGCGCGGCCGCGCGTGCTGCCCGGGCTCGAACCCGACCAGAAGCTGATCTGGACCTATTTCGAGGCGATGGTGCCGGAGCGCATGCCGAAGTCGCTGCTCGTCGTCGGCTCGGGCGCGATCGGGATCGAGTTCGCCTCGTTCTACCGCACGCTCGGCGCCGACGTGACCGTGGTCGAGGTGCTGCCGCAGATCCTGCCGGTCGAGGACGCCGAGATTTCCGCCTTTGCCCGCAAGTCGTTCGAGAAGCAGGGCATCAAGATCCTGACCGGCGCCAAGGTGACCAAGCTCGACAAGAAGGGCGACAGCGTCACCGCCACCATCGACGACGGCAAGGGCGGCACCCAGTCGCTCACGGTCGAGCGCGTGATCTCCGCCGTCGGCGTGGTCGGCAACATCGAGAACCTCGGCCTGGAGAAGGTCGGCGTGAAGACCGAGCGCGGCGCCGTCGTGGTCGACAATCTCAGCCGTACCAATGTGCCCGGCATCTATGCGATCGGCGACGTCGCCGGACCCCCGCTGCTCGCCCACAAGGCCGAGCACGAGGGTGTCGTCTGTATCGAGGCGATCAAGGGCCTGCACCCGCATCCGCTCGACAAGCGCCTGATCCCCGGCTGCACCTACTGCACCCCGCAGATCGCCTCGGTCGGGCTCACCGAGCAGGCGGCGAAGGAGAAGAAGCTCGACGTCCGCGTCGGCCGCTTCCCGTTCGCCGGCAACGGCAAGGCGATCGCGCTCGGCGAGGACCAGGGCATGGTCAAGGTGATCTTCGACAAGAAGACCGGCCAGCTCCTGGGCGCGCACATGGTCGGCGCCGAGGTCACCGAACTGATCCAGGGCTACGTGGTGGCGATGAACCTTGAGACCACCGAAGAAGAGCTGATGCACACGGTCTTCCCGCATCCGACGCTGTCGGAAATGATGAAGGAGGCGGTGCTGGACGCCTACGGGCGGGTCCTAAACGCCTAGAATCCCGGCCTTGCCGGGTGCCGGGCCGCTTCGTAAGTAGAGGTGGTCAGAACCCGTGAGATTCCATGGTCGTCGTGCTCGACACCGTCAATGCGGACAAGCGCTCGCGCCACCCGGAAAAGGCGCATCGCGCCGACACGCCCGCGCTCAAGAAGCCCGACTGGATCCGCGTCAAGGCGCCGGTGTCGAAGGGCTATGCTGAGACCCACAAGATCATGCGCGACAACGGCCTGCACACGGTGTGTGAGGAGGCCGGCTGCCCGAACATCGGCGAGTGCTGGGAGAAGAAGCACGCCACCTTCATGATCATGGGCGACACCTGCACGCGCGCCTGCGCCTTCTGCAACGTGAAGACGGGACTTCCAGCATCGCTAGACGCCTTGGAGCCGGTGCGCGTCGCCGAGGCCACCGCCAAGCTCGGCCTTGCGCATATCGTCGTCACCTCGGTCGATCGCGACGACCTCGACGACGGCGGAGCACGGCATTTCGCGGCGACCATCCGCGCCATCCGCGAACACTGTCCGAAGACCACCATCGAGGTGCTGACGCCGGACTTCCTGCGCAAGGACGGCGCGGTTGAGACTGTGGCTGCCGCCAAGCCCGATGTGTTCAATCACAACCTGGAAACGGTGCCGTCGAAATATCTCACGGTTCGGCCGGGTGCGCGCTACTTCGCATCGATCCGGCTGCTGCAACGCGTCAAGGAAATCGACCCGACCATGTTCACCAAGTCCGGCATCATGGTTGGGCTCGGCGAGGAGCGGAACGAAGTGATGCAGGTCATGGACGACCTGCGCGCCGCCGGCGTCGATTTCCTCACCATCGGGCAATACCTGCAACCGACCCGCAAGCATCACGCGGTGGTGCGTTTCGTGACGCCCGACGAGTTCAAGGCCTACGAGGCGATCGCCTACGCCAAGGGCTTCCTGATGGTGTCGGCTTCGCCGCTGACGCGCTCCTCGCATCACGCCGGCGAGGATTTCGCACGGCTCAAGGCGGCGCGCTCCGCGCGCACCTGTTAGGCGGCAATGCCGAAATTTTCTGATAGGCGCCGGGTCCGGCACGCCGCATCCGAGATGTTCGACCTTGTCGCCGACGTCGAGCGTTATCCGGAATTCGTGCCGATGTGCCGCGAGCTCAAGATCCGGCGTCGAATCCAGGAGCCGGAGGGCGTCGAGATCCTCGTCGCCGACATGACCGTCGCCTACAAGCTGGTGCGGGAAGCCTTCTCGAGCCGGGTGACCCTCGACCGGCCCAATCTGCAGATCCTGGTCGAGTATCTCGAAGGACCGTTCAGCCACCTGGAGAACCGCTGGACGTTCCACGCGGTGCGCGAGAAGGTCTGCGACGTCGATTTTTTCATCGATTACGAGTTCAAGAGCCGCATGCTCGGCATGTTGATGGGCTCGATGTTCGATATCGCATTCCGCCGCTTCGCCCAGGCCTTCGAGCACCGCGCCGATCAGATTTATCGCGGCTGATACCCCTCGGCGAGTTCACGCAGCATGGCGAGCGCCTCGATTACCGAGGCGTGGCGCACCTGCGAACGGCCGATGTCGCCGAAGTGTTTCTCGTGATGGACCAGGTGGCCGTGCTTCGAGGCGGCGGCGAAATGCACAAGCCCTACGGGCTTTTCGGGCGAGCCTCCGCCCGGGCCCGCAATTCCCGTGACCGATATGGCGAGTTCGGCGTGCGACTGCCGTAGCGCGCCTTTCGCCATCGCTTCGGCCGTCTCCCGGCTGACCGCACCGACGGTGCGCAGCATCGCGCCGGGAACCCCGAGCATGGTCTCTTTGGCCTCGTTGCTGTAGGTGACGAAGCCGCGCTCTACGACATCGGACGATCCGGGGATTTCGGTAAGCGTCGCGGCGATCAGACCGCCGGTGCAGGATTCCGCGGTCGCGATCTTGAGCCGCTTTCGGCGGCATAGCGCGAGCAGGGCGGTGGCTTGCTCGATCAGCGTCGCCATCGGCCCCTCTGCTCAATCATTCCAGGGCAGCCGGACTGTCGCCGTCGCGAAGGCGACGATGCCTTCACCACGACCGGTGAAGCCCATCTTCTCGCTGGTGGTCGCCTTGATTGCCACCCGTTCAGGCGAGATGCCGGCGATCTCGGCGATGCGCGCGCGCATGGCGTCGCGGTGCGGCCCCACGCGCGGCGCCTCGCACACCACTGTGATGTCGAGATGAGCGATCAGGCCGCCACGGGCGCGCACGCGCTCGACGGCGAACGCCAGGAAGCGGTCGGAGGAGGCGCCTTTCCACTGCGGATCGCTGGGCGGAAAATGCACACCGATGTCGCCGTCGGAGATCGCGCCGAGGATCGCATCGACCAGGCTGTGCAGCACCACGTCGGCGTCGGAATGCCCGGTGACGCCGCGCGCATGCGGGATCTTGATGCCGCCAAGCCAGATGTGATCGCCGTCGGCGAACTGGTGGACGTCGGTGCCGAATCCGGTGCGCACATCGCCCAGGTCGGACAGGTTTGCATTTTCGGCGCGCAGGAAATCCTCCGGCGTGGTGAGTTTCACGTTCGCCGCTTCGCCGGCGAAGGTCGCGACCGTCATTCCGGCCCATTCCGCGAGCGCGGCGTCGTCGGTGAAATCGTCGCGGGCGGCCTTCAGCGCGCGGCGATGCGCATCGATGATCGCCGCGAACCCGAACGCCTGCGGCGTCTGCACCGCGCGCAGCAGCGATCGATCGAGCGTGCCGGTGACGCGACCTTTGGCGTCCACGGTTTTCACCGTGTCGGCGACGGGCAGTACCGGCACCGCCGCGCCGTCCTTGGCCGCGGCGGCGATCGCCCGCGTGATCAGCGCTGCCGATGCGAACGGGCGCGCCGCATCATGGATGAGCACGATGTCGGGCTGCTTCGCCGCGATTGCCTCCAGGCCGGCGCGCACCGAATCCTGCCGGGTGGCGCCGCCGAAGACCGGCGGCAGCAGCTGGAGCCCCGCCGACACGCGCTGGAACGCCTCCTGGTCGTCGGTGTGGATGACCGGCTGCACCAGGGCGACCTCGCTGTGACCGGCGAATATCCCGAGCGACCGCTGGATGGCGGTTCCGCCGGGCATCGGCCGGTACTGCTTGGGAATGCCGCCGCCGGCCCGCAGCCCGCGCCCGGCTGCGACAATCACTGCTGCGACCGTTCCCGCCATTCCTGAAGCCTTTCCAACCGGGAGGCTCCGATTAGCGCGTCACGGGCCAGCCGCAAACGGGGAATTCGGCAGGCGGCCGATCCGGGTGCCTGCACTCCCAAGATTTTGCAGTGCAGCACTTGCCGGGCGTCGTCAAGCTGGCTAAAGTCTGGGCAAATCCCTGTTTCGCCTAATTCATAGGCATGACGGATAAGCGGTTGCCAGGATGATTGATTTCCCTAGGAGCCCACTGACGATCGGCGCGATCGATCTGCCCAATCCCGTGGTGCTCGCCCCAATGTCAGGCGTCACCGACGCGCCATTCCGGCGACTGGTGGCGCGACTCGGGGCTGGGCTCGTCGTCTCGGAGATGACCGCATGCTCCAAGCTCGTCGAAGGGCGGCGTGATGCGGTATTGCGTGCCGAAGGGCAGGGCATCGGCGTGCACGTCGTGCAGCTCGCCGGCTGCGAGGCGCGCTGGATGGCAGAAGGCGCGCGCATCGCCGAAGGCAACGGCGCCGCGATCATCGACATCAACATGGGCTGCCCGGCCCGACATGTGACAGGCGGCGAGTCGGGTTCAGCGCTGATGCGCAATCTCGATCACGCCCTGACGCTGATCGAAGCGACGGTCGGCGCGGTTTCGGTTCCGGTCACGCTGAAGATGCGGCTCGGCTGGGACGATCGCACCATCAACGCACCCGAGCTTGCGCGCCGCGCCGAGGCCGCCGGCGTGCGCATGATCACGGTGCACGGCCGCACCCGCTGCCAGTTCTACAAAGGCCGGGCCGACTGGAGCGCGGTCCGCGCGGTGAAGCAGGCGGTATCGATTCCGGTCGTCGTCAACGGCGACATCGAAACCTATGACGATGCCGACACGGCGCTCGCCGCTTCCGGCGCCGATGCCGTGATGGTCGGCCGTGGCGCGCAAGGCAGGCCGTGGCTGCCCGGGCAGCTCGCGCGCTATCTCGCCACCGGACACCGCGAGCGCGCGCCGTCGCTGCCGGTGCAGCTTGCGCAGACGCTCGCGCTCTACGAGGAAATGCTGTCGCATCACGGCTTCATCGGCCTGCGTCATGCCCGCAAGCATCTCGGCTGGGCGCTCGATGCGGCGGCCGCGACGGTCGGCGCATCGGCTGAGCGCCTGAAGGCGCATCGTGAAAGCGTGCTGCCGCTCAACGATCCGCGCGCGGTGCGCCACCGGCTCATGGCCGCGTTCGACGAATTCTCCGGACCGGAGGTGGCGGCGGCATGAGCAGCCTCGAGCCCATGGCGACGCTGCCGTCGGGAACCGCCGACGCGATGCTCGACGCCTTGCCGCATCCGGTGATCATGGTGGCCGCGGACGGCCGGGTCGCCAACGCCAATGCTGCGGCGGAATCGTTCTTCGAGGCGTCGCTGCCGATGCTGCGGCGGCATTCGCTCGGCGATCTGGTGCCGTTCGGCAGCCCCTTGCTCGCCTTGATCGACCAGGCCCGCGCCCGCGGCGCTGCGGTCAACGAATACAAGGTCGACCTCTCGACGCCGCGCAATCCCGGCGAGCGGCTGGTCGACCTGCACGTCGCCCCCTTGCCGGAGCGGCCGGACAACGTGGTGGTGATGCTTCAGGAGCGCACCATCGCCGAGAAGATGGACCGCCAGCTCACGCACCGTGGCGCGGCGCGCTCGGTGACCGCGCTGGCCGCCATGCTGGCGCACGAGATCAAGAACCCGTTGTCGGGCATCCGCGGCGCCGCGCAGCTTCTGGAAAGCAGCGCCAACGACGAAGACCGCACGCTCACACGGCTGATCTGCGACGAAGCCGACCGCATCGTGAAGCTGGTCGACCGCATGGAGGTGTTCACCGACGAGCGCCCGATCGAGCGGCAACCGGTCAACATCCATGTCGTGCTCGATCACGTCAAACGGCTCGCCCATTCCGGCTTCGCGCGCAACATCAAGTTCATCGAGGAATACGACCCGTCGCTGCCGCCGGTGCTTGCCAACCGCGATCTGTTGATTCAGCTGTTCCTCAACCTGGTGAAGAACGCCGCCGAAGCGATCGGCGACGGCGTTACTGACGGCGAGATCCAGCTCACGACAGCGTTCCGGCCCGGCGTGCGGCTGGCGCGCCCCGGCGCCAAGGCGCGGGTGTCGCTGCCGCTTGAATTCTGCGTCAAGGACAACGGGCCGGGCGTATCCGAGGACCTGCTGCCGCATCTGTTCGATCCGTTCGTGACGACCAAGCCGACCGGATCGGGCCTCGGGCTCGCGCTGGTGTCGAAAATCGTCGGCGATCACGGCGGTATCATCGAATGCGAGTCGCAGCCGCGACATACGATCTTTCGCGTACTCATGCCCATGTATCGAGACAACGTCGCCGAGCCGGGCGGCGCTGCCTAGAGAGGGGATGCTGATGCCTGCCGGAAGTATTCTGGTGGCCGACGACGATGCGGCGATCCGCACGGTCCTGAACCAGGCGCTGTCGCGTGCTGGTTATGAGGTCCGCTCGACCAGTAACGCCGCGACGCTCTGGCGATGGATCAGCCAGGGCGACGGCGACCTCGTCATCACCGACGTGGTGATGCCGGACGAGAATGCCTTCGACCTGCTGCCGCGGATCAAGAAGCTTCGGCCCGATCTGCCGGTGCTGATCATGAGCGCGCAGAACACGTTCATGACCGCGATCCGCGCGTCCGAACGGGGCGCCTACGAGTACCTGCCGAAGCCGTTCGACCTGAAGGAGCTGATCGCGATCGTCGGCCGGGCACTCTCGGAACCGAAGGAACGCGCGCCAAGCGCCGTCAAGTCGGAAGACTTTGATCAGATACCGCTGGTCGGCCGCTCGCCGGCGATGCAGGAAATCTACCGCATGCTGGCGCGGCTGATGCAGACCGATCTCACGGTGATGATCTCGGGCGAGTCCGGCACCGGCAAGGAACTGGTGGCGCGCGCGCTCCACGACTACGGCAAGCGCCGGACCGGACCGTTCGTCGCCGTAAACATGGCGGCGATTCCGCGCGACCTGATCGAATCCGAACTGTTTGGACACGAGAAGGGCGCCTTCACCGGTGCGAATGCGCGCAGCGCCGGCCGGTTCGAACAGGCCGAAGGCGGCACGCTGTTCCTCGACGAGATCGGCGACATGCCGATGGAGGCCCAGACGCGGCTGCTGCGTGTGTTGCAGCAGGGCGAATACTCGACCGTCGGCGGTCGCACGCCGATCAAGACCGACGTGCGCATCATCGCGGCCAGCAACAAGGACCTGCGCATCCTGATCCAGCAGGGCCTGTTCCGCGAGGACCTGTTCTTCCGGCTCAATGTGGTGCCGCTGCGGCTTCCCCCGCTGCGAGAACGCCTCGAGGACGTGCCCGATCTGATCCGTCACTTCCTGGTGGTCGTATCGCGTGAAGGCTTGCCGCTGAAGCAGATCGATCAGGCCGCACTCGAGCGTCTCAAGCGTTACCGCTGGCCGGGCAACGTGCGCGAGCTGGAGAATCTCGCCCGGCGTCTTGCAGCGCTCTATCCGCAGGAGACGATCACCACCGCGGTCGTCGAGGCCGAGCTGGCGCAGCCGGCAACGCTACCGGCCGCCGAAGAGCCACGCGCCGACGAAGGCCTCGCCGCGGCCGTCGAGCACCATCTGGCGGCCTATTTCGCGAGCTGCGGGGAGCAACTGCCGCCGCCGGGGCTTTACCATCGGATCCTGCGCGAGATCGAATACCCGCTGCTGACGGTCACGCTGGCCGCCACCCGCGGCAACCAGATCCGTGCCGCTGATCTGCTCGGCCTCAACCGCAATACCCTGCGCAAGAAGATCAGGGACCTGGACATCCAGGTGTTCCGCACCAGCGGGTGAGGCCGGTTCCTGCTTGGTTGCAGGACGGCAGACATCAGGCCCGATCCCAACCCCGCGCAGGTGTGTGGGCGCGGCACCACATGCCCGGCTGGCCCCTGGCCCAATTCGGCACGATAAGTGCAGGATCCGATGTACTTATGGCCCCGGAATTGTCGCAATCCGGCAACATTGTTGTACAAAAGCATCACTTCGGCGGACGAGCAGGGGACTCGGAGTCGCTTTATTGCAACATCCCACACAGTCGGTGTCGCGCGCGATGACCAATGTCGGCCAGGCCGCCACTGCCGAGCTTGCTGCTGCCGCCACCGCGGTCCCGGGCAAGCTGGCGCGCATTCTGGGTGTCGTGGCCGTTGCGCTGGCGCTCCTGTCGGCGCTCGCCACCTTCCTGGTGCTCGCCAACCTGACACCGATCCTGCCGACTGACGAAGTCGTTAAGGCGCTGCTGTACGGCAACGCCGCGACGGTGGTGCTTCTGCTCGGCATCATCGGCTGGGAAATCTGGCGGGTGTTTCAGGCGCGCCGGCGAGGCCGGGCGGGCTCGCGGCTGCACGTCCGCATCGTCGCCCTGTTCTCGATCATTGCCGCAGTGCCCGCGGTCCTGGTCGCGGTCGTCGCCACCGTGACCCTCAATCGTGGCTTCGACACCATGTTCTCCACGCAGACCAAGCGGCTGATCGAGAATGCCTTCGTGGTGGCCCAGGCCTATCTGCGCGACCAGCACGGGCTGGTGCGCGCCGACACCATTGCGGTAGCCATCGAACTCGCTCGCGCCAAACCGATATTCGACGAGGACCGGGCCGAGTTCCACAAGTTCGTGAATTTCCAAGCCGATGTCCGGAGGCTCGGCGCGATCATCGTATTCGACCGCGACGCCAACGCGGTCGATCAGGCCGCCGTGCAGGTCGCCAATCAGAATTTCATCAAGCCTTCGCGGCAGGTGCTGACGACGATCAGCGACAGCGAGCCGCAGATCGGCATGTTCATCGACGACAATCACGTTGCCGGCCTGATCAAGCTGCGCGGTTACACCGACACCTATCTCTATGTCGCGCGGGTGCTCGATCCTCGGGTGGTGACGCAGCTGAAGGCAACGCAGCAGGGCGTCGAGCAGTTTGCCTTCATCGAGGAGCTGCGGCCGGGTCTGCAGATCGCGTTTGCGATGGTCTATGCCGTCATCGCCTTGATCGTGCTCTTGTCGGCGATCTGGATCGGCTTGAATTTCGCGAACTATCTGGTGGCGCCGATCCGGCGCCTGATCGGCGCCGCGCAGGTGATCTCGACCGGCAATCTTTACGTCCAGGTGCCGACGCGGCGCTCGGAAGGCGACCTCGCCCAGCTCGGCGAGAGCTTCAACAAGATGACACAGGACCTGCGCACCCAGCGCGACGACATCGTGCGCGCGCGCGACCTGATCGACAGCCGCCGCCGTTTCACCGAAGCGGTGCTGGCGGGCGCGAGCGCGGGGGTGATCGGCGTCGATGCGGACGGCCGCATCGGCATCCTCAACCGCTCGGCAGAGCGCCTGATCGGGCAAACCGAAGCGGAAGCGCTCGGCAAGCCGCTCGACGAGATCGTCCCGGAGCTCTCCGAACTGTTCGACACCGCACGTTCCGGCAGCCAGCGCCTGGTGCAGGGGCAGGTCACGATCAGCCGTGGCAACCGCGAGCGCAATCTGTCGGTGCGCGTGACCAGCGAGCAGTCGGCGGAATCCGATCATGGCTATGTCGTTACCCTCGACGACATCACCGACCTGGTCAGCGCGCAACGCACCTCGGCCTGGGCCGATATTGCGCGCCGCATCGCGCACGAGATCAAGAACCCGCTCACGCCGATCCAGCTCTCCGCCGAGCGGCTGCGCCGCAAGTACGGAAAGTCGATTACCGAAGATCCGGCGGTGTTTCAGCAATGTACCGATA
Organism: Xanthobacteraceae bacterium; assembly: GCA_019745775.1. Taxonomy (GTDB): domain Bacteria; phylum Pseudomonadota; class Alphaproteobacteria; order Rhizobiales; family Xanthobacteraceae; genus VAZQ01. The sequence continues at coordinate 32,318 of JAIESR010000070.1, read as the reverse complement.
CGATCATCCGGCAGGTCGACGACATCAAGCGCATGGTGGACGAGTTCTCGCAATTCGCACGCATGCCGAAGGCGGTGATCGGCAGCGAAGATGTCGCGGACACCGTCCGGCAGGTGGTCTTCCTGCAACGCGTGGGCAACGCCGACATCCAGATCGACGCCGATGTCGTGGAGGATCCGATGCCGGCGCGCTTCGATCGCCGGCTGATCTCCCAGGCGCTGACCAACATCGTCAAGAACGCGACCGAAGCCGTCGGCGCCGTGCCGCCGGCCGAGCGCAATGGGCAGGGTCATATCCGCCTGTCGGCGTTCCGCGATGGCGGCGATATCATCATCGACGTGGTCGACAATGGCATCGGCCTGCCGAAGGAGAGCCGCAGCCGCCTGCTCGAACCGTACGTGACCACACGCGAGAAGGGAACGGGGCTCGGTCTAGCGATCGTCGGCCGCATTGCCGAGGAGCATGGCGGCGGGATCGAGCTTAACGACGCCTCGGCCAAAGTGCCGGGCCAGAGGGGAGCGTGGATACGGTTCAGATTTGCAGCTGATCCGCCCGCGCCACCGAGCGCAGAGCCAAAAGCCCAACAGCTAGCGACCAACCCGTAAGCCGAGTCCGCAAGCCATGAGCGCTGAAATCCTCATCGTTGACGACGAGACCGACATCCGGGAACTGGTCTCCGGGATCCTCCAGGACGAAGGCTACGTGACGCGCACCTCGCGCGATTCCGACGACGCCTTGAACGCCGTATCGACACGGCGGCCGAACCTTGTGTTCCTCGACATCTGGTTGCAAGGCAGCCGGCTCGACGGGCTCCAGCTGCTCGAGGCGATCAAACAGCAGCATCCCGATCTGCCGATCGTGATGATCTCCGGCCACGGCAACATCGAGACCGCTGTCGCCGCGATCAAGAAGGGAGCCTATGACTTCATCGAGAAGCCGTTCAAGGCCGACCGCCTGGTGCTGGTTGCCGAACGGGCGCTGGAAAATTCGCGCCTCAAGCGCGAGGTGAGGGCGCTCAAACAGCTGGCGCCGCAGCCGTCGGCGCTGGTCGGGCACTCGCCGTCGATCAACCAGCTGCGGCTCACGGTCGAGAAGGTGGCCCCGACCAATAGCCGCGTACTGATCGTCGGGCCGTCCGGCTCCGGCAAGGAACTAGCGGCGCGCACCTTGCACGGCCAGTCGTCGCGCGCGCAGGCGCCGTTCCTGGTCATCAACGCGGCGGCCATGACGCCGGAGCGCATGGAAACCGAGCTGTTCGGGACCGAGGCGTCAGACGGCGTGCAGGAGCGCAAGATCGGGGCGCTCGAGGAGGCGCACGGCGGCACGCTGTTCATCGACGAAATCGCCGACATGCCGCGCGAAACTCAGAACAAGATCCTGCGCGTGCTGGTGGACCAGACCTTCCAACGGGTCGGCGGCTCGGCCAAGATTTCGGTCGATGTGCGCATCGTGTCCTCGACCACGCGCAACATCGAAGCCGATATCGTGGCCGGAAAATTCCGTGAGGACCTCTACCACCGGCTCTCGGTGGTGCCGGTGCGGGTGCCGCCGCTGGCGGAGCGGCGCGAGGATATTCCCGACCTGGTGCTCTACTTCATGGAGCAGATTTCCATCGCCACCGGCCTGCCCAAGCGGGTCATCGGCGAGGACGCCATGGCGGTGCTGCAATCGCATGACTGGCCCGGCAATGTCCGCCAGCTTCGCAACAACGTGGAGCGGCTGATGATCCTGGCCGGCGGCGAGCCTGATGCGGTGATCACCGCGTCGATGCTGCCGCAGGACGTCGGCTCGATGGTGCCGGCGATGCCGAACGGCAATGGCGGCGAGCAGCTCATGGGCCTGCCGTTGCGGGAGGCACGCGAGGTGTTCGAGCGCGAATATCTGGTGGCGCAGATCAGCCGCTTCGGCGGCAACATCTCGCGCACCGCCGAGTTCGTCGGCATGGAGCGCTCCGCGCTGCATCGCAAGCTCAAGGCGCTCGGGATCGACTAGGCGCGCCATTGCGGCGGGACGCCCCTTGTCCGGGGCCATCGCCTGGTTGATAGTTCAAGCAACGACACCGCAGGTGTCGATTGGCAAAATCGGGAATCAACCATGTATTGCGGGTTGGGCCATGATCAGGCTGTTGCTGGTTGTCGCGGGGATCGTCGTATCCGCGCCTGAAGTCGTGTTCGCTCAAAGCGTTCCAAGCAAGGCCGTGAGTTGCTTATGCTCTTGCGGCATCCGCCTCACTGCGCCGTGTGGCGACAATGATTGCAAGCGGGTTTGCGGATGGAGCGGGGGCGGCGGCGGGCCTCCCGTTTCCGTTCCGACCTACGATCCGTTGCCGGACCTGACCCGCAGCTTCACCGCGATGCTCGACCAGTTGGCCCGCTATTCGGACGCCGCTCGGCGCGCGCGAGGTTTACCAAGCGCGCGCAGTGTCGATGAACTCAATACGCTTCTGGATCAGCTCTACGGCGGCGTCCGCAACGACTTGCAGGTGTCCTACAACCAGGCCCATGAGGCGAGCGGCCGCGTCAGCCGCGCGGTAGCGGAGATCAAGGTCGTGCCGCAACGCATCGCGTCGTTGCGCAATGAGACCTCCAACCTTTTGCAGCGCGCGCGTGAGGCCGGCGCCCGCGCTCAACGGGTTCGCGAACGCACCGCCCAATTCGACCGGCTCGGCGACGCGCTGGGCGGAGGACGGCAATCGCTCGAAAAGGATAATCACGCGCTCGCCGTCGATCTGCATCGCTACCTGTGGGTTGCGGCGCCGGAGGGCGTCCTGGAGCAGGGCCTGCAAAAGCCCCCGACGCGTCACAGCGTACCGGTTCAGATGGAGCTCCCGCCAGCCAAGCCGCCGATATATGCGATGGCGGGTCCCGCAGCAGACAGCGTCCCGACGTCCGTGCCTCCGGAACCCGTCATCCTGCCGCCGCTCAAAGGAACCACCGATCAGCGGATCGCACAAGTAGGCGCGCTGGCGACGCAATTCCAGCACTATCAAAAAGAACTCGTGCAATCGCAGGCTGGATTTGAGCAGCGGCGACCGACGCTCGAACGGCTTCATGCCGAACAGCGGCAGGCGGCAGCCGAAAACCGCGCGCAACGCGAATTGCTTGCCCAGACCGAACACGATTTGGCCTGGGCGCGTGCGGTTCGCGATGCCGTGAAGCGCAATTTCGAAGCGCGGCGCCGTGCGTTCGCAGAGCGCGCGGTCGAATATGTTTTGCTCAAGGAATTCAAGGAGAGGATGCTGCTTCCGGCCATTCGCGATTTTCTCGATGCGAATGGTCGGAAGGCAGGGAGCTACTCGCTGAATGACAAGCTCATGCTCGAGTACTACGCCGGCCGCAGGCGGCTGCTGGAGTCTGGCGGCCGGCAATGGGCGGCCACCAAGGCTTTCCTGGAAGTCCAGAAGAAGGCTCTGGGCCTGATCGAAGGCAACGACGGCATGATTGCTACCGCGGCCGAGCTGCTCGCACAGGGATCTCCGGAGCAGATCCAGCGCTACGCCGAACAGGTGTTTGCGAGGCTAAACAAGGATTCGATCGACATCATCCAGATATCCGGCCCGGTGGCGCTCAGGCCGCCGCTCAATCGCATTGCCTCGTTTGCGCTCGGCCTGGCCCCGACGGCGCCAACGTCGGACGAATAGGGGATCGACTAACGATCCGGCTCCGCGCCCCGGTCGCCGGCGAGTTCGCGTGGCCGGATCAGGCAAAACGCGACCAGCGCCAACAGCATCAGCACGGCGACGGCGAGGAACGCCATGCCCCAGCCTATCGTGGACATCCCGCCCGAAAGGTCGAGCGTCCATCCGATCAGCAGCGGGCCGATGAAGCCGCCCGCGTACCCGAACGTCGAATGCACCGCGAGCGTGGCGCCGCGGCGCGCCGGATCGGCGGTCCCCGCCGCACCCGCGGTGAGGGAGGACGAATCCAGCCACACGATGACGCCGTAGATCGTGATCAGGGCAGCCGCCAGCGCGTAGGACATCGGCCCAACGAATCCGATCACCGCCCCGATGAGCACCGACGCGCCCATCGCCGTTTGCACCAGCCGGCGGCGGCCGAAGCGGATCGCGGCTTCGTTGCCGGCGACGCTCGCCGCCGTCCCGATGAGGCCGAGGCCGGTTGCGATCAGCGCGGGCGAAACTAAATGGCTGCCAGTGCCGGTGCTGAGCGCAACATAGCCGAGGAACGCGACGCCCCAGCCACGCAACGCGCTCATTTCGAGCGTGTGGACGCAATAGGCCATCGCATAGGCCATGGCCGAGCGGTTGCGGAAGACCGGGAAGAAATCATAGAGGCGGCCACCCGTGGCGGTGCGCTTCATCGCAGCCTCGGCCGCCGGCACCACGAACGCGATCATCAGCCAGGCCACCGACGCGCTGATCGCCGCCACCAGGAATGCGGCGCGCCACCCGGAGAGGTTCGCGATCAGGTCGCCGCATGCGAACGAGAGCGCGCCGGAAATGCCGATGCTGGCGGCATGACCGGCCGTTGCCCGCGACATCATCTTGGCGTCGACCTGGTCGGCCAGGAGCTTCAGGCCGGTCATGTAGGTGCCGGCCCAGCCCACGCCGGTCAGCGCGCGCGTTGCGAAGGCCGACCAGAAACCGTCCGCGTAAAGCGAAAACATCAGGTGGCCGACGACGGTCGCCGCCACGCCGAAAAGATAGACACGCTTGGGATCGACCCGATCAGTGAGGGTCACCAGCACCGGCACCGAGGCCATATAGGCGCCGTAAAAGATCGCGGTGATCCAGCCGGCCTCGCTGTTGGAGAGCGACCACAGCGGCATGATGGTCGGGAGGAGTGCCGGCCAGAAGAAGGCGCCGATCTGCACCAGCACCTGCGCCGCGCAAACGGTCGCCACCAGACGTCGCGCCCGGGCGCCACCCGCTCCTGCACCTGCCGTCACGGTCCCTCCCGGGGAAGCCGAAATTATGTGCAGCGTTGCCAACGGAGCTTGCTGGTCGTCAAGGCTGCGTGGTCTAAAATACCGGTTATGGACCAGAAGCGCGGCCCCGTACTGGGCAATCGGCTTGTTGAGCTTTTGTGCGATACCCATGCGCGCCATCGCCCCAACCGTTCAGGTGCGCTCGCTGACTACATTCCCGAGCTGACCAGGGTCGATCCGGAGGCGTTCGGCATTGCCATTGCCACGGTCGACGGCGGCCTGCACACGGTGGGCGACACGGACAGGACCTTCACGATCCAATCGGTGTCAAAAGCCTTCGTCTATTGTTTGGCATTGGAGCTCGCGGGCCGTGAGGCGGTGCTGGCGAAGGTCGGCGTCGAGCCGAGTGGTGACGCCTTCAACTCCATCGTGTTCGATCCGCGCACCAACATGCCGTTCAACCCGATGGTGAACGCGGGCGCCATCACGGTGACGGGCATCGTGCACAAGCTTGTCGGCAAGGGCGCATTCGAGCTGATCCTCGAGAAGCTGTCGGAAGCGGCCGGCCGGACGTTAGCCGTCGACGAGGCGGTCTACCGATCCGAAGCCGACACCGGACATCGCAACCGCGCCATCGGCCACCTGCTGCGTAATGTGGGCGCAGTGGAGGGTTCGGTCGACGATATCCTCGACATCTATTTCCGCCAGTGCTCGATCCTTGTGACCGCCGCCGACCTCGCGCACATGGGTTCGACGCTGGCGCATGTCGGCGACAATCCGGTAACCGGCCGCCAGGTGTTCGATCTCCTGGCGGTGCGCAGCACGCTGGCGGTGATGTTCACCTGCGGCATGTACGACTATTCCGGCAACTGGGCGTTCGACGTCGGTGTGCCGGCCAAGAGCGGTGTCGGCGGCGGCATCTGCGGGGTGGTCAATCGCCAGCTCGGAATCGGCACCTATTCGCCACGTCTCGACCCTAAGGGCAATTCGGTGCGCGGCGTGGCGGCGTTTACCGAAATCGCCGACGAACTCGGGCTCCACGCCTTCGAATATTCGAACGTCGGCTCGGCCTTCGTTCGCTCGTTTGTGTCCAGCACAGGCTGATCTCCATGGATCGCGGCGGCGGGCGTGCTACGGTCGCTCGTCTTTAGCGTCCGCCGAAGGAACCACCCCAACCTCATGTCCCGCATTGCTTATGTGAACGGCCGCTACCGGCCGTGGCGCGAGGCCACGGTTCACGTCGAGGATCGCGGCTACCAGTTCTCCGACGGCGTCTACGAGGTCTGCGAGGTGCGGGACGGCCGCCTGGTCGACGAGCGCCGGCACATGGCTCGGTTGGAACGTTCGCTCGCCGCGCTGCGCATGCCGATGCCGATGTCGCCGGCCGCACTCGGCGTGGTGATGCGCGAAACCGTCCGCCGCAACCGCGTGGAGAACGGGCTCGTCTACCTCCAGGTCAGCCGCGGCGTGGCGCGGCGCGATCATGCCTTCCCGCGGTCCGGCACGGCGCCGGCAGTGGTGGTGACCGCCCGTACACTCGACAACGCCGGCAATGAGAAGCTGGCGGCGGCCGGCATCGGCGTGGTCACCGTACCTGACAACCGCTGGGGCCGGCCCGACATCAAGTCGATTTCGCTGCTGCCCAACGTGCTGGCCAAGCAGGCTGCGCGCGAGCAGGGTGCACGGGAGGCCTGGTTCGTCGATCGGGAAGGGAACGTGACCGAGGGCTCGTCCAGCAATGCCTGGATCGTCACCGCCGGCGGCAAGGTGGTTACCCGTGCCGCCGATACCGCCATCCTGCGCGGCATCACCCGCGACGTGCTGCTCGGCGCCATCGCGGCCCAGGGCCTGAGCCTTGAGGAGCGCCCTTTCACGGTGGCGGAAGCGCAGGCTGCCCGGGAGGCCTTCCTGTCGTCCGCCACCCAAATCGTCATGCCAATCATCAAGATTGACGGAAAGCCGGTCGGGGACGGCAAGCCGGGGCCCGTCGCGCGGGCGCTCCGGCAGGCTTTCCACGGGCATGCAGAAGTTGGCTGATCAGCCTCGACTTTTGGCCAATTGGGTCGGTTTTCTCCCAACTTGTGCTTGCGCCGCCCCGCGCAGTGCCCTGTAATGCCAGAGTCCAGGCCGCCGTGAGCAAAAACAACCAGGGGCACGATGGGCTGGCAATAAAATCTGCGGGAAGGGGCTCGCAGGTCAATAAACTGGGACAACGACAATGGCGGCCGACCGCTCGCAAAACCTACAGGACACCTTCCTCAACCATGTTCGCAAAGGCAAAACCCCGCTCACCATTTTCCTGGTGAACGGTGTGAAGTTGCAGGGCGTCGTAACGTGGTTCGACAACTTCTGCGTCCTGCTGCGCCGCGATGGACACTCGCAACTCGTGTATAAGCACGCCATCTCGACGATCATGCCGGGTCATCCGATCCAACTGTTCGAAGGGGCCGAGGAGGCGCCGGCGGTGGGGGACAAAGTCTAGTTGGAACCGCGCCGGTTCGACCAATCGACCAATCGTCCGGGCTTGCATGACGGCCCGGCGACCGGGCGCGCCATCGTCATCGAGCCGCATCTGCGCGAACGCAGCAAGAGCGCGGCGCGCGCGGCACGCAGCCAGCGTTCTCCCGAAGCGAAACTCGACGAGGCCGTCGGCCTCGCGCATGCCATCGATCTCGACGTCACGTCGTCGGGCATCGTTCCGCTCAATGAAATCCGCCCCGCAACCTTTATCGGCAAGGGCAAGGTCGACGAGATCGCCGGCGTCGTGAAGAGCGAGGAGGCCGGTATCGTCGTGATGGACTGCGCGCTCTCGCCGGTGCAGCAGCGCAATCTCGAAAAGGCTTGGCAGGCGAAGGTGCTCGACCGCACCGGGCTGATCCTGGAAATCTTCGGACGCCGCGCCCACACCCGCGAGGGCTCGCTCCAAGTCGAGCTCGCGCATCTGACCTACCAGAAGAGCCGCCTGGTACGGTCCTGGACGCACTTGGAACGCCAGCGTGGCGGCTTCGGATTCCTGGGCGGGCCGGGCGAGAGCCAGCTCGAGACCGACCGCCGGCTGATCGAGGAGCGCATCGCGCGCATCGAGAACGACCTCGATAAGGTCAAGCGCACCCGCAAGCTCCATCGCGACAGCCGCAAGCGCGTGCCTTATCCCATCGTGGCGCTGGTCGGCTACACCAACGCCGGCAAGTCGACGCTGTTCAACCGCCTGACGCGGGCGCGCGTGCTGTCGGCCGACATGCTGTTTGCCACGCTCGATCCAACGTTGCGCGCGGTCGATCTGCCGCACGGCGCGCGGATCATCCTCTCCGATACGGTCGGCTTCATTTCCGATCTGCCGACCATGCTGGTGGCGGCTTTTCGTGCAACGCTCGAAGAGGTGATCGAGGCCGACGTGATCCTGCATGTGCGCGACGTCTCGCACGAGGACGCCGAGGCGCAGCAGCACGACGTCGAGGACGTGTTGCGCCAGCTCGGGGTCGAGGCGGAGCAAGGCGGCCGCGTGATCGAGGTCTGGAACAAGATCGACCGGCTCAGCGCTGCCGACCGCGAGCGGCTGATGAACCTGGCGGCCCGCCAGGACTCGGCCCAGCGGCCGGTGCCGGCGTCGGCGATCACCGGCGAGGGCATCGACCAGCTCACCGATGCGATCGAGGCGCGCATCGCGGCGAACCGCACCGTGCTCGAGTTCGAGCTCGACAGTGCCGATGGCGCCGGCATCAGCTGGCTGCATCGCAACACCGAAGTGCTGTTGCGCACCGACCGGGATGACGGCAGGGTCGTCATGAAGGTGCGCGCCGACCCGGCCAAGGTCGAAGTCGTGCGGGCGAAATTCGGCGTCGAAAAGAACGCCGGCCGGTAGGCGGGGTGCCGATGAAATGCTTGTTGCAGTTTCCTGAAGGCGGCGAGCGGCTGTAGCCTATTTCTCCGCCGCCTTGGCCTCATCCCACAGCGCGTCCATCTCGGCGAGCGTCGACTGCGCCGGTGTCTTGCCGCGCGCGGCCAGCGCGCGTTCGATCGAGGCAAAGCGCCGCTCGAATTTCTGATTGGTGGCGCGCAGCGTCGCCTCCGGGTCGGCGTTGAGATGCCGGGCGAGGTTCGCCACGGCGAACAAGAGATCGCCGACTTCGGCGGAGGCGGCGTCACGTTTGCCGCTCCTGATATCGGCCTCGATCTCATTGGCCTCTTCCCGGATCTTCGCCAGCACCGCGAGCGGATCGTTCCAGTCGAACCCGACCTTGCCGGCTTTCTGCTGGAGTTTGAGCGCGCGGGTCAGGGCAGGGAGGCCGATCGGGACGCCGGCAAGCGTGCCGGTCTCGCTCTTGTCCTTGCTTTTGGGCTTGGCGGCCTTCTCTTCGCTCTTGATCTGCTGCCAGAGCCCTTCGACCGCTTCGGCCGATAGTCCCCGTTGATCGCCGAACACATGCGGATGGCGGCGCAGGAGCTTCTCGGTGATCGCCTCGACCACGCCGCCGAAATCGAACGCGCCTTGTTCCTCGGCCATGCGGGCGTGAAACGCGACCTGGAGCAAGAGGTCGCCGAGCTCTTCACGCAAGTCGTCGAGATCGTTGCGGGCGATCGCGTCGGCGACTTCGTAGGCCTCTTCAAGCGTATAGGGCGCGATGGTCGCGAAATTCTGCTCGAGGTCCCACGGGCAGCCGGTTCCGGGCGTGCGCAGCGCCGCCATGATCTCGATCAGCCTGTTGATGTCGCGCGACGCTTCCATCACGAAATCCTGTTTCCATTGGTTGCCGCTATCTACCATCGGCGCGGACCGCATTGAAGTCGAGGCACCGGTGGGACTAGACTGTGAATCAAGCAAAAAACATTCGGGAGGTAAGCCATGTGCAATGCTAGGCTACGGGCCCTTTTTGTTTCAGCGATCGCTGCCGGGCTGCTTGTCTTCAGCGCACAGACCGCCGCTGCGGGCTCGTCACTGATCTATGTGACCAATAGCGGCGGCGACAACATCCATGTTGTCGATCCGCGCACGCACAAAGTGGTGTCGATGATCAACGGGATCGAGGCCGCCCACGGCGTCGCGTTCTCACCCGACGGCACACGCGTCTATGCCAGCAACGAGGCGGACCATACGGTCGACGTCTTCGAGCAGAAGACCGGTAAGCTCCTCAAGAAAGTCGTGCTGAGCGGCCGACCGAACAACATCGCCGTCGCCAAGGACGGCCGCATCGTAGTCGCGATCGCGCAGGAGCCGGGCGCGCTCGACATTATTGACCCCGTCAAGCTTGAGCGAAAGGTCTCGATCCTGACCAATGGGCGTCTGCACAACACCTATGTGACGCCTGACAGCCGCTACGCGATCATGGGCTCGACCCGTACCGACATCTTCACGGTGATCGACCTCCAGAAGGAGGAGATCGTCTGGGAGCTCAATCTCGGCAAGGGCGTGCGCCCGATGACGATGGAGACCAATCCTGACGGCTCGACGAAGCGGGTGTTCGTGCAGCTCTCCGACCTGAACGGCTTCGGCATCATCGACTTCGCCACCCGCAAAATGGTCGGCAAGATCGAGCTGCCGACGACGCCCGGCATCGACGTCATCCACCATCGGCTGACCTCGCCGTCGCACGGCATGGGCGTGCAGCCCGACAACAAGGTGCTGTGGGTGACGAGCATTCTGGCGAATGCGGTGGTGGCGTATTCGCTACCGGACCTCAAGGTGATCGGGCAGGTGTCCTTGCCGCTGATCAAGGTCGCGGGCCGCACCCCGATGGCGGCGGTCCCGAACTGGGTGACGTTCACGCCCGACAGCCGGCAGATCTACGTCTCCAACGCCGCGCATAATTCGGTGTCGGCGATCGATACGCAGAAGATGCAGGAAATCGCGGTGATTGGCGTCGGCCAGGCGCCCAAGCGGATCGGCACGCTCGCCATCGACTGATGCACTGACAGACTTTTGAAACGGGAGAGGGCGGTCATGCGCCCTCTCTTCTTTTGTCGTCGTGCCCGCTACTTCTGCCCGTTGATCCACTTGGCGATGACCTGCCAATTGGGATCGCTCTTGCTCGGCCATTGCCGGCCGCCCGAGTGATAGGCCGCGCCGCCCTCATCCGGCACGAGCGGATACATCAACAGATGGCTGTCCTCGGGCTTGCCGGGCACCACCAGCCGCGACACCACCTCGAAGTTCTTGCGCGACTGATCTTCCGTGTAGGTGTTAACGCCGGGCCGTAGCCGGACCAGACTGAAGGAATTGGTCGCGCCGCCGTGACAGACGACGCAGCGCGTGAAGCCGTCGCGTTTGGTCAGGAAGATCGGCTCGACGTTCGATTGGTAAGCGACGAAATCAAGCGATTGCGCGGCGGTTGAGTTCGGTGCAGCGAGCAGGGCGGCCGCGGCCGCCAACAAGACGACACGAAACGACATGAACGCCTCCCACATCACCCGGAGCTTCTGTGGCCCCGGCTTGATGGCGATCATAGCACCAACAAATACCCCGCGACAGGTGACCTGCTAGTGCCCGCTGCGGTCGGCGCCGCGGCTCGCCTCGAACAGGAACCAGCAGCGCTTCTCGGCCTCGTCGATGAAGACCTCGAGCAGGCTGGCGGTCGCCACGTCGTCATGCTCGTCGCAGAGCTTGTGGGCTTCGCGCATGTTTTCGATATGGGCTTTGTTGTCCGCCATCAATTCGGACAGCATATCGCCCGGCAGCACGAGCTCTTCGTCGTTGTCCTTGACGCGCTGAAGCTTTGCGATGTGGCCGATCGAACGGATCGTGGTGCCGCCGATCTTGCGGACGCGCTCTGCCAGAACGTCGACGCTGGCCTCGATCTGCGCTGCTTGCTCGTCGAGCAGCAGATGGTAGTCGCGAAAATGCGGTCCGCTGACGTGCCAGTGGAAATTCTTGGTCTTTACATAGAGCGCAAACGTGTCGGCGAGCAAACCGTTGAGCGCTTCCGTCACGGCCTCGATGGCTTCGTCCGACAGATCGGTCGGCGTATTCAGGCGTGCGGACGCCTCGCGCGGTTCGAGCTTTCTCACTTTGTTGCTGGCCACGGTTGGTACCTCGGATCGTTGTGGAAGCGGGGGTCAGAAGATGGCGTGCCAACCGCACGTTTTGATGACATTCAACGCCGCGCTGGAACCAAAGTTCCTCGGCCCGCGGCCGGGGACCAGCACACGTCCATAATTCGCATAAGGTATATTATGGAATATCCTCGTATGGATGAAGCCGCCCATAGGTAGCGCTCAGAAAGCCTGCAAATGCGGGCAGAACGTCACGCCTCGGGCAATTCGATGCTCAGCCCGTCATAGGCTGGCTCGACGTTATGCGGCAGCCGGCTGCGCAATTCGTCGTAGTCGAGGTCGCTGTGAAGATTGGTCAGGATCGCGCGCTTGGGCTTGAGGCTCTCGATCCAGTCCAACGCCTCGGAGACGCTCAGGTGGCTCGGATGCGGCTTGTCGCGCAGCGCGTCGATGATCCAGACGTCGAGGCCTTCGAGCGCCGAGACGCTGTCGGCCGGAAGGCCCTTGAGGTCGCAGGAATAGGCCAGCCGGCCGAAGCGGAAGCCAAGCGAGGTGATATCGCCATGGTCCTGGAGGATGGGCAGGGCGGTGATCGAGCCTCCCTGCCCCTCGACCGTGACGGCTTTGTAGGCCTCCATACGGTGCTCGCGGACCATCGGCGGATATTCGCTGCCGGGTGCGGCCTGGAAGCAGTAGCTGAAGCGGGCGTTCAGGATGTGCGAGACGCGCTCATCGAGCCAGACCGGAACGCGCTTGCGGCGGTTGATGAACAGGCCGCGCAAGTCATCGATGCCGTGGGTGTGGTCGGCATGCTCGTGGGTGTACAGCACGGCGTCGACCCAGTCGACATTGGCATCGAGCAGCTGCTCGCGCAGGTCCGGCGACGTGTCGACGAGAATGCGCGTGACGCCATCGGCGGTGCGCCGTTCGGCCAGGAGCGACGTCCGGCGTCGTCGGTTCTTCGGATTGTTGGGATCGCAGACGCCCCAGCCGAGCGCCGGCCTCGGTATGCCGCCGGATGAGCCGCAGCCCAAAATAGTAAATTTAACCGTTGTCATGCAGGTGCCACTGCAACCGGCCGCGGGACCTTGTTGAACAGCTTGAAGAAATTGTCCGTGGTCTGCCGTGCGAGTTCGTCGAAGCCGACGCCGCGGGTTTCCGCTAGAATTTTAGCGGTCTCGACCACATAGGCCGGTTCATTGCGCTTGCCGCGAAATTTTCCGGGCGCGAGATACGGCGCATCGGTTTCGACCAGGAAACGGTCGGCCGGCAGCGCCGCCGCGATGGCACGCAGATCGTTGGAATTCTTGAAGGTGACGATCCCGGTGAAGGAGATCGACAGCCCGAGCGCAATGGCGCGCCCCGCGAGATCGGGACCGCCGGTGAAGCAATGCAAGACGGCGGGGAAGGCGCCCTTCCCCATCTCTTCCTCCAGAATCCGTGCCATGTCGTCGTCGGCTTCGCGCGAATGGATGACCAGCGGCAGCCCGGTCTCGCGCGCCGCCGCGATGTGGTTGCGGAAGCCCTGCTCCTGCGCATCGCGCGGGCTGTAATCGTAGTGATAGTCGAGTCCGGCTTCGCCGATCGCGACCACTTTCGGGTGGCGTGTCGCCGCCACCAGGTCGGCGGTTGAAATATCGGGCTCCTCGTGGGCGTTATGCGGATGCGTTCCCACCGAGCAATAGACGTCCGGGAATCGCTCCGTAATCGCAAGAAGATCGCCCTGCTTCTTCACCCGCGTGGAGATCGTCACCATGCGCCCGACGCCGGCGTCCTTGGCGCGGCGGACAATGGCGTCGAGCTCGCCGGCAAAATCCGGAAAGTCGAGATGGCAGTGGCTGTCGACCAGCATGGTCACGGCTTGGCTCTCGACTTGGCACCCGGATTGGCGTCCGCCTCGGGATCGACGTAACGCGGAAATACGCCGGTCGGTGCCGGCAGCGTCGTGCCGGGCGCGAGCCGGTGGGCGCCGCCGAGCACGGCAAAGCTCCGCTCCCCCTCCGGCACGGCCAAGAGATCAAGGAGCTTGCCCGCGGACGCCGGGATGAACGGCTGCGCCAGGATCGCGACCTGCCGGATCACCTCGGCGGTCACGTAGAGCACGGTGCCCTGCCTGGCCGGGTCGGTCTTGGCCAGCGCCCACGGCGCCTCGCCCGCGAAATAGCGGTTGGCATCGGCGACGACGTCCCAGACCGTGTTGAGGATCTGATTGAGCTGCTGTGTCTTCATCGCCTCGCGCGCCTTGCCGATCATGGCGTCGGCCGCGGCCAGGATCGCCTGGTCGTTGTCGCTGAAGGCGCCCGGCTTCGGCAGCACGCCGCCGAGTTGCTTGCCAATCATCGAGAGCGAGCGCTGCGCCAGATTGCCGAGGTCATTGGCCAGCTCGGCATTGATGCGGTTGACGATCGCTTCGTGGCTGTAATTGCCGTCCTGCCCGAACTGCACTTCGCGCAGCAGGAAATAGCGCAGCTGGTCTACGCCGTAGGCATCCATCAGCGCGAACGGATCGACCACGTTGCCGACCGACTTCGACATCTTCTCGCCGCGGCTCAGGATATGGCCGTGGCTGAAGATCCGGCGCGGCAGCGCGATCCCGGCGGACATCAGGAAGGCCGGCCAGTAGACGGCGTGGAAGCGCACGATGTCCTTGCCGATCACATGCAGGTCGGCCGGCCAGTAACGCTGGAATTTCGCCGCCTTGGCGTCCGGGAAACCGAGCGCGGTGATGTAGTTCGTCAGGGCGTCGACCCACACATACATGATGTGCCTGGCATTGGTGCCCGGCTGCGCCGGCACCGGAATGCCCCAATCGAACGTCGTGCGCGAGATCGAGAGATCTTGCAGCCCGCCCTTGACGAAGCTCGCGACTTCGTTGAGTCGTTCCTTCGGCAACACGAAATCCGGGACACGCGCGTACAGGTCGAGCAACTTGTCCTGGTAGGCGGAGAGCTTGAAGAAGTAGCTCTCCTCCTCGACCCACTCGACCGGCGTACCCTGCGGTCCGAGCCGTTGGCCCTTGCCGTCGACCGTGGTCTCGTCCTCGTCGTAGTAGGCTTCGTCGCGCACGGAGTACCAGCCGGAGTATTTCGACAGGTAGATGTCGCCGTTCTTCTGCATCCGATCCCAGATCGCCTGCGACGAGCGGTGATGCCGTTCCTCGGTGGTGCGGATATTATCGTCATTGGAGCAATTGAGCCGCACCAGCAGCTCACGGAAACGCGGCACCGTGCGATCGAGCAGCTGGCGCGGCGTGATGCCTTCCTTGGTCGCCGTCTGCAGCATCTTGATGCCGTGCTCGTCGGTGCCGGTCAGGAAGAACACGTCGTAGCCGTCGAGCCGCTTGAACCGTGCGATCGCGTCGGTCGCGATCAGCTCGTAGGCAAAGCCGATATGCGGCGCGCCGTTCGGATAGGCGATCGCGGTCGTGAGATAGTAGCGGGGCTGTTCGGCCATGGCGGTCTGTTGGCTTGTCATTCCGGCCGCCCGCAGCGTCCTGGAATGACCGAAAAGGCCGGGACATGCCCGGCCATGACGATTCCGCCTCTAGGTATCAACGGGGCCCGGCCTCGGCAAGCCAGCCGAACACCGAGAAAACCAGGGGCTTGCGGTCGAGATTGTAGGTATCGGCGTCGCGGGCCGCCCGGTTGATCTTGTCCCAGGCCTCCGCCAGGCGGACGAGGCGCTTGTTCTCTTGCGGACCGTTGGCCGTGCGCGCTGCGAGCCATTCGTTGACGGTGTCGACAAACGCTTCGAGACGCTGCGGCTCTGTGCCACCAAGCGCGTCGCCGAGCGCATGCAGCGCGCGGGGATCGAGCGCCGGCAGGCGGTCGAGCTGGGCGGTGATCTGCCGGCGCAGTTCGAGCGCCGGGCCCTCCAGCAGCATGAGCGCCCGCCCGATACTGCCGTCGGCTTGTGCGGCCGCCTCGCGCACCTCGGGTTCATTGGCGCCGCGATCAAGCGCCCGTGCGGCGCCGGCCGCCACCTCCTCCACCGGCAGCGGACGCAGCATCAGCCGCCGGCAGCGCGAACGGATCGTGGGCAGCAGCCGCGCCGGCGCATGGCTCACCAGCAGCAGCAGCGCGTTCTTCGGCGGCTCCTCAAGGATCTTCAGGAGCGCATTGGCGCCCTGCGGATCCTGCAACTCGTCCGCGGTATCGACGATGCACACCCGCCAGCCGCCCTCGCCTGCGGTCGAACCGAAGAACGATACGGTCTGACGGACGTCCTCGACCCGGATCACAGTGAAGAGCTTGCCGGTCTTCTCGTTGACCACGCGTTCGAGCACCAGCAGATCGGGATGCGCCTGTGCGGCGATGCGCTGCGCTACCGGATGATCGTCGGCGATCGCCAGCGATCTCGCTGACTTCACGTCACGCGCGGCCGGATCGGGATGTGCGAGCACGAAGCGCGCCATGCGGTAGGCGAGCGTCGCCTTGCCGATGCCCGCCGGACCGCCGATCAGCCAGGCATGCGGCATGCGTCCCGAGCGATAGGCATCGAGCAGCGTCGCTTCGGCCTCGGCGTGGCTGATGAGCGCGTGGGTTTCGCGCGGATGGGCGAGCGCGTCTTGGTCGCCCGAGGCGGCGGCCATCACGAGGCCATGCCCTCGAGCGCCACCGGCGCGGTCGCGGGATCGAGCCGTTTGGTGACGACGTTCCAGATGCGTTCGGCGACTTCGAGAGGCCCCGCGCTGACGTCGACCAGCACGCAGCGGTTCGGCTCGATCAGAGGCAATGTACGGAAAGCGTCGCGCAGCTTCTCGTGGTACTGCTTCGATTCGCTTTCGAAGCGATCACCGGCGGCGTCGCCCCTGCGCTTCGCGGCGCGCGCCAGCGTGACGTCGACCGGAGCGTCGAGCACGAAGGTGAGGTCGGGCTTCAGCTCGCCGACGGTGACACGCTCGAGCGCGCGCAACAGTTTGTCGTCTACCCCGCCCAGCTCGCCCTGATAGACGCGCGTCGAGTCCGTGAAGCGGTCGCAGATCACCCAGCGGCCGCGGGTGAGCGCAGGCATGATGGTATTGCGGATGTGATCGTCGCGCGCGGCGGCGAACAGAATCGCCTCGGTGGCGGCGCCGAGCGGCTTGGCGGCACCCGAGAGCAGCACATGGCGGATGATCTCGGCGCCAGGCGAGCCGCCGGGCTCGCGCGTCAGCACCACACCGATGCCTAGGCCACGCAGCTTTTGCGCAAGCAGGGCCGCGTGGCTGGACTTGCCCGTCCCCTCGCCGCCCTCAAACGTGATGAATCGTCCGCGCATTTCGTCTGTCTGATGCGAATCCAGATGTTGTGGCTCGGCCGGAATTCAAGCCCGCCCAAGCGGCTCGCTTAAGCACCCCGATCATGTCTCCGATGGCCGAAAGAGTCGGCAGCGGTGGATTATAGCCGCTGGATGCCGGCCCGGAACAGCCCGTAGAAAAGCTCAACCACCGCGTCGAGTGCGCGGCGCGGCAGGCCACCCTGCTCCAAGGGTTCCGCGGCCTGCAGCGGCACCTCGAGTACCACGGAATCCCCGCGCCATACCTTGAGTGCTCCGATCCGCTGGCCTTTCTGGACCGGCGGCCGGACCGGGCCGGTGTAGACGACGCGGGCGACGATGCGCTCGCGCACGCCGCGCTGCGACATCAGCTTCACCTCGCGCCCTGCGACCAGCGGAACCGAGCCGCTGCCATAGACCTTGGCATGAGCGATGACCTGCCCGTCGGCGAACAGCGGATTTGTCTGGAAATTGTTGAACCCCCATTCGAGCAGGCGGCGCGCCTCGTCGGATCGCTCCTTCTCGCTCTTGAGGCCGTTGACCACGACGATCAGGCGCAGCTCGTTCTGCACCGCCGAGGCCACCAGTCCGTAGCCCGCCTCCCGGACAAAACCGGTCTTCAATCCATCGACGCCAATATTCAGCGGCAGCAGCGGGTTGCGGTTGAACTGGCGGATCTTGTTGAAGGTGAATTCACGTTCGCCGTAGATCTTATAGTATTCCGGGTAAGTGCGGATGATGTGCCGTGCCAGCCGCGCCAGCTCGCGCGCCGTCATGCGCTGGCGGTCATCGGGCAGCCCGGTCGAATTGCCGAATGTCGATTTGGTCAGGCCGATCTCGCGGGCGCGCCTGGTCATCAGCGCCGCGAATTTGTCCTCGCTGCGTGCGATGCCTTCGGCGAGCGCGATGCAGGCATCGTTGCCTGACTGCACGATTGCACCGCGCAGCAGATCCTCGACCCGCACCCGGCTGTTGATCGGTGCGAACATGCTCGAGGTGCGCGACGGTGCGCCGCCGGTGCGCCAGGCATTGGTGCTGACCAGGAACTCATCGTCGAGCTTCAACCGTCCCTGCGCGAGCTCGTTGAACACGACCTCCTGCGTCATCAGCTTGGACAGACTCGCCGGCGGGACCAGCTCGTCGGCATTGCGCTCGAACAGGACCGTGCCGCTCTCGGCATCGATCAGAATCGCGGTCGGCGCCGCCGTGTTGAAATCGCCCTCACGTTTCGGCGCGGGCGCGGCGAAGCTCGCGGCGGTAAGGCAGGCAATGAGGCCGGCGATGCTACAGGCCTTGAGCGCCCTGACCCCCAGCGCCCGCAGTTCCGGAGTGCGTCGTGCTCGGCGGCTCGTCATGGCGCGAATGGATGGCGTTCGATTACGGCAATTCGGCGTGGCGCGTGCTTACCGGCCCGATTCACCGAAATCAATGTCGGTGGTGCCGCATCATCCACATGAACCGGCAGGGCCGGCCTAATACAGCCCGCGGCCGCTCATCAGGCCGAGCGAGGGCGCCCGCTCCGGCGGCGGCGCTGGCTCAGAAACGGCATATTCGGGCGTGACCGAGACCGGCGACCGGGCGCGTTTGGGCTGGGCAGGCGGGGACGGCGGTGGCGCCGCCGCCGGTGCTGCCGTCCGGGCGGGCCGGTACGTCGCATCGCCCAGGAAGAACGGCCGCTCAGGGGGCAGCGGCATCACGTTCGGGTCCCCGTTGCTCAGGACTGACGCCTGCGCCGTCGCCAGGCGGACGCTGCCGGGCGCGGGCGCCGGCGTACCATGCCGCAAGGTCGCCATCAGGGCGGTATCGTCACTGCCAGCCAGCCCGGCGCGGCCGACATACTCGACGCGGACCCGCGCCAGCCCGGCCCCGTGGGTGCCGAGCGCTTTCGCCGTGCCGGTCGAGAGGTCGATGATGCGGCCATGGGCATAGGGCCCGCGGTCGTTGACCCGCACGATGATCGAGCGGCCGTTCTCGAGATTGGTCACGCGCGCATAGCTCGGCATCGGCATGGTCGGATGCGCCGCCGAGATGCCGTGCATGTCGTAGACTTCGCCATTGGCAGTCTTGCGGCCGTGGAAATCGGCGCCGTACCAGGAGGCGATGCCCTCGGCCCGGTATTTCGGGTCGTCCGTGGGATAATAGGTGCGGCCGTTGATGGTGTAGGGCTGGCCGAGCTTGAAGGTGCCGCCACCGCGCGGGACGGGCTCGCCATCGGCAACCATCTTGGGGCTGTAGTTGGTGTTCTTGACGCGGGCGCCCGGGGCGTTGGAGGCGCAATTCGCGACGAGCAGTGCAACGGCTGCCGGCGCGCCAATGCGCGCAAACCACCCCAGCCCAATCCTTCCGGATTGATCCCCCATCGACCCCGAAACCCCACGTCCCCGCGACGATCTATATCGCCTGCCGAACGCGGCTGGAATGGGGCCGCCACGTTGTTGCGAGGACGGTTGGTAAACGTTTGGTTGCGAAGGGACGCGTACGGGCCCGTTTATGCCCGTAAACATCGGACCGTTGAACGATCAAGCTGTGCAATGCCGCGCCTTTGGCCTTGTAAGCCAATGGAACTTGGGCGCAGGATTGTCGGGCCGATCGCAACGACGCCGGATGTGGCGGCTCAGAAGGCCGCAACGGGGAGGTATGGGTCATGACGCTTGGTTCGATGAAGGTGCTGCAACTGTCCGCCGCCGCGCTGCTGCTGAGCGCGTTTGCATATGGCGGCGTGTCGGCCGCCGAGAAGAAGAAGGAAGCGGCCCCAAAGCCGGCCGCCTGCAATACGCTCAAGGCCGAGGCGGGATGCGAAGCGCGCCAGGACTGCACCTGGGTCGCCGCCGTGATGGACAAGAAGAGCGGCAAGGAAAAGCGCCGCGCCTATTGCCGTGCGAAGCCCAAAGCCCCCGCCAAGAAGAAGACCTGACGCCGGCATAGGTCGCTTTACAGGGTACTCCGTGTGATCGGCGCCGGCGCGGCACATGGCCCGCCGGCGATCGCTTACGCGTGCTTTTCGCTCTCGAGCCCGAACCGCTCGACGAGGCTCGGCTGGATCACCCGCGCGTGCAGCGTGAGCAGCACCAGTTGCGCGTCGAAGCTGTCGCCGGCGACCAGTGCCGCCTCGATCCGCCGTTCGACCGCAAGCGCGAGTTGCTCGCCGTTGGCGCTAGCGAAGGGACCCTCCCCGATCATGCAATAAGCGATGATCTCGGCGGCCGGGCGGTAGGCCTCCGCCGGCGGATCGTTGCTGTTGGCCTGATCCTTGAGCAGCGCGCAGGTGGTGAGCTTCACGGCTTCCGGCACGACCTTCGGATGCAGGTCGAGCGCGCGCAGGGCGTGATCGAGCTGGCGCAGATCGCTGGAGCGGCCAAAGATGCCCATAAAGCCGATCGACGAATTGCGGCGCGCCATGGTGCGGAACCCGTGGTGGCGGGTGTCCGCCCCCTCATTCAGTAGAGACGCCTATCCTACCCGCGCACCCCCGGCATTGACACTCCCTTAAGGCCGGCAGGCCCATCATCCGCGTATTCGCCGCGCGCATTCTTCCTTCAAATGGCCGCGGCCCAACGAGCCTCAAGCCATGCGCCCTTTCTCGCTGTTGAAGCTTGCCGGCGCTGTGGCCGGTGGTCTGGCGATCACCGTCCTGGTGATGAATCGCCCGCTCACCGCGCCGCTGCCGAACACGATCCAGATCGCCGACATGACCTGGGTCGAGGTGCGCTCCGCCCTCGAGCAAGGCTTCACGACGGTGATCGTGCCGAGCGGCGGCATCGAGCAGAATGGTCCGCACATGATCCTCGGCAAGCACGATTACATCGTGAAGCACGCGGCCGAACGTATCGCCGGCGAGCTCGGCAAGACACTCGTGGCCCCGGTGATCTCGTATGTCCCCGAAGGCGCCTACGATCCGCCGACCGGCCATATGCGATTTCCCGGCACCATCGGCGTGACGGAGGCGGTCTATGGCGGCATCGTCGAAGGCATTGCACGCAGCCTCAAGGCCGGCGGATTCCGCAGCATCGCGTTCATCGCCGATCACGGCGGCAGCCTGGCGCCGCAGGCGGCGACGATCGCACGGCTCAACGCCGAGTGGCGAGGTAAAGGCATCCGCGTCATCCACGGCGATGCCTACTACGCCGACGAGGCGCAGATCGCGCTGCTGCTGAAGCAGGGCGAAACCCGCGCGGCGATCGGTCAGCACGCGAGCCTTATCGATACATCGGAGCTCATGGCGGTGTACCCGCGCGGCGTCGACCTTGGCCGCCTCGCCGGCCGCAAGCCCAGCTGGCAGGCGACCGGCATCGTCGGCGATCCCGCGCGCGCTTCAGCGGAGCGTGGCAAGGAATTGCTGGAGATGCGCATCCGCGCCGCGGTTCAGCAGATCCGCGCGGGGATGGCGACGCAGTAGGCGTGCGCTGCCTGCGTCAGCGCCTTGTCGCTACGTTTTTATCTGCTTGCCGACGAAGGCGACCATGCGCTCGAACATATCGCCGGTTTGCGACAGGTCGGGCGAACTGCCGGGGTGCGCGCCGCCGGTGAAATACTCCAGCGCAATGTCGCCGCCGGCCTTGCGGTAGGCCGCGACGAAGCGCTGTGGCTCGTTGCCGGGGAAGTCGGAGCCCAGGTCCTTGTAGTCGTGCATCGCATCGCCGTGAGCCTGGAACCAGACCGCGGGCGGTAGCTCCACGTTCTCCCCGCGCTCGAGGATGAGCATCGGGCTGCCTTCGGCCATGTTGGCCTCGCTCTGCCAATAGTCGATCTGGCGCGCGACAGCAGCCTTCGCCCAGTCGGGCGGATTGCCTGCCGCCACCAGCCGCTTGGCGTGGTGGTAGCGGCTGAACGGATTGATCACCGGCCACGACATCACCACGCAGCGCACGCGGGCGTCGTGCGCGGCCGAGCCCGCCGGCAGCGCAATCGCGGTGTAGCGCGGCTCGGTCGGCCGCATCGCCACCAGCATGGCGAGATGTCCGCCGCTCGACTGGCCCGAAAGCCCGACGAGGTCCGGCCTGGTCTTGAGTGCGCGCGCATTGAGCTTGGCCCAGCGCACCGCGTAGTTGATGTCCTGCACCGAGGCCGGATACGGCGCGTCGGTGCCGGAGCGGAAATCGAGCGAGATCGACACAATGCCGTTCGACGCCATGGCCTGATGGCGGAGCTTTTCGGTGAAGCGGTCCTGCGCGCACCAGCCGCCGCCATGGCATTCGACCAGCGCCGGAAACGGCCCCTCCCCGCGCGGCGTGTGCACGCGCGCAAGCAGCGGCTTGTCGCCATGGCGGAGGTACTCGACGTCCTCCACGTCATAGTTTTGTGCTTTGGCGTCCAGAGTTGCCGTCGTCATCGCAAGCATTCTCACATTTGGTGATTAGCACGCGAGTACCAATACTTTAGTCCGTCCAGAGTACTGTTCGTTACTTCTGTTTGCCGCTCGTGTCCAGCATTCCGCACTGCTTGAGGAGGCAGTATCAAGACATAGGCACGATTTACATTTTCATGGCTTCGAACATAATACGCCAAGCTCAGACGGATGCGACATCACCTCTGTCTCGCCTAATACTCGGATATCCGCCGAACGGGACGCTGCGAAACCACTTTCGCCGACGCTTCGGAAAATAACGACGATTGCCGCTGTTTGGCTTCCCAGGGTATTCTGCCCAAGCCCCGGGCAAGACCGATAAGCGAGGAACGCATGCGAAGGCGGGAATTAATTGTAATGCTCGCAGCAGCGGCGGCCTGGCCGCATGCAGCACGAACCGAGCAGGCGCAGCGCGTTCGTCGGATATTCGTCGTGACCAACGTGGCTGACAGCGACGTCGACGAGCGGTCTCGCCTGTCGGTCTTCCGCGAAGAGCTTCGAAAATTTGGATGGATTGAAGAACAAAATATCCGACTTGAATATCGTTGGACTGCTGCGAGCGTTGATCTGTTAGAGAAGTCTGCCGCCGAGATCGTCGGTTCGAAACCAGATCTCATCTTCGTCGTCGGTACCACGACCGTATCGACTGTACTCAAGAAAACGCGCTCGATCCCTGTCGTGTTCGTGACAGGCGCAGATCCAGTCCGGGTCGGGTTCGTCAAGAGCATGGCGCAACCTGGTGGTAATGCGACCGGCGTAGCTGATTTCGAAGCTGAGATTGGCGCCAAATGGTTGCAATTGCTTAGAGAGATCGCTCCAGCTATCACACGAGTGGTTTTCTTGCATTCGGATAGTCGCGCGAGCCTGCTCCAATTACCTTCCATTCAGCGCATTGCTGTTGGCATGGGCGTTTCGGTGGTTCCCGTTAGAACCAACAATGCGGCCGAAATCGGCCGAGCACTTGGCAATTACGCGGGGCAAACAGGTCTAGGGCTAGTCGTGCCACCGAGTAGTGTGATGGCGGTAAATCGCGAACTGATCATCGCTCTGGCGATGCAGTACCGCATACCGGCTATCTATCAGAACAGACGCTATACGGCTGACGGTGGTCTTATGTCCTATGGGATCGACCGCATTGAGCAGTATAGGCGGGCCGCATATTATGTAGACCAAGTTCTAAAAGGGGCGAGTCCAGCCGAGCTGCCGGTACGACAATCAGAGAAGTTTGAATTAGTGCTCAATTTGAAGACCGCCAAATCGCTAGGGCTTATTGTGCCGCGAATATTGCTTGCACGCGCCGACGAGCTGATGGAATGAAGCGCCTGTGACGGCCTGTCGGAAACGAGTGTTTTGAAAGGACTATAAGTCGTATTCGATTAGATGAATTGCCGAACAGAAGATGGGTGTTCTCGCCGCATATACGATAGTTGATTGCCAGCCGCTCGGGTTTTTCTTGTAGACCTTAATCTCACCACGGCCGTCATCCGACGCTATGACCTCACGTCGACCGTCACCGTCTATATCGCCGACGGCCACGCAGTGAAAGCCGAGCGGTCCGCTCGTATCAATCGTTTCGCGATGCCAAGTTAGTGTCTGCGGATCAAACCTGTAGATGAATAAGGCAGTCGTATTGAGGCCAACCGCACCCGTCGCGCGCGTACCTACAATGAGCGCCGTGCGGCCATTGTCATCTATATCTCCTGCGGCAAAGGAGCGAGACTTGATCATATTTTCTAGAGTAGCGATTGGCTCACATACTACCCGCCCTCCCGTCAACGTGTAGAAACGCAGCTCTGGCTCCAAAACTATGTGATCCGATCCTTGCCGAACAACGCCAACCGCACTCGATACAATACGTTTCACCCCGTCGTTTTTTACGTCCGCTACCGCTACCATCCGCGTGTGCGTGCGTCCGCCATGGTCATCGATGAGGGTTCGGCTCCACCCGTTAGCAGACTGACGATATAGAAAAATCGAACCAGGTGTTGCGTGCCAGTTTTCCGCGCTGGCTTTCGCTGTCGCAACGAGAATCTCAAGCATTCCGTCTGAGTCTATGTCGACAACGGTGACTTCGCGGGTGTTGGTGGTACCTTGCCCATACTGATCACCATCGATGGTTGTCGCGAAATAGCCGGTCGGGCCGCGATCTACGATCAGAATCGTACCACTTGATCTCGTACCAAGCACAATCTCCTCGGCTCCATCCTTGTCGAGATCGCCGAGAGCGATACTGCGGACGAGTTCCACCGATGGAAGACGTTCGATAACGGGCGCACACTGCAAAGTCTTTCCATCGTGCCGATATGCAAGTATCCAGCAATCGGCGCGATCAAGGGTGACTGCGTAGACAAGTTCAGGTCGACCGTCCCCATCCAGGTCGCCCACGGCACTGACGACAAACTCTGCCGTGTCGACACGACTAATGGACCCAGGATAGGAAAGATTGAGATGCCGCACCGACCATCCCTGCGAGGGATCCAATAACAACGCTCTCGGATAGTGCCTCACAGGATGGCCATCTTCACTGAATTGGAGATTGAGCTCCATCTGGGTAATGGCGAGATAACACCTTCTCATGTGTGTTGGTCCTGTATTCCATTGCATCCTCCAGCTTATGGTGGCTGAGAAGCTGAGGAGCCGGGACGACAGCTATTCCACCTCCCGAGTCCATAGCCGGAGATGTCGCTCCGTGCTACCATAGCCTTCAATTGCCATCACGATGCGTGACATGAGGGATGTCGTTTTGTCGTCTGGATGAATGCGTTCATCATGCAAGATGGCATCAATCGCCGAACGGCTGGGGACTGTCGTGGCTCGGAGAATCCTGATTACTCGGGCGGGCAGTGGCCCCTGTAACAATTTGATGAGTAGTCTTCTGCACGATGACCCCTCGACGGTTCTGATTGGTTGCCATTCGGACCGGTTCGTGTTGAAGCAATCGCCAGCGCACCGCAATTTCCTGGTGACGTCACCCGAGCCGGAAGGCGCCCCCTCAAACGCTTTCGGTCGCGACCTCCGGGCGGTAATCAAAAGAGCCGCCGTCGATCTCATCATTCCGGGCAACGACGATGATGCTCTTACGCTTGCACTACTCCACGAACGCGAGCCATTGCCTTGCCGCACCTTTCTGCCCTCGGCGAAAACTATTGCCCTCTGCCATGATAAGTATGCTCTCTACGAAATATTTCGCCGCCACAAAATACCCGTGGCCACCACCTATCCCGTGAGGGATCGGGAATCGTTAAATGAGGCATGGCAGGCGCTCGCCCCCCGCGAGCTTGCTTGGTGCCGGATTCGGTACGGTTGCGCATCCGTGGGAGCCACCAAGGTGCGCGATGTGGACCAAGCATGGCACTGGATTAGCTACTGGAATACGATGCGGAATGTACCGATTGAACACTTCACCCTGAGCGAATTCCTCCCCGGCCGCGATTACAATGTCCAAGGGATCTGGTTCGATGGGCGTCTTGTGTTGATCAAGATGTGCGAACGCCTTTCGTACTTGAACGCTACCCAGAATCCGAGCGGGATGGCTTCCACAGCAGCACTGGCAAAGACGGTCTGGGAGCCCGAAGCAATCGAAGCCTGCGAGGCTGCGATGCAGTCCGTTGATGAGCGCGCGCATGGCATTTTCTTTTTCGATATGAAGGAAAACGACCAAGGTGTCCCTTGCGTGACTGAGATCAACGCGTCCCGTTTCGTCATGATTACGAATTTCCACGACCTTATCGGCCGCTACAACATGGCAGGGACCTACGCGCGGCTTGGATGTGGCGAAACGGTGCAGATCGAAGATCCGTACGATGATGCAGGCGAATATTACCTGGTGCGTGAACTCGATACCTTGCCCGCGATTTATCCTGCCTATCAGTTGTTCGAGGGTATCGAAACCGTAGCCGACGCTTAGGAGCGATCATTGGCCTTGCCGGCCGAGCGTCGAATTAGGATCAGTCGAGCGTCGAATTAGGATCAGGAGGCTAAGATGCAATTAAGGATTCATTTATATGCGGCCCTATTAATCAATGTACTGAACATCAGTTCGGCATTGGGCGCGTCGAACTGTCCGTTCGACTATGGGCCGCACGCCGCCGCTAAACCCAACAAACTCTTTCTATTTTTTCCCACGATTGAGCTACCCGATCCTTCACCGCCTTTTCCATCAGTCGGTTACAATAACGTCACACGCTGGCTACCGTTGCCGCCCTTCGACCCCGGGTCCGGCCTTCCAGCCTATAAGGGCACAGAAGCAGAACTCCGGGATGCAATCCATAACGTGGTCGCAGGCATCTATTGCGAGTTCAATGTGCACGTCGCACAAACGAGCACGTTGCCCACTATAGCTGATGGACCGCGTCGCAATACGATCGGTATCAGTACCGATGTTGCAGCCAACAGAGATTGTACTAATCCATTGCGCGGCCAGTCCAAGGTGGAAGGGGGCGACACCGGTGATCTCAACCATGTCGACTTCGCGCGAGTGTGGGCGGGCGCTTTCCAACAGTGTGCGACCGGAGTGGGCGGTGCACTAAGGGATGGGAATTCCACAACGGAACGTTGGGCCAACTCTATCGGCAGCACGATTGCTCATGAGGCTGGACACAACTACGGTCTATCGCATCTTGATGGTGGGCCACATCGGCCCGGCGAAGATTCCTGGTCACACCATCTCATGAGGGCAGGAACGGGCTCGTACACCTGGCACCATCGGGCAAAGCGCCGGCACTTCAGCGACCACGAATATTCCGTGCTCGCCGCGAACGTGGGACTGGCGATGGGTACCATGTGGAACTGGGACTTTATCAATCCCAACGCTCCCATTGTTCCTAATGCTGCGAAGCTGAGAATGGAGCTTCTGAGCACAAATCCATCGCTTATTCTTTCATGGTCGTATTCGGGAGGCCAGAGCCCTTGGATCAACCCCACCTTGACCGGCCCTTCCGGCACTCGGACTTTCAAGGGTACGACTTACAATGTCTACAATATCGAGTGGTCGACAGCACAGATGTGGTCGCATGGTCCAAGCGGACAAGTACCAAGTCAGTCCAAATTTCACGTTGGCGCAACATTCTCTTCGACCAGTCAAATAGAGCCCGATTCGGTGATTATCTTCGATGTGAAGCTGTACGACGCGTCAAACAATGCGCTTCCAGAACACCCACGATGGGTGGGTTTCGACGCGGCAACGTTCGACCGACGCACCGGACTGCTAAGTTTACGCCTCCATAACGTCGCAGCTCATCCGCTTGTCCTGCGCAATGTGATAGTAAGACATATGCCTCGTATCGTATCACTCGATGCAATGATGGCCGACGAGCCAATTAGCGACATTTCGGGCCGCGTATTTCAGCCGTGGTCGGACGGGACGAGAGTTCTGACAAAACAGCAGACGATGAAAGCCGGGGGAGACATCAGCATTCCTGTCGGTAATATCGGAAGCCGGCCCTACGTTTTCCAGCGCCCGACGGGAAGGGACTGTGCACCAGTTGAAAAGTCGGAATATTCGGAAGCCAACTGTCAGGCTGGCAAAGTCGTCGTCGATCTTTTCCCGGCGACCACAATCTATGTGACCGCCACAATCGTAGATCCTAGGGGCCAACGCTGGGACCCGAAGGCCAAGCGGCTTGTAGTCGGACCCGTCGAGACTGGACTATACTATCAGATAGCAGGCCGCCCCCGCCTTTGACCCCCGTGCGAAAATCTAGAATTCGACGGTGAGGGAATTTCTCTGGCGCGGTATGCATTACGAAGGTGCGCTACCTTTGCTACGGAGATGATGAGGCGCATTTGGCTGCCCTGCGAGCTATTTGGCACCATTCGCGAGCCGCTTGGCTGGTACTCTTTCCAGCCTATCGGGCGATCGGTGTCGCGCCCCATTTTACCCAGCTGCAAATCGCGTGCTAAGATGGTGTTTCCCGTAGATGGCTGGGAGAGATTTTATGAGCGACGGCGGCATTGGAAATGGAATCAGTTTCTGGGCAACGATCCGCATAACGGGCGAGCTCAAGAAGGGCGACCTTAAGGCGGTGACGAATGCAATCAGGGACATCTTGAACGAGAAGGGAGTAAACGGCGAACTTGTCCACTCGGTGCGCCTGACCGCGGACGAGATGCCGGTGCTCTCGATAAGCATGAAAGAATCCACCACCCACAAAGCGCGAAAACGGAGGAAGCGTCGGTAATGGTTGACCCGATCTCAAGCGCTTGCACGCACGACGAGCCAAGTTCCGATTTGGGCGACGCGGATATCAAGATTTCGGCGCATGGCGATCGCCGGGTGCTCGAAGCAGTTTATTTGGAATTGCGAGAACTGGCAGCCAGGAACAGACTCAAGATCGAATATCGTCTGACTGTGCAGAAGCCTGAGGATCAACCGAGTTCATGATATCGGTCTGCAACGATTTGTTAGTTGGATTAGGGAGCCTGGGTATACGACGGTATGATCTGCAATCGGGGTGACGATTCTCTGGCCTGAATCGATAATGGCGGCGTGCTCCAAATCCGGGCATCATTGTTTCAAGGGTGCCTCGTGAAATTATTGGTCACCATCTCTGATGCTCTCGACCCGGGTTTCGGTCGCATTGCCGCAGTCGATCTTGAGCACGAGAGCGCCGAAATCGTTCTCGAGTGGTGTCCCCCACCTTCCTTACGCACATCCGGCAAGGGTTTCTTGGGACTGGCTTGGCTCGGGGCTCCAGGGCAATCGGATCTGATCGCCTGTGCGCATGCCGGCCTTTGCCGAATCAATCCGACAACATGGACCGTCAGTGGCGTGCTGCATCAGCCATGCATGAATGACCTTCATCATGTCACGGTTCACGAAGGCCGCTTGCTGGTGACCAATACCGGTCTTGATCGTGTCGATGTCTTCGAACTGTCGGGACGATTCATTGGCGCCTGGGATCAATCCCCCGCATGGCTCACCGCGGAGCGACTGCGCGGGTGCAATCCATCACGTGAAAGCTGGAATAGTGCGCTTGACCGTGGGTGGGCGCTTGAGGCCCCCTCTCTCACCGACGAACCATTTACCGGCGATCTTCAGTCACTTGCCGCGGACTCGATTCCCTTCCACGCTCGCAAGACGAGACATTTTGTTCATCCAAATCACATCACGATGTTGGATCGCAGGCCAATTCTAACGCGATTCATTGATCGCTCGATCCAGGACCTTTCGGATTGGTCTTTCCCGATTCCGGAAACACCGGGGCACCCTCATGACGGGATCGTCTGCGGTGACCGTTTTTGGATTACGTGCACGACCGGATTAGTTGTTGCTTATGCGATCGAAAACGGACGCCTGACCTCCCGGGAGGTGGAGCGGATTGACATTCCGCAACGCACTGGACGGTGCGGATGGTGTCGTGGCTTGATCGTCACGGATCAGCTGCTGGTGGTGTCCCTGACCACCGTGCGATACATGCCGCCATACGGTTGGGCGGATAGCGACCTCAGCAAGACCGAGACATCAATTCTGGCGGTCGACCGCAATACGTTCGAGCTGGCAGCGCGCGTCGACTGTCGATCGTTCGGGCAACTTCCGAAATTGTTTGGGATGGTCGAATGGCCCGCTACCAGAGACTTCGGCAAGTCTCCCCACGCAATTTGATCGAGCAGGAGGAGTGTTCAGATGCGCAAGGTTCTGGTCATGGGCCTGCCAGGCGCGGGCAAGACGACGCTGTCCAAGCTCCTTTCAGCGCGCCTGAATGCTGTTCACTTCAATGCCGACGCGATACGCGCAAACATCAATAAAGACCTGGGGTTCTCGGAAGATGATCGGATCGAGCATGCGCGGCGCATGGGCTGGCTTTGCGATCAGGTCACGATGACGGGAGGCTATGCGATCGCCGATTTCATCTGCCCGACACCGGCGACACGTGCAGCATTTTCCGAAGCCGGCAACTCTTTCGTCGTGTTTGTGGATCGTGTTCAATCAGGACGGTTTGAAG
Source organism: Xanthobacteraceae bacterium (assembly GCA_019745775.1). Classification (GTDB taxonomy): domain Bacteria; phylum Pseudomonadota; class Alphaproteobacteria; order Rhizobiales; family Xanthobacteraceae; genus VAZQ01. Next base: position 1,901 of record JAIESR010000070.1, on the reverse strand, counting down.
ATACCAACCAAATGTTCGTACCCCCGGCAGAGTACAACATTCGCGTGACTGCCAATGGTGCGCCGGACTATTGGGCCGAGGAGATCGTTCGTAAACTGCGGCCTATTTTCGATCCTCAGAAACCAACCGCCCTCTTCGTTGGCCGCTGGCAACCTTTCCACGACGGCCATAAGGCGCTCATCATTGAAGGCATCAACCGCGCCGGACAAGCTTGTATCTGCGTCCGCAATACCGCGGGGATCGATGAAAACAACCCGTTTTCATTCGAATACATCCGCGCTCGCATCGAACACGGGCTTCGAGAGTATGATGGGCGCTACATTGTGATGTCCGTTCCCAACATCAGTCACATTTTTTATGGACGCGACGTTGGTTATAAGATCGAGCAACTGGCGCTCGGAGAGAAGCTCGATGCTCTGTCGGCGACGTCCGTGAGAAAACGCGAAAGCGCTGCTTGGCCGCCGCCCAGCCGGTGAGATTTTTCGTTTCATTTCTCCTACGGGTCGGTGTTGCAACTCGGGCACGCGCGTCCCTGACAGCGATGGCCAAGGTGAGAGATAGAGCGGTGCGCGACATGGCTTCTTCCGATTCATCGGCAGGAAGCCAAGGGGGAGTTTAGCCGGCGCAAATCCCGACAGGACGTTTAAGCTATCAGAACGGATGTTCGCAAGCTTCGCCGCAAGCCGCCCGACGTCTGCCTGCAAATCGTCGCCAGACCATCGCCAGCTAACCGCCCTTTTGCTTCTGCTGAAGCCGCTTGATCTCCGCGCGGATCGGAGCGAACGGACCGTATTTGTGCTGCTTCTCACTGAAGCCATCGGCGTAAGGGCCATAAGCCGCATCGACTGGCTTTCGCAGGAGATCCGGAAAATCCTTGTCCAATCCGGCGAGCTGCGGACGCGGCTGGGACACGACATAGGCCCCCACGTCCCACGCATCCTCGACGCTGAGCAGCGGATTGAGATAGTCGGTGCCGGCCGGCATGTTGGAATGAACAAAGTTTGCGATCGTGATCAACCGCGCCATGCCGGCGCCGTTGTTGAAGCTGTCCGGCCCCCACAAGGGCGGGAATACATAGCCGAGATCGGACGATGGGATGCTGCGACGTTCGCCGGAGCCGTCAGCATTGTGACAACCGGCGCAAGCGCGCGCATAGACCTTGGCGCCGCGCGCAGGATCGGCCGCGCGCTTCAACTCCGGCATGGTGCCCGCGCCAAGCCCCGGCAGCTTCTGACCGGCGGCGACCCCGCTGCTGAGGAACTTGATGTAGGCGACCATCGCTTGCATCTCTTGCGAGTCGTTCGGCAACGGGCGGCCGTTCATGCTGCGTGTCATGCAGGAATTGAGACGATCTTCAATGCTGATCTCGGCACCGGCGCGGGCGCTGTACGCAGGGAAGTCTCCAAAGAGCCCGAACAGCGGCAGCCCAAACTTGATGATGCCTGCCGAAATGTGACAATTCGCGCATGCGAGGTTGTTGCCGGCGTAGCGCTTCGACGGGTCTGGAACGTTCGGCCCGACATGCGCGTAGGTCGCCGTAACGAGGTCACGACCCGCTCTCACCAGGAGGCTGTTCGCGTCGCGTGGCAGAGCGCCGATCTCGGGAACGGACCACACCCGTTGCGCTTGAGCCCATGCATCGCTGGACGTCGCGATGCCAAACACGATTAGCAACGCTTGCGCAGCTCTCAAAAGTCGCCGTCGATTGGATTTGAATGTCACGTCAGTCTCCCAACCCCAGGCGCCCAGGCCAGCGTCGGCTGGGTAAATTTGTGGGTCGCACAGATTAAGAAAGGCTGAGCGCCGATGTACAAGCCACTTTTTCTGCCCTTCCTGAGAGAGGGGTGACAGTTCATTCCGGAGACATGGGTTACACAATCGGGCCTTTTGCGGGGAGCGCA
>JAIESR010000020.1 GCA_019745775.1 Xanthobacteraceae bacterium | reverse complement strand
CTAGGCCAGTATGCGAACAGATACGGGGCCGCTCAGCGCACTGAGCGGCCCCGCTGCTATTGCATGATCGTTTGAAACTGCGGCGCTGCCGCCGTCACGGACGGCGCAAGCTGTTGCGAAGATCGGCGCTCTCCGGCGGCGCATTCGACGCTTCCCCGCGGAAGCTTCTCACCGGGCCTGTCGGCTGCGGAAACATGCCGGCCGCCGGACGGTTGCCTTCAAGCGTCGGCGCGGCACTGGGCGTCACCATCCGGCTGGAGTTGGCCGACGACTCCAGTTGCTGCGTACGGCTCATCTCGAGCACGGCCCGGCTGTCGCCCTGCGCAAAGGACACGGAGACGGACGACGCAGCAGCGATCAAGGTCGACGCTGCGAGGACACCGAGTTTCATTCAAAACTCCTGTTCGTTAGGAACCGGACCGGTGAGCCCCGATTGTGTCGCCCTTGCGGCACCGGGGCTGCGTTACTGAAAGTTAAGGTACCGGCCCTCACGGCACAAGGACGGTCGACCCCGTTGTCTTGCGCGCTTCCAGGTCCTCGTGGGCCTTGCGGACATCCTTGAGGGCATAGGTCTGGTTGACCGGGATCTTCACTTTTCCGCTCCCGACCACGCTGAACAGGTTGTTGGCGATCGACAGCAGGTCCTCACGCTTGGCGGCATAGGTGTTGAGCGTCGGCCGCGTGCAGAACAGCGACCCCTTGGTCTGCAGGATGTTGATGTTGAAGGCTTCGATCGAGCCCGACGCGTTGCCGAAGCTCGCGAACAGACCGAGCGGCTTGATGCAGTCGAGCGAGGCCGGAAAAGTCGCCTTGCCGACGCCGTCATAGACCACCTCGCAGAGCTTGCCGTCGGTGATTTCCTTTACCTTGGCCGGGAAATCCTCGTAGCCGACGATGGCGTGATGGCAGCCGTTGGCCTTGGCCAGATCGGCCTTGCTCTGGGAGCTGACGGTGCCGATGACGTTGGCGCCGAGATAGTTCGCCCACTGGCACGCGATCAGGCCGATGCCGCCTGCGGCGGCGTGGATCAGCACGTTCATGCCCTTCTGCACTTTGAACGTCCGGTGGAGCAGATACTCGACCGTCATGCCCTTGAGCATCATGCCGGCCGCCTGCTGATAGCTGATGTTGTCCGGCAGCTTCACGAGCCGGTCGGCGGGCATGATGCGCTCCGCCGCGTAGCTCCCGAGCGCGGAGGTGTAGCCGACGCGGTCACCGACCTTCACGTCGGTCACGCCGGGCCCGACCGCCACCACCTCGCCGGCACCTTCGTTGCCGCTGACGAACGGCAGCCCGCCGGCCGCCGGATAGAGCCCGGAGCGGAAATAGGTGTCGATGTAGTTGAGGCCGCAGGCATGGTTCTTGACGCGGGCCTGACCCGGGCCGGGCGCCGGCACCTGCACGTCTTCATACGTCAACACCTCGGGCCCACCATGCTTGTGTACGCGTACCGCTGCAACCATCGTCGATCCCCTTTAAGAGCGGGCGAAATGCCCTGCGCGGAGGGCCGCGCGGGCGCGATCATAGGTGCAGATGGGCCGGGCGCAAGCACCTGGCGAAGCCCGGCTAGGCTTCCTCTCCCGTCCGACCGCGCGACCGGAGCGTGCGGCGCTTGCGACGGTTGCGGCCGGCGATCACGTTGACGACTTCGACCGCGGCGGCAAAAGCCATGGAAAAATAGATATAGGCCCGCGGGATGTGGAAATCGAATCCGTCCGCGACCAGCGCGACGCCGATCAGCACCAGAAAGGCGAGCGCCAGCATTTTGGTGGTCGGATGGTCGGCCACGAAGCGCGATACCGGCCCCGAGGCTGCGTACATGACGATCATCGCGATCACCACGGCGGCGACCATGATCTCGATCTGCTGCGCCATCCCGATGGCGGTGATGATGGAATCGAGCGAGAAGACGAGGTCCACCAACGCAAGCTGCGAAACCACCCACATGAACGCCTTGCCTGGGGCCGCCTCGTCTTCGCCCGCCGTCTGATCGTCGCGGGCCTCGATCTCGGCGTGCATCTCGTGCACGGCCTTGGCAACCAGGAACAGGCCACCACCGATCAAGATCATGTCACGCCCCGATATCTCCATGCCCAAGATCGTGACGATCGGACTGGTCAGTCGCATCATCCAAGTCAACGTGAACAGCAGGATGATCCGGAACACGAACGCCAGCGCCAAGCCGATCTGGCGCGCGCGCTTGGCCTGCGCCGCCGGCAACCGCGCGACCATGACGGAGATGAAGATGACGTTGTCGATGCCGAGGACGATCTCGAGCGCGCTGAGTGCGACGAGTGCCGCCCACGCATTGGGATCAAGCAGAAGATCGATCATGCGCTATCCATGGGTCGGCGAGCCCGATGCCGACGAAGTAGGCCGCAATGACGACAAGTCCCCAGGCGATCCATGGGCCCGGGTCGAGATCAGAAAGGAGTGCCGCCGATCCGAGGATGCTCCAAAGCGCCAGCGCGGCGATTGTGGTCGTCCGCAGGCGCGCGACTCGAAATGGATGCACGAATTTGAACGGCACAAAGGTCAATACCGCAAGCGCAAGGACGATCGCCGTGGCGATCCACGGCGCGGGTTTCAGGACAAACAAATAGAAGGCCGCCGCGTTCCACAGCGCCGGGAACCCCCTGAAGTAGTTGTCCGGTGTTTTCATATTGCCGTCGGCAAAATAGAGCGCGCTGGTAACCACGACCAGCAGCCCCGCCGGGATCGCCAGCGCCGACGGCAGCAGGCCGCTGGCCGCGATGGCATAGGCCGGCACGAACACATAGGTGACGAAATCGACCACCATGTCGAGGATGTCCCCGGACCAGCGCGGCAGCACCTCGGCGACCCGGTATTTCCGCGCAAAGGTCCCGTCGATGCCGTCAACGAACAGCGCAACGGCGAGGTACCAGAACATCGCCGTCCAGCGCCGCTCGGACGCCGCCAGCAGCGCGAGAAAGCCCAAGGCCGCGCCAATAGCGGTAAAGACATGTACGGCAAACGCTCGGACGGCGATCGGCGACGGCACGGTGGGCTCCTTTGCCAGCGAGCGTTGTGAACTGCTATTCGAAGGACGTCGATAGCTATGGTCAAGCCTGTGTCGGAAGCGTCATGAGCAAAGTGACAGCCGAAGTCGTGGTGGTCGGCGGTGGTCCGGTCGGGCTGACCGCGGCGGTCGCGCTCGCCGGTGCCGGGATCGAGACCGTCCTGGTCGCGATGCCCGTCGCCGCCGCGGACAACCGCACGACCGCCCTGCTCGCAAGCTCGGTGACGGCGCTCGACACGCTTGACGTCTGGGAGCGTTGCGAAGACCACGCGGCCCCGCTCAAGCGCATGCGGCTGGTGGACGACACGGCGCGGCTCCTGCGAGCGCCGGAGGTCTGCTTCGATGCCGCCGAGATCGGGCTGCCCGCCTTCGGCTACAACATCGAGAACCGGCATCTGCTGGCAGCGCTCGAAGCCCGCGCGCGGCACATTCCGTCGCTTCGTTTGATCGCTGCCAAGGCCGAGACCGTGACGGTCGGCGATTCGCACATCGTGGTGTCCCTGAGCGACGGCCACGGTGTGGTGGCCGCCCGGCTTGCGATCGGCGCCGACGGCCGCCGTTCCGTCTGCCGCAAGGCGGCCGGCATTGAAACCGAGTCCCGGCGTTATCCGCAGACCGCTCTCACCTATAATCTCGCCCACGCCCGCCCGCATAACGACACCTCAACCGAATTCCACACCGCGTCCGGCCCGTTCACGCTGGTGCCGTTGCCCGGGCAACGCTCGAGCCTTGTGTTTGTGGTTGACCCGGCCGAGGGCCCGCGCATCGGCACGCTGGCCGGTGCCGAACTCGCCGAGGAGATCGAGCGCCGGTCGCATTCGCTCCTCGGCAAGGTCGCCGTCGAAGCCGGCCCCGGCGTTTTCCCGCTGGGCTCCGAGATCGCGCGCCGCTTCGGCCAGAGCCGCATCGTTCTCGTCGGCGAGGCGGCGCATGTGATGCCGCCGATCGGCGCGCAGGGGCTTAATCTTGGGCTGCGCGACGCCGCCACCATCGGCGAACTGGCGGCGGCGGCCCGTCGCGACGGTGCCGACCTCGGCGCCGACGAATTGACCTCGCGCTACGAGCATATGCGGCGCGCCGACGTGACCAGCCGCAGCCTCGCGGTCGATCTGCTCAACCGCAGCCTGCTTTCCGGCTTCCTGCCGCTGCAAGGCGCGCGTGGTTTTGGGCTCTATCTGCTCGACCAGATCGGGCCGTTGCGCCGCGCGGTCATGCGCGAAGGCGTCGCGCCGGCAGCGTCGCAGCCCCGGTTGATGCGCGGCGAAGCGCTGTAGGAATTGTCAGCGCTTGATCACATTGGCTGCGACGATCCGCGGTCTGAACGTGAAGACGGCGGGGTCGTCCGGCTCCACCGTCACGTGCACCCAATGGTGATCCGGCGATCCGAACGTCTCCACGCGACGGAAATTCTCCAGCGCCGGCGTGCCCATCTGGCCGCGCGGCGGACGCCGCCAATACGGATTGTCGATCCGGAAGAAATGGCTGTCGCCATGAACCAGGACCACGGGCTTCCGGAACGCGATGGTCTCCTTCTCGACCAGGGAAACGGTATCGGTGAAGCCGCTCGGCTTCTCGATCGGTCCCCCGAGCGGCGGGAGGTCCTCGAAAATATTGGCCTGCTGGATGATCATCACCGCGCGGCTAGCGTTCGCCCCGGCGTGCGCGAACGCCTGCTGCAGCCAAATGAGATTGGCGGCGTTGCGCTCGCGGTATTCGGCGTCGCCTTCCGGCGTGCGGCCGAGGTTGTTGTTGCTGCCGGTGATGTGCAATGTCACGAACGTGATGCCGCCGATGTCCCAGCGCGCGTTTTCTCGAAATTTTGCATATTGCGATGACTGACTCTGGCGGGTGACGCGCATCTTACGCTTGCCGAGGCTATCCTCGCCCGCAAAGAACATCGTGCGTAGCCGGTCCAACGCGGCGAGCGGATCGCCGCCCTTCACGCCTTGCTGGTCATGACAATCGGTCCAGTCGTTATCGCCGGGCGTAAAGATCACCGGTTGCGGCAGCGCATTGAACTGAGACAGCCGGAGCTTGAGGGTCTCTTCGCCGCACGACCGCACCGGACGGGACAGATCGCCGACATGCGCGACAAATGCCATTGACGGCTCTTTGCTGATTTCGGCGTGCACATTTGCCAGCCACGGCTCTTGTTCCTCGTAGTACGCCATGTCGCCGATCAAGGCGAAGGTGAAGCCCTGCTGCTGGCTATGCGCCGGATAGGGCTTGAGCGATGCGACGGCGAATATTCCCGCCGTCACGGCAATGGCGCTCGCGATCACGGCGCCACGCAGGTCCAAGGAAATGGCACCCATTTCGATAACTCCCCCCGTTGTCTGATTGGCGGCTCCTAAAGCCGCTGGGTCGGCTCGACGCCGAACAGAGCCTGTCCGGCCGCTTCGAAATTCGACAGATGCGCCTGCCCCTGCGCCAGCGCGGTGTGCAGATCGCGGAAGCGGCGCTCGAACGCGCTGCCTTCGAAGATCGCAGTGGTGCCGGCGGCGTGATAGGCGAAGTCGACGACTTCGCGGGCATTGTCCATCGCGCCGGTGATGGCGACGCGCAACATCGCGCGCTGGTCGAGCGCGAACGTGCCGGCCGTCGATGATGCCTGCCAGATGTCGCGCAGGCTCTCGTGCAGCAATGCCCGCGCGCCGGAGAGACGGCCGGTCGCTTGCGCGACCTTCGATTGGATCACCGCGTTGTCGCGCAATACCTGCTGAGACCCGAGCCCGCCGCCGGGCTTCTTGGTTTGCGCGAGCGCCATGAAAGCGCGCAAGCTCGCTTCGGCGATTCCGAGCGCGACGCCGGAAAAGCCGATGCCGTAGAGCGTCAGCAACGGGATATTGTAGAGCGGGCCTGGTTCGCGCCGGTCGGAGGCCTGATCGCGCCAGGTCGTGTAGGGCTCGGTCACGAACAGGTCAGACACCTCGTAGTCGTTGCTGGCGGTGCCGCGCAGGCCGATGACGTGCCAGGTGTCGTGGATCGTCGCCTGCGACGGCTTGAACAACATCGTGCGCATGACCGGCCGCCCGGCCGCATCAAGCCGCGGCGCGCCGTCGCGTTCATAGACCTGCGAATGCCCGCCCATCCAGGTGGCGTTGGCGCTGCCGCTGGCGAACCGCCATTTGCCGGCGACGCGGTAGCCGCCGTCGACGACTTGCGCCCGGGTCGGGCCGCCCGGCGGTCCCCAGGCAACGACCGCTTTCGGCGCGCCGAACACCTCGCGGGCAATCTGCGGATCGAGGAATCCGGCCGCATGCGAGCTCGCCAGCGTCTGGGCCATGCACCAGGCAGTCGAGGCGTCGGCCGCTGCCAGTACCTCGATCACGCGGTTGAAGGTGAGGATGTCGGCAGCACCGCCGCCGAGGGATGCCGGCATCAACATCCGTGGGATGCCAGCCTCGTCGATCGCCGCGATCACCTCAGGCGCGATGCGGCGATCGCGTTCGGTGTGTTGGGCAGCAGCCGCCACGACGGGGGCAAGTCCGCGCGCCCGCGCCACCCAGTCGATTGTGCCGTCCTTGTCTTGCAATGCCCCACCCTGGCCGGTTCGTGGCCGCAGCATCCCGCATCGCGGGCCATACGCACAAGTGTCGTTTCCCTAAGTGGCCAGGTTTCCGCAGGCTGCGTCAACGTGACTGCATACGCCGTCGCTGGCGCGGGAAATCGGCCTCCTCTACCATCCTTGCAAACCCCGTGTGTTTGGGAGACAGGATGGTACGGATCGTTCCGTTCGCACTGCTCGCCGCGCTCGGCATCATCGCCGCCGGCGCGCCATGTCAGGCGCAGGAAACCTATCCGACGCGCACGGTCCGCTTGGTGGTGCCGTTCCCGGCCGGCTCCGCAACCGACGTGCTGTCGCGGCTCCTGGCTGATGCCCTCACCCGCAAATGGGGCCGCACCGTCATTTCGGAGAACGTGGCGGGGGCCTCCGGCAATATCGGCGCGTTCGACGTATGGCGCTCCGCGCCTGATGGCCACACGATGATGCTGGCGCCGCCTGGGCCGATCACGACCAACCGTTTCCTGTTCAAGGACATGACTTACGATCCGGCCAAATGGGTCCCGATCTCGTGGCTGACGACGGTGCCCTATGTCCTCACCGTGCGCAGCACCTTCAAGGGGGACCTCAAGGAACTGATCGCGCAGGCCAAGGCCGGCAAGATCACGGTCGCTCTGCCCGGGCCTGGCGGCTTGGCGCATCTCTCCGCGGCCTATCTGCAGGCGATGGCCGGCGTGAAGATGGTCTACGTCCCTTACAAAGGGCTCGGCACCGCCATCAATGACATCGTCGCGGGTCACGTCGACCTCATGTTCGACACGGTGACGACGTCGCTGCCGCTGCACCGTGAAGGCCGCGTCCGGATCCTCGCGGTGGCCAGCCCGAAGCGCATCGCCGTCCTCCCCGATGTCCCGACCGTCGCCGAGTCCGGCTATCCGACGTACCGCTCAATCACCTGGTTCGGATTGGTGGCGCCGCCCGGCACGCCGCTGCCGCTCGCCGATCGCATCAGCAAGGATGTCGGCGAAGCCATCAGGAGCGCGCCCATGGTCGAGCGGCTCAACACCATGTTGATGGAACCCGTCGGCAGCACCCGGGAAGAGGCGGCAGCGTTCTTTGCCGAGGAAGCGCAGCTTTGGGGGCAGGTCATCAAGGATGCCAACATCACCCTGCAATAGCGAACGGGCGGGAGATCGAACATGCGCAGGATCGTGAATGCAGCGCTGGCCGTGTTGTTCGGCCATGTCGCGATCGGCGCCGTCGCGTACGCGCAGGATGCCTTTCCGAACCGATCCGTGCGGATCGTGATCCCCTATCCCGCCGGCGGCGGCACCGACACCATCGGCCGGCTGGTGGCCGATCAGCTCAGCCGCAGGTGGGGTCAGGCGGTCGTGGTGGAGAACGTCGGCGGCGCGGCCGGCAACACCGGCGCGGCGCAAGTGTTCAGAGCGGCACCGGACGGCTACACCCTGATGGTTGCCTCGCCGGGACCGATCGCCACCAACCACTTCCTCTACAAGGACATGCCGTTCGATCCGGCGCGCTGGACCTCGATCGCGCTCCTGGCCACGGGACCGTACGTGTTGGTGATGCGCAAGAGCTTCGAGGGCGCCACGGTCAAGGACCTGATCGACCGCGCGAGAGCCGCGCCGGGCAAGATCACCGCGGCGACCCCTGGCGTCGGCTCGGTCGGGCATCTTGCGACCGTGCAGCTCGAGATGCTCGGCGGCATCAGGACCACGCTGGTGCCCTATCGCGGCTTGAGTCCCGCCGTGAACGATCTGATCGCCGGCCATGTCGACCTGATGTTCGACACGCCGACGACCTCGCTGCCGCTGCATCGCGAAGGCCGCGTCAAGATGATCGCGACCGGCACCAGCGAGCGCGTCAGCGAGTTCCCCGAGGTTCCGACCATCGCGGAGACGCTGCCGGGCTATCGTTCGGTGACCTGGTACGCTATGACCGCGCCACCCAACATGCCGGCGCCGCTCGCCGATCGCATCAACCGCGACGTGAACGAGATTCTCGCTCGCAAGGACGTTGCCGAGCGCGTGCGCGGAATCCAGATGACCCCGGTTACCTGGTCGCGTGACGCCGCCGCCAAATTCTTCGGCGAGGAGACGCAACTGTGGGGACGGGTCATCAAAGCGGCGAACATTACACCGCAATAGAAACTGGAGACCGACGATGAAGCTCTACTACTCCTCCCTCGTGGCAATCGCCGGCGGATTGCTTGCGGCCGCTGTCGGCGCGAGCGGCGCATTGGCGCAGGACGCCTTTCCGTCGCGGCGGGTGACGATCGTGGTGCCGTCCCCGGCGGGCTCGACCACCGATTCACTGGCGCGGCTGGTCGCCGACCAGCTGCAGCGCAAATGGGGCCAGACGGTCATCGTCGAGAACAATGGCCGCGGCCTCAATTTCGGCGCCGAGCAGGTGTCACGCGCGCCGGCCGACGGCTACACCCTGCTCATCACGGCGCCGATGCCGCTGACCTTCGCCAACCTGCTCTATCGCGACATCAACTACCGGGCTTCGGACTTCGTCCCGGTCTCGCTGCTGGCAAAAATCCCGAACGTGCTGGCAGTGCGTAAGAACCTGCCGGCGAAAGACGTCAAAGGGCTGGTGGCGTACGCCAAGGCGAACCCCGGCAAGGTCACCTATGCCTCGTCGGCCGCCGGGTCGACCGCGCATCTGAGCGGTGCGCAATTGGAAGTCCGCGGCGGCATCAAGATGACGCACGTGCCCTATCGCGGCTCGGCGCCCGCCATCAACGATCTCTTGGGTGGCCATGTCGACCTGTTCTTCGACACGCTCTCGACCTCGGTGCCGCTCTGGCGCGGCGACAAGATCAACATCCTGGCGGTGGCGAGCCCCGAGCGCGTCGACACCGTGAAGGAATTGCCGACCATCGCAGAATCCGGATTCCCCGGCTTCCGCTCGATTACATGGTTCGCCATGGCGGCACCGCCCAAGACGCCGGCTGCGATTGCCGCCAAGATCAACCGCGACATTGTCGAGATTCTAAAGTCGCCGGAGATCGAAAAGCGGCTGCAAGAGCTGCGGCTTGATCCGATGATCGGCTCGCCCGCGGACGCGGCTAAATTCTTCGCCGACGAGACCGAGCTTTGGGGCGGCGTCATCAAGGAAGCCGGTGTGACTGCCCACTGAACCTTTGGCCGGGATTTGCTACCAAAAGATGGGCGTGCACCTCGTCGGCAAACCGGGTAAGCAGGTACGGCCATGAACAAGTGCCGCATTGCCAAATACACCATCGGCCAGGTGGTTCGCCACCGGCTCTACCCGTTCCGCGGCATCGTATTCGATATCGACCCGGTCTTCGCCAATACCGAGGAGTGGTACCAGTCGATCCCGGCGGAGCGGCGGCCGAGCAAGGACCAGCCGTTCTATCACCTCTACGCCGAGAACGCGGACACCGAGTACGTCGCCTATGTCTCGGAGCAGAACCTGCTGCCCGACAGCTCCGATGAGCCGCTGCGGCATCCGCAGGTGGCGGAGATTTTCGAGAAGGACGAGCGCGGCAGCTACCGCCGGCGGGACTCGATCCTCAACTGATCCGCTATTTCTTCTGCTGTTGCTGCTGCTCGAATTTCTTGCGCAATTCCTCGTTGCGGCGCTCGAGTTCCTTTTGTTCGATCGGCGGTCCGTCGTAGGCCTTGGCAAAGTCGTTCAGCGGCAGCACCACGCTGATCGCCTGGCCGGCACCATTGATGCCCTGGATGGCAAGGCCCTGGCCCTTCTTCATCGTATCGATGAGCGCCTGGCTGGCCTCATAGTCGGCCATGCAGCCATTGTCGAAGCAAATCACGTAGGGCGCCGTCATCGGCTGCCCTTGGTCGACGATCGCGCGGGTGCCTGGCTGAAGCGACATGCCGAGCGGCAGCGTGACACGGAGGATCTTGCGCGGCTCACCTTCCGGCTCGATCAGCACGGCAGATACGACCGGTTGCCCCGTTTCGACCCGACCTTCCTTGCCGATGAAACATACCTGCTTGGCGTTCGCCTCCTGTCCTCTCTGACAGAATTTCGTCCAGGGTGAGAACATCAGTTGCGGCGCCTCCGGCTGCTCTTCCTGCTTCGGAACGGCCTTAGGTGCTTCCTTACCCTTGGGCGCCTTTGGCGCAGCTTTCTTCTCCTCAGCGAAAGAATTCGGAGTAGTCGCGACGACGCCTGCCGCGCCAATCAAGGCAAGCGCCAAGGCGCAAGCGGTCGGACGGACCGACGCAAACGCGAACCACCTGATCATGGCCAGTCCCCCTCCTCACCGTTCCAACAGCGCGCGGGCCGGATCGAACGGCGTCCCCCGACGGGAAGGCTGTGTCGACACCAAATCTCGGCAACGACTACTTCTGCTGACCCTCGAGCTTCTTGCGAGCTTCCTCGGCGCGACGCTGAAGCTCTTCCTGCAACTTCTTCTGCTGGTCTTCGAACACCTTCGGATCGGTCGGCGGGCCGTCATAGGCCTTGGCGAAGTCGTTGAGCGGCAGCACCAGGCTGATCGGCTGGCCGGCGCCGTTGATGCCCTGCACCACAAGCCCCTGGCCCTTCTTCATGATGAGGATGAGCGCGTCGCTCGCCTCGTAGTCGGCCATGCAGCCGTTGTTGAAGCAGATCACGTAGGGTCCCGTCATCGGCTGACCCTGGTCGATGATCACGCGCGTGCCGGGCTGTAGCGACATGCCGAGCGGCAGCGTGACGCGAAGAATCTTGCGCGGCTCGCCTTCGGGTTCGATCAACACGGCGGCCACCACGGGCTGCCCGGATTCGACGCGACCGTCCTTGCCGGTGAAGCAAACCTGCTTGGCGTTGGCCTCCTGTCCCTTCAGGCAGAACTTCGTCCACGGCGAGAAGATCAGTTGCGGCGCTTCCGGCTGCGCCTGCTGCGGCTCCTGTTTCGGAGCAGCCTTGGGCGTGTCCTTCTTTTTCGGCGCGGCCTTCTTTTCCTCGGCGACCGAATTCGTGCCGGTCGCAACGACGGCGAGCGCGCCGATCAATGCAAACGCAAATGCGTAGGCAACCGGACGGGCCGGCGCAAACACGTTCCACTTGAACATGGTCGATCCTCTTGCTTACCGTTCCGACAGCGCGCGCGGGCCGGATCGAACGGTCACCCCCGTGGGGGGCTGTGTCGGCACCAAATACGGCAACAGCGTGGCCCTCAAAAGTCACGCGAATCGCCGGAATTTCGCCTGATAACGTGTGAAAACCCATTTGGCGTGGGCAGGTGATAACGCAGCCGGTCGGCTTTTGAAAGCGCTTTAGCCGCTGGGGTTGCTGACGGACCGAGTCACTGATGAGATCGAAGTTGTACCGATTCAGCGGGAGTCCGCCCCTCGCCGTGACCATGGTTCCGATTCCGCTTCGCCGGTCGCGCCCCCTGGTCGCGGGCCTGTTGGCTGCGGCAACGATTTTCGTCAGCTCGCCGGGTTCTTTTGCCGAGGACACTTTCCGCCACGCGATCGCCATGCACGGGGAGCCCGCGCTGCCGGAAGGCTTCAAGCATTTCCCCTATGCCAATCCGTCGGCACGCAAGGGCGGCCGGATGGTGCAGGGCGTGCTTGGCAGCTTCGACACGCTCAATCCGCTGGTCGTGAAGGGCCTGCCGCCGATGGGCATGCGGTCGCCGGGCGGCGTTTTCATTATCGGCGGCCATGTCATCGAAAGTCTGATGGCGCGCGGCTACGACGAGCCGTTTACGCTCTACGGGCTGATCGCGCGCCGCGTCGCCACCGACGATGCGCGCAGCTATGTGACGTTCGAGCTCGATCCGGCAGCGCGCTTTTCCGACGGCAGGCCGATCACGCCCGATGACGTGTTGTTCTCCTGGCAACTCCTGCGCGACAAGGGCCGCCCTAACCTTCGCATTTACTACAGCAAGGTGACAAAAGCCGAGGCGGTCGGACCAAACAGGGTCCGCTTCGACCTTCCCGGCGACGATCGTGAACTTCCGCTGATCCTTGGCTTGATGCCGGTCCTGCCGAAGCACGCGATCGATCCCGAGACCTTCGAGGACACCACCGTCAAGCCAATGATCGGCAGCGGGCCCTATACCATCGGAAAGGTCGACCCCGGCCGGACCCTGACGCTCGTGCGCGACCCGAACTATTGGGGGCGCGACCTCGGCGTCAATCGCGGCCTCTGGAATTTCGACGAGATCCGCTACGACTTCTATCGCGACGCCAACGCGCTGCACGAAGCTTTCAAGCGTGGCCTGTTCGACGCCCGAAAGGAGACCGATCCCGCCCGCTGGATGCAAGGCTACGATTTCCCCGCGCTGCGGGAAGGGCTGGTCATCAAGGAGACGATGACCAGCGAGCTGCCGAAGCCGAGCTTCTATTTCGTCTTCAACACGCGCCGCGGAGTGTTCGCCGATGTGCGCGTGCGCGAGGCGATCGGGATGTTGTTCGACTTCGAATGGACCAACAAGAACATCTTCTTCGGGCTCTATCGCCGCACCGCGAGCTATTTCGAAGGTTCGGAGCTGTCGGCCTATAGGCGGCCCGCGGATGCGCGCGAACGCGAGCTACTGGCGCCTTTCGCCGGCGCCGTACGACCCGACATCCTGGACGGGACCTGGTCGGCTCCGGTGAGCGACGGCTCGGGCCGTGACCGGGCGGTGCTGCGGCGCGCGCTCGCCCTGTTCGCGCAGGCCGGTTACGAGCTGCGCGGCACCGAACTGGTCGAGCGCAAGAGCGGGCGCCCCCTCACCTTCGAGATCATGGTCACCGCCCGCAGCGATGCGATGGACGAAGAGCGCATGGCGCTCCTGTTCGCGGGGCAACTGAAACGTGCCGGCATCAACATCCGCGTCCGGCCGGTCGATGCGGTGCAGTTCGAAGCGCGCCGCATCGCATTCGATTTCGACATGATTTCGAACCGGTGGGATCAATCGCTTTCGCCAGGGAACGAACAGGCGTTCTATTGGAGCTCGGAGGCGGCCGATTCGAACGGCAGCCGCAACTACATGGGCGTGAAGAGCCCGGCCATCGACGCGATGATCGACGCCCTGCTCAAAGCGCAGGACCGGCCGGGCGTCGTTGCGGCGGTGCGGGCGCTGGATCGGGCGCTGATGTCGGGTTTTTACACAGTTCCGCTGTTTCATCCACCGGATCAATGGATTGCACGCTGGACAAAGGTGCGGCATCCCGACGTAACCTCTCGGTCGGGACCGATTCCCGAAACGTGGTGGCTCGCGCCGCAATAAGGAAGGCAACGTGATCCTCGGAGACCCCAACAGCAGGTCGGCCGGCGCGGGCGTCGGCGGCCGTGCGACCCTCGACGACCTGTTTCGCCGCGCCGCCGAGCGCCAGCCCGATACTGTCGCGCTGATCGATGCGCCGAACCGCGAGCATTTCACCGACTTCCCGCCGCGCACGCTCACCTATGCGCAGGCCGACCATGTGATATCGGCCATCGCCGGCCGGCTGCGCCGGATCGGATTGCGCCCGGACGCGGTCGTCGGAATGCAGATCGCCAACACCGTCGAATACGCGCTGACCTTCCTGGCTGTACTGCGGGCCGGCATGATCGCGATGCCGCTGCCCTTGCTCTGGCGGCGGGCCGAGATCACCCACGCGCTCGGTTCCGCCGGGGCCAACGCCTTGATCGTGAGCGGCCGCGTCGGCGACCACGATCAGCATGACGATGCCATGCGGGCCGCGGTCGAGACCTTCCATCTGCGCTTTGTGTTGAGCTTCGGTCAGAACGTGCCCGACGGCGTGGTTGCGCTCCACGACCTGTTCACGGCCGAAACGGCCGATCCGCTGCCGCCGCCGGAAGAGCGCCCGTATCCGCCGGGTCCTGCCGCCCATCTCGCGGCGATCACCTGGGACGTTGGCACCGATGGCGCCCTCCCGGTCGCCCGCAGCCATGGCGAACTGGCGGCCGGAGGGCTCGCGGTTCTGCTCGAGAGCCGGCTGCGCCAGGACGCAACGATCCTGACCGCCCTGACGATGTCGTCGTTCGCGGGATTGTCATCCGCGCTGCTGCCCTGGCTCCTGGTCGGGGGCACGCTCGCACTACATCAACCGTTCGATCCGGACAGCTTCGCCAAGCAGCAGCGTTCGATCGGGGTCGACGCGGTCGTGTTGCCCGGTCCGCTGATCCCGCAATTGATCGAAGCCGGCGCGTTGACCGTCGGCGACGGCCTGAGCAGCGTGCTCGCGGTCTGGCCGGCGCCCGATCGTCTGGCCCGTGCACCGGTGTGGCGGGATACCACCACCGACTTGGTCGATATCCAGGTCTTTGGCGAGGTCGGCCTCATCGCCGCCCGCCGCGGCCCCGGCGGCCGGGCCGGCGTCGTTCCGTTCGGGCCGGTGGCCGTGCCGCGCGGCAGCAAGGGCGGCGTCATCGTCGGCGAGGTGCGCGCCACCGCCAACGGCACGGTAGCCATGCGCGGCCCCATGGTGCCGCGCGCCGCCTTCCCGCCCGGTGTCGAGCAGACGACGCTGCCCCACCTCCGGGTGGCACTGACCAGCTTTGTCGACACCGGCTTTGCCTGCTGGAGCGACCAGGGCAACGCCCCGATGGTGGTCACAGCACCGCCACCCGGCATGGTGAGCATCGGCGGCTACCGATTTCTGATGCGGGACCTGCAGGACGCCCTCGCCGATGTCGACCCGGCGGCCACGCTCGCCGCGCTGCCCGACGCCATGACCGGTCATCGGCTGGCAGGCTCCGCCGCCGATCCCGTGGGCGTCCGCGACGCACTCGCGGCCCGGGGCGCCAATCCGCTCCTGGTCAATGCCTTCCGCGAGCGCCGGCCGGCATCCGCCGCCGACGATGGTACGGCCGCAGCCTGACGGCGGCAGGCGCATTGCACGCCGCTTCGACGCCCTATCCGGGCTGCTTCACAACCCGTTAACAGCAATCGCCTACTGTCCAGCGATCCTTTGTCAGTTGCAGCCGCGTAGCGTTCATGGCGATGCTAGGTCCGATGGTCGTGGTCGCCGAGGCCCCGGCGGCCGATTTGGTCGACATCCTCGGTCGGGCCGGTGCCTTCCCCATCGTCGAGACCAAATTCGCCGACGCGGCGGCCGCCGTGACCGAGATCCAGCCCGCCGCGCTGCTGATCGCCGACACCGCACCCGAACCCACCGATCAACATCTTAAAGCGCTGCTCAAGATCATCGAAAACCGCGGCGGCCCTTTCATGCCGGTCCTGGCCCGCGTCGATGGGCCGGGCATGGTTGCGATCCCCTACGCGCTGCCCATCGCGGTGAGCGAGCCGGAGGAACGGTTGGTTGCCTGTCTCAAGTCCGCGTTGCGCGTGCGCAGCCAACATGCAGCCGTTATCCGGCGCGCGCACTCTGTCGAGCCGGCGAAGAATCGCAACGTCCCCTTCACCGACCTGATCGCGCACGCGACCGTGCTGTGCATCGGACGTGGCCGCAACTATCCGGCGCTGACGACCGCGATCGCCGAACGCGTCGGCCTGATCGGCGCCATGAGCGTCGAGACAGCGGGGCGCTATCTCAACGCGCGCGAGATCGACGGCATCGCGATCGGCGACGGCTTCAGCCCGCGCGTGGTCGAAGCCTTGCTGACCGTCCTCGGCGAGGATGTCCGTTTCCGTGATCTCCCGGTCGGATTGCTCGGCCGCGCCTCGGTCGATGACGACCGCCTGGCCAATCTGGTGCGGGTCGAGAGCGATCCCGTGCTGCTGGCGGAGCGCCTCATTCCGTTCGTGCGTCTGCAGGCATTCGAGAGCCGGCTCCAGCGCACGCTCAAATCGCTCGACTCCGAGGGCATGGTCGACCCGGAGACCGGCCTGCTTGGCCGCGAGGCGTTCTGGCGCGATCTCGACCGCGCCGTGCAGCAGGCCGAAGAGGACGGCGGCGCGCTGACAGTCGCGCGGTTCTCGTTCGAAGACATCAACGACGCGCGCTGCTCGATCGACGCCGCGCGCCTGTTCAGCCGATTGATGCGCAACATCGACTTCGCCTGCCGCGAGCAGGACGGCTCGATCATCGCCGCGTTCACGGAAACCGATCTGCGTAACGCCCATGTGGTGGCGCGCCGTATCGCCGGCATCCTGCGCAACACCATGATGTCGCCCGACCTCGACCGCCGCACCATCAAGCCGACGGTGACGCTCGCCACGCTGAAACCGACCGACAACCTGAGCACGCTGGTGGCGCGCGTCGGCACCTATCCCAAGCTTGCCGCAGGCTGACCGAACGCCTACGTTCCTCGAAATGGAGGAACCCATCATGGCCCCGCTCCCGATCGATGTCGTATCCGACGTGGTTTGCCCCTGGTGCTATGTGGGCAAGCGCTATCTGGAACAGGCGATCGCACTGAAGCCGGAGATCCCGGTCGCGGTGCGGTTCCGGCCGTATCTGCTCAACCCCTGGGTTCCGCGGGAGGGCATGAGCCGCGAGGATTATCTTGTCACCAAGTTCGGGTCGGTCGAGCGTTACAACGCCAACAGCCAGCGCATCATCGACATCGCCGCCAAGGCCGGCCTCGATTACGCCCGCGACAGGATCAAGCGGCAGCCTAATACGATCGACTGCCATCGCCTGATCGCCTGGGCGAGCGAGCCTGCGCAAATGAAGCAGCGGTTGATGCAGGTTTATTTCAGCGAGGGCGGCGATCTCAGCGATCCCGAGGTGCTGGTGAAAACGGCGACGGAGTGCGGGCTCAACGCAGACGATGTGCGGCGTCGCCTGGCAACCGACGAGGACGTCGCGCGCATCGAGGCCGAAGCGGCCTCCGCCAACGAGGCCGGCATCCAGGGCGTGCCGTTCTTCATCTTCGGTAATCTGCTGGCGGTCAACGGCGCCCATCCGCCCGAACATCTGGCGCAGGCGATCGAGCAGGCGGCGGGTGAATTCGCCAAGCAGGTCGCGGCGGAATAGCCAACTCTCTGATCGTGGCAGCATTCGCGCGGCGCATGCGTGCGCTGCGCATGCATTTCTGCGCGCGGACTGCCACCCTCTTGGACGCTATGATCCTGGCGTGGCCTTTACCCATGACAGGAGCCAACGATGATCACTGCAAGGATCGCCTCTACGCTCACTGCTTTTGCTATCGCCGGTTTCGCAGCCGCCCTGATACCGCTTACCGCTCAGGCGCAACCGAACCAGCACATGGAGGTCATCCACCACCCCAATTACAACAAGGCGTTCTTCATGCCGTTCGTGCCCGGCATCAAGATCAAGAGCGGAAAAATCCTCTGGCTCGCCGGCACGACCTCGCTGCCGGTCTATCACGACCATCCGCACCGCCGCGAAGACATTCTGAAATACATGCCGCCGAGCCTCGAGACGCAGACCCGCCGCGCGATGGATGGCATCAAGGAGACGCTCGACGCCGCCGGCGCCTCGTTCAAGGACGTCGTGCACATCTTTGTCTTCCGGGCGCGGCCGCAGATGGGCGACATCGGCGTTGCGAGCAAGGTGATCAATTCGTATTTCGCGCCGTTCCGGCACGTGCCCACGTCGACCAACATCGCCGTGCTCGAACTGGGCGAGCCCGAGCAGCTGATCGAAATCCAGGCGTTCGCGGTGGTGGATTAGGCCTGGCATATACTCACCTCGTGTCCCGGGCGCATTGCAACACGATAGTGCTGCTGTGCAGACCCGGACCCCGGTTTTTGTTTTATTGACGAAAGTAACCGGGGCCCCGGATCAGCGGTGCACCGCTTACGCGCTGCACCGCGTCCGGGGCACGCAATACCGACTACGCCGCCTTCGCCGGTTGCGCCAATTCGACGAGCTTGCGGAGGATTTGCCTGGTGCCGCGCAGGCGATCCTCCGCCTGCTCCCAATCGTCGAAGAACACGACCTTCTGGTCGGGCCGCACCCGCGCGCCTTCGTCGCCGATGAATTTGATCAGCCGCTCCGGATTGGCGAAGCTGTTGTCGCGGAACGTGACCACCGCGCCCTTCGGGCCGGCTTCGATCTTTTCCACGTTGGCCTGCCGGCAGAGCGCCTTGATGGCGACGATCTGCAACAGGTGCTCGACCTCGATCGGCAGCGGCCCGAAGCGGTCGGCCATCTCGGCGCCGAAGGCTTCGATCTCGCGTTCGTCCTCGATCTCGCCCAGTCGGCGGTAGAGCGCGAGCCGCACCGGGAGGTCGGCCACGTAATCCTCCGGGATCATGACCGCCGTGCCGATGGTGATCTGCGGCGACCACTTGTCGGCGACCGGCGCGGTGATGCCGGCCTTCAGGCTCGCCACGGCCTCTTCGAGCATCTGCTGGTAGAGCTCGAAGCCCACTTCCTTGATGTGGCCGGATTGTTCTTCGCCCAGGAGGTTTCCCGCGCCGCGCAGATCGAGATCGTGCGAAGCGAGCTGGAATCCGGCGCCCAGCGTGTCGAGCGATTGCAGGACCTTCAGCCGCTGCTCGGCCTGCACCGTGATCTTGCGCTCGGCCGGCAGCGTGAACAACGAATAGGCGCGCACCTTCGAGCGGCCGACCCGGCCGCGCAGCTGGTAAAGCTGCGACAGCCCGAAGCGGTCGGCGCGATGCACGATCAACGTGTTGGCGTTCGGGATGTCGAGGCCGGATTCGACGATCGTGGTCGAAAGCAGGAGGTCGTATTTGCCGTCGTAGAACGCCGACATGATGTCGTCGAGCACGGTCGACGGCATCTGCCCGTGCGCGACCGTGACCTTCATTTCCGGCACGTGGCGCTCGAGGAACTCGCGCTGGCCCGCCAAGTCCTCGATGCGCGGACAGACATAGAAGCATTGCCCACCGCGATAGCGCTCGCGCAGCAGCGCTTCGCGCACCACCAGCGGATCGAACGGCGAAACGAAGGTGCGCACCGCCAGCCGGTCGACCGGCGGCGACGCGATGATCGAGAGGTCCCTCACGCCGGACAACGCCAATTGCAGTGTCCGCGGGATCGGCGTCGCCGTCAGCGTCAGCACATGAACCTCGGCCCGCAACTGCTTGAGCTTCTCTTTGTGAGCGACGCCGAAATGCTGCTCCTCATCGACGATGAGGAGCCCGAGGTCCTTGAAGGCGATTGACTTGCCGAGCAAGGCATGGGTGCCGATCACGATGTCGATCGAGCCGTCGGCGATCCCCTTCTTGACGGCGGTGAGCTCCTTGCCGGTCACCAGTCGCGACGCCTGGCCGATCTTCACCGGGAAGCCCCGGAAGCGATCGGTGAACGTCTTGAAATGCTGACGGGCCAGCAGCGTGGTCGGCACCACCACCGCGACCTGCTTGCCGTTCATCGCCGCCACGAAGGCGGCGCGCAGCGCGACCTCGGTCTTGCCGAAGCCGACATCGCCGCAGATCAGGCGGTCCATCGGCCGGCCGGAGGCGAG
The DNA here is from genome assembly GCA_019745775.1 of Xanthobacteraceae bacterium. Classification (GTDB taxonomy): domain Bacteria; phylum Pseudomonadota; class Alphaproteobacteria; order Rhizobiales; family Xanthobacteraceae; genus VAZQ01. The sequence goes on along the minus strand of JAIESR010000020.1, from coordinate 62,746 downwards.
CTCGTTGACAGTGGTGTCGATCGCCGCCTGCTGGTCTTCGGTTTCCTCGTAGGGGAAGCCGGCGCAGAATTCATCGTAAGGCCCGAGCTCGACCGTGAGCTTCGACGCCTCGCGGGTCTGGCGTTCGGCCGCGACCTTGATCAGCTCGTTGGCGATCTCACGGATGCGGCTCTTCATCCGCGCCTTGCGCGCCTGCCAGGCGCCGCCCCCGAGACGATCGAGATCGACGTGGGTGTCTTCCGAGCCGTAGCGCGATAGCAGCTCCGTGTTCTCGACCGGCAGGAACAGCTTGTCGCCGCCGGCGTAGTGGATTTCGAGGCAGTCGTGCGGCGCGCCGGCCGCCTCGATGGCGCGCAGACCCACAAAGCGTCCGATGCCGTGGTCGACATGCACCACGAGATCGCCGGCGGCGAGGCTCGTCGCCTCGGCGATGAAATTCTCCGGCCGCCGTGAGGCGCGGCGCGGCCGCACCAGCCGGTCGCCCAGGATATCCTGCTCGCCGACGACCGCTGCATCCGCGGTCTCGAAGCCGCTTTCGAGCCCAAGCACGGCAAGCCCCACCTGCGGCAGCAGCAGCGCCTGTGCTTCCTGCCATGACGCAACATGCGTCAGGTTGTTGAGGCCGTGCTCGGCGAGCACATGGCTCATGCGCTCGCGCGCGCCCTCGCTCCAGAGCGCGACGATCACGCGCTTGCGCATCGACTGCAGGCTGAAGACGTGCTTGGTGACGGCTTCGAAGACGTTGCGCCCGGCCTCGGCGCGCTCGGCCGCGAAATTATGCCCCTGCTTGGTGCCGGCATCGACGACGCGGCCCTGGCCTTCCGGCACGTCGAACGGCGTCAGGCGCGCCAGCGCCGCGGCGCTCAGGCGCTCTTTCCATTCGGCGTCCGGGAGATAGAGACGATCGGGCGGCAGCGGCCGGTATGGCGGGCCACCGTCGCGCGCCGCCAGCGCCTCGACGCGGGCCTGGTAGTAATCCTTGATCTGGTCGAGGCGCTCGCGCGCAGCGTCCTCGTCGAGCGGCTCGAGCACCACCGGCGAGCCGGGCACATAGTCGAAGATCGTCTCCATGCGCGTATGGAACAGCGGCAACCAATGCTCCATGCCGGCATAGCGGCGGCCCTCGCTGACCGCCTCATAAAGGAGATCGTCTGGCGTCGCGGCGCCGAACGTTTCCACATAGCCGAGGCGGAAGCGGCGGATGGTTTCGGTGGTGAGCTGGAATTCCGAGACCGGCACCAGGTCGAGCTGGCGCAACTGGTCGGTGCTGCGCTGGGTCTCCGGATCGAAACTGCGGATCGACTCGAGCTGGTCGCCGAAGAAATCGAACCGCACCGGCTCCGCCATCCCTGGCGCATAGAGATCGATGATGCCGCCGCGCACGGCGTAGTCGCCCGGCTCACGCACCGTCGAGGTGCGGGTGAAGCCGTTGAGCTCGAGCCAGCGCGTGATGCTCTCCATGTCGAGCACGTTACCGGGGGCGACGGAGAGCGACTGCGTCGCCACCGCCTCGCGCGCCGGCACGCGCTGGAGTGCGGCATTGACGGTGGTAAGCAGGACCGACGGCCGGTCGTGGCCCTTGAGGCGTGACAGCCGCGCCAGCGCGGTCATTCGCTGCGCCACCACGGCCGCGTGCGGCGACACCCGGTCGTAGGGTAGGCAATCCCAGGCCGGGAATTCGAGCACCGCCATATCGGGCGCGAAGAACGTAAGCGCCCGCGCCAGCGCCGCCATGCGCGGACCGTCCCGGCAAATCACGACGGCGCTGGTCGCCGCCGGGCGCGGACCGGCCGCGATCGCCCGTGCCAGATCGGCGACGACGAGCCCTTCGGCGCCGTCGGCGACGCCGGCGAGCGTCAGCGGACGTCCAGGCTCCAGCAGCTCGGCGGGAGACTTGAGCAGGGAAGCTTTGGCCATCGTCAGGCGCTCCCCTGGCTGGTCTTGAACGCGCGCAGGCGTCGGAACAGCGGCCCATCATGGGGCGCCGGCACCTCCGCCTCCCCGGTCAGCCACGCCAATAGTTCGCCGTCCGGCACGTTCATCAGGTTCTCGAATTCGCTCAGGTCGGCCTCGGTCAGTTGCTCCACGTTTTCGTCGGCGAAGCGCCCCAGGATCAGGTCGACCTCGCGCAGCCCCCGGTGCCAGGCCCGAAACAGGAGCTTGCGGCGGCGCACATCCAGTCCCTCGCTCGAACGCCCGATTCCGCTCATCCGTTCCTCAATGCCAAAAGCCCGGACGGGCCGGGCGGCGTTCTATAGCGGCCGGGGATCGCGTTGTCAGGGGCGAATTGTTGCGATGAGGCAGCATGCGGTAGTTTGTGCGTGAATAGCCGGCTTCGCCGGGCCAAAACCGCGCAGCCGATCAACCGGAGGTTTCCCAGATGAGTGCTATCACCCTCGAACAGGCCAACCGCATCATCGCGGCGGTGCTCCAGCGCGCGGCCGAGGTCCAGTGCCGGCCGATCAGCGTGCTGGTGGTCGAGCCCGGCTGCAAGGTGAAGGCGTTCCAGAAGGAGGACGGCTCCTCGATGATCCGGTTCGAGATGGCGTTCGGCAAAGCCTATGCCGCGCTGGCGCTCGGGCGCTCGTCCAAATTGGTGAAGATCCGCGCCGACGAGCGGCCGCTGTTCATGCGTTACGTGATCACCGCGACCGACGACCAGATCTTTCCGGAAGGCGGCGGGCTGCAGATTCGTAACGATGCCGGCGACGTCATCGGCGCTATCGGCGTCACCGGCGATACCGAAGACAAGGACGAGGAACTGGCGGCCTTCGGCATCCGCGCCGCGGGCCTCAAGACCGACGACGACTTCAAGGACACGGGCCGCCGCAGCGGCGTGCGGCTGACGAACATTTAGAGGTAGCTGCGATGGGCTTGGGGCACGAGTTCGCAGCAAGCTCGGTGCACCCCCTCCCCCTGAAAGGGGGAGGGCTGGGGTGGGGGTTCCTTTGCAGAGTGTGGGGGTCCCGTTGCGGAGCGAATGAGCCCCACCCGATTGCAGTCGCTACGCGACTGCAATCGACCTCCCCCTTTCAGGGGGAGGTGCAACGTGCCGCCCGGTCCGCATTTCGACATCGAGAGTCAGGCCGCAATTGATGCGCCCCAACCTGCTCAATCCCCTGTTCGGCGCGCTGACGACGCTGTCGGGCGTGGGGCCTAAGCTCGAGAAGCTCTATCGCCGGCTGCTCGGCCGCGACGAGCAAGAAGCGCGCATCATCGATCTGCTGTTTCACCTGCCCACCGGCGTCATCGACCGGCGGGCGCGCCCGAAGCTGAAAGACGTCGTTCCCGGCACTGTCGTCACCGTGGCGGTGACCGTCGACCGGCACCGCCCCTCGCCGCCGAACCGGCCGCGTGTGCCGTATCAGGTCTACGCCAGCGACGAGACCGGCGACCTGATCCTCACTTTCTTCAATGCGCGGCGCGATTATCTCGAGAAGCTTTTGCCGGTCGGCGAACTTCGCTACGTGTCCGGCACCACCGGCCTCTACGACCACATGCTGCAGATGGTGCACCCCGACCGCGTGGTCGACGAGGAAGGTCTCGCCAAGCTGCCGCTGGTCGAGCCGGTCTACCCGCTGACCGAGGGCCTGAGCCTCAACCAGGTGCGCAAGGCTGTCGATGCCGCGTTGCTAAGAATTCCCGACTTGCCGGAGTGGCAGGACCTGCCCTGGGTATCGCGCGAACGCTATCCGAGCTTCGCCGACGCGTTGAAGACGCTGCATCGTCCGGCTTCGCCTGCTGACATCGACCCCAAGAGCGCCGCCTGGAAGCGGCTGGCCTATGACGAACTGCTCGCGGGGCAACTTGCCCTGGCGCTGGTGCGCGCACATCTGCGCCGCCCCGCCGGCCGCGCGACACCCGGGACCGGCGCGCTGCGCAAGCAGCTGATCGATGCGCTGCCCTATTCGCTCACGAACTCGCAATCGGGCGCGATCAGGGACATCGCGGACGACCTTGCCAAGCCCGAGAGGATGCTGCGGCTGCTGCAAGGCGATGTCGGCTCCGGCAAGACCGTAGTGGCGCTCCTCTCCGCCGCGACCGTCATCGAGGCCGGCCGGCAGGCGGCGCTGATGGCGCCGACCGAAATCCTGGCGCGCCAGCACCACGCCACCATCGCGCCGCTGGCCGCGGCGGCCGGCATCGAGGTCGCGATCCTCACCGGCCGCGAGCGCGGCCGCGAACGCGCCGACGTGCTCCAACGGCTCCGCCTCGGCGGCATCCACATCCTGGTCGGCACCCATGCGCTGTTCCAGGACGACGTCGAATTCCGCGATCTGGGGCTTGCGATCGTCGACGAGCAGCATCGCTTCGGCGTGCACCAGCGCCTGGCGCTCGCCAAGAAGGGCGAAGCGGTCGACATGCTGGTGATGACGGCGACCCCGATCCCGCGCACGCTGGTGCTGACCTATTTCGGCGACATGGACATCTCCGAGCTGCGCGAGAAGCCCGCCGGCCGGCAGCCGATCGACACGCGCACCCTGCCGATCGAGCGCCTCGACGAAGTGACGGAAGCCATCGGCCGCGCGCTGTCGGAAGGCCGCCGCGTCTATTGGGTCTGCCCGCTGGTCGAAGAGTCGGAAAAATCCGATCTCGCGGCGGCCGAAGACCGCTTCGCCGAGCTCAAGCGCAAATTCGGCCAATGGACCGATCTCGTCCATGGCCGCATGAAAGGCAGCGAGAAGGACGCCGCGATGGCGCGCTTCGCCGGCGGCGAGACGCGCCTGCTCGTCGCGACAACGGTGATCGAGGTCGGCGTCGACGTGCCCGAGGCGACCGTCATGGTGATCGAGCACGCGGAGCGCTTCGGATTGTCGCAACTCCATCAGCTACGCGGCCGCATCGGGCGCGGCGCCGAGCGTTCGACCTGCCTCCTGCTCTACCGCGCGCCGCTCGGCGAAACTGCAAAGGCGAGGCTCGAGATCATGCGCCAGACCGAAGACGGCTTCCGGATCGCGGAAGAAGACTTGCGGCTGCGCGGCGAGGGCGACGTGCTCGGCACGCGGCAATCGGGTGTGCCGGGATTCCGCATCGCCCGTATCGAGACCCACGGCATTCTGATCGGCACGGCGCGCGACGATGCCCAGCTTGTGCTGTCGCGCGATCCCACGCTGTCGAGCGAGCGCGGCGAGGCGCTGCGCCACCTGCTCTATGTATTCGGTCGCGACGAGGCGATCCGGCTGATCCGCGCGGGATGACTATTTCGCCGGTGCGATTGGGCGCTCCGACGGTGATGTCGACGGCGACTTCGTCTCGCGTACGCCGCGCGCGGCATTGGCGAGCGTCGCCAGGCTGCGCTGGTGGTCGGCCGCGCCTGCGCCCGGCTGCGCGACGCCCGCCGATATCACCAAGGTCATCGCGGTCTCGACCGTGATGTCGAGCTCGATGACGTCGCGGCGCGGCACATAGAAAAAGAACCCTGTGGTCGGGTTCGGGGTACAAGGCAGGAACACCGAGATGTGCTCCGCCTCCGGCAGGCGATCCGCAACATCCGGGCTCGGCGGCTGCGACATGAACACAATAGACCACATGCCGGGCGCCGGAAACTCGACAAGGCCGACCCGGCGGAAGCTCGATCCGGATTTCGAGAACAGCGTCTCGAACACCTGCTTGAGACTACGATAGATCGGACGCACGATCGGCGTGAAATTGAGGATCTGTTCGCCGAACGCCACCAGCTTGCGCCCGACGAAATTGGCGGTGAGGAAGCCGAGCAGCGTCAAGGTGGAGAACGCAATGATCAGACCGGAGCCCGGTATATTGAACGGCAGGTAGGTATCGAGGCGAATGGCGGCCGGCATGAACGGTCGCACGACGTCGTCGACCCAGTTGATGAACCACCAGGTCAGGCTCAGTGTGATGTAGACGGGGCCGACCAGGATCAGGCCGGTCAGAAAATAGGTCCTGATACGGCTGACGACGCTGGTATGCGCCTCAGCGTGGTCGGTCTGGCCGCCGGTGCCGGCCGGCGCATGGGGGTCTGTGTTGCTCATCCCTGTAGGTGACGCCCTACTATGTGGCGTCTTTAAGCGTTTCGCCGGCGCTATTCAACCGTGACCGACTTGGCCAGGTTGCGTGGCTGGTCAACGTCGGTCCCCATCACGACAGCCGTGTGGTAGGCGATCAGCTGTGCGGGAACCGCGTAAACCAGCGGCGTTACGGTCGACGGCATCTCCGGCAGCACCAATTTCACCAGCGACTCGACATGCGCTTCATGCGCGCCCTGCGGATCGGTCACCAGGATGATCTTGCCGCCGCGGGCCGCGACCTCCTGCATGTTGGAGACGGTCTTCTCGAACACGCGGTCGTGCGGCGCGATCACGATCACCGGCATGGTTTCGTCGATCAGCGCAATGGGGCCGTGCTTGAGCTCGCCGGCGGCATAGCCTTCGGCGTGGATATAGGAAATTTCCTTGAGCTTGAGCGCGCCCTCGAGCGCCAGCGGATAGCTGGTGCCGCGGCCGAGATAGAGCACGTCCCGGCTCCTGGCAAGATCGCGAGCGAGCTGTTCGATCGTCGGTTCGAGCTTCAAGGCCTCCGCCATCAGGCGCGGCACTTCGATCAGCGCGCGCACCAGCTTGCGCTCGTCGGCGGTCGAGAGAACGCCGCGCGCGCGGCCGGCCGCGATCGCGAGCGAGGCAAGCACGGCCAGCTGGCAGGTGAACGCCTTGGTCGAGGCGACGCCGATCTCCGGACCGGCGAGCGTCGGCAGCACCACGTCGCTTTCGCGCGCGATCGTCGAGGTCGGCACGTTGACCACCGAGATGATGTGCTGCTTGTGCGCCTTGGCATAGCGCAGCGTCGCCAGCGTGTCGGCGGTCTCGCCCGATTGCGAAACGAAAATCGCTAGGCCGTTAGCGCTCAGCGGCGCCTCGCGGTAGCGAAATTCGGACGCGACGTCGATTTCGACCGGCAGGCGCGCGAAGCGCTCGAACCAGTATCTCGCGATCAGCCCCGCATAATAGGCGGTGCCGCAGGCCGAGATCGAAATGCGGTCGAGCTTGTTGAAGTCGAACGGCAGCTTGACGGGCAGGTTGACCCGCTCGGTCGCCATATCGAGGTAATGCGCCAGCGTGTGGCCGACGACCTCCGGCTGCTCGAAAATCTCCTTCGCCATGAAGTGGCGATGGTTGCCCTTGTCGACCAGGAACGACGACGGCGGCGCCTTATGCAGCTCGCGGCGCACGTGCGAGCCGGCGGCGTCGCGGATCTCCACGCTGTCGCGGGAGATCACGACCGAGTCGCCGTCCTCGAGATAGGCGACGGTGTCGGTGAACGGCGCCAGTGCGATGGCGTCCGAGCCGAGGTACATCTCGCCGTCGCCATAGCCGATCGCCAGCGGCGACCCCTTGCGGGCACCGATCAGCAGGTTCTCTTCGCCCTCGAACAGGAACGCCAGCGCGAACGCGCCGCGCAGCCGCGGCAGTGCCGCCAGCACCGCATCGGCGGGCGAGCGGCCGTTCTGCATTTCGCGGGTCACGAGGTGAGCGACGACCTCGGTGTCGGTTTCCGATCCGAATTTGGCGCCGTCCCTCTCCAGTTCCTCGCGCAGCTCGCGGAAGTTTTCGATGATGCCGTTGTGGACGACTGCCAGCCGGTCGGTGGCATGCGGATGCGCGTTGCTCTCCGACGGCTTGCCATGGGTCGCCCAACGGGTGTGGCCGATGCCGATCGTGCCTTTTAGCGGATCGCGGTGCAGCTTGGTTTCGAGGTTGCGCAGCTTGCCTTCGGCGCGGCGGCGCGTCAGGCGGCCGCCTTCGAGCGTCGCGACGCCGGCGGAATCGTAGCCGCGATACTCCAGACGCTTGAGCGCATCGACCAGTTGTACCGCGACCGGCTCACGGCCGAGGATGCCGACAATTCCGCACATCCAGTGAATTCCTGTCCTTGCCCAGCCGGGATATTACGACAGAACTGTATACCCGGCATGAACGGCGCAAGTCGCCAGCAAGTGCCTGCAATCGTGCGCGAATTAAGGCTAATGCCCTGCTCCGGCGCTATTCCGCCGCGCCGGCCTTGGCTTTGGCGGCCGCCTTGATCGCCCGGATGCGCGACGCACCCTCTTCCTTAACCACCTGCCGTTCGCGTGCGATCGCCAGTGCGTCCGCCGGAACGTTGTGGGTGATGACCGATCCGGTCGCCACATAAGCCCCGTCACCGATCGTCACCGGCGCGACCAGCGCCGCGTTCGATCCGATGAAGGCGTTCTTGCCGATGTCGGTGCGATGCTTGGCCGCTCCGTCATAGTTGCACACGATCGCGCCGGCGCCGAAGTTCGATCCGGCGCCGAGACGCGCGTCACCGATATAGGCGAGGTGGTTGGCCTTGGCGCCGTCTTCGATCACCGCCTCCTTCACCTCGACGAAATTGCCGATATGCACGTCGGCGCCGAGCTTCGCGCCCGGACGAAGCCGCGCGTACGGCCCGACCAGCGCGCCCTTGCCCACATGCGCATGGTCGAGATGCGAGAACGAGCGGATCACCGCATTGTCCTCGACCGTGACGCCGGGGCCGAACACCACATACGGCTCGACGGTGACGTCGCGCCCGAATTTGGTGTCGGCCGCGAGAAAGACGGTTTCGGGAGCAACCAGCGTGACGCCCGCATCCATCGCCGCCTTGCGCAGGCGCTGCTGCAACGCCGCTTCGGTTTCCGCGAGCTGGGCCTTGGTGTTGATGCCGCGCACGTCATCCTCCTCGGTCTCGATCACGACCGCCTTGAGCTTCATCGCTCGCGCGATCGCGACTGCATCGGTCAGATAGAATTCGCCTTTGCGGTTGTCGTTGCCGATCCGCTTCAGGATCGTCATGGCGGACTTGCCGGCCAGCGCCATCAGCCCGCCGTTGCACAGATCGGTCTTGCGTTCCGCCGGCGTCGCGTCGAGCTCTTCGCGGATCGCGACGAGGTCGTCGTCTTCCATCACGAGCCGTCCGTAGCCTGACGGATCCTTCGGACGGAAGCCGAGCACCGCGATGGCGGCTCCCTTCGCCAATGCTTCGCGCATCCGCCGCAGTATTTCCGGACGGATCAGCGGCGTGTCGCCAAAGATGATGAGGGTATCGTCGGCGTTGCGCGCGAGCGCTTGCTCTGCCGCCAGCACGGCATGGGCGGTGCCACGCCGCTCGTTCTGGACGAAAATCTCGGCGCCGGGCGCGTTGCGCGCCGCTTCGGCGCTCACGGCGCTGGCATCGGGGCCGACGACGACCGCGACCGCCGAACCACCGGCCTGGCGCACCGCCGCCAGTACATGCGCGAGCAGCGACTGCTTCGCGATCTCGTGCAGCACCTTCGGGCGCGCCGAACGCATGCGGGTGCCCTCGCCGGCAGCGAGCACGATCGCAAGGCATGTCCGCTCGACCATCGCGACTCCCGAATGTTGCGTCCCAAGTGTTGCGGTCCGGCGCCGTCTTATCGGAGCAAGATGCAGCGAAAAAGGCGGATTGTCCGCAGCAAGCATGAATCCAGCAGCGAGATTGATCGGATTCTGCTAATGTTTTCAATGGGCTGATTCGCGGGCATTTCGGCACCAGCGGCGAGCATCGCACATGCAGGGACTGATGCGGCTGGCAGGATGGGGGGTGGCGGCAACGGCCGCCCTGCTGTTCGTCGTGATCGCGGCGAATTCCGGCAGCGGACGCGAGCGATTGTCGAACGCATTCGCGGGCATCAACGGAACCCGGGCGGCCGAAGCCGCCAAGGCGGAAGCGTTGCAGGCTGCCCAACTGGCGCGCCTGGTCGCCAACGAAGGCGACACGCGCCGCCTCACCGAGATCGTGCGCTCGCTCGCCGGCGATCGCGAACGTCTGCTGGCGCGCCTCGCGACCATCGAACGCGGCCTCGAAGATGTCACCGGGTCGATTAACAAGCAGGCCGCCGCGACGCCTCCTGCTGCGCCACCCTCGCCGCCGCCGTCGCTGGCCGGCGAAGTGCCGCCGAAGATCGCCTCGGTGCCTCCGCAAACAGCGGTACCCGCTGCGCCGGCAACGCCACTGGCGGCAGAGCCGCCGAACCGGACGACGGCGCCGCCGCCCGCCGCCGTTCCCGACCTCGAGGCAATCCCGGGGCGGCCTGCGGCCGGCGTCGATGTCGGCGGCGCCAAGGATTTCGACGGGCTGCGCACCCTCTGGAACACGATCACCAGCAACCATTTCGGCCTGTTCGACGGGCTGCACCCGATCGTCGCCGTGCGCGAGAACAACAAGTCGCGCACCGCCGAGTTGCGGCTCGTCGCGGGCCCGCTGAACGACGTCGAGATCGCAAGCCGTATCTGCACGACGCTTGCCGCCGCCAAGCGCTACTGCCGCCTGGTCACGTTCGAAGGCCAGCCGCTGGCGCTGCATGGCGAGCCGCCGCGCCGGCAGGGCGCCAAGAACCGGCCCCTGGTGCGCGCCCCCTAGCGGACGCGGCACGGATTGCTCATCGCGGCTTGGGCGGCCATAGTCCTCGTCGATGCAGGCAACCTTCTTTCCGACCGCACGCCAGACCAACTGGCTGCTGATCGTCGCCTTCCTGGCGATCGGCGAGGCGCTTTATCTGCGCTATCTCGCGATCGAATACGCGCCGGTGTCGCTCGGCTGCCAGGGCGGTTTGCAGAGCTGGCTGTGCACGTCGTTCCGGACCGCGATCGTTCTCTACAATCACAGCGTCTTCGGATGGGTAGCGTTGGCCGCGGCCGCGCTCAACCTCGTCCGCCCGTCGATCTTCCTGATGACGATCGCGCTTGCCGCCGCGGGCTTCGGGCTGGTGCTGCACAACACCGACCTCGCGGGCCTTGCCGCGGCGCTGCTTATTGTGAGCCTGGCGCGGCCCGCCCCGGCAAAAGACTGAGCGCCAAGGCGGCGAGCCCACCGCAGAACCACAGCGACTGCCAGTTGGCGAAGGTTTCGCTGAGCGCAATGTAGGCCGCGCACAGCGCCAGCACGGCGGCCGCCACTGTTTCCGCATTGGCTCGGATGTCCCTGCGCGTCGGCACGGCCGTCATCAAGGCGACATACGGAACGACCGCGCCGGTGAGCGCCGTGAACGGGAAGTCGCGGTAGCGGGGATTGAATACGAGCCCGAGCGCGCCCTGCACCGCCAGCACGACCAGGAAGATCAATAGCGCGCCCAGCACGAAAGCGACCGGATCGCCCGGCACGGCATCGCGTCGTCCGACGACATGCGCGAAATTTGGCACCCGCACGCCAGTCACGATCGCCACCGCGCCGACAACAGGCGCGGCCAATGCAACCGCCCCCCAGGAGAGCGAGCGGATCCAATCGATCAGCGACAGGCTTTCGATCGGGATGTTGCGGATCGTCCAGCCGATCAGCGTGCCCGACACCGCCGCGGTGATCGCCACCGCGACCCAGGCGCTCGTCGGGGGCGATGGTCGCCGCCATGACGCGGCCATGGCAGCCGCGAAAACCAGTGCGGCAAAGGCAATGCCGCCGGCGGCCTGCCAGCGCCAGCGCGGATGGTTGGAAACCGGAGCGCCCCAGATGAATTTCGCCTTGCGCTCGTAGGCATCGTAGAGCCCCCAGTAGCCGCCGACGGTGCCTTCGAGTTTCCGCTTCCACGGCTGGTCGTAGGCTTCGATCAGGTTGACGCGATAGTTCTCGCGCTTGCCCTGCGCCACCACCTCTTGGAGCACCCGCGCCGCGTTCACCGGCGACGGCAGCGCGCCCTCGCGCATCCGGCCCGCGCTCGGCCAGCCGAACTCGCCGAGGAAGATTTCCTTGTCGGGAAACGCCTCGACCACCTGCTGGCGGATCAAACCGACGTGGCGCGCCGCCTGATCGACCGGGATCGGGTGGTCTTCCCAATACGGCAGGATGTGCACGGTGATGAAGTCGACCGCGGCCGCAACGTCGCGATGGCGAAGCCAGAATTCCCAGACGTCGGCATAGGTCACCCGCATCGGCACTTTCGCCTTCACCTCGCGGATGGTGCGTGCGAGTTCCGGCGCCGACATCTCGCCACGCAGCAACACTTCGTTGCCGACGATGATCGCTTCAATCACATCGGGAAATTTGTTGGCCAGTTCGATCGTCGTCGCGATCTGGCGGCGGTTGAGTTCCGGCAGACTCGACAGCCACAATCCATGCAGCACCTTCATGCCGTGGCGCCTGGCGATCTCCGGAATCTTGTCGAGCCCGTGATCGATCGAATAGGTGCGGATGCAACTGGTCAGCGGCTTGAGCTGCGCAAGGTCCTGCTCGATCTGCCACGGCTCGACCACGGTGCCAGGTCCAAGCGGGTTCTGATCGCCGCGGAACGGGGCGTAGGACACGCAGTCGAGCCGCCCGGGCGCCCCTGCCGGCGCCTGCGGCATTTCGACCGAAGCCCCCAGCCAGCTCCAGACGGCAGCGATGACCGCCGCCACCGCCACGAACAAAGTCACCGCAATGCGCATCGTGGCTGTCCCCGCCGGCCGTCCCATCCGGTTCGCTTATCGTGCGTTCCGGACCATGCCAAGCGCACCTGATCAAGCGCACCCGATACCGTCCAGGCAGCGCCGGCAAACCAAACTTACCGCAGCGCATGCGCAATAATTCGTCGCAGCATATTGGCGTCCGGCCTGCCGACTGCTTTAATCACCCGATCACGCCGCCCGCGACAAAATCTCCGGCAACGGGGCAGTTGGCATGGGAAGGCTGTGGTGTCGGCGGAAATGGCCGTCGGACGGGGAACAGCGGCCTGACTGGCCCAACCATTCAGAGCGACCATGGTTTTTGCCTGTATGCGTATCGCCGTTGCCGCCTTGGGCGCGGTTCTTCTGTTGTCGGCAGCAACCCCGGTTTTGGCTCAAGGCAGCGACCCCAAGGCAAGCACCCCGCGCCCCGCAGGCAGCGAGACCGATCCCAAGAAGGAAGGCCAGCGCAAGCTCGATGAGCTGGCAGAGGCCGCTAAGCTTCTCGGCGGCCCCGCCGCCAACCCCGAATGCGTCTGGCTTGGTCGGCGGGTGGTTCGCCTGATGTGGCAGGACGATCTTGATACCGCCTTCCGTCATCTCGACCTCTACGACCGCTTCGGCTGCCCGGCAGGACATATCCAGGCGACGTTCCGGTGCGTCGTCCGTCGTGGTCCGATTGACTCCAAGCAGCCGGACGCGCTGAACGGTCGTGTCCACACCTGTTGGGTGAACCCCACCCAGGAAGAGACGCCAGCGTCAGCCGCCGCGCCGGCCGGAACGACCAGTCGCTAATCTGTACAAACGTTCAGACAGAGCCATTAAGACTGGCCAGGAACAATTTCGCGGAAGTTTTATTGACGCCTTGGATTCGCCGTTACTACCGACTACTTGATCGGAAACCTCTGGCTAAGCTACCGTGAAGACGGACTTGGGTGACTTGGGGGAACGCGTACGGGCGCCGCTTCTTGCTAGCCCGCTTGGTTGAGCTTCCATGCGCATTGTAGTTGCCGCTGTCGCGCTCGTAACGTGCGTGCACGCTGCTCTGTGGGGCATCGCGCAGCGGCAGTATTCCAGTCCCGACATCAACGGTCCGCTCGCCAGCGTTTCGTACTCCCCCTACACGCGATGGCAGAAGCCGCCTAAGAATTGCGAACCTGCCGTTCAGCCGACGCCCGAACAGATCCGCGCCGACCTGCGGGGCCTGAGCCCTTACACGCGCTCGATCCGCACCTATTCCTCGATCGGTGGTCATCAGGCGATACCCGCCATCGCGCAGGAACTTGGCCTGAAGGTTACGCTCGGTATCTGGCTTGCCGGCGTCAGCCCAAAAACCGCCTCCGGCGAGCTACGCGACGAAAAGACGATCAAGTGCCACCAATCGCTGAACGAGCGCGAGATTCAATCGGCGATCACGCTTGCACGTCGCTATAGCAACATCAGCGCCATCGTGGTCGGCAACGAAACGCTGCTGCGCGGTGACATGGCGGCCGACGAGTTGATCGCGATCATCCAGCGCGTAAAGCGGGCCACTCAGTTGCCGATCACCACGGGCGAAACCCATGACGTCTGGCTTGGCCGTGACGGCGACCCGGAGAAAGCGGAGAAGAAGCGAAAAATCGCAGAAGAGCTATCTCGGCATGTCGACTTCATCGCCGCTCATATCCTGCCGTATTGGGACAAACAGACGGTCAATCAGGCGGTCGATTTCACAATCCAGACTTATGACCAGATTCGTAGCCGCTACGAGGGCAAACGTATCCTGGTTGCCGAGTTCGGCTGGCCGAGCGGAGGCTACAACTATCATCAGGCTGTGCCCGGCCGTGTCGAACAGGCGTTGGTGGTTCGCGAATTCCTGGCGCGCGCCGAAGCCTACGGCATCGAGTACAACATCATCGAAGCGATCGATCAGCCCCACAAGACGTTCGAGGGCGGCGTTGGTCCGTATTGGGGGCTGTTCGACTCCTGGCGCAACGCCAAGTTCGCCTGGGCGGGCCCGGTCAGCGACCCGGACCATTGGCGGGTCGCCGGCCTCGCCTTGCTGCTCGGCCTCCTGTTCTCGCTGACGATCCTGGCCAAGCCGCACGCGACCGCCGGCGAAGCGCTCACGCTCGCCGTCGCGACCAACGCGGTCGGCGCGTGGTTCGCCGTCGTGTTTGCGTTCTGGAACGGACACTATTTCGTGCCCGGCGCGGCGTTCGCGCTCGGCTTCGGCATTCTGCTCTTGATTCCGCTGGTGCTGATCGCGCTCGCGCGCATCGAGGAGATCGCGGCGATCGCGTTCGGCCGCGGCCCGCGCCGGCTGATTTCGGCGCCGGGCCCCGCCGTCGACGGCTATCTGCCAAAGGTTTCGGTGCACATCCCGGCGCACAAAGAGCCGCCAGAGATGCTCAAGCTCACGCTCGACGCGGTCGCGCGCCTCGAATACCCGAACTTCGAGTGCGTGGTGGTGATCAACAACACGCCCGACCCCGCCTATTGGCAGCCGATCGAAGAGCATTGCCGCACGCTCGGCGAGCGCTTCAAGTTCCTCAACGTCGACAACCTCGACGGCTTCAAGGCGGGTGCGCTGCGCCTCGCGCTGACTCACACCGCGGACGATGCCGAGATCATCGGCGTGATCGACGCCGACTATGTCGTGCGTCCCGACTGGCTGAAGGACCTGGTTCCGTATTTCGCGGACCAGAAGGTCGGCATGATCCAGTCGCCGCAGGATCACCGCGATGCCGACCGCTCGGTCATGCACAGCGCCATGAACGGCGAGTATGCCGGATTCTTCGACATCGGCATGGTCCAGCGCAACGAGGCCAACGCCATCATCGTGCATGGCACCATGTGCCTGATCCGCCGCACCGCGATCGCGGCCGCCGGCAGCTGGTCGAGCCGCACCATTGTCGAGGACACCGATCTCGGCCTCACCCTGCTCGAGCAGGGCTGGCAGGTGCACTACACCAACCGCCGCTATGGCCATGGCCTCCTCCCCGACACCTACGAGGCGTTCAAGAAGCAGCGCCATCGCTGGGCCTACGGCGGCTTCCAGATTCTACGCCACCACTGGCGCTACCTGCTACCGCGCGCCCGCGAGCTGACCCGCGACCAGAAACGCGAATACGCCCTCGGCTGGCTCAACTGGCTCGGCGCGGAGACGCTGGGCGTCGTGGTCGCGATCCTCAACCTGATCTGGGTGCCGGTGATCGTGTTCATGGATATCGCGATCCCGGACAAGATCCTGACGATCCCGATTCTCGCGGCATTCGCCGTCTCGCTCCTGCATTTTGTCGCGCTCTATCGTTTGCGGGTCGCGATCTCACTCGGCCAGATGATGGCGGCGGTCGTCGCCGCCATGTCCGTGCAATGGACGGTGGCGCGCGCGATCGGCTATGGCATCCTCAAGGACACCATGCCCTTCACCCGCACCGCCAAGGGCGGCGCGACGCGGCGCGGCGCCGACTTTGCGGCGTTCTGGGAAGGCATCCTGGCGGCGCTGCTCCTGATCAGCGCAACGCTGATCGTCGGCACCAACGTCAAACAGATCACCGAGCTTAATATCTTCGCGGCGGTCCTGGTCATCCAGAGCCTGCCGTTCATTGCGGCGGTGGCGATCGCGGCACTCGAAGGCTCGCGCTTCAACGAATTCGCCTACTGGCGCGGCGTCGAGGCCAAGGTGGCCGAGACCCTGCCCCGCCCTGCTGCCGCGGAAGCGCCGGCCCAAATGCAGGTCCAGGTCCCGACCGAGAACCGGATCGAAGCCGCGCAGTAAGCCTGCCCCTCATGGTGAGGAGCGCGGCAAAAGCCGCACGTCTCGAACCATGCAGCCCCGGTGCCGCTACGACCGGGCCGCCCTCGCGCTTGGAGACGCGTTGCTTCGCAACGCTCCTCAGCATGAGGGCGGCGAGAGCGCGCCGCGAGTCGCCATGCGGCGCCGCTTCGTGTATCGAAACCTCGCCATGACCAAGACCTCCGAAAACAAGACCCTCAAGACCGCCCCCGAGCTCGAGCGCTATGTCCTCAACGAATTGCGCCGCTGTTCCGCGTGCAATGCGATCAGCGCCGTCACGGTGAGTGCGGCGGAGCGGCCGGATTCCAATTGGTATGTGTCGCACATCAATGCTGCCGGCGGCGCCGTTCCCGCGGTCTGCGCGGAACTGTGCGACGACGCGGTTGCGCGGCTGCGCGAGCGCTTCGACCTCGTCATCGAGATCGAGCCGGAGGAGCTGTGAAGTCACTTGGATCGTTCGCAGTCGTCATTGCGAGGAGCGCAAGCGACGAAGCAATCCAGCACGATTGCGCGATTCTAGATGCTTCGCTTCGCTCGCAATGACAGCTACCGGATTACGCCGGCAGCGCGTTCTCGACCAGCTTGACCCAATACGACGTCCCGATCGGGATCACGTCGTCGTTGAAGTTGTAGGCGGGATGGTGAAGTCCCGCGCTGTCGCCGTTTCCGACGAAGATGAACGCGCCCGGCCGCGCCTCCAGCATGAACGAGAAATCCTCCGCCCCCATGACCGGCGCCATGGCGGTGTCGACCTTGTTGTCGCCGACCACCTGCCCGGCGACGGAAGCCGCAAAGCCGGTCTGCCGTTCGTGGTTCTTCAGCACCGGATAGTTGCGCCGGTAGTCGACAGACGCCTTGGCGCCATGCAGCTTCGCGACGCCCTCGACCACCTCCTTGAGGCGGCGTTCGAGCAGGTCCTGGACGGCGGGCGTGAGGCTCCTCGCCGTGCCGTTGAGCTGCGCGGTCTGCGGGATCACGTTGTCGGCGTTGCCGGCGTGGAACATGCAGACCGAGATCACCGCCGCGTGCAGCGGGTCGACATTGCGCGACACGACCGATTGCAGGGCGTTGACGATCTGCGAGCCGACCAGAACGGTGTCGATCGACAGATGCGGACGCGCCGCGTGCCCGCCGACGCCCTCGATGTCGATGGTGAGATGATCGGCCGCCGCCATGATCGGGCCCGGGCGGATCGCGAACTCGCCGACCGGCAGGCCCGGATAGTTGTGCATGCCGTAGACCTCGCCGATCCCGAACCGGTCCATCATGCCGTCCTGGATCATGGCCTTGCCGCCGGCGCCGCCCTCCTCCGCCGGCTGGAAGATGACGACCGCGGTGCCGGCGAAATTGCGCGTCTCGGCGAGATAGCGCGCGGCGCCGAGCAGCATCGCGGTGTGGCCGTCATGGCCGCAGGCGTGCATCTTGCCGGGCGTCGTTGACTTGTACGGAAGGTTGGTGGCTTCCATGATCGGCAGCGCGTCCATGTCGGCGCGCAGCCCGATCGTCTTGATCGCACCGTCCGCCGGCTTGCGGCCGTGGATGACGCCGACCACGCCGGTCCGGCCGATGCCGGTGACCACCTCGTCGCAGCCGAAATTCCGGAGCTTGTCCGCGACCGAGGCCGCGGTCCGGTGCACGTCGTAAAGCAGTTCCGGATGCGCGTGGAAGTCGCGGCGCCACTCGGTGATGTCGCCGTGCAGGGCCGCAATGCGGTTGACGATCGGCATTGGTGCGCTCCTTCAGGCTCCGGGGAAACACGTTCTCGCGCGAAAGATAGGCATGCCGGGCCGATTTTGACAGGACAATCCGCCGCCACTGTGCCCGGCTATTGACCGTACCGGGCGCGCCCCCTACACACGCGCCCACGGCGGCGTGCGATGCCTTCGCTATTCCGCCACCGCGTCAGGCGGGCCCATAGCTCAGCGGTAGAGCAACTGACTTTTAATCAGTAGGTCGATGGTTCGATCCCATCTGGGCTCACCAATTTCGATTTCCCGCCCGAGAGGATCGGCTAGAATCTCGCGGCCCCCGGCTGGCGCCGGCCCCGGAGCGGACCTAAGTCATAGTCAGCGAGTTGATGCGCCATAGGAGTAATCCATGCGCACCTCCATTACAGCCGCCATCGTTGCAACCGCCATCGCCATCACGATCCTCATGGTCTCAGGGCTGAGCTTTGCGCAGTCCGGTTGGCGCAAGAACACGTACCAGCGATGCGTTGAACTGGCGTCGCAGCAAGGCGTCAACGTCAAAAGCGCCAGCGGCCGGCGCTATGTGGATCGCTGCATGCAGCGCGATACCTGCCCGGGTCCGTCGCGCAATTGTCCCGACGACTCCAAGGCGCGCTCCGCCTATCCGGCCTGGATGTGCCCTTGAGGTGAGCCTGGCGGCACACGCCAAGCCGCAGCAATTCCCCATCGGCATGTCAGGTCCAACGCCCGGGGGTCTTGGCATCGGCCCCATTCCGGGGAATGCTGTCGTGACCCAAGTCCACGCCGGTTCGTGGTCCGGGCCGGCTGTCGGATTTCTCATAAGAAGGACACCGCGCATGCTCGCGAACAGTTTCCTGCCGCCATCCGCGCTCGGCCTTTCCGATGTCGAATACGAATCCCTGGTGAGGTTGCTCGGGATGCTCGAGCGCGGCGAGATTCCCGACGACCAGTTCACCATGCGGCGCGTGCAGCATCCCTGCCGGACGCCGGCCTGCCTGTGCGGCTGGGCCAACCATGTCTCCGGCGGCCGCGCCTTCCCGCTGGAAGCGAAACCCGGCGCCACGGTGTTCTCGAACGCCACCTACGCACCGCGCTGGCGCGACATGCCACACCGTTTGAAGGACCTCTTCGCCTATGGCGGTCGGGCGACCGATCCGGTCTATCTGGCGAGCCCCTCGCAGGCCGCCATCGCGCTGCGCAATTTCCTGACCGAGGGTGAGCCGCGCTGGACCGAAGCGCTCGCGGGCTAGCCGACGCCGCGCCTGGCGGCGTGGTCAGGTTTCCGATGCCCGCGACGAACGCGGCGCCGTCCAGGACCAGCGTCGCATCTTGTCCTGAATGCGTGTTTGCTGCCGCGTGAGGCGCGCGATTTCCTCCTCCACAAGCGACGTGGCGACGCCGATCGTCGCCTGATCGAGCCGCATCAGTCGTTCACGCAGGACCGACATCGGCTGCAGCTCGCGCCGGACATCGGCGAGCCGTTCGTTGTAGTAGCCGGTCGGCGAGCGGAGCTTCTTGAACCAGCGGCCGGTGCGGTGCCGCAGCCGCCTCATCGCCGTCCACGAGCTCGCCCGATGGGGCATGCCGGCCCCGATCAGATTTCGATCGTGCTGCCGGTAGTCGAGCACGCACGCTTCGGTGAAATTGATCCGCGCATGCGCCGCGACGATCAACGCGATCCAATAGTCGTGCTGCCATTCCGGCGGTATCGGCAGGATGGCCGGCCGCAACGACGATTTGAACGCCGCGGCGGCCCCCTGCATGACGTTGTTGACGATCAGCTCCGAAAACTGGGCGCCGGCCGCGAAGCGCTTGCGCCGCGCGGGATTGAAGTTGCAGGTGTCCCACAGCGTGAAGCCGCGCGGCGTGAGATCGGCCAGCACCACGTCGGCGTCGCCGAACGCCGCGCCGACATCCTCGTCACGCATCAGCGCGAGCAGCATCTCGATCTTCCGCTCACGCCAGACGTCGTCGTGGTCGCACAGGAAGATGATGTCGCCGTTGCAGAGCGAGATCGCCTTCTCGAAATTCTGGTTGCACCCGATGCAGGGGTCGTTCTGAACGATCCGGACGTCGAACGGCGCGCCGGCCGCGAAGGCGCGCACGATCGCGACGGTCTGGTCGTCCGAGCCATCGTCGCAGACGATGAGCTCGTTCGGTCGCCGGGTCTGCCGGACAAGGCTCGCGAGTTGCTCCCCGATGTAGGCAGCCATGTTGTAGCTGCACATCGCGACGGAGACGCTAGGTTCCGGCATCACGCTCTCGACGACTGTCCCGCGGGTGGTTATCCCCGCCGGACTTGTAAGGGCATCGAGAAGGTCGGACAAGCTCTTGGCCGCCGCCGGTCGCCACGGTCCTGGCTGCCGCCATGCATGGCGGGCGCTCCGGGACGCTCCGAAATGGCCGGCACCTGAATTCGCAAAGATTGTGATCGCGATCACAGCCGCCGAGCGTTGGCCGGGATACCAACAATCACGATGCAGCTGTAGCTCAGTTGGCCCAGAGCGCCGGTCTGTGGAACCGGAGGCCGGTGGTTCGAACCCACCCAGCTGTACCATCCTTTCTCTCCGCTTCGGCCAGGCGGCGAAGACTTGTGCGCGGCCCGCTTTCTTGAAAAGCTCCGTCCGTGACCGCCATCCGCGCTGCCGTTTCCACCGACATCCGTCGCACCGAGGTGCGTGAATTCGCGTCCCCGGACATTCCCGTGGACGGCGGCCTGCTGCGCGTGGAGCTTTGCGGCGTCTGCGGCAGCGACTGGCCGTACTACCTGAAATATCCGAAGTCGAAGGGACCGCTCATCCTCGGGCACGAGACCGTCGGCACGGTCGCCAAGCTCGGGCGCGTCGCGGCGCAGCGCTTCGGCGTCAAGGAAGGCGATCGGGTCGCGCTCGAAGAGTATCTGCCGTGCGGGCATTGCGACTATTGCCGCGGCGGCGACTTCCGCCTGTGCGACGCGACCGACACGCTCAACAAGCCCGGCACCGTGCGCTACGGCTCGACCCCGATCAGCCAGGCGCCCTCGCTGTGGGGCGGCTACAGCCAACACCAGTACCTGCACCCGAACTCGGTGTTTCACCGTGTCCCCGACAGGCTGTCGTCGACGCTGGCGACGCTGGCGCTGCCGCTCGGCAACGGCGTCGAATGGGCCTACCTCCAGGGCAAGGTCGGCGTCGGCGAAGCGATCGTCATCCAGGGCCCGGGCCAGCAAGGCCTCGCCTGTGTGGTCGCCGCCAGGGAGGCGGGCGCGAAGGCGATCATCGTCACAGGCTTGGGCACGCCGACCGACCAGAAACGTCTCGCCTTGGCGAAGCGGCTCGGCGCCCACCACACCATCGACGTGGAAGCGCAGGACCTCATCAAGACCGTCGCCGACATCACCGGCGGCGCCATGGCGGACGTGGTGATCGATTGCGCGTCCGGCGGACCATGGACGGTCGTGTCCGCGATCCAGCTTGCGCGCAAAGGCGGGCGCATCCTCATTGGCGGCCGCAAGGGCGCGCCGGTACCGCAGTTCGACGTCGACATCCTGTTCACCCGCTTCCTGTCGGTGAAAGGGATGCGCGGCCACAGCTACCAGGCCGTCGAGCTCGGCCTGCAGATCCTGGCGAGCGGCAAATATCCGCTGGAGGAGATGTGCACCCACACCTTCGCGCTCGATGCGGTGGACGAAGCGCTGCGCACGGTCGGCGGCGAAGGCCAGGGCGATGCCATCCATTGCGCCGTCGATCCGTGGCGGTGAATAGCGTTGCAGCGAATTCCGGATGGGCGTCTCGTGCCCTCTCCCCCTGCGGGAGAGGGCTACTCAGAACTGTCAGTGC
Organism: Xanthobacteraceae bacterium; assembly: GCA_019745775.1. Taxonomy (GTDB): domain Bacteria; phylum Pseudomonadota; class Alphaproteobacteria; order Rhizobiales; family Xanthobacteraceae; genus VAZQ01. The sequence continues at coordinate 41,049 of JAIESR010000020.1, read as the reverse complement.
ACTCGAATGGGTTAGGGGTATCTTTTAGAGCTCTTTGTGTGAGACACACCCCTCACCCATCCGCGCTTGTTGGACACTCGGAGCTGCCCTCTCCCGCAAGGGGAGAGGGCGCATTATCAGGCGCCGCGGCCCGCGGCCGCAGCACATTTGTTAGTTCGGCGGCAGGCCCGCGATGGCGCGGGCGTCGCCAGTCAGTTCCACAATGTGCAGGCCGGTGTTGGAACGATCCGCGATGTAGATATAGCCGCGATCGTCGGTTTCGGCATTGTTGCTTTGGATGGTGGCGTTGCTGCAACGCTGCTGGCCGCCGATCATGCCGCAGCGTTGCGACGTCGTCTCGCTGATCGGCGGGATGAAGTAGGCGACTTCCTTCGGCTGATAGGGATTGCGCACGTCGAGCACGCGGACGCCGGCATTGAAGAACGTGATGAAGGTCAGCTTCTGATAATAGGGCGCCCCCATGTCCTCATTGGAAGAGTGCGCGCCGAAGCGGCCGCCGCGCGTGCAGAAATTGCCGCTCGCCTCCGGCACGGTCCAGTTCGACACCACCATCGGAAACTTCTCGATCGTGGTGTCGACGAACCACACCATCTGGCGCGCTTCGCCGCATTCCTCGCGGAACGTCTCGTTGACGATCATCACGAATTCACGGTCGCCCTTGTCCTGGTCCTTGGCGAATTCCTCGATCTTGATGCGGCCGAGCGGCATCGCCGTATGCGCGCCGACCAGCGGCGTCATCGGCATGAGCGCGATCTCCGGATAGCGGAAGTTTTCCGGCGTCGGCTCCTTCGGCCCATTGAGAAGCTTCTCGCGGTCGAGGATCTGCAGAATTCCGCCGCGGTTGGTGCCATAGGCCAGGTAGATACGGTTGCCCTTGGCGCCGGTCGACACCATCCCGTGGACGGTGACCGGCACCGCGCCTTGCGCGCCCGGTTCCTGGCCGGGCAATCCGAAGTCGCGGATCTTCACCGGTTTCGCGGGATCGCTCATGTCGAACACTTCGACGATGCGCGCGCGCCAGCCCTTTGGACGCGACACCAGATAGGCGATGCCGCCCGCCGCGCATTCCCAGAAATTCTTGTGGGTGTCGGTCATGCCAAGGTGCCGCCACAGCACCTTCGGCTGGGTCGGATCGGTGACGTCCCAGGTCTCATGCCCTTCGCGGCCGAAGGTGCGGAGCAGATAGACCCGGTTGGGGTCGCCCTTTCCGAGCGTCTTGCCGTCGCAGAGGCGCGTCATCTGCGATGCGCCGGCTTCGCCGTCGCCGACTGCGCCCGGAATATGCGCAAGGTATTTCGGCGCCTTGGGATCGGTGACGTCGAGGATCGACGTGCCGTTGAGCTCGTTCTGGCCGGTCAACCGGTTATGCGGCGCCGGGTTGTCCTTGCTGCCGCCGTGGTGACCGACATAGGCGATGTAGCGCCCGCCCTGCTTGAAGATCGTCGGCTGATAGGCGGTGCGGGCCTGGAGGTCGTTGTGGCCGACGAGGCGCATGTTCATCGCCTCCGGCGGATCGCCGACCTTGGGCGCCTGGGGACGCGTCTGCGTCAGGCCCGGAATCGTCAACAGCCCGACAATGGCTCCGACGGACGCCGTGCCCAGCAGGGCACGGCACGACTTGCCGCAGACGCGGTCCATGGTGATCTCCTTCCCGTTATCCGGCGTTCGCCGTGTTATTTCAGGCCGGCGACGCTGCGCGCATCGCCGGTCAGTTCGAGGATATGCAGGCCGGTGTTGGCGCGGTCGGCGACGTAGATGTAGCCGCGATCGTCGGTCTCGACGTTGTTGCTCTGGATCGCGATCTTGCAGCGATCCTTGCCGTCGACCTTGATGCAGCGTTGCGTCGTCGCTTCGGTGATCGACGGGATGAAGTAGCCGATCTCCTTCGGCGAATACGGGTCGCGGATATCGACCGCCCGCACGCCCGCATTGAACCAGGTAACGAGCGCGACCTTTTGGTGGAACACCGGCGCGGTGCTTTCGTTCGCGGAGTGCGCACCGAAGCGGCCGCCGCGCGAGCAGAAATTGCCGCTCGCTTCCGGCACGTTGAAGTTCGACACGACAGTCGGCCGGCTTTCCACGGTGGCGTCGACGAAAAACACCATCTGACGCGTCTCGCGCGCCTCACATTCGTTCGCCAGCGACTCGTTCACGATCATGATGATGTCGCGCGTGCCGCCCGCCATGTCCTTGGAGAACTCGGCGATTTTCATCTTGCCGAGCGGGATCGCGGAGTGGGCGCCATTGAGCGGCATTTCGAGCTGACCGATGACCGGCGCGCGCAGGTTCTCAGGCGTCGGCTCCTTCGGCCCGGTCAACAGCTTCTGCCGATCGACGATCTGCACGATTCCGCCGCGGTTGGTGCCGTAGGCGAAGATCACGCGATTTTCCTTGGGGCCCAACGAAATCATGCCGTGCAGGTCGGTCGGAACCGTGCCGGTCGAGCCCGGCTCTTGTCCAACCAGCCCGAAGTCACGGATTTTCACCGGCTTCGCGGGATCGCTGAGGTCGAAGATCTCCGTCATCCGGCGGGTACGCCATTCCTTCAGGCCGGACACGAGGTAGGCAATACCAGTGTCGCATTCCCACCAGTTCTTGTGGGTGTTCACCAGGCCGGTCGAGATCGTGCTGACTTTCTTGGGGGCCGCCGGATCGGCAACGTTCCAGATTTCGTGTCCCTTGTTGCCGAACACGCGCAGCATGTAGACCGCGTTGGGATCGCCCTTCGGCAGGGTCTTGCCGTCGCACAGCCGCACCATCTGCGCGCCACCCGACTCGCCCAGGCCTTCGTCGCCCGGAACGTGGGCCAGGTACTTCGGATTCTTCGGATCGGTGACGTCGATGATCGACGTGCCGTTGTTTTCGGCGTTGCCGGTCATCGGGTTGACGGGCTTCGCGACCGCACCGGTGCCGCCGTGATGCCCGACATAGGCGATGTAGCGGTCGCCGTGCCGATGGATCACGGGCTGATAGCCGCTGCGCGCCTGCAGATCGTGGTGGCCGACGAGCCGCATGTTCTTGGCTTCCGGCGGCGCGCCGACGCGCTGCTGCTGCTGGGACAGCGCCGGCACGGCCGTGAGCGCCGTCACGCCGATGACCGCGCCGGCACCCAGAAGCAATCGGCGGGACGAGGAAATGGATGATGGATGTCTCATAGTGTCGCCTCCCTGAATTCTGTTATGGGCGGAACCGTCGCCGGCGGGGCGCAGCTTGCCGTGCGTGAAGACTCTCACGTTACGGAAATGCCGTAAAGCACCCGCCCCCGAAATCGGCGGGGCGGGTATACCAGAACGACGTCAAGCGAGCGCGCCTGCTGCTCAGGCGAGCGCGGCCTTCACCCGCGCCGGATCGAACGGCAGTTCACGCAGCCGCCGCCCGGTCGCCGCGGCAAAAGCGTTGGCAATGGCCGCGACCGTCGGTCCCTGCGATGCCTCGCCGGCACCGAGCGGACGGTCGTTGGGACGATTCAACAGCACCGTCTCCACTTTGGGCACGTCCGGCATCGTCATGATCGGGTAGCTTGCCCAATCGCGCGACGTGATGCCGCTGCGGTCGAAGCGAACCGCCTCGTGCAGCGTCCAGCTTGCCGATTGGATGAGCCCGCCTTCTATCTGGTTGATCAGGCCGTCGGGACTGATGATCAGACCGGCATCAACCGAGGTCCAGGCACGCGGTATCTTGATCCGGCCGCTGGTCCGGTCGACTTCGACTTCGACAATAACCGCGTTGTAGGCCGCGACCGTCTTGTAGCGGGAATAGCCGATGCCGCGGCCACGCACGCCGTCGCCCTTCTCGCCGGGCTTCCAGTTCGCCGCCTTGGCCACCGCCTCGATCACCGCCTTCTCGCGCGGATCCTTCACATGCGCCAGCCGAAATGCAACCGGATCGACACCGGCCGCAGCGGCGAGCTCGTCCATAAACGATTCCACCGCGAACACGTTGGCGTAGCCGCCGAGCGTGCGCAGCGCCGAGGTGCGCAACGGATTGTCCTTGATCAAATGGTGGGTGATGCGCTGCCGCGGCAGGTCGTAGGTCGGTATCGCGTTACGATCGCCGGCATAGTTCGGCGGTCCGGCCTGACGCGCCGGGCCCGGCGTCTTGGCATCGGCCAGGTACCAGCTCGACAACAGGTTGATCCCGTCGGGGTCGCCCGGTCGCATGTTGTGGCTCTGGCTCCAGACGTCGTAGTTCCAGTCGACGATGCGCCCGTCGGCGACGGCACCCTTGGCCTGCATGGTCATGGCGGGCCCGTAGGGCTCCCACATGAACTCCTCGGCCCGCATCCACTGCACGCGGACCGGACGGCCGTTGGTGGCGCGCGCGATAAGCGCCGCATCGAGCGCCACGTCGTCGGCGCCGTTGTGGCCGTAGCAGCCCGCACCTTCCATGTGGATGCAACGGATCGACGGCGGCTTCATGCCGAGCGCCCGCGCCATCGTCGCGCGCAGCGGGAACACACCCTGCGTATGCGACCAGACCGTCAACTGCCCGTCCCGCAACTGCGCGACCGCGCAGGACGGTCCGAGCGCGGCATGCGCCTGGTACGGCCGGTGATAGGTCGCTTCGACCACCTTGGCGCCGGAAGCGAGCAGCGGCGCCTCCTTGTTGCTGATGGTGGTGTCCTGGGTCGGCAACGCCTTGAGCTGCTCGTAGAGACGGGCGGGATCGGGCAGCGCCGGCCCGGCCTTCCATTTCGCCGATGCTGACAGAGCCTCGACGGCCTTGATCGCCTGCTCTTCGCGCTCCGCGGCGACGGCGAGGAAGCTGCCGTCGCGCACCAGCGCGACGACGCCGGGCATCGCCCGCACCTTGGCTTCGTCGAACGATTCAAGCTGCGCGCCATACTGCGGCGGGCGGGCCACACGCCCGTGCACCATGCCGGGCAGGCGCAGATCCTGCACGAACGCCGCGCCGCCCGTGACCTTGGCGGCGAGGTCGACGCGCGGGATCGATTGCCCGACGATGCGATGTTGCGCCGTCGGCTTCGGCGCCACCTTGCCGGTCGCTTCGCGCTTGAGATCGGCCTCCTTGGCGAGATCGCCGTAGCCGACCTTGCGGCCGTCCGCCGCCGTGATGACGCCATCGGCGACTTTCAGGGTGTCGGCGCCGACGCCGAACTTCTTGGCGGCGAGGTCGAGCAGGATCGCGCGCACCTCGGCGCCCGCGAGCCGCAGCGCGGTTCCGCTGTTTTCCACCGACTGGCTGCCGGCGGTCTGGCCTTCATTCGGCGTGCGGCCGGTATCGCCGGAGATGATGCGCACGCGCGACAGCGGCAGGTCGAGCTCTTCCGCGGCGATCTGGGCCAACGCGGTGAGAATGCCCTGCCCCAATTCCACCTTGCCGGTGAAGACCGTGGCGGTGCCGTCGGCGTTGATCGCGAGCCAGGCGCTGAGCATGCGGTTGGTTTGCAGGCTGCCCGGCAGCCGCGGCGCCTGTTGCGTCAGCGCGGCCGGCGTCAGGCTGAAGGCGAGAACGATGCCGCCGATCCCGGCGGTGAAATCGCGGCGTGTCAGATGGGAAGCATTCATGATCAGATCCTCCCGTTGGTCTGGGCCGCGCGCAGGACCGCGCGCACGATGCGGTTGTGGCTGCCGCAGCGGCAGAGATTGCCGGCAAGCCCGTCGCGCACCTGCGCCTCGGTCGGCCGCGGATTTTTGTCGAGCAGCGCCTTCGCGGCCATGATCATGCCGTTGAGGCAGTAGCCGCACTGGCCGGCCTGCTCATCGATGAAAGCCTGCTGCAACGGATGCAGCTTGGCGGTGGTGCCGAGCCCTTCAAGGGTGATCACCTCCGACTGCCCGACCCGGCTGAGCGGCGTCGCGCAGGAGCGCGTCGGCACGCCGTCGACCAGCACCGTGCAGGCGCCGCATTGCGACAGGCCGCAGCCGAACTTGGCCGCGTTGAGCTCGAGATCGTTGCGCAAGGCGTAGAGCAGCGGCGTATCGGGCTCGGCGTTCACCGAGCGCGTCGCACCGTTGACCTTCAAACTGACGGCCATGGTCGCGTCTCCTCAAGTCGGCGTTGTCTGACGTTTCTGTTTGGATGGATTCCATTGTGCTTTGCCAATACGGCCGCGTCGAGGGGTATTTCAGAAACGCGGCAAATCCCCACGTACCCATTGGGCGGCAGTTTCGGCCCGGAACTCGCCGAACCGATGCGCGGCGATGGCTGTGCGCATTCCGGCAGTCAATTGCTGGTAATAGGCGAGATTGATCGCCGACAGCAGGACGGCGCCGAGCGACTCGTTGCTCTTCACCAGATGGTGCAGGTAGGCGCGCGCATAGTCGCGCGTCGCCGGGAACGCGCTCTCCTCGTCGAGCGGCCGCGGATCGTCGGCATGGCGCGCGTTCTTGAGGTTGATCGGCCCGAACCGCGTGAAGGCGACGCCGTGGCGGCCGTTGCGGGTCGGCATCACGCAGTCGAACATGTCGATGCCGCGCGCGACCGCCTCCAGCAGGTCTTCCGGCGTGCCGACGCCCATCAGGTAGCGCGGACGCTCGACAGGCATGGCGGGCACGGTCGCATCGATCGTCGCACGCATCACCTCCGCCGTTTCACCGACCGCAAGGCCACCGATGGCATAGCCCTCGAATCCGATATCGACCAATTTGCGCGCACTCTCGATCCGCAGCGCCGGATCGTCGCCGCCCTGGACGATGCCGAACAGGGCGCGTCCATCGGCGGGACGCGCGTCGAACGTGCGGCGTGAGCGCTCGGCCCAGCGCAGCGACAATTGCATGGCGCGCTCGATCTCGGCGCGCTCCGCCGGCAGGCGGATGCATTCGTCGAGCTGCATCGAGATGTCGGCGCCGAGGAGGCCCTGAATCTCGACGGCGCGTTCGGGTGACAGCTCGAAGGTCGCGCCATCGAGATGCGAGCGAAAGATGACGCAGCGCTCCTCGATCTTGCGCAGGGTAGCCAGCGACATCACCTGGAAGCCGCCGGAGTCGGTCAGAATGGCGTGCGGCCATCGCATGAAGGTGTGCAGCCCGCCGAGCGCCGCAATGCGCTCGGCGCCGGGCCGCAGCATCAGGTGATAGGTGTTGCCGAGCAGGATGTCGGCGCCGGTTTCGCGCACGGTCTCGGGCTCGAGCCCTTTGACAGTCGCCTGGGTGCCGACGGGCATGAACGCGGGCGTGCGCACCGGACCGTGCGGCGTGATGATTTCACCGCAGCGCGCCGCGCCGTCGGTCGCGATCAGTCGGAAAGAAAACGCCATCAAACCAGCTGGGTGATCGATATCACTTTCATCTGCGTGTCATATTGATCGCTGCGCCAGCCGACCGGATTGCCGAGCCCGAGCGGGGCGGTCAGGATGTCGAACTGGTAGATGCGGTCTTCGCCGCCATAACCGGTGCCGAAATCCGCCTCGCCATTCTCGTTCAGCACGAACGGGCAGATGCTGCCGTCATTGCGGTCCTGCCAAACCCCGTAAAATTCAATGCCGCCTTTGACGGCGTTGCCCTGAAACACCAGGTCGACCGTGACCTGCTGGTGGGCGGCCTGCGTGTCCTCGAGGACGATGCGGCCGAGACGCAACGTTTGGTCCATTGATTCCCCTCCTCTCCCTATTCCGGGTTCCTGAACATAAGGCACGCATCGCCGTAGGAATAGAACCGATAACCGGCCGCGATGGCGTGCGCATAGGCGCGCTTCATCCGATCAAGCCCACAAAACGCCGACACCAGCATGAACAGCGTCGACCGCGGCAGGTGGAAATTGGTCATCATCACGTCGACCGCGCGGAAACGATAGCCAGGCGTGATGAAGAGCGAGGTCTCGCCCGAGAACGGCCGCACCACGCCGGCCTCATCCGCGGCGCTCTCGAGCAGCCGGAGCGACGTCGAACCGACCGCGACGATGCGGCCGCCGGCCGCGCGGGCGGCATTGATCGCATCGGCAGTCTCGCCGCTGACCGTGCCGCCTTCCGGGTGCATCCGGTGATCCGCCGTGTCGTCGACCTTCACCGGCAGGAACGTGCCGGCGCCGACATGCAGCGTGACCTTGTGAATGGCGATGCCGCGCCGGGCGAGCGCATCCGCCAGCGCCGGCGTGAAATGCAGTCCCGCGGTCGGCGCCGCCACCGAGCCCTCGTCGTGCGCGAACAGCGTCTGGTAGTCGGCATGGTCGCGCGCGTCGGGTGCGCGTCGCGCCGCGATATAGGGCGGCAACGGCATGTCGCCGCGTTCCTCGACCGCCTGGTCGAGCACCGGCCCGTGGAATGCGAACGCGAGCGTGACCTCGCCGCCCTCACCTTTCTCCTCGACGGTCGCGTCGAGCTGGCCGAGGAAGCAGACCTTGCCCTCATCGCCGAAGCGCACGATGTCGCCGGTGGCGAGCCGCTTCGCCGGCTTCACAAAGGCGCGCCAGCGCGATCCATCGAGCCGGCGGTGCAATGTCGCCTCGATCGCGGGCTCGGTACCGCGCCCGATACGCCGGCCCTTCAGCCGCGCCGGGATCACTTTGGTGTCATTGACGACGACGACGTCACCAGCGCGCAGCAGCGCCGGGAGTTCCCACACCGACCGATCGTCGAGTTCCGGCTCCGCACCAGGCCGCACGACGAGCAGCCGCGCGGCATCGCGCGGCGCGATGGGGCGCAGCGCAATCCGCTCGGGCGGCAGGTCGAAATCGAAAAGATCCGTGCGCATCAATGCCCGTCATCGCCCACAACCGTGGGCAATGACAAGTCTTGCGATACGAACCGGTCAGAGCCGTGGCGGATACGAATCCTGCCCAAACGTCCAGAAAGGCCGGCCGTCGCCGTTCTCGTCCACGACCAGAACCTGGGTGTCTTTCCCCTGTTCGCCGAGCATCTTGGCGGCGTCGACCGCAAACAGCAGCGCTTCCCGTTCGCTCTTGTATGGGCCGTAGTCGGCGCCGTCGAACCGGATGAACCACATGTCGTCGTGCGGCTCGATCCGGTAGAACTTGCGCGGTCGACCATGAAAGATCGGCTGGACCGACGAAGGGTCCTGCAACTGGGGCCGTGCCATGATTGTCCCCGTGGCTATGTTGATGTTCGGCCGGAAACGCGCCGCCACTCGAAACGGTTCCGGAAAACAACGATTGAATTCCACGGCTAGAATTCACGTAAAACATGTCGTGATTGTTGCGGCATAAGTCGCGGTATCGCCGCGATGGTGTCAAACCATCGTCGTAGGCCCTGGATATCAAATCCGCCACGCACCCTGGAAATCGGAAGAGCGCCATGAACCGGAGAGCGCCATGGGCGAGGTGATGATCAAATGTCCGGACACCGGACGCGACATCCCGACCGGAATGATCGCCGACCGCACCAGCTTCAGCGCGACGCCGGTGTTCTTTGCGCGAGTCTTGTGCCCGGTTTGTAACGTGCAGCACGAATGGTTCGCGCGCGAGGCCTGGGTCTGCGAAGCAGACCCGAAGCCGCGGCAACGCGCGCTGTCCTAAATCCCAGATGATGAGATCGCGCGGCTTGCGCGCTTACTGATCCGCCATTTTCGCCGACACGATCTTGTCGGGATTCTGCACCGGCTCGCCGCGCTTGATCTTGTCGACGTTTTCCATGCCTTCGATGACCTTGCCCCAGACGGTGTATTGGCCGTTCAGAAACGATGCATCGTCGAAGCAGATGAAGAACTGGCTGTCGCCGGAGTCGGGGTTCTGCGCCCGCGCCATCGAGGCCGTGCCGCGCACATGCGGCTCGCGATTGAATTCGGCCTTCAGCTTCTTGCCCGAGCCGCCGGTACCGGTGCCATGCGGGCAGCCGGTCTGCGCCATGAACCCGTCGATGACCCGATGGAAGACGATGCCGTCGTAGAAGCCGTCGCGCACCAGTTCCTTGATCCGCGCCACGTGCCCCGGCGCAAGGTCGGGCCGCATCTCGATCACCACCTTGCCCTGCGTGGTCTCCAGAATCATCGTGTCTTCGGGTTTAGCCATTGTCTGTTCCTCTTCGAATGCCGCTCAGCAATCGGATGACGATCACTTGGTGCGATCACTTGGTGATGGTTGCCTTCTTGACGAAATCGAGCCGCGGGAAGCTCTTGGTCAGATACGCATTGCCTTCCGTCTGGACACGGCCCTGATCCGGCCCCTGCCCGCGCGGAGCGCCTTCGCCGTAACCGTTGTAGAGTGCGTCCACGACTTCCATGCCTGACGTGACGCGCCCGAACGGCGCGAAGTTCTGACGGTCGAGCGCGCTGTTGTCGCCGTAGTTGATGAAGACCTGGCTGGTGCGCGTGTTCGGACCGGCCATGGCGTAGGTGATGAAGCCGCGCCGGTTGCTCTGCTTCACCGGATCGTCCGGGATGCGAGCCTCGCGCCACGCCGCGGAAATCTTCGGATCGCCATTGATGCCGAACTGCGCCATGAACCCGTCGAGCACGCGGAAGAAGCGCACGCCATCATAGAAGCCGTTCTTCACGAGATTGTAGAAGCGGTCGGCGCCGTTCGGCGCCCACTCGCGCGTGACGTCGACAACGAACGCGCCCTTGCTGGTCTCGAAGCGGGCCTTGTAGGTCGCCGGCGCGGTCTCACGCAGCGCGGACGGGTTGCCGAGGTTCGCGGACTGGCCGAACGCCGGCAGCGTGAGCATGGCAAGCAGCATGGCCGGAACGAGCGTCATGCTTGTGGGCTTCGATGTCATGGTGCTCCTTACTGGGCTTGGATGGGATGACGAGCTGCGAGCTCGATCGGGCATCAGCCGGATTTGCCGGCGAATTTTGATTTCAGGCGTGCGACCACGCTCGGCGGGACGAAGGACGACACGTCGCCGCCCATAGAGGCAATCTGCCGGACCAGTGTGGCGGTGATCGGGCGGACCGCGGTCGACGCCGGCAGGAATACGGTCTGGAGGTCGGGCGCCATCGCACCGTTCATGCCGGCCATTTCCATCTCGTAGTCGAAATCGGTGCTGCTGCGCAGGCCGCGGATCAGGATCGCCGCACCCTCCCGCTTGGCGGTCGTCACCACCAGATCGGCGAAGGTGATGCAGCGCAGCTCGCACCCGGATTTGCGTGCAATAGGCGCGCAGGTCTCGTTGAGCATCGCGAGCCGCTCATCCGCGGAGAACAGCGGCGTCTTGCCTGGATGGGTGCCGATGGCCAGCACCAGCCGCTCCGCAAGCCGCGCCGCTTGCGCCACGATATCGAGATGTCCGTTCGTCACCGGGTCGAAGGAGCCCGGGAAAAGGGCGGTGCGCGGCATGCAGGCGGTCTAACCCGCAGCACCAGGAACCGCAAGGCCGCCCCGGCGTTACAAGGCCATCATCGCCCCCCGCACGCGGGACGTCGTGGTGGGCCCCTCTCGGCATGGGTGAGCACGCATGCGTCCGCTCGACGAATTCGCACGGCTTTGGAACGACAGGCGCTCGCCCTTGCAGCACAGCGCGTGGTCGTGGCCGCTGGTGGCGGCAGCCGGGGGTGCGATCGTCTTGCTGCTGGGCGCCAGCCCTTCCGGTGTCGGCAACGCATCGAATGCCAGTTCAGCGCAAGCATCAGCCCGAACCCCAGCCCAAGCATCGTCCCAAGCACCCGCCCAAGCTCGGGTCGCGGCATCCCCAGCCTGCGAAGGGCAGACTTGGCCGTATCTGAGCAATGCCTGCCTACAGCGCAGCCGCCCGGCCGGCGCCCAAAACAGCCAAGCGCCGGCTTCGCATGTCCGCGTACTCAACTACGACCCTGCCATGGCGCGTGCGGCGGTCGGTGCAACCCCTTGGGCACCCAAGGAGACCGCGAGTCCGGCCCAGACCCGCCACAAACCAGGGGCCAAGCGGGACGCGACCCCTGAGGCAAGCCGGTCCAAGACCGTGACCGTGCGGGCCGGCCGACGGGACCGGAACGGTTCGCGGGAGCGGGTCTACAACGTCCCGGATGACGCGTATTTCGCCTACGGCTACGCGCCTCGCCGCTAAAGGGGGCGGCGACGCTCTGTAAAATTCTAATCGTCTTGGTGAACCTTTCTTCAGGTTGCTCCGACCAATAAGCCAAGAGGGCCGTGGATGGCCTCAATAATTGGCGCAGACAGGGGTGATAACATGTTCATCTACAAGGCACTTTCAGCAGTTGCCGCGGCCGCCTTCGGCGCCGCTCTGGTGCTCGCCATTCCCGGTTTCAGCCCCGAAGTCGAAGCCCGTACGCCGGCCCCGGTGGTCAAGAACGATCGCCTTGACATAAAGCCCGCCGCCCCGACCTGCGCCGAGCAGGCCTGGCCCTACTACGACGCCGGCTGCCTGCGCAGCGACCGGCCGAACACTCAGCCCCGCACCGTGCGTATCGTCACCACGGACCGGGTCGCCCGCTAAAACACCTCCGCGATTCCCCCTGTTCCAAGCTTCCCCTGTTCAATGGCCGGGCCCGCGCCCGGCCATTGGCTGTTGGTGCGGCGCTGCACCCCGGCGGCGATCGGCGGGCGCCCGTGCTATCGTCCGCAGCGGCAGACCTTGAAACGCCCGGGGACGGAATGGTTCGGCGCAGTGCTCCGCGTGTGCTCGCATGGATGGCGACGATGGCCGTCGGCTTGGGGCTCGCCAGCGATCTGTCGGCGCAGACGCCGCCGAGCCCGCGCGATCTCAAGATCTATGCCGGCCTGCATGCCGCCGCCGCCAATGGCGACGTCGCCGAGATCGAGCGCCTGGCAGCGGCCGGCGAGCGGCTGAACGTCCAGGATTCCAACAGCCGCACGCCCTTGCACGTCGCGGTCTACCGCAAACACCATGCGGCGGCGCGCGCGCTCATCCGCCTCGGCGCCAATCCGAACGCGTTCGATTCCCAGCGCTACGACGTCGTGACCATCGCCGCCGTGCAGAACGACATCGAAATGCTGACGCTTGTTCTCGAGGGCGGCGCCAGCGCGCGCAACATCACCAGTCCCTATGACGGCACGGCGCTGATTGCCGCCGCCCACCTCGGCCATGCCGAAGCGGTTCGCATCCTGATCGCGCACAAGGCGCCGCTCGACCACGTCAACCGACTCGGTTGGACGGCGCTGCACGAAGCGGTGGTGCTTGGAAACGGCGGCGCCAATCACGTCGCCACCGTGGACGAGCTGATCAAGGCCGGCGCCGACCCCGACATCAAGGATCGGCAAGGTCAGACCGCCCTCACCTACGCGCGACAACGCCGGTATCAGGACATGATCAAGATCCTGGAGCCGGCGCGCGGCCGCCGAAGCTAGCCTCGCCAAAGTAAGGAGCGCGCCTTGATCCGGATGGTGTCGGCCGCTGCTGCGATCGCCGGCATGGCTGCTGCGCTGGCCGCGCCCGCGGCCGCGCAGGATCGCTATCCGACGCGGCAGGTCCGCGTCATCGTGCCGTTCCCGGCCGGCGGGCCGATCGACGTGATGGCGCGCCTGGTCGGGCAGAAGCTTTCGCCGGCGCTCGGCCAGGTCATCATCGAGAACCGGCCCGGCGGCGGCAGCACGGTCGGGCTGAAAGCGGCCGTGACCTCCGAGCCCGACGGCCATACGCTGATGTTCGGCGGCCTGATGACGCTCAGCGTCCTTCCGACCTTGTCGAAATCGCTCGACATCGATCCCATGAATGGGTTCGCGCCGATCGTCGCGGTCTCGGGCACGCCGTTCGTGCTGATCGTCCCGCCGCGCGTCACCGCCCGTACCGTGCAGGAGCTCGTCGCCTATGCAAGGGCCAATCCCGGCACGATCAATTTCGGAGCGCCGGCGGGCGCGACCCCGATCATGGTCGGTGAGCTGTTCAAGCTGCGCACCGGCATCAGCATCGTCACCGTGCCCTATCGCGGCGCCGCCAATGTGATGACCGACATGCTGTCCGGCCAGATCGACATGTCGTTCGAGCCGACCTCGATCACGCTCGCTCATGTCCGCGACGGCAAGGTCCGCCCTCTGGCGGTCACCGGCGCGACGCGCAGCGCCGAACTGCCGGACGTGCCGACCATGATCGAGAGCGGCGTGCCCGACATGGTGGCGGTTTCGTGGACGGGCCTGATCGCACCACCGAAAACGCCGGCTTCGATCATCGCCCGGCTGAACCGGGAGGTGAATGCCGCGCTGAAATCCGAGGATATGATCGCCGCGCTCGCCAAGCTCGGATCGAGCCCGCTTGGCGGCTCGCCGCAGGACTTCCGCAAGCTGCTCCTGGAGGAAGGGCCGAAGTGGGTTGCGGTGGTGAAGTCGAGCGGCATGAAGATCGAGTGAGGCAATGATGCGTATCGTCTACGCAACGCTGGCAGCGGTCATCGCCGCTTCGGTCGCGGCACAAGCCCAGACGCAGCCCTATCCCAACCGGCCGATCAAGATCGTGGTGCCGCTCACTGCCGGCTCGCCGGTCGACGTGGTCGGACGCCTGGTCGGCAATCACCTGTCGGCGGCGCTGCGCCAGCCTGTCATCGTCGAGAACCGTCCGGGCGCGGGCGCCACCATCGGCGCCAAGTCGGTCGCAGCCGCCGATCCCGACGGCTACACGCTGCTGCACACCGCAGCGAACCACGTGATCGCGCCGTCGGCGTTCAAGAATCTCACCTACGATCCGCTGAAGGATTTCGCGCCGATCGGCGCCACCGCGACGATGCCATTCCTGCTCGTGGTGACGCCGAACCTGCCGATCCGGACCGTGCCGGAGCTGATCGCCTATTCGAAGGCAAACCCCGGCAAGCTCAACTGGGGCTACGGGCTCGGCACCTCGCCGCATCTGATCGGCGAATTGTTCAAGCGCATGGCCAAGGCCGACATCGCCTCGATCCCCTACAAAGGCGGCGCCAATGCCGTCACCGACATCCTGGCGGGGCAGATCCACATGAACATCGGCACGACGGCGACGCTTACGCCGCTGGTGAAAGCCGGCAAGCTCCGCGCCATCGCCGTGATCGGCGAGGGCCGCTACGCGGAGCTGCCCGACATCCCGACCATCGAGGAGAGCGGCATTCCGCTGACCTTCACGTTCTGGAGCGGGCTCCTGGCGCCGGCGGCGACACCGCCTGACGTCGTGCAAAAGCTCAGCACGACCCTCAACGAGGTCCTGGCCTATCCCGAATTGAAGGCGAGCATGGCGAAGCTCGGCCTGTTGCCGAAGCCGGGGACGCCGCAGCAGTTCGGTACGTTCCTCGCAGCCGAGCGCAAAGCCTGGGCCGAGGCCGTCGATGTGACCGGCGTGAAGATCGACTAGTCTAATCGTGATCCGTAAGGAACGACCAGCCATGACGCTCGTGCGCCGCCTTCTCGCCATTCCCGTTGCGATCGGCCTGACGATCGCAGGTGCGGCCGCGCAAACCTATCCCGACCGGCTGGTGCGGATCATGGTCCCGCAGGGACCGGGCGGGCCGACCGACCTCCTCGCCCGCGTCGCCGCGCAACGGCTTCAGGCGGTCCTGCACCAGAACTTCATCATCGAGAACCGCGGCGGCGCCGGCGGCGTGATTGCGGCCAAGGCTGCCGGCAGCGCGGAGCCGGACGGCCATACGCTGTTCATGGGCAACACCAGCGTGCTGGTGCTGATCCCGATCCTGTCGAAGAGCGCGAACTACGATCCGCAGAAGCTGTTCGCACCGGTCGCGCGGATCGCCGAATCCTATCAGGTGCTGGTGGTGAACCCGTCGCTGCCGGTTAAGACCGTCGCCGAGCTCGTCGCCTACGCGAAGGCCAATCCCAACCGGCTGAACTACGCCTCCGCCGGCATCGGCAACACGATCCATCTCGCGGGTGAACTGTTCAACCACGTGGCCGGCACCCGGATCGTGCACGTGCCGTATACCTCGGGCGCCGAGGCGACGACCGCCGTGCTCGGCGGTCAGGTGCAGATGACGTTCGTCAACGTCACCGGGCTGCCACCGCTGATCGCCGACGGCAAGCTGCGCGCGCTCGCGGTCACCAGCCCGAAGCGCCTGTCGCTGCTGCCGGACGTGCCGACCATGATCGAAAGCGGATATCCCGATTTCGTCGTACGCGCCTTCTTCGGCCTGGCCGCGCCGGCCGGCACGCCGGCGCCGATCGTCGACAAGCTCAATGCCGCCATCAATGCCGAGATGACCTCGAACGAGATGCAGACCACGCTGAAGCGCCTCGGCGCGGAAGCCGGGTCGGGCAACGCGGCCGAGTTCGCCGCATTCATCGCGCAGGAGCGGCGGCGCTGGTCGGCGGTCGCCAAAGCCGCCAATATCAGCATCGATTGAGAGCGCGGATCCACCAAAGCCGCTTGGTCATCGCTCGATGGCAACGCGACCGGACACCGCATCCTGCCGCAGTGAACGAACATGGCACGCTGATCGCCGGCGGCCCCGGTCTTTGTCATGCCTACCCCGCGACAACGCCGCCAAAGACCTCGTCGGTGCCCTGCCTCCGCAGAAACGGCGGCAGCCCCAGCGGATGCGTCCGGGCCGGCGGCAGGGGTGAGACGAACGGCTTGTCGCCGCGCCGCTTCTTCAGGTCCGCCTTCGCGGCGTCGAGCAGCGCACGATCGTTCATGAGGTCGAAACCCATGGCAGCCAGGATCTGGGCCGTGACGAGCGAGCTCTTGTCGCCAATCGACATGCCGCCGCACGCGGTGACCGGCCAGGTATGCAGTCCGATCCCCAGCGGGACTGTCGGCCACGCGAACACGCCGACGGGACACGTGTAGCTGATGTCGCCGATGTCGGTGGAGCCGCCGGCGGTCGTATCCGGAAGCCTGGGCAGGACGCGCGTGGACATGCCGGCTTCCGGCACGCCCATCGCTTTCTGGCATGCCCTGGCGAAGGCCTGCTCCTCGGCCGTCCACTCGAGGGGAACGGCAACAAGGTGGCGGTATGCGAGATCGACCAACGGCTGATTGGGCATCAGGTCGTACATGCCGAAGAACAGGTCGAACTCCGCCTTCGTCTGCGTCATCAGCGCCGCGCCATCCGCGATCTGACGGATCCAGTCGGTCATGGCGTTGACCTTGTCCCGATCGATGTCGCGGATGGTGATCCAGACCTGTGCGAATTCGGGCACGACGTTCGGGGCGACTCCAGCGTTCTCGTAGATGTAATGCAGCCGGGCTGTCGGCAGGATGTGCTCGCGCATGTACTGAATGCCGGCGCCGAAAAGCTCGGCCGCCTTCAGTGCGCTGCGCCCCTCCCAGGGCGTGTTGCCGGCGTGCGCGGTCCGTCCACGGAACGCGACCTTGACGTTGTTGGTGGCGTTCATCCGCACCATGCCGGTGCCTGCGAACGGCGCGGGATGCCAGGCGAGCGCCGCATCGACGTCGTTGAAAAGCCCGGCGCGCACCATGTAGACCTTGGCGCCTTCCGTCTCCTCCGCGGCGCAGCCGTAGACGCGGATCGTGCCCGGCGTGCGGGCGCTTTCCATCATCCGCTTCAGCGCGAAGGCGGCCCCGGTACAGCCGGCGCCGATCATGTTGTGCCCGCACCCATGGCCGTCCGGCGTCGGCCCGGGCGCCTGCCGTGGCTCGGCCGCGTTGCCGAGGGCCGGAAGCGCGTCGTATTCCGGCAGGTAGGCGATCACCGGTCCGCCGGTGCCTTGTGACCATTCGGCGACGAAGGCGGTCGGCACGCCTGCGGTGCCGGTGCTCGTGATCCGGAAGCCGGCCGCCTGGAGTTCGCGCACATGCACCTGCGCCGACTTGACCTCCGACAGCGAGACCTCGCCCAGCGCCCAGACCTCGCGCGAGATGCGCAGGATGGCATCGCGCGACTGCGCGACCACCTTGGCCGCTGCGGCGGCCGACGCAGGGGGCGCCACGGGCGCCGCCGGACCTTCAGCCGGCTTTCCGGCAGCGCCACCTCCGGTTCCTTGCGCCTGAGCCAGCTGAACAGTCGCTGAGGTCGCGACCGTCGCGGCGGACACGGCGCCCGTCATCAGCAGCGTGCGACGATCCAAACCGCCGCGTTGCGCGTCATTCATGGTTTGCCTCACTGAGGTTGAGGTCCATCTACGCTTTCCAAGTTGGTAGCCTGCTCGCCCCATCCGGCGTTCAACCAGCCTCGCCCTAACCAGCATGGGCGCGCTCAATCGACGCGTGTCATACCGTCGCCAAGACTAAAGAGCTTGGCGGCAAAGATTTGTGATGGTGACCGTCCTTGCGGTCTTCACCGGCGGCAGCGGCAGCAGTTGGGGAAAATCCCAGTCGGACCCGGCGACGCATGAGGCGCCAAGAGTATGGCAAACTGACGTCAGGGGGATGACAATGGCTTCAGATCAGGCGATTGCGGTCACGCCCGCCTGCGCCACGACGTCGTCCTGGTGGCCGGCGCCGCCGCTGACGCCGATCGCACCGATCAGCTTGCCGTCGGCGACCAGCGGCAGGCCGCCGGGCGCCGCGCACAAATCCGGAAACGTCAGGAACATCAGGTGCCCGTTGCCGAGCGCCTCGGTGAACATCCTGGTCGGCCGGCGATAGATCGCCGCGGTCTTGGCTTTGACGATGGCGAGGTCGATCGACGCGTACTGCACGTTGTCCATCTTGACGAAATAGACCAGCGCGCCGGTCGGCTCCGCGATCGCGATGGCCATCGGCCAGCCCTGCTTGCGCGCTTCGGCTTCCGCCGCGGCAGCAATGCGCTTCGCCAGTTCCAGCGGGATCGGTGCCCCGTGCGGGATGGGCGGCGGCGGCGCTGGGGGCGGAACGGATGGCGTGTCGGCGGACATGCTTGTACTTTCAGACAGGACTTGTTGGCGAAAGGCTCAAGACCAAACCGTTCGCGATTGATGCACAAGTGCACCTTAATCCGCAACGTGTTCATCGCGGCACGATCGGCAGGATGATCCGTGACGGCACGCCGCGCCCGAGGAACAACGTCTGGTTTGCGACGATCGGCTTCGTCTCGCGCGCGATGTCGCCGCCGGTGTTGGGATTGCGGTCGAAGCGCGGGAAATTGCTGCTCGATACTTCGACCCGTAGCCGGTGACCGATACGGAAGAGCATGCTGGTCGGCGCCAGCTCGACCGTGATCTCGGTGGCCGACGGTGCGCCCGCCGGATAGCTGCGCCGCATGATTCCGTCGGTGACGTTGTAGGCCTTTCCATCCGGATGCACATCGACGAGCTTGACGGTGAAGTCGGTGTTGCGCGCGCTGGTGCCGACATGAAGCACGGCTGACACCGGCCCGGTCACTTCGAGCTCGGCTGGCAACGGGTCGCTGGTGAACAAGAGCACGTCCGCTCGCGCCTCGACGTCGCTCTGCTCCTTGATGCCCGCGCGCCATCCGAGCATGGCGCCGCCACGGGTCGGCACCGGATTGTTGGGATCGTAGATATATGTGGCCGGCGGCTCGGCCTGTTTGGGCGCTTCGATGAGCAAGCGGCCGGCCTTGCGATCCGCCCCGCCAGCGGCCGGGCTTGCAAGGTAGTACGCCGTCGGCTTGGCGCGTGCAACCGGCCACTCCTGCTCGGCGCGCCACACGTTCTCGCCCATGACATAGATCTGGACCGGCGCCGTCAGCGACGCTGCGAGCGGACGACCCTGCAGGTGGTGATCGAACCACGGAATGCTCGGTGCCACCGTGGCGGACCGATAGTCGCCCGGTGTCGTGCCGTCGGGAAAACGGATGGTGTCGGCATGCGTCCAGGGGCCGACGATCAGGCGGCTTCCGGCCGCGACATGCGGCGCCGCCTCGCGGCGGATGGTGACGAAATCCTGCAATTGCGTGGGCAGGAACGGATCGAGCCAGCCCGCCATCAGGAGTACGGGCGCCACGATCTTGCGCGCCCGGTCGATGCCGTCGATCTCTCGCCAATAGTCATCGCTCGGCGTGTGCGTGAGCCAATCGTCGAAAAACGCGACGTTCTCCGCGCTACGGTCGTCAGCCTCAATCAGCGGCCAGCCGCGGACGCCACGATCGATCATCTCGACGCTCGGCACGACATCGACCGCGCCGCGGCTGTAGAGCGCCCAATAGAGTGCCGACTCGAGCGCAAAGGCTCCGCCCTGGTGAAACATCGCGCCAAAACGCGAACTCGCGATCTGGATATTGAGCGCGCGCAGATCGTTCTGATCCGAAATGGCCCATTGCGTGTACCCGTACGCGGAAGCGCCCCAGGTCGCGAGCCGGCCGTCGAACCACGGCTGGCGCTTGAGCCACTCGAGCGTCGCGATGCCGTCGGCGCGCTCGTTGCGCAGCGGATAGTATGTTCCGCCGGACTTGTAACGGCCGCGCGTTCCCTGGATGACCGTGTTGTAGCCGCGCGCCGCCCAGTAATGGGCAAGCGCACCGGCACCAAGTTCGTTCTTCAATCCGCGGCTGAATGGAATCCGCACCAGGATCGTCGGGGCTTTCGTGAGCGCGCAGGGCCGGTGGACGTCGGCCCGCAGCACCACCCCATCCGGGGCCGTCGTCGCGACGCCATGCTCGACGCAGACGCGATGCTCAGCCGGCCTGATACCATCAAAAGGAAGAAAGGCCCAGCCGGCCACCTCGTAACGGGCGGCGTAGAGCCAGCCGAAAGCGCTGAGCAACGAGAACAGGCCCATTAGCAGCCATTTTTTCACGAAACCCGCCTGCGTTTGGTCCGACTCATGGCGTTAAGTTAAGTTGACAACCTAACATCAAGATTTGATCTGTAACCGTGGGCGCGCAGTTATGGAACACGAATTGATCTACCGGCCTGAACGTGCAGGCTGGTAACTCTCGGAAACCGGCCTTGGCAGCGCGCGAACCGATCAGCGACAACGTCAGCCCTACCGTGCCCGGCAAAGACGTTCCCGCCGGTCTCGTCAAGACAATTGCCCGCTGGATCGTTTATCCCGTGCTGGTCGGCGGTTCGCTGCTGTTGCTATGGACGATGCTGCATCTTGGCGCCTCGCTGGCGTGGGCGCCATATGCGGTGATCGCAATCGCGGGCCCGCTCGTAATTCTGGCCGAGCGCGCGCTTCCCTATCGCACCGAATGGCACGCATCCTGGCGCGACGTGGTGGACGACGGTCTTTATCTCACGACCGTGCAGATCCTCCTGCCGCTCGCGCTCGCCTGGACTGTCGTCTGGGCGGTCAGCACCTATGCCGCTGGTGAAGTCGCACTCATCAACATCTGGCCATCCCACTTGCCGATCTGGGCGCAGCTCATTCTCAAGATCATGATCGGCGACTTCCTGCGCTATTGGTTGCATCGCGCTGCGCACACCTGGACACCGCTCTGGCGACTGCATGCCGTGCATCATCAGCCGGAGAAGCTCTACACGACCAATGTGTTCCGTTTTCATCCAGCCGAGAAGTCACTTCAGTTCATGCTCGACACGCTGCCGTTCCTACTAGTCGGCATCGGCACTGAAGTGCTCGCCTATTATTTCGTGTTCTATTCGATGAGCGGATTGTTCCAGCACTCCAATTGCGACGTGCGGCTTGGCTGGTTCAACTACATGATCAGCGGACCAGAGGTGCATCGCTGGCACCATTCGGTGAAGCTCTCCGAATCGAACGCCAACTATGCGCACAGCTTTGTCATCTGGGATCTGTTGTTCGGCACTTATTTCCGGCCGCGCGACCGTCAGGTCGATAGCCTGGGTCTCGTCGAGCGGAACTACCCTCGCCGTTTCCTCGGACAGCTCATGGCGCCGTTCCGCTCACGCCCGGTCGCATCCGATGATCCTACGTGAGGCCATTGCGAACGCGGTATTCGCCATCGGCATGGAGACGGTAGGTCGCACCATCTTTCGACAACTGATGGCGGCAGCCGAAAGCCCGCAGGAGGCGCAGCAGCGTGCGTTGCGTGCCATCTTGCGGTCGCTGCGAGAGACCGAGCTCGGCCGTTCGTTCGGCTACGCCGACATCGGCAATGCCGATGAATTCCGCCGCGCGGTTCCCATTCACGACTACGAGGCAATGCGTCCCCACATCGACCTCCAGATCGCGACCGGACGGCCGGTCGTCACGCCCGAGCGACCGCCCATGTACGCCCGCACCAGCGGCACGACTGGCAAGCCAAAGCTCATTCCCGTCACCCATGGCACCGTTCGCAGTCTACGGCGGGCCCAGCGCGCGGTGGCCTATGTGCAGCATCGCAGCTTTGGTGCATTCCGCGGTCGTGTGCTCGCGCTTGCCGGAGCCGTTCGCGAGGAGACGTTGCCCGATGGAACGCCGACCGGGGCGACCACCGGCCTCATCTACCAAAGCACCTCGCCACTCATCCGCGCCAAATACGTGCTGCCGGCACAGGTGTTCGAGATCGAGGACTACGAGCTGCGCTACGCCGTCATGGCGCGGATCGCTGCGCAATACGGCGACATCAGCATGATCGCCACCGCCAATCCCTCGACCATCCTGCGCTTGCTGCACGAGATCGGGAACGGCCTGCCGCGCATCGCCGATGAGGTCCTGCACGGCGGCTCGAGCCTTGCGGCGAAACTGCCCCCGGACCAGGCGGCGACGGTGGCGGTACTTCAAGCCACGCCGGAACGAGCGCAGCATCTCAAAGGCTTGATCCCGCGTGGCGAGACCTTGACGATCGGCGACGTGTGGCCGGGTCTGCGTTCGGTCATGACGTGGCTCGGCGGTGGATGCGCCGTCGCCGCTGCGGCCGTGCGCCAGAAGCTGCCGCCCGATGCTCACATGATCGACGCCGGCTACGTCGCAAGCGAGGTGCACGGCACCGTCGTTGTCGACGCGGAGCGGAATCTCGCCGTGCCGTTGCTCCACAGCGTGTTTTTCGAGTTCGTTCCGGTCGACGACTGGAATGCGGGCGAACGCGACACCCTGTTGCTGCACGAGCTCGGCGAAGGCCGCGACTACCACGTCATCGTCACGACACTGGGCGGCCTCGTGCGCTATCACATGAATGATGTCTTGCGCGTCACCGGCAAGGTCGGCGCGACGGCGACCCTCGCCTTCGTGCGCAAGGGCCGCGGTGTCACCAACATCACCGGCGAGAAGCTCGCCGAGGATCAGGTCAATCTTGCGATGGCCGGTTTGCTGACGGAGGCGGGCCTGCGCACGCCGTTTTATGTTCTCGTCGCCGATGCGGCGGCGGCCGGCTATTCCGCTTATATCGAGACCGGACAGGCCAACCGGGGAGCGTTCGAGACGCTCGCCGGCCCGCTCGATCAGGCGCTGCGCAAGCTTAATATCGAATACGATTCCAAGCGCGGCAGCGGCCGGCTCAAGCCGTTACGCTTGGTGACGCTGGCAGACGGAGCCGAACGAGCCTATCGCCGCCATTGCGTCGGCAAGGGCCAGCGCGAAGCGCAATTCAAGGTACTGACGCTGCAGAACGCCGACGAGTTCGATTTCGACGTCACGCCGCATCTGATCCGCGAGCCGGCCGATGAAGCTGCGCCTCGCTAGCTGCCCGTTCCCGTTTCGCGGCAGCTTTGAGCACGCATCGGCGGTGCGCGATCGCGCCGAAAACGTGATCGTGATTGCTGAAGGTGCCGCCGGCCAGTACGGCCTAGGCGAAGGCTGTCCGCGCTCCTACGTCACCGGCGAAACCGTCGCGACCGCTATGGCGGCGATCGCGCGCTGGCGGCAGGGCGGCATCGAGGCGACCTCCGATGTGGCGGCGCTGACCGCATGGATGGAACGCAACCGTGCCGATATTGACGTCAATCCGAGCGCCTTTGCCGCCGTCGAAATCGCGCTCATCGATCTGTTCGCGCGGCAGGCCGGCCAGACCGTCGAGCAGCTGCTCGGCATCGAGGTAAGCGACATCGATCTGAGGACGAGCGCCATCTACAGCGCCGGCAGCTTCGCAAAATTCGTCGTCCACGCTGCCCTGTTCAACCTCAACGGAATGCGCACCGCCAAGCTCAAGGTCACCGGCGATGGCGGGCGCGACCGCTCCCGCGCGCGTCTCCTCTCTCGGTTCGGCCCCCTGCGGCTCGACGCCAACAATCTCTGGGATTCCGTGGATGCCGCCATTGCCGCCCTCAGGCCGTTGAATGGTTGCGCCTGGGCGGTGGAAGAGCCGATCGCGTCGCGCGACTGGAAGGGACTTGCCGCCATCGGCGCGGCAACCGGCATGTCGGTTATCCTCGACGAGAGCGGCACGCGGATCGACGATCTCGCGGCGCTCCATAGCGGCGCCACCTATGTGCTCAACGCGCGCGTCTCGAAACAAGGCGGCCTGTTGCGCACAATCGCGATCATCAATGCGGCGCGCACGCGCGGCATGAAGGTCATCATCGGGGCGCAGGTCGGCGAAACCAGCATCCTGGCGCGCGCAGGCATCGTAGCCGCGCGGGCCGCGGGATCGGATCTGGTCGCATTTGAAGGTGCGTTCGGAACGCGCCTGCTGGTACGCGACGCGGTGACGCCGTCGATCGGCTTCGGGTATGGCGGCCGCGTCCACCTTGATCGCCGCCCGCGCGCGGGCCTCGGCCTCACCCCCACCGCCGAAGTCGAAAACGCTTGCCAATAGAGCTTGATCCCGAAAAGTGGCGACCGGTTTTCGGAAAAGATCATGCTCGAACAAGGCGACGCGATCACGCCGCGCAGGTATTGCGTTTTGCAAGACGCAGATGAAAGTCCGCCAGCACCAGTAGGAAGCTCGCCAGAACAAGATGGAAGACGGTTGGCAGGACCGCCTGAAACCACGGTACATGGCTGAGGAACGTGAGCCCGCCGATGAGCCGGAACAGCATGAATGCGAAATACGCCGCTCCGAGAACGAGCAACGTGAGCCCAAGCCATCTCCGCGGCCGGTGCGTGCCCCGCAAAATGGCGACGAGCGCCCAAAGCTGCGCGGCCAGGATGACGAATTGCGAAAGCAGCAGCTGCCAGTACGGCAGTGTGGCCGAGTGCCAGGCTCCGAAGGGCGGCAACCAGGCGACCGGGTGCCGGGCCTGAATCGCTTGCGCCGCCACCCGGAACAGGAATGCCGCCATCAGAAGGGCGAGCAGAATCCAGTGCACGCGAGGAACGACGTCGGGCGGTCGGCTTGTGTGCAAAGCAAGCACCTCACATCAGTCAGGCAAATACCCGATGATCAGCCGCCGTTCTCTTCGCCTTCTTCGGAAAGCCGCTCGACCGAGACCACGCGCTCGTCCTGGGCGGTGTCGAACACGATCACGCCCTGGGTCGAGCGGCCGGCGATGCGGATGCCGTCGACCTTGGTGCGGATCAACTGACCGCCGTTGGTCACCAGCATGAGCTGATCGTCGTCGCCGACCGGGAACGACGCGACCAGATAGCCGGTCTTCTCGCGGATGGTCTCGGCGCCCTTCTTGCCCTCCCAGATATCCATCGCGACGATGCCTTTGCCGCCGCGGTTGGTGATCCGGTACTCGTAAGACGACGACCGCTTGCCGTAGCCCTTCTCGGAGATGGTCAGGATGAACTGCTCGGCCTCCGACATCTCGACATAGCGCTGCTCGCCGAGCTCAATCGCGCCGGTCGCGGTCTCTTCGGCATCGGCGGCGACCTCCTCGGCCTCGCCGCTGGCGCCGCGGCGGACCGCGCTGGCGCGCTTGAGATAGGCCACCCGCTCCTCGGCGCTCGCGCCGAGGTGGCGCAGGATCGACATCGAGATCACCTTGTCGCCGTCGGCGAGCTGGATGCCGCGCACGCCCATCGAGGTGCGGCCCTGGAACACGCGCACGTCGGTCACCGGGAAGCGGATGCACTGGCCGCCCGCCGACGTCAGCAGCACGTCGTTCTTCTCGGTGCAGATCTGCACGTCGACGATCGCCTCGCCCTCGTCGAGCTTCATCGCGATGATGCCGGAGCGGCGCACGTCGACGAAGTCGGAGAGCTTGTTGCGCCGGACAGTGCCGCGCGTGGTCGCGAACATCACGTCGAGATCGGCCCAGGTCGTCTCGTCTTCCGGCAGCGGCATCACGGTGTTGATCCGTTCGCCGTTGTCGAGCGGGAGGATGTTGATCAGCGCCTTGCCGCGCGCCTGCGGCGCCGCCAGCGGCAGCCGCCAGACCTTCTCCTTGTAGACGCGGCCGTGCGAGGAGAAATAGAGCACCGGCGTGTGGGTGTTGGCCACGAACAGCCGGGCGACGAAATCCTCCTCGCGGGTCTGCATGCCGGAGCGGCCCTTGCCGCCGCGGCGCTGCGCCCGATAGGTCGAGAGCGGAACGCGCTTGACATAGCCGAGGTGGGACACGGTCACGACCATGTCCTCGCGGTGGATGAGGTCTTCCTCCTCCACCTCGCCTTCCTCTTCCATGATCACGGTCCTGCGCGGCGTCGCGAACTCCTTCTTCACCGCTGCCAGCTCGTCCTTGACGATCGACTGGATACGCGCGCGCGAGCGCAGGATGTCGAGATAGTCCGCGATCTCCACGGCGAGCTTGTCGAGCTCGGCCTTGATCTCGTCGCGGCCCAACGCCGTGAGGCGTTGCAGCCGCAGGTCGAGGATCGCCTTGGCCTGCTCGGCCGAGAGCCTGGTGGTTCCTGTCGGCGAGACCTTGTGGCGTGGATCGTCGATCAGCGTGACCATCGCTTCGACGGTCCTGGCTTCCCAGTCGCGCGCCATCAGCGCTTCGCGCGCCTCGTTGGCGTCTTTCGACGCCCGGATCAGCCTGATGACCTCGTCGATATTCGCGACCGCGATCGCGAGGCCGACCAGGATATGGGCGCGGTCGCGCGCCTTGCCGAGCAGGAACTTGGTGCGCCGTGAGATCACCTCCTCGCGGAACGCGAGGAAGGACATCAGCAGGTCCTTCAAGTTCATCACCAGCGGGCGGCCGCCGTCCAGCGCCACCATGTTGGCGCCGAAGGTCGACTGTAGCGCCGTGAAGCGATAGAGCTGGTTGAGGACGATGTCGGCCATCGCCTCGCGCTTGAGCTCGATCACCACGCGGTAGCCCTGCCGATCGGACTCGTCACGCAGCGCCGAGATGCCGTCGATCTTCTTCTCGCGCCAGAGCTCCCCGATGCGCTCGACCATCGCGGCCTTGTTCACCTGGTAGGGAATCTCGCTGATGATGATCGCCTCGCGGTCGCCGCGCAGCGTCTCGATCTCGACCTTGCCGCGCATCACGATCGAGCCTCGGCCGGTGTGGTAGGCGGAGCGGATGCCCGAGCGGCCGAGGATCACGCCGCCGGTCGGGAAATCCGGCCCGGGGATGATGCCGTTCAGTTCGTCGATGCCGAGCCCGGGGTTGTCGATCAGCGCGACGCAGGCGTCGATCAGCTCGCCGAGATTGTGCGGCGGGATGTTGGTCGCCATGCCGACCGCGATGCCGCCGGCGCCGTTGGCGAGAAGGTTCGGGAAGCGCGCCGGCAGGACGACCGGCTCTTTCTCGTTCCCGTCGTAGTTGGGCTGGAAATCGACGGTGTCCTTGTCGATGTCATCGAGCAGCGACATCGCGGACTCGGCGAGCTTGCACTCGGTGTACCGCATCGCCGCCGGCGGATCGCCGTCGACCGAACCGAAATTGCCTTGCCCGTCGATCAGCGGCAGGCGCATGGAGAAGTCCTGCGCCATGCGCACCAGCGCGTCGTAAATCGCCTGGTCGCCGTGCGGGTGATATTTGCCCATCACGTCGCCGACGACGCGCGCCGACTTCACGTATTTCTTGTCGGGCGTGTGCCCGTTCTCGTGCATCGAATAGAGGATGCGCCGATGCACCGGCTTGAGGCCGTCACGCGCGTCGGGCAGCGCGCGCGACACGATCACGCTCATGGCGTAATCGAGGTAGCTGCGCTTCATCTCCTCCGCGATGGAAACGGGGCGAATGTCCGAGGGTGGTTCGGAGCCCTCGGGCGAGGAATTATCGGTGTCAGACAAGAGCGGAAAATCCTGCGAATCCGGAAGCGGTTTCCATAGCCGATTCAACGGCTGGACGCCACCCAAAACCGCCCGCGAAATGTATGATTTTCTTACGGTTTTTCAATGACCTGCCGGCCGTTATCGATGTCAGCGGCGGGGGTTGGATCGCCAGGCTCCGATTGCCGTGTCACAGGACACACTTAGCGATTGCATGCACCACCGTTTGCGGCTGAATTGGGAACCCGAACGGTTGGCGGAATCAGCACAATGCTTCTCGACTATTTCGTCTCCACACTGGTGACGCTGCTGGTGGTCGTCGATCCGGTAGGACTGGCGCCAATCTTCCTGACGGTGACGCACGGGCTGCCGGCACAGGTGCGCAAGCGGATCGCGCTGCGCGCCTGTGCGATCGCCGGATTGATCCTCATCGGTACCGCACTGGTCGGCGACTGGCTGTTGCGGCAGCTCGGGATCGGCGTGCCGGCTTTCCGCATCGCCGGCGGGCTGCTGCTGTTCCTGGTGGCGTCGGAAATGGTGCTCGGGGTCCGGATCGACCGGCAGTCCAAGCAGGCGGAGGACGCGCTGGAAGAGCATGTGCGCAACATTGCAGCATTTCCGCTCGCCATCCCGTTGATGGCGGGGCCGGGTGCGATCACCGCAACCCTCCTGCTCGTCGGCCAGGCCGGCGGCAACCCGCTCGCCCTCGTCGTGCTGTTCGGCGTCATTGTCGCCGTGATGGCGGCCTGCCTCGTGGTCTACCTGCTGTCGAACCGCATCGAGAAGCTGCTCGGCGTCACCGGCAATGTCGTGCTCCAGCGCCTGCTCGGGGTGATCCTCGCCGCGCTGGCGGTGCAATTCGTGATCGACGGAATTCGGGCGGCGCTGGCGGGCTGAGGAGCGTTGCCAGCGCGAACAGCAAAGAACCCCGGGCGATGTGCCCGGGGTTCTCGGCGTTCAACACCTCGACTGACAACTTACGAGCCCTGTTGCGGCGCGTAGGCGGGAGGCTGCGGAGCATACGCCGGAGGCGCGTAGGCCGGAGCCGCCGGAGGCGCGTAGGCCGGGGCCGCCTGCGGAGCGTAGGCCGGGGGCTGCTGCTCGTAGCTCACCGGCGTCGGAGCCGGGCACGTATAGACCGGAGCCGGGGCCGGAGCCTGGTACACCGGATACGTCGGGTACGAGTAGGTCGGGTAGTAGTACCGATACCAGCGATAGTAACGCCAGTAGGTCCAGTGGTGGTGACGGTGGTGGTGGTGCCAGTGGCGGTGATGCCAATGACGGTGGTGGTGATGACCGTGGTGGTGATGGTGACGGTGGTGGCCGTGATGGCGGTGATGACCATGACCGTGGTGCATCACATGCCGATGGCCGCCGCCGCCGTGCATCATCGCCCGGCCGCCGCCGCCGTGACCGCCACCATGACCGCGGGCTTCCGCGGCGGTGGTCGCGAGAGACGCCAGGCCGACAGCAACCGCTGCGACGAAGGCGAAGATTGCAGTGCGCTTGAACATGTCAGTGGTTCCTTGGTTCCTCGGCCGGGATCATCCCCGGATCCGTGCCCCTGTGTCGCTCACGGCGCGGTTGGCGGCTGTGCTGGCCGTCACACTATTGGCGAATCCGGCGCGCGATGGGGTCGGACCTCTCCCCGCGTCATGGCCGGGCTTGTCCCGGCCACCCACGTCTTGATCGACTCACAATTCAAGACGTGGATGCCCGCGACAAGCGCGGGCATGACGAGTCAAAAATTGCGTGCTTTGGCACTTGGAGGTCAGTCGCCGAACGCCACGGCGTGCATGATCCGTCCCGGCAGGAACGTGAACAGCCCCGCGATCAGGAGCGCCCCGGCGAACATGGTGATCATCGCGTTGCGATGCGCGACCACGCGGTGCGCCCGCGCATGCGCAACCGCGAACGGCAGCATGCAAAGCGTGAAAATCGAGAGCAGGTGGATCGGGCTCCACGGGCCCCACACCCTCAGGTCCTGGATCCAGAACGAAGTCCCCGCCACCACGACCATCAGCACCACCCAGACGTAACCGATCGTCCGGTGCGGCAGCGTGCCTTTGGGCGCGGCGAGTTGCACGATGCCGAGGGCAAAGGCCGCCATCGCCGCGAAGGCGTGGACCTGGATGGCGGGCGCGGCGTCGAGCAGCGGCTGCAACGACATGCGACTCATCTCCTGGCGACGAACGACTCGCTGTTACCACAGGCTCGGCTTGAAGGTCATCAAAGCGAAGATCGCAATCATGCTGATGAAGGCCGGCCAGCCCAGCACGAACCAGGCGCGGAACAGCCGGTGATAGCGCGCCGGCAGGTCGGTCCCCTCCTCCGCCGCCACCCGCGCGATATTGCGCATCCGCACCTGGAGCCACAGCACCGGCAGCCAGCAGGCCACGATCACCAGATAGAGCGCGAACGTCACCGCGATCCACGGTTCCCACAGCGAATAGCCGATCGCCAACGCGAGTTGCACGCCGGTCACCGGCTGGATGATCGCGGCGTTGGCCACGAACACCGCATCGGCAATTACGGCCATGCCTGCGGTATTCGCGACGATGAAGGCGTCGCGCGTGCGGTAGGCCATCAGCATGAAATAAGCGACGCCGAGCCCGGTGCCGAACAGCACCGCCGCACTGACGACATGGATCAGCTTGAGCAGCAGCACGTTCTCGATCATCGGTCGTCGAGGATTGCGAGGGTGAACGCGGTCGCGATCAGCACCGGGATGATCTTGGTGTAGGGCCCGAGCGGATCGGACCAGATGCCTGGCGCCGCTACCGTGCCGATCAACAGCCGCCGGCGGCCAGCGATATACGACGATATGCAGTCGCGGGGCGTGGCCACGTGTGGCAGTCCTCAACTCCCCGACGGTTCCGCGGTTATCTTGCCGGGTAATTGCAATTTTAAGCAGTTTGGTAAGGCGTTGGAATTGCCGCACAAGTTACACAAGTTATACGAGCAGCAGCTTGAGGATGTGGAGCCGCTCCTGGTTTGCAATGGAAAGAAGGAGATTCCCCAAAATCGTCAAGGCTGACCACGTAGACAACGCTGGCGCGAGCCTCACCGCAGCTCCCAACCGAAGTAAGTCTCCGGGCCATCGTGTCCTCCGGTCAAGATAAAAATGCTGAAAAATGGAACGGACCATGCAAGAGCACCAGCATCGTGAACGCGCGAACTCGGCATTCATCCTCGATGACAACCCCAAAGTTGGTGAATTGGTCAGCAAATTGCTTGGCATGATCGGGATCGACTCCCGCCGGTTCGTCGAACCCGGTGAATTTCTAATCGAGTTGCAGCGATCGCCGCCCCCGCTGGTCGTATTGGACTTGGCGCTCGGGCGATCCGACGCGGTGGAAGTCATTCGTGAACTCGAGGTCCTTCAGTTCAAGGGAAAAGTCCTTCTTATCAGCGGCCGCGGCGAGGCCACGTTGTCCGAAATCGAAGAGATTGGTCGTGCGCGCGGGCTGCATATGCTGCACTCTTTGCAGAAGCCGTTCCGCGCTCTTGATCTCAAAACCAGGCTGGACGTGGCGACAGCCTCGTCAACTTCGTCGCCGCATAACGACCGCTCGCGACCCGACGGGTTTCTTCTCGATCCGCCGTGCGGCCTTTCGGATGCTCTGCGCAAGAACTGGCTGGAGGTGTGGTACCAGCCAAAGATCGATCTGAAGTCGCTGTCTGTGATCGGAGCGGAAGCGCTGGTTCGGCTGCGGCACCCCGACTACGGTTTGCTCGCACCCGCAAGCTTTCTGCCGGAATCCGGCGATCCTCTGTACAGGCCGTTGACGGCCTTTGTGATGCATCGCGCGATGAAAGACTGGGCGTTGTTTGACGAATACGGATTCCCGATAAAGCTCTCGGTCAACGTGCCAGCCTCCTTGCTCAGTAGGCGGGATTTCGTCCGTACGGTTCGGCAGACGATTCCTCGCCATTCTGATTTTCCCGGATTGATACTCGAAGTAACGGAGGACGAAGCCATCCGCGATTCGAGATTAATGCATGAAGTGGTCGTTCAGCTGCGCATCTACAATGCGTCCGTGGCCATCGACGACTTCGGTTCGGCCTATTCGTCGCTGGCTCGATTAAAGGATATCCCGTTCAGTGAGCTCAAGCTTGACCGTGGGTTCGTCACCGACTGTTCGTCCGACCCGGCAAGCGCGCTCTTTGCCAGACAGTCGCTGACCTTGGTCACAAGATCAACGTGCCTGTCTGTGCCGAAGGGGTGGAGAACGCCGAGGACGTTCGATGCTTGATCGAACTCGGATTTGACACGGCGCAGGGCTTCTTTTTTGCAAAGCCGATGTCGGCAGGAAGCCTGGTGGAATTCTTAATTGAACTGAAGAACGGACGCGGGCCGAAGTGGATCGTTGAGCCGCCGGCGATCCCGCACATGCACTCCGCCTAGCCCGTGCTCTTTCCCCGACGGCTTGATATGAGCACAATAGCGTCGCCGGCAGCATCTTGCCTAGGCAATTCGGCCACGGATTCGCAGCGCCTCAACGCTGTCGGTTGGCCCCGCATTTCACCCGATGTCGACCTCCACCATATTAACACTGGCGTAATGGCATGAACCTCGCGGCTGCGCTTATTTATTGGGTGATCGTGGCGCTTTGGCTGGCGGTGCTCGGAATCGTCGCGCTGACCTATGTCCGGAACCCACGCACATTCGGCCCGATGCGCTTCCTGCTGGCTGTGGTGGCAATCGATACGACCCGGAACATCGTCGAAAACCTCTATTTCGGACTCTATTTCGGAGCGCAGTACGGAATTTTCCCGGGGGCGATCGCGGGGGTGCTTGGCAATCCGAACTATCTGATCATTCCGAAGCTGATCAACATCGCCGCGGCCTGCGTCGTGTTGTGGCTGCTGCTGTTGCGCTGGGTGCCGGGCGCCGTACAGGAACGCGCGCTCGCCGACGACGCGCTCAAGCAGGAAACGGAGGAGCGCCGGCGCCTATTCGAAACGTCGCTCGATCTCATCCTGATCATGGATTCCGAGGGCGGGCTGCTTCGCGTCAGCCCGAGCTCTTCGGCGATCCTCGGCTACGCTCCTGACGAGACGATCGGCCGTCACGCGTTCGATTTCATTCACGACGACGATCGCGACAGGATGCGGGCGCAAATGCGATCGTCGCGCGCCGGGAACCATCTGCAGAATTTCGAAACGCGGTTTCTTCATAAGCAAGGATCGATCGTCGCGGTGGCGCTGTCAGGCGTATGGTCCGAGCCTGAACAGAAGTATTTCTTCATCGGCCGGGATATGACCAAGCGCCACCGCGCCGAGGAAGCGCTGCGCGACAGCGAGGAGATGGCTCGGGGCATTATCAACACCGCACTCGATGCATTCGTGCAAATAGACGAGACCGGCAGCATTACCGAATGGAGTACGCAGGCGGAGGCCATGTTCGGCTGGCCACGGCAGGAGGTGATCGGCAAAACGCTGGATGCGGTCATTGTTCCCGAAACGCAGCGATATCCGCGGGACGCGGGCATAGCCCGTTTCGTGCTCACGGGCGAGCAGGCTGGCCCGGGCAAGCGGCTTGAGGTGGAGGCGGTCCGTCGGGACGGCCGGCCGATCAAGATCGAGTTGTCGGTCACGGCGCTGCGTCGCCGCAGCGGAACCAGCTTCAACGCCTTCATCCGCGACGTGACCGAAAAGCTGGCCAAGGAAGAGCAGTACCGACAGGCGCAGAAGATGGAAGCCGTGGGTCAGCTCACCGGTGGCATTGCGCACGATTTCAACAACATGCTCACGGTCATCATCGGCAGCAGCGAGCTCCTGGGCGCGATGGTCGCCGACAAACCCGAACTGGCGGAGCTTGCAAAGACGATCGATGAGGCCGCAGAACTCGGCGCGGACCTGACCAAGCGCCTTCTGGCCTTCGCCCGCAAGCAACCGCTTCAACCACGGCAAACCGACATCGCGGCTCTGCTGAACGAGTCGGCGAGGTTGCTTCGACCGACGCTTGGCGAAAACATCAACATCGAGATGCGCGTCGCGGACGGCACATGGCCGGCGCTCGTCGATCCCGGCCAGCTCGGCGCCGCGCTGGTCAACCTGGCGGTCAACGCGCGAGACGCCATGCCCGATGGCGGCAAGCTGGCGTTTGAAACGGCCAACGTGCTTCTTGACGATACCTCCGTCTCCGAACTGCCTCCCCTTGTTTCCGGACAGGCTGCCATTCGCCATGGTGAATACGTCATGATCGCCGTCAGCGACACCGGCTCAGGCATCCCGGCTGAAATTCGGGAGAAGATTTTCGAGCCATTTTTCACCACCAAGGAGATCGGCAAGGGCACCGGGCTTGGTCTAAGCATGGTCTATGGCTTCGTGAAGCAATCAGGTGGACACATCAACGTCTATAGCGAGGACAGGTACGGAACCACGATCAGGATTTACCTGCCGCGGGCGGCGTGCGAGGGCGACCAGGGCTCTGCGGTCGAAGCCGCGGACCTGCCGCGCGGGCATGAAACGATTCTTGTCGTCGAGGACAGTGGGCCGCTCCGCCGGCAGGTGGATCGGCAGCTGGACAGCCTGGGCTACACCGTCCTGGCCGCAAGCAACGCCGCTGAAGCGTTGGCACTGTTGGACCAGGGCAGAAAGCCCGATCTGTTGTTCACCGATGTGATCATGCCTGGCGGGATGAACGGCCAACAGCTCGCGCATGAGGCAACCAAGCGTCTGCCATCGATGAAGGTCCTGTACACCTCCGGGTTCACCAAAAGCGCCCTGATCAATCAGGGCCGCCTCGTGCCCGGCGTCACGTTGCTTTCAAAGCCCTACCGAAAAACGGAACTCGCCCGATCGCTCCGCTCCGCTCTCGACGCCGGGACCGAAGGGCCAGCTCACAAAGCTGCCTGAAAAGCGGTCTCGGTGCGGGTGTGCGCCCGACAAAGAAGACGCGGAACCGGCGTACGACTGATCGGGAATTCCCTTAGAACGGGATATCGTCGTTGAGATCGCGCTTGCCGCCCGCCCCGGCCGTCGCCGGCTGGCGCGACCGCGGCGCCGGGCTCGACGCGCCGAATTCGTCGCCACCGCCCGAGGCGAAATCGTCCCCGCCGCCGCCGCCGGCGCGGTCGAGCATGGTCAGCACCGAATTGAAGCCCTGCAGCACGACTTCGGTCGAGTATTTCTCGACGCCGTCCTTGTCGGTGTATTTGCGGGTCTGGAGCTGGCCCTCGAGATAGACCTTCGCTCCCTTCTTCAAATACTGCTCGACGACCTTGCACAGCCCTTCATTGAAGATCACCACGCGATGCCATTCGGTCTTCTCGCGGCGCTCGCCGGTATTCTTGTCGCGCCAGGTTTCCGAGGTCGCGACCGACAGATTGGCGATCGGCCGCCCATCCTGCGTGCGCCTGATCTCCGGATCGCGGCCCAGATTGCCGACCAGGATCACCTTGTTGACCGAACCTGCCATCGCTCACCTCCACTCGTTGGCGCGCACCCTACTCTTTCGATCAGGACCGCGGGCGACAGCCTCCCGCTTGTCCACAAGTCCGGCGCGCAGACGACCGTTCTTTATTTGTTCTAACAGGCGCCGCGGGCCGCTTCAAGCCTTTGCCCGCGCGCCGTCGGCCAGGCCGCGCGCCGTCCATGGTCAATGGCGGGTTAAGGCGATCAAGCAAATCCTATGACCATTCAGAGGCTTGTTTGAAAGACATTTGAGTCAAGATGTCGGCGTCAAACAGCAATGGGGCTCCGGGGGGAACCGGGGTCCGGGGAGCAAGAAAAATGAAGAAGAGCTTGTTTGCAGGCGTCAGCCTGTTCGCGTTCGCCGGCGCCGCCTCCGGGGCCGACCTGCCGCGCCGCGTGCCGGCGCCGGACATGATCCCGGCGGGCTTCAGCTGGACCGGCTTCTATGTCGGCGGCCACACCGGCATCGCGGTCGGGCGCACCACGACCGGCAACACGTCGCCCTATGGCGGCTTCGATGCCGGCATTCCGCTGAGCTACGACCTCAATCCGGTCAGCGTCTTCGGCGGCGGCCAGCTCGGCTACAACTGGCAGTACGGCGTGTACGTGCTCGGCGTCGAAGCCGATCTCGGCTATCTCGGCCTGCGTGAGACCGTGCGGCCGGCGCCCGACGACTACGTGTCGGTGAAGTACGGCTGGTACGGCACCGTCACCGGCCGCCTCGGCTTCGCCTATGACCGCCTGCTCACCTACGTGAAGGGCGGCGCCGCGGTCGCGAGCATCACCAATGCGGCCGGCGGCCTCACCGGCGGCGTGATCGATCCGTCCGATTACAGCGCGGTCAGGAAGACCCGCCTGGGCTGGACCGTCGGCTCGGGCTTCGAGCTCGCCTTCGCGCCGAACTGGTCGTTCAAGAGCGAATACCTCTACATGAACTTCGGCAAGCAGA
This sequence comes from Xanthobacteraceae bacterium, assembly GCA_019745775.1. Classification (GTDB taxonomy): domain Bacteria; phylum Pseudomonadota; class Alphaproteobacteria; order Rhizobiales; family Xanthobacteraceae; genus VAZQ01. The sequence goes on along the minus strand of JAIESR010000020.1, from coordinate 5,100 downwards.
CCTCGACCAACCTCGACGGCGATAGCTTCACGCACAAGAACCAGGTGCACACCTGGAAGGTCGGCCTCAACTACCGCTTCGGCGGTGCGGCGCCGGTCGTGGTCGCGCGCTACTGAGAACAAAGAGAACAACAGAAACGTCTTCGACCTTGGGGCCGGCCTCGCGCCGGCCCTTTTTCTTTCGTGCGAAGACCCGCGTTCGTTACCCTCATGGTGAGGAGCGCGAAGCGCGTCTCGAACCATGCAGGCCCGATGCCGGGCCGCGCTCACTCCAGCGGAATGCCGCTCGCCTTCACCATCGCCGCCCAGCTCTGCATCTCGCTCTTCATGAAGTCGCGCAGATACGCTGGCGAGCGGCGCGCCGCCGGGATCGGCTCGATGCCGGTCTTGCGCAGCCGCTCGGCGGTGATCGGCGCCGCCAGCGTTTTCTCCGCGGCCGCGTGCAGCCGCTCGACGACCGCGTCGGGCGTGCCCTTGGGGAAGAAGAACCCCGACCAGAAATACGAGTCGACGCCGACCAGGCCTTCCTCCTTCGAGGTGCGCAGGCCCGGGAACAGCGGCGAGCGTTCGGCGGTGAGCAGGCCGATCGCCTTGGCCTGGCCGCTCTCGACCGGGCCCATCGCGGTGCCGCCGAGCGCGCACAGGAAGTCGAGCCGGCCGCCCATCAGGTCCTGCGCCGCCAGCCCGGACGAGCGATACGGCACGTGGATGGGATCGATCTTGAGCGCGATGTTGAGCTTGGCGCAGGAGAAATGCGAGCCCGAGCCGACGCCGGCCGAGCCGAACTGCATCTTCTTGTGGTTGGCCTTCGCGTAGGCCACGAACTCCGGCAGCGTCGCCACCGGCAGGTCCTTGCGCGCGATCAGCACGACCGGCTGCTCGACCGCCAGCCCCGCCGCCACGAAGTCGTTGAGGCTGTCGTAGGGCGGCTTCTTCTGCATGACCGGCGCGATCGCCATGGTGTCGACGGTCGCGAACAGGAGCTGGTAGCCGTCCGCCGGCGCACGCGCGACGCGCTGCGTGCCGGTCATGCCGGCGGCGCCGCCGACGTTCTCGACGATCACCTGCTGGCCGAGCGCCTCCGACAGGCCGACCGCGATGATCCGCGCCGCGGTATCGCTCGAGCTGCCGGCCGCGAACGGCACCACCATGGTCACCGGCCGCGTCGGCCAGCTTTGCGCCGAGGCCGGTACGGCGGCCGCCAGGGCCGCGGCGGTTACGAGGGCGCCGAGCAGAGTATGAACGTATTTCGACATGATCGTGCCTTTCAGAGCTGTCCCTGGAGAAACTGTAGGACCCGCGGCGCCGCCATGCCACTGAAGCTGCCCGGCATGTCGTGCGGATCGGACGCGAAGAAATGCCCGGCGCCCGGCAGGATCACGCGCCGCGAATAGAAGCCGGCCTGGTTGAGGGCGGTCCAGAACGTGTCCGCCTGGGTCTTGTCGACGATATCGTCGTCGGTGCCGTGGACCAGGAGGAAGCGCGTGCGGTTGCGGTCGACCGTGGCGTAGCTCACCGGCGAGGATTCGAAATAGACCTTGCGGTTCTGCATCGGCGTCACGCCGAGGAATTTCTCGCTGATCTGGTCGCGCGGCCGTGCGATCTGGTCATGCTGCCATTGTGCCAGCATGTCGTAGATGCCGTAGAAGCTGACCACCGTCTTCACGCCCGCCGGCACCGCCGCGTGCGGCGCGTTCTGGTGCTCCGACTTGAACATGTCGGCCGCCATGCCGACCAGCGACGCGAGGTGCCCGCCGGCCGAGTCGCCTTGCAGGCCGATGCGGTCCGGGTCGGCGCCCAGTTCGGGCGCCTTGGCGCGCACGAACTGGATCGCCGCCTTCACGTCATAGGCGGCCTTCGGATAGGTGCCGGCCTTCGCCAGCCGGTATTTGATCGCAAACATGCCGATCCCGTTCCTGGCAAGAAACGGGCCCCAATGCCGGTAGGCCGCGGGGCTGCCGCCCTGCCAGCCGCCGCCATGGATGCCGATCACGATCGGCGCCCTGGCGACGTCCTTCGGCATGTAGAGATCGCCGGTGAGCTTCACGCCGTCGTGCTCGACATAGGCGATGTCGCTGCGGGCCGAGACCTGATGCTGGGCGAGCGCGGGACTGACGGCAAAGAGACCGGCCGCGAAAGTCGCCACCACCGCGAACGCGAAGGCATGCCGCGTTGTCATGCAAATACTCCCCGTGTGCCGTTTTTGATTGTCATTCATCGTACCGGGCGCCGGCGGAGTCTCAACCCCTCATGGCGAGGAGGGAGGCCGACAAGGCCGACCGTCTCGAACCCTCATGGTGAGGAGGGAGGCCGAAAGGCCGACCGTCTCGAACCATGCAGGCCCGGATGCAGCCGCGATCCGGGCCGCTCTCGTGCTTCGAGACGGGTGCTATCGCACCCTCCTTAGCATGAGGGCGGAGCAAGGGCGGCGCCCGGGTCCTGTGAAGGCGCGCATGTGGGCAACTGCGCCCGGCGCGGTTTTGGGCTGGCGCTTCGCCCCCGTTCTCCCTATGTTCGACCCTTCCGGATGCGGGCCAATCATGAACGACCTGTTCGACCAGAAGCAAAAGGGTAAGCGCTTGGATTCGCGGGTGATTTCGATCCGCGGCGCGCGTGAGCACAACCTCAAGAACGTCGACGTCGCGATCCCCCGGGACGAGCTCGTGGTGTTCACGGGCCTGTCCGGCTCGGGCAAGTCTTCCCTCGCCTTCGACACCATCTATGCCGAGGGCCAGCGCCGCTATGTCGAGAGCCTGTCGGCCTATGCCCGCCAGTTCCTGGAGATGATGCAGAAGCCCGACGTCGACCAGATCGACGGGCTGTCGCCGGCGATCTCGATCGAGCAGAAGACCACCTCCAAGAACCCGCGCTCGACCGTCGGCACCGTCACCGAGATCTACGACTACATGCGGCTCCTGTGGGCGCGCATCGGCGTGCCCTACTCGCCCGCCACCGGGCTGCCCATTGAGTCTCAGACCGTCAGCCAGATGGTCGACCGCATCCTGGCGCTGCCGGAAGGCACGCGGCTCTATCTCCTGGCCCCCGTCGTGCGCGGCCGCAAGGGCGAGTACCGCAAGGAGCTCGCCGAGTTCATGAAGAAGGGCTACCAGCGCGTCAAAGTCGACGGCAGGTTCTACGAGATCGCGGAAGTCCCCGCCCTCGACAAGAAGTTCAACCACGACATCGACGTGGTGGTCGACCGCATCGTGGTGCGCCCCGACCTCGCGACGCGCTTGGCGGACTCGCTCGAGCAGGCTCTCAAGCTCGCGGATGGGCTGGCCGTCGTTGAGTTTGCGGACGCGCCGGGGCCTGCATCCTTCGAGACGCGGCCTTCGGCCGCTCCTCAGGATGAGGCGCGAAATGGACGGCGCGGCAAAAGAGGTGGTGACCCTCATCCTGAGGAGGCGCCAACGGGTCCGCGCGAAGCGCGGCCCGATGATAAACTCCGCGCCGTCTCGAAGGACGAGGCCAAGGACCCCGCCAAGTCGACGAAGCTTGCTGCTGCTGCAGCAGCAGACGCGCGCCGTATGGTCTTCTCCGAGAAATTCGCCTGCCCGGTCTCCGGCTTCACCATCCCGGAGATCGAGCCGCGGCTGTTCTCGTTCAACAATCCGTTCGGCGCCTGCCCGAAATGCGGCGGCCTCGGCGTCGAGCCGCATATCGACGCCGACCTGGTGATCCCCGATCCCGACGCGACCTTGCTCAAGGGCGCGATCGCGCCGTGGTCGAAGTCATCGTCGCCCTATTACATCCAGACGCTCACCGCGCTCGGCAAGCACTACAGGTTCACCCTAGACAGCAAGTGGAGGGACCTGCCGAAGGCGGTGCAGAAGGCGATCCTCTACGGCTCCGGCGACGACGACGAGATCAAGTTCACCTACGACGACGGCGTGCGCAGCTACACCACCAAGAAGCCGTTCGAGGGCGTGATCACCAATCTCGAGCGCCGCTACAAGGAGACCGAGAGCGACTGGGCGCGCGAGGAGATCGGCCGCTACTTCACCGACATCCCCTGCGACGCCTGCAAGGGCGCGCGGCTCAAGCCGGAAGCGCTGTGCGTCAAGGTCGCCGAGACGCATATCGGCGAGGCCGCCGACATGTCGGTCAAAGGCTCGCTCGCGTGGTTCAGCGAGCTGCCGGAGCGGCTGACTCCGAAACAGAACGAGATCGCGGTCCGCGTGCTCAAGGAGATCCGCGACCGGCTCAGGTTCCTGGTCGACGTCGGCCTCGACTACCTCACGCTGTCGCGCTCGTCCGGCACGCTGTCGGGCGGCGAGAGCCAGCGCATCCGCCTCGCCTCGCAGATCGGCTCCGGCCTCACCGGCGTGCTCTACGTGCTCGACGAGCCGTCGATCGGCCTGCACCAGCGCGACAACGCGCGGCTGCTCGAAACCCTCAAGCGGCTGCGCGACCTCGGCAACACCGTGATCGTGGTCGAGCACGACGAGGACGCGATCCGCACCGCCGACCATGTGCTCGACATCGGCCCCGGCGCCGGCATCCACGGCGGCAAGATCGTCGCGCAGGGCAAGCCCTCCGACATCATGGCCTCGAAGGAGTCGCTCACCGGCAAATATCTTACGGGCGCAATGACGATCCCGGTGCCGGAGCGCCGTCCGCGCGGACGCCGCACCATCAAGGTGCTGAACGCCCGCGGCCATAACCTCAAGAACATCACCGCCGAGATCCCGCTCGGCCTGTTCACCTGCGTCACCGGCGTCTCGGGCGGCGGCAAGTCGACGCTGCTCGTCGACACGCTCTATGCCTCCGTGGCGCGCAAGCTCAACAACGCGTCGCTGGCGCCGGCGCCGCACGACCGCATCGAGGGCCTCGAGCACATCGACAAGATCATCGACATCGACCAGTCGCCGATCGGGAGGACGCCGCGCTCGAACCCGGCGACTTACACCGGCGCGTTCACGCCGATCCGCGAATGGTTCGCCGGCCTGCCGGAGGCGAAGGCGCGCGGCTACGAGCCCGGGCGTTTCTCGTTCAACGTCAAGGGCGGCCGCTGCGAGGCCTGCGAGGGCGACGGCGTCATCAAGATCGAGATGCACTTCCTGCCCGACGTCTACGTCACCTGCGACGTCTGCAAGGGCAA
>JAIESR010000017.1 GCA_019745775.1 Xanthobacteraceae bacterium | reverse complement strand
CATGTTCGGCACCGACACCTTCCTCAACGGCTACGCGCGTGTCGCGCATCCCTACGACTTCCGCTCGCTGCGCTACATCCTCGCCGGCGCCGAGCCGGTGAAGGAATCGACCCGCCGCGTCTACATGGAAAAATTCGGGCTGCGGATACTCGAAGGCTACGGCGTGACCGAGACCGCGCCGGTGCTCGCGATCAACACGCCGATGTTCAACAAGTTCGGCACTGTCGGCCGCATTCTGCCCGGCATGGAAGCGCGACTGGAGAAGGTCGAAGGCGTGGAGGAGGGCGGCCGGCTGTTCGTGCGCGGGCCGAATGTCATGCTCGGCTACCTCAAGGCCGAGCGGCCCGGTGTGCTCGAACCGCCGGTCGAAGGCTGGCACGACACCGGCGATATCGTCACCATCGACGAGCAGGGCTTCGTGCAGATCCGCGGCCGCGCCAAGCGCTTCGCCAAGGTCGGCGGCGAGATGATCTCGCTGGCGGCGGTGGAGATGCTCGCCGGCGATCTCTGGCCGAATGCACCCTCGGCGGTGGTCGCGGTGCCGGACGCGCGCAAGGGCGAGCGGCTGATCTTGGTCACGCAGCAGAAGGACGCCACGCGCTCGCAGTTCATCGCCTTCGCGCGCGAGCGGCACGCCTCCGAGCTGATGATTCCGGCCGAGATCATGATCCTCGACAAGATGCCGGTGCTCGGCTCCGGCAAGGTCGACATGATGAGCCTCGCCAAGCTGGTACAGGAACACGTGGCGGCAAAGCAACCGGTGGCAGTGTAGGCGCCCGTGTCAGACTGGCAGCGGGAGCAATCGGAGCCTTCGCGCGCGTCGCAGCGCTGGCCGATCAGTTCAACCTTCCTGTTGTTGATCGCCGCGTTCCTGTTCTGCGCGGTCTGGATGCTTTACCGGCCTGACCAGGCGCGATACCTGGTGTTTCCGCTTGTGTTCATTGGGTTCGTGATCTCGCTCTGCATCCACGAATTCGGCCACGCCATCGTCGCCTATCACTGCGGGGACCATACGGTCCGCGACAAGGGCTACCTGACACTCGACCCTTTGCGCTACACCGACCTGCAATACTCGATCCTGTTCCCGCTCATCATCATGGCGCTGGGCGGCATCGGGTTGCCGGGCGGTGCCGTCTACATCAACCTGCATTACCTGCGGCGGCCGATCTATGGATCGCTGGTGTCGGCGGGCGGCCCGCTTGGAACGGCGGTCGTCCTCGCGCTGCTGATGGCGTTGTTCGCCGCGGTGCCCGAGCTGCCCAAGACGGCGCCAGTGCTTTACGCGGCGCTCGCGTTCCTCGCCTTGCTGCAGGTGACGGCGCTGATCTTCAACCTCATTCCGTGTCCCGGTCTTGACGGCTGGGGCATCATCGAGCCGTTCATGCCGGTTCCCCTGCGCAATCTGGGCCGCCGCATCGCGCCGATCGCGATACTTTTACTCGTGGCGGCGCTGTTCTTCGTGCCCGGGCTCAGCCGCTGGCTGTGGCAGACCGTGTTTTCGGCGTGCGCGCTGATCGGGCTCGATGCGCGGGCGGCGTTCGCGGGCCTCCGGCTGTTTCAGTTCTGGCAGTGACCATGACGTTGCCGCCGCTCGCGCCGCATCTGCAACGCATCGTCGACGCCGAATATCCGCGCTTCAGCGACGGCGAGATGGCGCAGCGGCGTGCGGCGATGGAGGCGGTGCTGGCGGAAGCCGGCTGCGATCATCTCGTGTTCTACGGCGCCAACCGGGCCGGCTCCTCGGTGCAGTGGCTGACGCAATGGCCGGTGACGACGGAAGCGGTCGGCGTGTTCTCGCCGGGCAAGGGCGACGCGCTGTTCCTGCAATACGTCAACCATCCGCCGCTGGCGCGCAAGCTCGCCGACAAGGCGGAGATCGTCGAATGGGGTGGCGAATCGTCGATCCGCAAGGCGATGGACGAGCTTGAGAAACGCGGCGCGCGCGAGAACAAGGTCGGCGTGATCGGACCGGTGAACTTCGATGCGCATGCGGCGTTGTCGGCGCGCTTCGGCAAGGTGACGAACCTCAACCGCGCCTATGTGAAGCTCCGCCGCGTGAAGTCGTCCGAAGAGCTCGACTGGTTCCGCATCGGCGCCTGGCTCTCCGATCGCGGCATGGAGGGGCTGCGCAATGCGATCAGGCCGGGCGTGAGCGAGCGCGCGCTCGCCGATGCGATCGAGCGCGGCTATGTCGGGCTTGGCGGCACGACCGGCATCCACTTCATCGGCACCACGCCGATGCGCGATCCGCAGGTGGCGGCGCCGTCGCAATTTCATTCGTCGCGGCGCGTGGCGGCGGGCGACATCGTGTTCTCGGAGATCACTGCGACGTTCTGGGACCATTCCGGCCAGGTGTTGCGGAGTTTCACCGTCGGGGAAGGCCCGACTCCGCTCTATCGCGACCTGCATGCGGCGGCCGACGCCGCCTTCGACGCCATCGTCAAGGTGCTGCGCGCGGGCGCGACGCCGGCGCAGGTTGTCGAAGCCTCCGGCGTGATCGAGGATGCCGGCTTTACCGTCATCGACGACATCCTGCACGGCTATGGCGGCGGCTATTTCCCGCCGATCCTCGGCACCCGAAGCCGGCCCGGTGCGCCGGTGCCGGAAGAGCCGTTCGAGGCCGGCATGATGGTCGTTGTGCAGCCGAACGTGACGACGCGCGACGGCAAGGCCGGCGTGCAGACCGGCGAATGCCTGTTGATCACGCAGGATGGAACCGAGCGGATGCACGCCTATCCGCGCGAATTTGCGCAAGTTTGAGTCTGCGGGGAGTGCACGCTCTCGACGAAATGCGCCGTGAAAGCGCTACTGGTAAATTTCCGTGATCAGGTAGAAGTGCGAACCCATGCTCTTTACCTCGACAACATAACGTTGTGGGTCGGACTTTTGGGTGAGGCATGCCTGCATGCTTGAAACTGAGCATGCGCGCTGCCTCCACTCCAGAGAGCGCTGCGCTGGCGGAAGCCCGATTTCGTCGCTTTCGTCATATACGAGCGTGTAGAAAATATTCGCGACGGCTGTGCCTCCGGTGCTCCCAAAATCAAAAGCCATCAGCCTGGGTACACCAGTTTCAGGTAGCTGAACGATTTGATCGACATAATGCTGTCTGTTGAACTCAAATCGTCGTTCGGGATGGTTGACGGACACATCCTCCAACACGAAGAACCAAAAAGCAGCTACTGGCACGCCGACCGCCAATACGGCACCAACCCATATGGAGCGGGCGACGGTGGGCCTGCTTTCCTTCGCAACAGCGATCGTGGTCACAACAGCAGCTTAAACCGCCTTGAGCTGCTCTGCCAGCCAGTCCGCCGCGCGCGGACGCCACTCGTAGCTGCGATTGTTGGCGATGTGGTTGCCTCCCTCGATCAGGTGCAGCGTCACCGGGCCCTTGACCTCGCGCGCAAGCCGCTCGGTCTCCGACGCCGGCACGATGCGGTCGAGCCTGCCGTTCATGATGTAGATCGGGCACATGATGTCGCCCGCCACGCCGTTGAGCGAAAGTGTCGTCGCGTGCTTGCGCGCTTCGTCCATCGTCGCCTTCTTGGAGCGCACGCGGAACGCCTCGCGCGTGAGGTCGGGCACGCCGGCAAAGCTCTCGCCCCAGTCGTAGGGGCCGCCGAGCGCGAGGCAGGCCTTGATGCGCTTCTCGAACGCGGCGGCGCGCGGCGCGTAGTAGCCGCCGAGGCTGATGCCGGCCATGCCGATGCGCGACGCGTCGAGGTCCTTACGGGTCTCGACATAGTCGATCACCGCCTTCACCGCGACCTCGTAGTCGCCGCGGATGGCGAAGTCGTATTCGCCTTCGCCCTGGCCCGGGCCGTCGAACACCAGGGTCGCAATTCCCCGCGCCAGATAAGGGTTTTCGTAGGTCTCGGTCTCCTCCTTGCAGCTATCGAGCCCGCAGGCGAATACCAACACCGGCGGCTTCTCGACGCCTTCCGGCTTGCGCAGGATGCCGGCGAGGAACTTGCCTTCATAGGGCATCTCGACCCGCTCGCCCTTCGGTTTGAGATAAGGCAGCGCTAGGTTGCGGCACTCGACCGCCTTCATGTGCGCGGCCTTCATCTGCGCGAGGTCCTGCACGAACAGGAACTTGCCGAAGTGGTAGTAGACGCCGGCACGCTGCAGATGCTCGGCGGCGGTGATGTACTTCTTGTCGGCGAGCGCCTGCCGGCCGAGCTTCTCGTGCACGGCGCCGCGCGCCGACCATGCACTGCACCAGTCGTCCCACGATTTCAGCGACGCGGTGACGTCCTCGAAATCGGAGAGGTTGACGCCCTGGGCGACGAAGCGCGGCGCCCAGTGATGGATCGCCGAGGTGACGCGGGTATCGGTGGTGGTGACGCCGGAAGACATGGGTAGTCCTTCTCGATGGCTGAAAATCGGAAATCTGGCTAGCCGTGCGGATCGCCGTCGTCGCGGTTGCCGTTCGCCGCGGGCGGCTCCAGGAGGCCGGGTTTTGGCGGCCGCTCGAGCGCCGATCGCTCGCCTTCCGCGGCCAGGCGATCGTTGTGCACGGAGTAGAGCCGCGGCGCCGCGCGGTTGATCTGCAGGTGGAAAATGTCCGGCCTGTTGTAGTGGCCGGCGAAATCGTGTCGCAGTTTCATCTGGACGCCGATCTCGAGATTGCAGTCGGCATAGAGGATGCCTTCTTCCGCGCCCATGGGACCCGCGATGACGCGGCTGTTGGGCGCGACGATGCACGAGCCGCCCGAGCAATCGGGATCGCGCAGAAACCTTTCGCCTTCGGGTTCGCATTGCAGCATCTCGATCATGCGCTCGTCGACGGTGCCGCAGGCCGCGATCACGAACGCTTTGCTCATCTGGGCGAAGGATTGCGCGTCGATCGCGACGCGGTTGCGCAGCGGATCGCCGCTGACCGGAAAATGATTGGGCCAGCTCATCACGTGGATGCGCGTACCTTCGGCGGTGAGCGCGAACACCGCCAGTGGGTTCGAATTCTCGCCGCAGATCAGCGCGCTCATCGGCCCGAACTCGGTTTCGAACGCGCCGAAGGTGTCGCCGAAGCCGCCCATGTGGACCAGCCTCTCGCCCACGGTCGGCATGATCTTCTGGTGCTTGCCGATCAGTCGGCCGTCGGGCGCGAAGTAGATCTGCGTGTTGAACATCGTCCCGATGGTGCCGGGCATCTTCTCGCACGCCCCGACCACGACATAGGCGTTGGCGTCGCGCGCCGCTGCCGCCAGCGCGTCGGTCTCCGGTCCGGGGATTTCGACGGCGTTCTTGAACAGCTCGGTCGCAAGCTTGTTCGAAATCGCGCCGGTCGCCGAATGGTGGTGGTACCAGACCGGATGCGCCGGGATGAAGCCCTCGGGGAAGCCGATCACCCGCGCGCCGTTCCTCCCGGCCTCGCGGATCAGCCGGCAAGCCTTCTCGGTCGAGCCTTCGCGATCGAGGAACACCGACGCGGCCTGCACCGCCGCGACCTTCACCACCCCGTAGTCGTCGCCCATCCCGTCCTGTCGCCTCCACCACCGACCTCATGGTGAGGAGCGCACGAAGTGCGCGTCTCGAACCATGGCTGCATACCGCGGCCGCCCCATCCTTCGAGACGCGCCTGCGGCGCTCCTCAGGACCAGGCGGATTGAGGATTACTCCGCCGCCTGGTCGGTGCGGGCCGGCTTCTTCTTCGCCCAGTATTCGGGGTCGGCCTTGGTACGCTTGAGCGCGTCCTCGGTCTCGTAGCCCGGCGCCATCGAGCCGCCTTGCCCGACCAGCACCTGATGGTGTTCGATGTCGAGCGTGCGCAGCCAGCGCTGCTGGCCCATGGTGATGGCGATGAAATAGCCGATCTCGACCAGTTCGGGCTCGCTAAAGTTCCTGTGCAGCCGCGCCCAGAACTTGTCGTCGACCGGGAGGTCCCAGGTGATCGCCTCGGCGTAGGAGAGCGCGGCCTTCTGCTTCTCGTCGTACTGTGGCGAGGTCTCGAAGTTGATGAGGTCCCGGACGTGGTCCTCGATCACCGTGCCGGCGCCTGCGGCTTTCATTGAGCGCTGGTTGCCGCAGAACTCGCACATCACCGAGCGTGACACATAGAGTCGGCAGAGCTCCTTGATGCCGTGGTCGGCGATGCCGGTGTGGAAGACGTCGCGCCATGTATTGGCGAACGACCAGAATGCCGCCGGCACATGGGCGCGGATGGCCTGGCTCTCCGGCCGCGGCGTGCCGTAGGTCGCGCACCGCGCGAACTCGGCCTGCATGGCGGCGTCGGTGGTGGCGGGGTCGATATAGCTGATCCGTGGCCTCTTCATTTTTGTGCGTCTCCCGGCGGAAATAGGGTGGATTGGCGCATGTTGCCGCATCGTGGCAACCGGATCAACGCCCGCTCATGCATTGTTTACCAAGCGCGCCGCTCACCCTCTCGCTGTCATCCTTAGCGAATCCTGACACGGCGACGCGTCCATGAAGCAGTAACCACACGCGAGCCCGCGCTCGTGAACGACATCGGATTCGATGCGTTGCGCGGCGAATGTCAGTGCATGCGTGATGGTGAAGCTTGAGTTGTGAATCTTGTTAAAGGTTACTCGATTGTTCGAGCAGTTCGATACACCGCTCGTAAAGCGTAGCGGTTCAAGCAATCTTCAGCATAGCCCCAGAACCGCTACGCACTTCACGAATTCAATACCTCCACCGCGTCTTATGGCTGCGAACACACGCGAAGGACTCGCGTGCACTTAGGGGCTTGCTGTCGTGCGCATCAGCACCATCGTCATGATCGGCTTCGCCGTCCTGTTCGGATTGCTTGCCGTTTTCATCGCGCAGTCGTGGCTCAACAGCCAGGACGAGATGCGCATGCGCAATCTCAAGGCCAATCAAAGGCCGATTGAAACGCAGACGCTGGTCGTCGCCAGCAAGCCGATGCGCTTCGGCGCCGAGCTCAACGCCTCGTCGCTGCGCGAAATCGCTTGGCCGGGCGATGCTGTGCCGGTCGGCGCGTTCTCGAAGATTTCGGACCTGATGACCAACGGCCGCCGCATCGTCCTCACCGCCATCGAGGCGAACGAGCCGGTGCTGGCGTCGAAGATCACGGGCCCCGGTCAGCGCGCGACACTGTCGGCGATGATCGCGGACGGCATGCGCGCCATCACCATTCGCGTCAACGACGTGGATGGCGTCGCCGGCTTCGTGCTGCCGGGCGACCGCGTCGACGTCGCGCTCACGCGCCAGGCCGACAAGAACAACACCAACGACGTCGTTCTCCAGAACATCAAGGTGCTGGCGATCGATCAGGTCGCCGACGAGCGGACCGACAAGCCGTCGATTGCGCGCGCGGTGACGCTCGAGGTCAATGCGGTCGACGCGCAGAAGGTCGCGCTCGCCGCCACGGTCGGAAATCTGTCGCTCATGCTGCGCCGCGCTGGGGAAGCGAAGGCGGCGGAGACGCGGCGGGTGACGCTCGGCGATCTTGCCATCGGCGGCGTGCCGGCGGCCGATGAAGGCGAAGCGCCGCGGTTCGCGACCATTGGCGTGCGCCGTGCCGGCAAGCGCGACGACGTGAGCGTGCCGATCGAAGAGTCCGGTTCAACGGTGGGAGTGGGAGCTGCCGCGAGGGGGCGTGCGGCTCGTTGAAGACAAAACTTGAGTTTCGGGGAAGCTGAAAATGAGTGGGGAGCTTAAAATGATCAACGACGATGGGCGTCATGCCGCAGGCCACCGCCTGCTGCATACGGGGTGGACAGGAACCCACAATCGGGGAACCGCAAGCGCCGCAAGAGCGCGCCGGCTCCTCACGACGATCGCCGCGGCGGCGGTGGTGACATCGGCCTGGCTGGTGTCGCCGTTCACCGTCGATATGGCGAGTGCGCAGCGCCTGCTGCAGATCTCAGGCGCGTCGCGAACGGCGACGGTGCTGGTCCCGGTCGGCAAGACCGAGGATCTGCGCATCGATACGCCCTTCACCGACATCACCGTCGGCGATCCGGACGTGGCTGACGTCGCGCCGCTGACCGATCGCGCGATCTCGGTGCTCGGCAAGAAGGTCGGCACGACCCGCGTCACCGTCTATGCCGAGGGCCGCCGTCATGTCGGCATCTTCGACATCGAGGTGACCTACGAAGTCTCGCGCCTTGCCGCCGAGGTGGCCAAGGTCGCCGGCCGCGGCATCCGGGTGTCGTCGGTGAACGGCCGCATCATGCTGTCGGGCGAGGCTCCCGACGCGGTCACGCTCGACCGCGCCGTGACCATCGCGCGTCAGTTCGCACCGGAGATCATCAACACGGTGACGGTGGCGTCGCCGCAGCAGGTCATGCTCGAGGTCCGCTTTGTCGAGGCCTCGCGTCAGGCCGGCCGCGAGCTTGGCGTGCAGTGGAACGTGTTCAACAGCCGCATGAGTGCCAATATCGGTTCGCGGCTGCCGGCCAACCGGCTTCCGATCACCGCGCCGTCCAGCCCGACCAGCATCCCCGTTGGAGAAGTCGCTGCGGGCGTGCTCTCCGGCGCGTCGCCGTTCGGCTTCATGCTGGGACGCATGATCGCCGGGGGCACCACCATCGACGTTCTGATCAACGCGCTCGAGCAGAAGGGCCTTGTGCGTACGCTCGCCGAGCCCAACCTCGTGGCGCTGTCGGGCGATACCGCGAGCTTCCTGGCCGGCGGTGAAATCCCGATCCCGGTCGGTCAGGGCACCAACAACCAGATCACCGTGGAGTGGAAGCGCTACGGCGTCGGCCTTGCCTTCACGCCGACCGTGCTCAATGGCGGCCTGATCAACCTGAAGATCGAGCCGGAGGTGAGCCAGCTCGATCCGAACAACCAGATCCCGCTCGGCGCCGGCCTGCCGCCCATCCCGGCCATGATCGTCCGCCGCGCCGCGACGACCATCGAGCTGCGCGACGGCCAGAGCTTCATGATCGGCGGTCTCTTGCAGAACGAAGCCAAGGCCAACGTCGAGCAGGTTCCGTGGCTGGCCAGCCTGCCGGTGCTCGGACAGCTGTTTGCAAGCCGCTCCTACCTCAAGAAGGAGACCGACCTCGCGATCATCGTGACGCCGCGACTGGTGAAGCCGGTACGCCCGGGCTCCGTCATGGCGACGCCGCTCGACAATACGCTTCCGGCCAACGACGCCGACTTCTTCTTGACCGGCAATGCCGAGCTCACCAAGCGCGATCAAAGCAAGCTGATCGGCTTCGGTATTCCCTTCGCTGGACACATTCTCGATTTGCCGAAAGGAGCCACCAATGTGGTCGCGGTCAGGAACTAAACGGGTCGCTGTGGTCGTCGTGATCGCTTCTGCGGTCGCGGGCTGCGCGGAGATCTACTACGACCGGCGCGAGACCGTCGGGTCTGGTTCGGGCGACGCCATCGAGACCAACAAGGTCGCGCAGATGATCGACCCGTGGTCGCGCGCGAGCGCCAACAACCGGATCGCCTCCAACGGCCGGCTGATGCAGTCTGCGCAGGATCGCTACAATCGCGGCAAGGTGATCACGCCGGTGCTGCCGACGCCGGTCTCGAAAGACTATCAGTCGATGCACCAGCAGGCTGCGGGCGCGCAGTCGGCAACGAGCCAATCCACCTCCGCGACGCCGGCGGCGCCGGTCAAGGGACCGAGCGGCCCCAACCAATGATCGCCGCGCGGGCGTGGCATGCAAATGCGGCTTGAGTAACGACGATGCGAACTGGGCGGCAAGGCAGTGTAGCGGGCAAGACGCAAGTCGTCGTGCTGACGGCTGACGCCGCTTTCGAGCAGCAGGTACGCGCCACGTTCGGCACGAGCCCGCAAATCGCGCTCAACGTGGTCACCGGCAGTATCGATCTCGTCGGCGAGACCTTGTCGCTCACCGACGCCACCGTCGCCGTGATCGATCTCGACGCGGCGATGCCGCGCGAGATGCGGGCACTCGAAGAGCTGATGGCGCGGATCGGGGCCTGGCCGCCGGTCATCGTCGTCACCCAGAACTTCGACGCGAACGTGGCGCGCACGCTGCTGCAGATGCGCGTCGCGGACTTCATGGTGAAGCCGGTGTCCCCGGTGGAGCTGGTGAGCACTTGTGCCCGCGTCGCCAAGGCGGCGACCGCGAACGCGGAAGCGACGGAATCCGAGATCTACACTTTCCTGCCCGCGGTGGGCGGCGCCGGGGTGACCACGCTGGCGGTGCAGACCGCGGTCACGCTGCTCAATAGCGGTCCGCGC
Source organism: Xanthobacteraceae bacterium (assembly GCA_019745775.1). Taxonomy (GTDB): domain Bacteria; phylum Pseudomonadota; class Alphaproteobacteria; order Rhizobiales; family Xanthobacteraceae; genus VAZQ01. The sequence goes on along the minus strand of JAIESR010000017.1, from coordinate 71,173 downwards.
GGCAAGGCGTCGACCTGCCTGGTCGACCTCAATTTCCAGCACGGCGCCTGCGCCGACTATCTCGATATCGAGCCCCGCCTCAACCTCGGCGAGATCGAGCCGCGGCCGGAGCGTTTGGATCGGCAATTGCTGGAGGTGATGCTGTCGCATCATCCGTCCGGCCTGGCGGTGATCGCCGCGCCCAACCGGCCGGCGGAGATGCGCTCGTTCGATCCGGACGTGGTGACGCGGTTACTCGACCTGGTGTCCACCAATTTCGACTATGTCGTGTTCGACATGCCGCGCACCTGGTTCTCCTGGACCGACAGCGTGTTGCTCGGTTCGAACCGGCTCTTCATCATCAGCCAGATGACGGTCCCAGGATTGCGACATGCCAAGGAGCTCGTGAACGCGGTCAAGGAGCGGCTGGGCGACGGCCCGAAGCCGCAGGTCATCATCAACCGCTTCGAGCAAAACGTGTTCTCTTCCGGGCTGCGCAAGGGCGACATCGAACAGGTGCTGGGCGAGGCCTTCGCCGGCTGCATCCCAAACGATTATGGCCTGGTGCGCGAAGCGATCGACCGCGGCGTGCCGCTCGATGAGATCAAGCCGGGCAACAAGATCACGAGCCAGCTCAAGAAGATGATTTTGCCGCAGCCGGCGGCCAAGTCGCCGGTTGAGAGCGGGCTCAAGAAGTTCAAGCTGAGCTGGGCCCGTTAGCCGGGCCGCGACCTGGCGAGGATTGAGGATGGTCGGCCGTTTCACAGTGCGTCGCGCGTCTGCGCCGGAGCCCGCGCCGGTGATGGAGGAGCTGTCGCCGACCGCGACCGGCGTGGCCTGGACCGTCTTTCCAGATCCGCAGAACCCCGAGCCGGCGGCGCAGGTCGCAAACCCGCTATTGTCCGACAAGCTGCTCGACGCCAAGGTCCGGCTGCATCGCCGCCTGATCGAGGAGATCAATCTGTCGGCGCTCGAGAAGCTTCCGGAAGACGAGATGCGCGGGCACGTCAAGCAGCTCGTCACCCAGTACATCCTGGTCGAGCGGCTGGCGCTCAATCAGCAGGAGCTCGACGACTTCATCTCCGAGATTCTCGACGAAATGACCGGCCTCGGTCCGCTCGAGCCGCTGCTCAAGGACTCGGGCATCTCCGACATCCTGATCAACGGCCACGAATGCGTCTATGTGGAGCGCGGCGGCTTGCTCGAGCCGTGCGGCGTGCGCTTCAAGGACGAGGCGCATCTTCTCCGCATCATCAACAAGATCGTGGCGGCGGTCGGCCGCCGGGTCGATGAATCGCATCCCCTGTGCGACGCGCGCCTGCTCGACGGTTCGCGCGTCAACGTCGCGGTGCGCCCGGTCGGTGTCGACGGCCCGCTGGTCTCGATCCGCAAGTTCTCCAAGAAGCCGTTCAATCTGAACAAGCTGGTCGAGTACAACGCGATCCGTCCGCAGATGGCCGAAGTGTTGGCGGCGGCGGTGCGCGCGCGCATCACGACCATCATCTCCGGCGGTACCGGCTCCGGCAAGACCACGATGCTCAACGCGCTCTCCGCCTTCATCTCGGAGAAGGAGCGCCTGATCACCATCGAAGACGCCGCCGAGCTGCAATTGCAGCAGCCGCACGTGGCGCGTATGGAAACGCGGCCGCCGAACCTCGAAGGCAAGGGCGAAATCCGCCAGCGCGAGCTGGTCAAGAACGCGCTGCGTATGCGGCCCGAACGCATCATCCTCGGCGAGTGCCGCGGCGAAGAAGCGTTCGACATGCTGCAGGCCATGAACACCGGCCACGAAGGCTCGATGGCGACAATCCACGCCAACAATCCGCGCGAGGCGATTTCGCGTCTCGAGCAGCTCATCGGCATGGCCGGCATGCCGATGACGGTGGCGTCGATCCGCGGTCAGATCGCTTCCGCGATCAAGATCATCGTGCAGCTGTCGCGCCTTTCCGACGGCAAGCGCAAGGTGACGTCGATCGCCGAGATTACCGGTCTCGAAGGCGACATCATCCAGATGCAGGAGATCTTCAAGTTCGTGCGCACCGGCATAGGGCCCGACAACAGCGTGATCGGCCATTTCCAGGCGACCGGCGTGCGACCGCGCTTCCTGAACGACCTGGTCGCCATGGGCGTCAAGATTCCAGGCTCCTATTTCGACCCGTCGCAGCCGCTGTAACCGGGAAACGCCAAAGGGAAGCGGCATGTCGTTTGATTTCGACCCGGTCTATCTGATCTATCTTCTGGTCGCGGCCTCGGCGGGGCTGTTCGTCGAAGGCGTCTATCTCTTGTTCTTCTCCGGCGGCTCGTATCGCAAGAACGTCAACCGCCGGCTGAAGCTGCTGAAGGATCAGCCTGGCCGCGAGAACGTCCTGGTGCAGTTGCGCCGCGAGCGCGGGCTGAGCGCGGGCGGCGGCTACAGCATCGGGCTTGAGTCGCTCAACCGGCTGGTGATGCAATCCGGCCTCACGATCGGAATCACCAAGCTCCTGGTGATCGTGGCCTTCGCCACGGTCGCCAGCTTCGCGCTCGGCGTTGTGTTCCGCGGCAATCTCACCGACGCCACCTTGATCGCGCTGTTCTTCGGTATCGGGCTTCCGTATTTCGTGGTGCGGTTCCTGCGCTCCCGCCGGCAGAAGGCGTTCGGCGCGCAATTCCCCGACGCGCTCGACATGATCGTGCGCAGCCTGCGCGCCGGTCATCCGACGCCGATCGCGCTGACCATGGTTGCGCGGGAAATGCAGGACCCGATCGGCAGCGAGTTCGGCATCGTGGTCGACGAAATCACGTACGGCGCCGATCTCGAGACCGCGCTGCGCAACCTCAATGTGCGCGTCGGGCAGGACGACTTGCCGCTGTTCGTGACCGCGGTCGCGATCCAGGGCTCGACCGGCGGCAATCTCGGCGAGATCCTCGGAAACCTGTCCGCCGTGATCCGGCAGCGCTTCAAGATGCGGCGCAAGATCCGCGCGCTGGCGGCGGAAGGCCGCGCCTCCGCGCTGATCCTGTCATCGCTGCCATTCGTGATGTTCCTGATGATCCAGGTGGTGTCGCCGAGCTTCTACGCCAGCGTCTGGGACATCCCGCTCACCAAGCAGGCGCTGATCGCCGCCGGCATCTGGATGGGCATCGGCAACATGATCATGTACCGGCTCGTGAACTTCAAGATCTGACCGATGAACGGCACTTATGACGTCCTGATCGGCGTTTTCGGAGACCGCGCGTCATCGATGATGGCGCTGCTGGTGTTCCTGGCGGTTGCCGTGGCGGCGTTCGGCATCATGGCCGCGGTGCACGCCCGCAGCTCGGTCAAGCGTCGCGCAGCCGGCATCCCTGTGTACAGCGGCGAGCGCCAGACGGCGGAAAAGCACTCGCTGCGCGGTTCGAGCGTGCGTGCGGTCCAGCGCCTGCTCGACTACACCAACAAGCACTACTCCGCCGATCAGGCCGGCGATGCCAAGGTCCTGCGGCGGCGGCTGATCCAGGCCGGCATCTTCGATTCGCGCGCGGTGGCGTTCTTCTTCATCGGTCGCACCGTGCTGGCCGTCGGTCTCGGCGTCGGCGCCTTCATGCTGCTACCGATGTTCGCGACCCTGAAGCCGTCGATATTCTGGATGTCGGTGATCGTCGCCGGCATCATCGGCTACGTCGGACCGAGCGTCTATGTCGACCGGCGCATCGCCAGGAACAAGGACGAGCATCGCTCGGGCTTCCCGGACTTCCTCGACCTGATGGTGGTGTGCGCTGACTCGGGGCTCAGCATGGAGGCGGCGCTCGAGCGCGTCGGCCGCGAGCTCGGCGACAGCTATCCGTCGCTGTGCGCCAACATCCACATGACTAATCTCGAGATCCGCGCCGGCAAGACCATGACCGACGCGCTCGAGCATTTCGGCGACCGCCTCGGCCTCGAGGAGGCGCGCGCGTTCGCGACCTTGATCCAGCAGTCCGCCGAGCTCGGTTCGAGCATCACGGAGGCCTTGCGCGTCTACTCCGACGACATGCGCCACAAGCGGCTCTCGCGCGCGGAAGAGAAGGCCTACAGCCTCCCGGCCAAGCTCTCGCTCCCGATGATGCTGTGCATCTTCCCGGTGATCTTCGTGGTCATCCTGCTGCCGGTCGTGGTCCGGCTGTATACCGGCAATTATTGATCCTGACGCCGCGCGCTTCCGGTGCGGCCGGAGGGTGCCCGTATCTATATGGGATTGAAGCGTTTTTTTGCCTAGGTCGGCGGCGAGGGATTCTTAACCATCAACACGTAGCCTCCCGATACCGGTTGCTTGTCGCTGGCGGTCGCGGGCGCGCGCATGCGTTCGGGCCGGCCGGCACGCAGAATGCGTCGCCGGCGGAGCGTGTGGGTGGATGCGTATGAGTGGGGGGCGAGTTCTTATCGTTGCGGCGGCCTGCCTCGTATGGCTGTCCGGCTGCGAAACCTCGACCAAGCTCACTGGACTGTTCCAGCGCAGCGATCCCGACACCACCGCGTCGATCGAGACCCCGAGTGAGGGCGCCGAGCCCGCGACCACCGGGTCGGCCGCCACCGCCCCCGGATCGGTCGCCATTCCCACGGTCAATCCAACGCCCGATCCCATTGTCAACGCCGCCAACCCGAGGATGCTTGGCAAGGATCCCTACGACGATCTCAGTCTGGGCAAGAAGTATTTCCGCTCCGCCAATTTCGGCCTTGCCGAAAAACATTTCCGCAAGGCCGTGGAGCTGCATCCGCGCGACGCCGAAGCTTGGGTCGGGCTCGCCGCCTCCTACGATCGGCTCAAGCGCTTCGATCTCGCCGACCGCGCCTATGGGCAGGCCGCCAATATCACGGGCGAGACGCCGGAGCTCATGAACAACCGGGGCTTCTCCTACATCCTGCGCGGCGACTACGCGCGCGCGCGCCGCACCCTCGAAGTGGCGTTGGCAAAAGCGCCAGACAATCCCTACATCCGCAACAACCTAGAGCTCCTGGAAAAAGTCCAGCGGCGCGGCAAGGCGATCAACTAGGCTTCGAGCTCTCTCCACTCGTCTCAGCCTCATGCGGACGGCGCCGGCAACTCCCATATTCGGCGGGTCACCTTCCCGATGTCACAGGGATGGCGGATGATGCCGGCGAGAAAGGCCTGTCATGCTGCAAGCATTCAAAGACTTTCTGTCGGATTTGGCCGGCGGCGAAAAGGATCGTGTCCGCTTCGAGGGCGACGACTACCGGCTGGCGGCCGCGGCGCTGCTGATCCACGCCGCCATGATCGACGGCGCGATGTCGGAGGTCGAACGCAACCGCCTCATCGGCGTAATCATGCTGCGCTTCGGTCTGGACGAAGCGGCCGCCAATGAACTGGTGACGGAGGCGACGCAAGCCGAACAGCAGGCCGTCGATCTCTATCGTTTCACCAGCCTCATCAATCGGACGCTCGACGACACCGGCCGCCAGCAGGTCATCGAGATGATGTGGCAGATCGCCCATGCCGATGGCCGCGTCACCGAGTTCGAGGACAATCTGATCTGGCGTGCCGCCGACCTGCTGCACGTTTCCTCGCAGGCGCGGATCGCGCTGCGCCAGCGGGTTGCCGAAAGCCGCCCGATGGGTTCGCGTCATGACTGAGCACCGCCCGGTTACGCTGATCACCGGCGCGTCGGCCGGCATCGGCACGGCGTTGGCGCGGATCTTCGCCCGGCAGGGCAAGGAATTGCTGCTGGTGGCGCGCCGCGAACAACGGCTGAACGAGCTCGCCGACGAGATCGCAGCGTTTGGACACCGGCGGCCCCACGTCGAGCCCGTCGATCTGGAACGGCGCGATGCCGGCGATGCGATCGCCGGCGCCATGGTGCGGCTCGGAGTCGAGCCCGAGACCGTCGTCAACAATGCCGGCTTCGGCCTGCTCGGGTCGTCCGCCTCGCTAAGCCGGGCCGAGCAGCTCGCGATGGTGGACGTGAACGTGCGCGCCCTCACCGATCTTTCGCTGGCCTTTGTCGAGGCGCTCGCGCGCCGGCGTGGCGGGATCCTCAACGTCGCATCGGTGGCGGCGTTTCTGCCGGGTCCTCACATGGCGGTCTACTATGCCACCAAGGCCTATGTGGTGTCTTTCAGCGATGCGCTGCATTGGGAGCTCAAGCCGCGCGGCATCCGCGTGACCGCGCTGTGTCCGGGCCCGGTGCCGACCGAGTTCCAGGCGCGCGCCGGCTTCGACAGCGGCGGCAAGCCGGACATGCTGACCCTGGGCGCCGACCAGGTTGCGCTCGACGGCTATCGCGCCCTGGAACAGGGCCGACGCTTGGTGGTGCCGGGTATGCTCAATCGCGCGACCACGATCATGACGCGCTTCGTGCCGCGCAGGCTGCTGATGGCGGCGGTCGGACGCTACAACAGCAGCCGCATCGCCAAGCGCCAGCGAGATTAGCTACCCCATAGCGATCCGGTTCTTGACGGGCCGCACATCGGCCCACGGTTCCGCATTGCCCAGCGCCTTCAGGCCGCTCACTGCCCGGATGCGGTCACTCTGCTGAATCGCATCGAGCAGCGTCTGGTTCGCCGACAGCAATGATGGATCGGCGAGCGGGTGCCACAGATGCAACACGCCGGTGGAAAAACGCCCATCCTTCCGGTTGATGCCGGCACGTAGCAGGCGGATCAGCAGGTCGGAATCCTCAAGGCCCCAACCGACATAACTGCCGTCGAAGCCGTCCACCCGCTCGAGGTCGCTGCGCCAGACCGCCAGATTGCACGACCGCGCGCCCCACCAATATTGCGGGCGGATTTTCCGCACCGGGCCGAGCTTGGCCTGCAGCAGGGGCGCGATCCGGTTGATGTCGCCGTTGAAGCGGGCACGGCAGGCCTCCGCAAACGTCCAGAGTTCCGGCTCGAGATCTTTTCGCAAAACCTGATCGGTCAGTCGCTTGGACATCAGCACGCGATTGCCGACGACGAACCAGCCCGGTTCGGCGAGCTCGCGATGCTCCAAAACGAAGTCGCCGCGCGGAATGCAATCGCCGTCGAGGAAAATGCAGTAGGCGCCGCTGCTGGCGAGGATCGCGCGGTTGCGGATTTCGGCGGCCCGGAATCCCCGATCCTCGTGCCAGATATGCCTGACCGGCCGCGACAATCGACCCTGCCAGGTCTGCAATAGGGCGCAGGTTTCCGGCGTCGAACCATCGTCGGCGATGATCACCTCGAAATCTTTGTCCGACTGGCGCGCCAGTCCGCGCAGCACGGCGTCGAGCGCATCCGGACGGTTGTACGTGGTAACGATGATCGAGATCGGAACGTAGCGCGGTGCGGGCGATGCCGCTGCGGGGGCGTCGGGCTCGAGCGTGGCGCTGCCGTCGATGACATCGGCCGCCTGGTCAAGGCCCGACACCGGCGCAGTCTCGCGCCCATACTTGATGCCGGCGAGCGACATGGCTTCGGCCACGGCAGAGTCGCGCATGCGCGCGAGCGCCGTTTCGAGGTTCGCCTGCGCGAACGGCTCCGGCAGCACGATGCCGGCGCCGGACTTCTCCACGTGCTCGGCAAATCCGCAAAGCCCGGTGACCACGGCGGGAAGGCCATTCACGATGGCCTCCAGGATAACCTGGCCGGTGACGTCGAGCCGCGACGGATGAATCAGCATGTCCGCCGCCGCCATCAGCTCCGGAATGTCTTCGCGGAAGCCGAGGAACCGGACGTCGTTCCGTCGGCGCGAGAGCGCCTTGCCGGCCTGGACCGCGTCTTTCGAATCGGGCGCGATGCCCGCGACCAATAGCGTCGTGTCCGGCGCAGATAGAAGCGCCGCCAGCGCGCGGTCGAGACCTTTGACGTGAGCCTGCGCGCCGACCCACAGCCATACCTTGTGATTTGCAGGAAGACCCAGCTTGGTGCGAACCGCCGCACGATAGTCGGAGGCGCGTAGGTCCGGCCGTTGGCGTGCCGGGTCGATCGACGGTTGCAGCACGGTGATTCGCTGCTCTTGGGTTCGCCAATTGCGGCGATAACTCTCCGCCGATGATTCGGTCAATGCCAAGATTTGGGTGCGCTGCAGCGGTCCGAAGGATGCCTGCTCCAGCATCGACTGGACGCGGTGGCGCGGCAGCGCTCGTTCGATCGGGCCGCGGCCGCGATCAAGGATCGACGGATCACCGCAATAATAGAAGTCGAGGCCCGTAAGCTTATTGAAGCCGACGACGCGATCGAACCCTTCGGCGGTGGCCGCCGTGAAACGCTTCGCAAAATTCAGGTCGAACCGGTGGTTGGTGTAGGCGCGGACCGGCAAGAGGGTGATCGGGCAGGGCAGCCGGTCAAACGGCCACTTGTTCTCAGAGGTGAAAATCGTGACGTCGTGGCCGCGCGCGGTCAGGATGCGGGCAAGCCGGATGCAATCGCGCTGGAGTCCGCCTTCCGGAAAAAGCTTGACGATTCCGAGAGCTATTCGCATTGCTACTCAACACGGCCGGTCCCGCTGAAGGGTCGCGGGCAGCATGTCCGAGGGCATCTGCCTTGGCAAGCGAGGTATGCCTGGGCTGGTCCGCCTGGATGGTTCCCCGCCGGCCCGCCCGGCGTTAGGGAAAGCGTCGCGCCATACGATAAATCGTCGAAATCCATGCGCCTGCCGGTTCTGATCGTCCTGCACCAGGAGAACTCGACACCCGGCCGGGTGGGCAACGCGCTGCGCGAGCGCGGCTACCCCCTCGACATCCGCAAGCCGCGCTTTGGCGATCCTCTGCCCGAGACCATGAGCGGCCATTCCGGAGCGATCTACTTCGGCGGGCCGATGAGCGCGAACGGCACCGAGGATTTCGTGCGCCGCGAGATCGATTGGATCGCCGTCCCGCTCCGGGAGAAGAAGCCGTTCCTCGGCATCTGCCTCGGCGCCCAGATGCTGGCGCAGCATGTCGGTGCACGCGTGTATCCGCACGCCGACGGTCACGCCGAGATCGGCTACTACCCGATCAGGCCGACGGAGGTCGGCTTGTCGCTGTGCGATCCCTGGCCCGAGCAGGTCTATCAGTGGCATCGCGAAGGGTTCGATCTGCCGGATGGCGCCGACCTGCTGGCGGAGGGCGACAGCTTCCCGGTGCAGGCCTTCCGCTACGGCTCGGGCTATGCGCTGCAGTTCCATCCCGACGTGACGCACGCCACGATCTGCCGCTGGACCACCCGTGGCCATGACCGGATGCAAATGCCGAACGCCAAGCCGCGCGCGGCGCATTTCGCCGACCGCGCGGTCTATGATCCCGCAGGCCGCGCCTGGCTGGCGGCGTTCCTTAACCATTGGCTCGGGTTGCAGACCGGCTGAGCACGGTCGGCATCCGAGATTGTTGCGGTAGATACCAATTGCCATCTGGCAATCGCGCAATTTTCAGTCGGGTACCAGAGTTCTACGCGCAAGATTCGCTTCGCGCCGGTTTGTTCGGCGACACGCGCTTCGGCGACTCGGGCGATTTCGTGCGAAAGCTGGCGATCCAACCAACTCTTCCTACATCACCAGCGAGCCGATCGTTGGCTCGGTTGGAGCGGGCGTCATGAGCGCCGTTGCAAGGGGACCTAATCGAATACCGACCATCGCGGTCGCATGTGGCGCGGGTGCGCGCGACCCCGGCTGCAAGGACGGTCCGGCCGCGTTTCGGCAATACTGGGATGGCAATCCGGCGAGCGGCGATGTGCGGCTAGCCTGGCAGGCGATGCCCGAAGGCCTTTGCGCCGCCGACGTCGCGCCCCTTGATGCCGTCGCGCGCACCTCCCGGTGGCTCGCTGAGACCACCTGCAAGCAGACCGAAAACGGCCGTCGCCCCCTGGTGATCGGCGGCGATCACTCCTGTGCCGTCGGCACATGGAGCGGCGTCGCACGCGCGATGCAGAGCTCCGGCCCGCTCGGATTGTTGTGGATCGACGCGCACATGGACATGCACACGCCCGAGACGACCCACAGCGGCGCGATCAACGGCATGCCGGTCGCGGCGCTGCTCGGATACGGCTCGCCGAAATTGACCGCCATCGCCGGCGATCGCCGCGCGCTCGAGCCGCGTCACGTTTGTCTTGTTGGCACGCGCAGCTTTGAGCCCGAGGAGATGGTGTTCGCCAAGCGGCACGGCATTCGCGTGATCCAGATGGACGAAGTTGCACGCCGCGGTATCGCGGACGTGCTCGCCGAAGCGCACGCCATCGTCACGAAGGGCACCGCCGGCTACGGTCTTTCGCTCGATCTCGACGCATTCGACCCAGTCGAGGCGCCGGGTGTGGGCACACCCGCGCCCGATGGCATCCACGCCCGCGAATTCTTCGATGCCTGGAGCGGCCTGACCGCCGATCCCGCATGCCGCGCCATCGAGTTCGTCGAGTTCAATCCGCATCGCGATCGGGACGGCAAGACCGCGCGGCTGCTGGGCACGCTGGTGGCCGCGGCGGTCCGCCAGGAGAGACTGCGATGGGCCGTCTGAACCGCCTCGAAGCCCGTTACGGTGCGGCCAACTACAAGCCGCTGCCGGTGACGCTCGTGCGCGCGGAAGGCATTCATGTCTGGGACGAGGACGGCCGGCGCTACCTCGACATGATGGGTGCCTACTCGGCCGCGAGTTTCGGGCATTGCCATCCGCGGCTGGTCGCAGCGATGACGCAACAGGCGAACCGGCTCGACACGGTCTCGCGCGCCTATTTCACCGATCGGCTCGGGCCGTTCCTGGCCCGCGCCTGCGAGCTCACCGGCACGGATGCGGCGCTGCCCTCGAACGGCGGCGCCGAGTCGGTCGAGACGGCGATCAAGGCTGCGCGCAAATGGGCCTACACGGTCAAGGGCGTGCCGCGCGACCGCGCCGAGATCATCGTGGCGGAAGACAACTTCCATGGCCGCTCCACCACGATCGTCGGCTTCTCCTCGGTCCCGCAGTATCGCGAGGGCTTCGGTCCGTTCGCGCCCGGCTTCAAGCACGTGCCGTTCGGCGACGCCGATGCGCTCGCTGCCGCGATCACACCCAACACCGCGGCCTATTTGGTCGAGCCGATCCAGGGCGAGGGCGGCATCCGCGTGCCGCCGGCGGGCTATCTGGCGCGGGTCGCGGAAATTTGCCGCGCGCGCAACGTGCTCCTCGTCTGCGACGAGATCCAAACCGGGCTCGGGCGCACCGGCCGCATGCTCGCCTGCCAGCATGACGGCGTCACGCCGGACGCCGTGCTGCTCGGCAAGGCGCTCGGCGGGGGGCTCTTGCCCGTGTCGCTGTTTCTCGCCCGCCGTGAGGTGATGGACGTATTCCGTCCGGGGGACCACGGCAGCACCTTTGGCGGCAATCCGATCGCCGCCGCCGTAGGGCTCGCCGCGCTCGATACGCTGGTCGAGGAACGGCTGGTGGAGCGCTCCGCGGCGCTCGGCCCGCATCTTCTGTCGCGCCTGGCCGCGCTCGACAATCCGCTGGTCCGCGAGGTGCGCGGCCGCGGTCTGTTCGCAGGGATAGAGCTTGACGCGACGAAGGCGCCGGCCGGCATCGTGGCCGAGAGGTTGTTGGCGGCCGGGATTCTCACCCGGGACACCCATCGCAACACCATCCGGCTGGCGCCGCCGCTCATCATCCAGAAACCGGACATCGACTGGGCCGTCGATCGGATCGCGGAGGTGCTTGCCGCGGTGTCCAAGGAATCTGCCAAGCCGATACCCGTGACCTGACTTCGACGGGGCGTCTGCTTGCGTCATCCGTTCGCGCAAAGTCCCCAAACGCCGAGCAGGTGCGATCATGGCGATCGCACCTGCTCGTATCGTCGGCCAAGCCTGTTAGAAGCGGCGCTCAGCCCGCCTTCGCGCGCAGCTTGTCGGCTTCCGCCTTGAACAGGTTGTTGAGGCAGTACTCGGCGAGCTCGATGCCGGTGGGGAACCAGACGCTCCCGCGCGCCTTCATGTACTGGAGCATTGCGCGCATCGTCGCGGTCGCGCGGCCCGGACGACCGATGATGTACGGATGCATCGTGAACGGGATGTACTTCGGACGCTCCGGGGTGCTCTCGGCGTAGAGCTCGTCGAAGTAGGCCTTCCAGCTCTCGAGACCGTGGTGCGGGTTCCCGTACTCGCCGTGACGGTGGCCGAACAGCGTGCCGTCGCCGAACGGCTGCCGCGGCAGCTCGACGATAACCTTGCCGTCCTTTTCGTAGAGGAACGGCAGCTCCTCGTGGAAGCAGTTGGTGTTGAAGGTGTAGCCGTTCTCGATCAGGAGCTCGATGGTGTTGGTGCTCTGAGTGCACGAGCGCCAGCCCATGCAGCGCCGGCCGGTGCGCTTCTCGATCATGGCGATGGTCTTCTTCATGACCTTGTCTTCTTCGTCGCGCGGCAGGTAGCGCGCGATCTCGTGATTGTAGCCATGGCCTTCCACGACGTGGCCGTTGTCGAGGATCGCCTGCACCGCTTCTGGGAAGCGCTCCGCGATCGCGCCGCAGGTCAGGAAGGTCGCCTTGATGTTCTCTTCCTTGAGGATTCGCAGGATGCGGTAGATCGCGTGATGCGGGCCATATTCGCCCTGGCTCCACATTTCGTAGTTGAGGAAGCCATTCTTGTCCGGCTTCACGTCCTCGCCACCCTGGAAATCGAAGGTGAGGAACACCGCCGCACGCTCGTTGTTCGGCCAGCGGATCAGGTGGTCGTAGTGATATTCCTTGAGCATGATCGTCCTCTCGCAAGGTCGATGGACCGAGGCCAGGTCTTTCATCGACGGAATGCTGCTAGTTTACGCCGCGGGGCCCGGATTCGGTAGCCGACATCTCGGAACAACAGTTGTTCTTGAGGAACGCCGCCCCGGCAAGAAGCGCCGACCGGCGGCGGCGCGTCGCGCAGCCTGGGCGGCGTCTTGCTCAAGGAAAATCAAGGGGTTACTACCAGAGCCGGCGATGACGAGACGGGGAGCCGGCGGGCGCCGGTCAGGCAGGGTTCGGAAGGGCATGCGACGATGTCTCTGACGGCAGCGCTGAGGGACCTGAACAAGCTCAACACGTTCGTGCGCGTCGGCGAGCGACTGAGCTTCACCAAGGCGGCGGCCGATCTGCGCACGACGCCGTCGGTGGTCAGCAAGCACATGAAAGAGCTCGAGGCCGCCCTCGGCTTCAGCCTGCTCAACCGCTCGACCCACGGCATCCTGCTCACCGATGCCGGCGAGGGACTGTTCCAGAGCTGCCTGCAGATGCTCTCGAATATCGACGGCTATGTCGTCGAGACGCGCAACCTGCAGAAGGGGCCGGTCGGAACGCTGCGGGTCCAGGCGGTGAGCGACTATGCGCGGCACGTGCTCGCGCCGGTCATCTCGGAATTCGTCAACCGGCATCCCGGGCTTCGCATCCATCTCTTTGCGTCAATCGACGGCGCCACCGCGTCGGGCGACGGATTTGACGTCATCGTGGCCGGCAGCAAGCCGTCCCTGCCCGGCCTGGTCGATCGTGATCTCGGCGCCGTCCAGCATGTCGTCTGCGCGTCGCCGGACTATTTCGAGCGTGCCGGCCGGCCGAAGAAGCCGGAAGAGCTGCGTGAGCACAATTGTCTCGTGAACCTCGTTTCGGCATCGAAGAGCTGGCCGTTCAAGGCGGGTTCACGAGTAGCGCAAGTCGCCGTGAAGGGCACGCTGTCGTCCAACAGTCATGCCGTTCTCATCCAGATGGCGCTGGCCGGCGACGGCATCGTGCGGGTGCCGCTCTATGCCGTCAAAACCGCGCTCGCCGACAAGAAACTGGAAGAGATCTTCGAGGGCGCGACGGCGTCGCCCGAGCGCATGCGCGTCTATTTTTTCAAGGCAAAGCACCTGCCGGCGAAGACCAGCGACTTCGTGCAGTTCCTGCGCGCATCGCTCGGTGGGCGATAGCGTTGCACCGCGCCTGGCGCGCGCGCGATCACGGCTCGCCACCTTCAAGAACTGCGAGCAGCTTGCGCAGGAGTTGCGTCAACCGTTCGATATCGGTCTCCGAAAGCCCTCGCATGATGCTCTTTCGGGCAGATTGCAGGACGTCCGCCATGGCGCGTTCGGCGAGCGCGCGGCCCTTCGCGGTCAGCCGGACGGGCTTGCTCCTCCGGTCGGACTTGCCCTCGATACGCGCGATCAGTCCGCTTTTTTCCAACCCGTGAAGAACCTTGGTCAGACCGCCTGACGACATCAGGACGGCGCCGTAGAGGTCGGTGGGCGCCAGTTCGTAGGGAGGCGGTACGCTTCGCAACGTGACCAGCACCTCGAATTCCGCGAGGCTCAGCCCGCGCGTCGCCGCCAAAGCCATCGACTGGGCGTGGATCAGGCCCGCCACGCGGTAAATCCGAACCATCAGTTGCGAGATCGGAGTCACGGCTTCCGGCCAGTTTTCCGATCGCATTCTGATGCGCTCGTCCACCGCAAGGCGGCGTCTGGTCGTCATCAATCGGTCCTTACCAAAATGTCATGGTCAGATATCTTGCCAGAAAGATAATCGCCAGGATATATCTTTCTGGAAAGATAACTTCATATGGGCAGAAGGTTTATCATGATCAGTCGCCGGAACGTCCTGACGGGCATTTCAGCCGCTGCGCTTGTCGCGCGCGCACCGCGTGTCATGGCGCAAGGCGGAACCGCGGGCGCCGCCAGCACAAAAAGCGCCGCCAGCACAAAAAGCGCCGCCGGCGCACAGAAAGGCATCATGCTGATGAACCGGATCGGGCCGTCGGCGTCCGATCTTTATATCGCCAATGCCGACGGCACCGGCGAGCGCAAGCTCCTGCAGAATCCGGCGTTCGAATACAACGCTTCATTCGCGCCCGACGGCAACGGCGTGGTGTTCACGTCCGAGCGCAACGGGGCGGGACAATCGGACGTGTTCCGCGCGCGCCTCGACGGCACGGGGATCGAGCCGGTGGTCACCGGCCCGTCGGTCGAGGATGCGGCCGTGCTCTCGCCTGACGGCACGCGCCTCGCCTTTGTTTCTACCCGCGACGGCTATCGCGCCAATATCTGGGTGCTCGATCTCAAGAGCGGCCAGGCGCGCAACATGACTGGGGCCGAACCGGTGCAGGGCGATCCTGCCGGCCCCAACGGGTTCTTCCGTCCCGCCTGGTCGCCCGACGGGCAGTGGCTCGCATTCGCGTCCGACCGCAACACCGATTGGCGCGGCCACAGCGGCGGCCACGGCTGGGAGCATACGCAAGAGCTCAGCGTCTATGCGATCCGCGCCGATGGCGAGGGCTTTCGCCGGGTCGCATCGAAGCCCGGCCATTGCCTCGGCTCCCCCAAATGGTCGCCCGACGGAAAGCGCGTCGTTTTCTACGAGATGACCACTGAAGATACCTGGGGTGCGCGCCGTCCCAATCTGGTCGCCAAAGTCGTGTCGCAGATCGTCTCGGTCGACGTGGCCACCGGTGAGCGCATCGAGCACACCAAGGGGCCCGGGCTGAAGGTCGCCCCGCAATTCCTGAGCGCCACCGATATCGCCTATCACCGCAAGGGCGGGCCGGACGAAGGGCTCTACTACACGTCGGGCCGTCCCGCCTTCAAAGCGGCATTGCGTTCACCGGTCTGGTCGGCGGACGGCAAGACCGTGATTTACGAGAAGCACGATTACAGGCCCCGGCGGGAAAACCAGCCGCTCTACAGCTGGGATTCGGCGTGGGACTATCGCCACAGCGACGTGTTCCCGCAGCTTTCGCGCGACGGCAAGCTCGTGTTCACCGAGAAGGCCAAGAATTCCTCGATCGTCGTCATGGACCCCAACGGATCGAACAGACGGCGCGTCTTTGATTCCGACACCTCCGGCCTCGATCCGTCGATGGTTCAGCGCGGCATGGCCGGCGCATTCCAGCCGGCCTGGTCGCCGGACGGTGAATGGATCACGTTCGGTCTCGGCGAGTGGTTCCAGGCACGCCGCGCCGGCAAGGCGCGGATTATGCGGGTGCGCCGGGACGGAACCGGCCTTGAAGCCCTCACCGACGGCACGATCCATTCCGGCTTCCCGAGCTATTCCGCCGACGGCAAGGAGATCGTCTATCGGGTCTGGGGCGACGAGCAGAAGCAATATGGCCTGCGCATCCTCAACCTCGATGATCGCAAGACGCGCGTGCTGACCACCGAAGCCGACAACCTGCCGGGCTGGTCTCCCGACGGCAGCCGCATCCTGTTCACGCGCCGCGTCGACGCCGTGAACTTCGACATTTTCACGATCCGACCGGACGGCTCCGACCTGCTGCGGCTCACGACCAACCGCGCGACCGACGGCCACGCGGTGTGGACCGCCGACGGTCGCATCATGTGGAACAGCGGCATCTACGGCTTCCGCGACGAGGCGGCGCTCTACGACAACACCTTCCAGCAGTACGGCCAGATCTTCGTCATGAACGCCGACGGCAGCGGCAAGCGCATGGTCACCGACAGCCGCTGGGAAGATTCGATGCCGCTTTACATCCCGGCGAAGTTCCTCGGAACGTAGACTACACCGATGTGTGCTCGACGCCTTTGCGGACCTTCAGCGATTCCGCCGCCGCCTCGTGGAAGCTCGCGCTCTCCGGCAGCACGAGCGAGGCCGAGCGCACCGCGTGCGTTTCTGGCGCGAGGCCGTCCGGCATCTGGCCCTGCTGCGCCGCCAGTGCCGCCTTGCGCAGGCGGATGCGGGCCATGATCACGCCGTTGTCGGTCGAGGTGAGGTTCTCTTTGCTGCGGTCCTGGATCGGTCCCATGCTTTCCTGGATCGCGGCGTCCTGCATGGCGATGGTCTTCACGCCGCAATAGGTCTTGTTCGCCTTCTGCGCGGCGCGATCCATCAGGTAGTCGTTGTCCTTGTTGATCACCGGGCGGAACGTGCCCGGCACCAGGCTGACATGGATGCCGCCGCCGTTGCGCATGGTGGTGAGCTCATGGTCGGTCAGCGCGCGCGTCGGGTGGTGCGTGAAGCACCACGACCAGCAGTTCTCGTCGTCGATCGGCACCCAGGCGTGGCCGTTGAGCGCATTGTCGCCGTAAGGCGGGATCATGGTGTGGAACGGCATGATCCATTGCGTGATGCGCCAGTAGTAGTGGCCCTCCTGCGCCGGGCGGCGCACGCCGATCACCATGCCGCCGGCGGTCTCGATCACCTCGAAGGCGACGTCGGTCTTGGCGGTCAGCTCGGCGCCCTTGCTCACATGCAGCGAGTCGCTCCTGAGGTCGTAGCGATGCAGGAAAGACACGTGCGCGGAATCGATGCCGCCCTCCATCGCCTGCAGCCAGTTGCATTCCTGCGTGCGCTTCGAGATGAAGCGTGACGCGTGCGGCACGTTGCACCATTCGAAATTGGGCAGCGGCGGCTTGAGTTCCGGCGGGCCCATATAGGCCCAGATTACGTCGCCCAGCTCGACGCATTCGTAGGACTTGAGCTTGATCTTCTGGCAGAAGCCCGACTCGACCGGCTCCGACGGCACGTCGATGCATTGGCCGGTCACGTCGTATTTCCACCCGTGATAGGGGCAGCGCAGGCCGTTGTCCTCGTTGCGTCCGAACCAGAGCGATACGCCGCGGTGGGCGCAGAACTCGTCCATCAGGCCGACCCGGCCCTGCGAGTCGCGGAACGCGATCAGCCGCTCCGACAGCAATTTCACGCGCACCGGCGGGCAATCCGGCTCCGGCAGCTCGGACGACATCAGGGCCGGAATCCAGTAGCGGCGGAACAGCGCGCCCATCGGGGTGCCCGGACCGGTCAACGTCAGGAAATCGTTCAGTTCGCGCGTCGTCATGGGGCCTGGCGGTCTTCTTCTCTTTGCTTCATGTCACGGGTGCGGGTCGTCCCTATAGCATCGCCCCGGCCATCCGTCATTATGGCCGCTACGGCCGTGCCCAAGAAGCGGCCGAACAGGAGGAAATGCCATGCCTTTGGGCCGCGTTCACGTCGTCGCCGTTTCATTTGCACTGTACGTTGCCGGCGTATTGCCCGCACACGCGCAAAGCGACTACCCCAATCGCCAGATCCGCGTGCTGGTCGGTTTCGCCGCGGGCGGACCGGTGGACGTGACGGCCCGCATCACCGCCGACGCGCTGTCGGCCGAGCTCGGCAAGCCCTTGGTGGTCGACAACCGCGTCGGCGCCGGCGGCAACATCGCCGCCGACGTGGTCGCCAAGGCGCCGCCAGACGGGTATACGCTGCTGCAATCCTCGAACGCGCTCGCGATCTCGCCGGGGATCTACAGCAAGCTGCCGTTCGACGTGCTGAAGGATTTCGAGCCGATCAGCGAAGTCACCACCACCTTCCTGGTGATGGTCGTACATCCCTCGGTGCCGGCGAAGACGCTTCCGGAGTTCATCGCCCACGCCAAGGCGAGAGCAGGCATCGACTACGGGTCGGCCGGCGCCGGCACCATCACGCACCTGGCAGCGGCGCTGTTCGCGCGCGAGACCGGATTGAAGATGCAGCACGTGCCGTATCGCGGCAGCGCGCCGGCGGTCACCGACCTCGTCGCCGGACGCGTGCCGGTCATGTTCGCGCCGATAGGCACCGCCAAGCCGTTTATCGAAGGCGGGCAGTTGCGCGCGATCGCCGTCACCGGGCCGCGGCGCGTCGACGGCCTTCCCACCGTGCCGACCATCGACGAAGCGGGGCTGCGCGGCTTCGAGGCGAGCGGTTGGAACGGATTGTTCGCGCCGGCCGGAACGCCGAAGCCGGTGGTCGATCGCCTGCATCGGGCGGTGGGGAAGATTCTGACCAACGACGAGACGCGGCGGCGCCTGATCCAGCTCGATGCCATCCCCCGCGGCACCGACCCTGAGACCTTCCGGCGCTATGTCGCACAGGACGTCGCGCGCTGGATCGCGGTCGCCAAGGACAGCGGCATCAAGGCGGATTGAGGGAAGCCTCGCCGCCGCGCGTCAGCTCGCGGCGAGCCGCGGCAGGAGCCGCACGGCGTTGTCCCGATCGATGGCGCGCATGTCGGCTTCGGTGAAGCCGAGTCCGAGCGCCGAGAGCGCCTTCGCGACCTCGAGGCTGGTGCCACCGGGTGGAAAGTCGGTGCCGAACAGGATGTTCGCCGAGGTCACGAGCTTGAGCAGCGAGGCCATCGCGCCCGCATTGGCCGCGCCCGCCGTGTCATAATAGAACTTCTTCATCTCATGCATGGCGCCGTTCGGCAGCCGCCGCTCGCGATCCTTGGCGTTGCGCGAAGATCGATCGATGCGCCCCGCCAGGAACGGCGCGGTGCCGCCGGCGTGCGACCAGATGAAGCGAATGTCCGGGCAGCGCACCGCGGTCCCGCTGAACAGTACGCCCAGTATGGCGCGCGTCGTGTCGGTGCCGTATTCCATGATCCCGGGCGACACGTCGGGTACCAAATTCTTGCAGCAGTTGGCCGCGGTCGGATGAACATGAACCACCGCCTTGCGGCGGTTGAGCTCGTCCATGACGGGCGCATAGGCGGCGTCGCCAAGCCAGGTGTCGCCGTAGCTCGTCATGAAGTGCGCGCCATCGGCTTTGAGCACGTCGAACGCGTACGCGATCTCCTTCAGCGTCGCATCCACGTCGGGCAGAGGCAGCGCGGCGAACAGGCCAAATCGCGTGGGATATTGCTGGACCAGCTTCGCCCCGAACTCGTTGCATTCGCGGGCGATCCGCCGCGTGATCTCCTTGTCGCCAAACCAGAGGCCCGGGTTGGTGATGGAGATCGCCGCCGCCGCGACGCCGCCTTTGTCCATGTCCTCGATCGAACGGGCCGGTGTCCAGTTGGCGTTCGCTTGTTGCAGGAGCTGGCGGCCTCTGACCTCCGCGATCCATTGCGGCGGCGAGAAGTGGTGGTGAACGTCAATCCGGTGGGGCTTGATCGGCCCCTGCCCCGTCGTCGTCGTGACGTCATCGCGCAGCGTGCCCTGCGCAAACGCCATCGCGACCGGGCTGCACGCGAGAGCGGCGGTGGAGACGCCGCCAGCCAATAGAGTTCGCCGGTTCAACTGCAAAGACGAAGCGGGCGCCTCGCAGCAAGTGCAGCCGTCAGCGTGTCGAATGCCGTGACCACGAGCGACGGCCATGGGTGGACCTCCAGCGGTTGACCGCCGTGCACGCTATCATCTGCGGCTGAGCCGGGGGAGGCCCTGTCACTCGGTCTTCTTGTTGTGGTGGAAGGTGTCGACCCGGTAGAGCTCGGGGAACAGGCGGATACAGAGCAGCACCACGACCAGCGTCCCGACGCCGCCGACCAGCACCGCCGGCACCGCGCCGATGAAATTCGCCACCAGGCCGGCGCGGAAATCGCCGATCTGGTTCGACATGCTGACGAACAGCGCGTTGACCGCGCTGACGCGGCCGCGCATGTCGTCCGGTGTCTCGAGCTGCAACAGCGTCAGCCGGATCACGACACTGATCGCGTCGGCAGCGCCCATGACGGCAAGCGCACCCCATGCCACCCAGAACCATGTCGTCGATCCGAACACGATGGTCGCGACGCCGAACAGCGCCACCGTGAGGAACTCGATGCGCCCTACGCTGCGTGCGATCGACCAGCGCGCGAGCGACACCGTGATCAGCAGCGCGCCGACCGCCGGCGCGGCGCGCAGGATGCCGAGCCCTGCGGGCCCGGTGTCGAACACGTCCTTGGCGAAGATCGGCAGCAGCGCGGTCGCGCCGCCAAGCAGCACCGCGAACAGGTCGAGCGTGATGATGCCCAGCAGGATGCGGTTCCTGCGCATATAGGCGATGCCGGCGAAGAAGCCCGCGAGCGTCACCGGCATGCGCGTGGTTGCGCGCTCGTAGTGCAGGAATGCGAGCTGCGCCGCCGCCGCCGCGAACGTGCCAAAGCAGATCGCGTAGACCGCGGTGGGGTTGAGTGCATAGAGCAGGCCGCCGACCGCCGGTCCTGTGATGGTCGCGACCTGCTGCGCGGCGGAGGAGGCTGCCACCGCCCGCGGGAACAGCGCGGTCGGAACGACGCCCGGCAGGATCGTCTGCATGGTCGGCGACTCGCCCGCGCGGCCCATCCCGAGGAGGAACGCGGCGACGAGGATCATCCCCTTGCTGGTGGTGCCGGTGAAGGCGCCATAGGCGAGGGCGGCCGCGGCGATGCTTTCGACAAGTTGGGATACTTGAGCAATACGCCGGCGGTCGTAGCGGTCGGCGAGCTGGCCGGCGATCAGGATCAGCACGGTCGCGGGGAGAAACTGCACCAGCCCCACCAGGCCGAGATCGAGCGCCGAGCCGGTCAGTGCGTACATCTGCCAGCCCATCGCGACGCCCATCATCTGGAAGGCGAAGTTGGCCGAGACGCGCGCGGTCCAGAACAGCACGAACGAGCGGTGGTGGATGAGCGAGTCCGGAGCGGGGTCAGGAGGATTCATCGGGGAGGCGAACGGGCGGGTGTCGGGTCGGGCGAGGTAACCGTGACACGGCTCCTGTCCCATGCCGTCCCACGCCGCACCGCGCGTTCGAGGAAATCCTCGAGCGCCGCAATCGCCGTGCGATCGTGATAGAGCTTGTGCTTGTTGGCCGCGATCTTGGCGCCGAGCGCCGCCCGCCAGTCGGCGTCGCGGCCGAGCCGCACCGCGGCCGCCACATAGTCGTCGATGGTTTCGAAGATCGTCTCGGTGACGCCCATCATCCGCAGCACGCCGGTGGTGTGGCGTCCGCGCATGAGCGGTCGCGCCAGCGTGACGATCGGCAGGTTGTGGGTCATGCATTCCAGGGTCGAATTGAATCCCGACCACTGGATGCTGTCGAGGAAGATGTCCGCTGTGCTGGCCGCCGCCACGAACTGTTGCGGGTTGAATCGCGGCAGGAACACGCAGACGTCGTCGGTGCGCAGGCCGAACGCCGCGAAGGCGCGCTCGAGCCGGCGCCGGAACAGGCCGGTGACATGGGAACCGCGATAATACTCGATGAACACGATCTGGCAGTTCGGCACCTCCTTGGCGATGCGCGGGAACACCTCGTCGTATTGCGGCAGGTATTTGTAGAGTGATTGGCCCGACCAGTAGACGACGGCATCGGCACGCAGGCCGACGTCGGCGCGCGTCGGCAGCTGCGACGGCGGCTGGGTGGGCTCGTAATATACGGAGATGTTCGGCAGCCGCACCAAGGTCTCGGTGTATTGGTCCTCGGTGTCCGGCGGCTCCATCAAATCGGCGGTCAGGAAGTAGTCGATGGTCGGGCAGCCGCTGGTGATCGGATGACCCAGTGTGTTGCACTGGACCGGCGCCAGCCGTTGCGCCGCGAGCGCAATTGCCATCGGGTCCATGCCGATGTCGGGATAGAGGATCGCGTGCAGCCGGTCCGCCAGGATGGTCTCGCGCCATTGTTCGAGCAGCATCGGACCTTGCTCGAAGTGGTCGCAGAGGTGCCGCGCGTCGAGCGTATCCTCGTCCTGCAGCGAGCCGGTGTGATAGCCGAACACCTCGAAGCGGCTGCGATCAAGCTGGCTCACCCATCCCTTCGCCGGGATCTTCCAGATCGAATGCGAACGGAAAAATCCGGTCGGAATGCCGACGCGGATGCGCTCACCCGGCGCCGGCGACGCCGGCATGGGCGCGGCCGGAAACCGCCGCGCCATCACCTCGCAGACGAAGGTGCCGTATCGGCGTTGCAGGTCGCGGTCGTTGAGCCCCTGATAGGCGAGATGGAACGGCTGGTTCGAGCCGACGGCGCGGGCCAGGTCGACGACGTCCAGGCGCGCGAGGGTGCCCTCAAGCTCCGTGAGCTGCGCCGCATAGGCCTCTCGCGCGCGGATGATTTCCGCCTCATCCATATAGATTGCCGGCAGCTGCGCCATGCAGAGCCCGAACGCCGCGGCCGCGTAGTCGGGCTTGAGCTTGAGCGCCGTGCGATAGCTCTCCTGTGCCTCCAGGCAGCGGCCGACGGCCTGCAGAGCGGTGCCCCGGTTGTAGTGCGCCTCGGCGTTGCCGGGCTGCACCGCGATGGCGCGGTCGTAGCCCGCGATCGCCTCGTCGTAGCGGCCGAGCGCGAGGAGCGGAATGCCGCGATTGGCGAGCGCGGTGGTTTCGTCGGGCTTGATGGCAAGTGCGCGGTCGTAGCTCGCGATCGCCTCGGCGGGCCGGTTGAGGCCCGACAGCACGTTGCCGCGATTGGCCAGCGCCATCACGTCGTTCGGGTTCAACGACAATGCACGGTCGTAGCTCGCAAGCGCCTCTTCGTTGCGTTTGAGCATGCCGAGAGCGTTGCCGCGATAGGTCATCGCGGGCTGGAATCCGGGGTTGATGGCCAGTGCCCGATCGAAGCTCGCGAGTGCATCGTGGTGCCGATCGAGCGACAGCAGGGCGCCGCCTCGGTACGTCATTGTCGTCGGATCGTTGGGGACGAGCGCCAATGCCTGGTCATAGGATGCGACGGCCTCTTCGTAGCGCTTGAGCGTATGCAGGATGATGCCGCGGTTGGCGTGCGCGGCATGCATCTGCGGGTTGAGCGCGATAGCGCGATCGAGGGCGGCCAGCGCTTCCTGCGGCCGGTTGAGCGCCCGGAGGATGCCGCCATAGTTCGAATAGGCGTCGGCATTCCTGGTGTTGAGCGCCAGCATGCGGCCGATCAGCCGTTCCGCCTCGATGAACTGCGAGCGCTGGGCGGCGACCATGCCGAGGAAGTAGAGCGCGTCGGCGTGATCGGGATTGACGGCGAGGACGCTGCGGTAGAGCGCGGCGGCCTCGTCGAGGCGGCCGGCCTGATGCAGGCTGACGGCGCGCTGGAGCGTCTCGAACTCGCCTGCTCCGCCCGAAACCGTCGACATCCGCTACAAGGCTCCCGCCAACACGGTGCCACGGTAGCCCGTGTGTGGCGGCGCCGGAAGCGCGTGATTTAGCCTGGAGAATAGCTGCGGGACCTGGAAAACAGAAAGCCCGCCTGCGCTAGAACTCCGGTGGGCAGCCTTCGTACTAAGGTGGCTTGCCAGCCGAAGCTGCGGAGCAGCGAAGGCTGGTGGAGCCGAGCGGGATCGAACCGCTGACCTCCTCATTGCGAACGAGGCGCTCTCCCAGCTGAGCTACGGCCCCAAAAGCGAAGCGCAACGGGTTCTGGGCTCGTCGCGCGGGTATTCGGGCGGCCATTTAGGCCCGCCCCCACGGCCTGTCAATAAGCCGGGATGGTGGCCGGCGGCGGGTTGTTCGGGGGAGCCGGCGCGGCTACATGTTCCCTACCGATCTAACCGGCGAATGGGGCCCATGAAAGCGCTTTTCATCGTCATCAGCTACGCCCTGACCTTCTACATCTACCTGCTGATCGCGGCGGCGGTGCTGTCGTGGCTGATCGCGTTCAACGTGGTCAATGTGCGCAACCAGTTCGTGGGGATGGTGGCGGACTTCCTCTACCGGATCACCGAGCCGGCGCTGCGCCCGATCCGCAATTTCCTGCCCAATCTCGGCGGCATCGACATCTCGCCGATCATCCTGATCTTCATCATCATTTTCATCCAGCTCGTCATCGGCATGTACATCATTCCGAATGTTCCCTGAGCGGCGACGATGACGGAACGGCCGTGGGCGCCGAGCGCGGACGGCCTCGTGCTGACCGTGCGGCTGACGCCCAAAGGCGGTCGCGATTCCGTCGACGGCATTGAGCCGTACGCCGACGGGCGTCCGGTGTTGAAGATCCGCGTGCGCGCGGCGCCGAGCGAGGGTGAAGCGAACGATGCGCTGGTGCGTCTCATCGCAGAGGTGGTGGGCTTCCCACCAGGTGCCGTCAATCTAATCAGCGGGCATACCGCGCGGCTGAAACGCCTGAAAATCGACGGGCCGGCCATTGCACTGGCCGAATCGCTGGAGAGAATCTGTTCAAAGAGGTAAGGATCGTCTTCTCGATACGCGAGGCTCAATGACGGCCCGGATTATCGACGGCAAGACCATCGCGGCGGAACTGCGCGGCCGCGTCGCCGACGCGGCGCACCGGCTCGCACGCGACCGGGCGCTGGTGCCGGGGCTCGCCGTGGTGCTGGTCGGCAGCAATCCCGCGAGCGAGGTCTATGTCGGGAGCAAGACCAAGGCGACGGTCGGCAGCGGTATGCGCTCGTTCGATCATCGCCTGCCGGCGACCGTGGGCGAGGCCGACCTGCTGACGCTGGTCGGGCGCCTCAACCGCGATCCGGTGGTGCACGGTATCCTCGTGCAGCTGCCGCTGCCGGCACACATCGATTCGCAGAAAATTCTCGCTGCGATCGATCCCGCCAAGGACGTCGACGGTTTCCATCCGGTCAATCTCGGACGGCTCGCCGCCGGCCTGCCGGCGCTGGCGCCGTGCACGCCGCTCGGCTGCATCATCCTGGCGAAAACCGTGCATCCGTCGCTCGAAGGGCTTGATGCGATTATCATCGGTCGCTCCAACATTGTCGGCAAACCGCTTGCGCTTCTGATGCTCGGCGAGAACGCCACGGTAACGGTGGCGCATTCGAAGACCGAGAATCTTCCCGAGGTCTGCGCGCGCGCCGATCTCGTGATCGCGGCGGTCGGCCGCCCTGAATTCGTGCGCAAGAGCTGGATCAAGCCGGGCGCGACCGTGATTGATGTCGGCATCACGCGCTTGCCGGTTCCCGGCGAGCCCGGCAAGTCGAAGCTCGTTGGTGATGTCGCCTTCGCCGAAGCGGCGGAGGTCGCGGGTGCGATCACGCCGGTGCCGGGTGGCGTGGGGCCGATGACGATCTCATGCCTGCTCGCCAACACCGTGCGCGCGGCGTGCATGCAGGCTGGCTTTCCGATTCCGGATTTCAGCAAGCCGAGCTCGGACGAGCGATCGCGGGATTGACGTTGGTCTCTCCACGTCATGCGCGGACTTGATCCGCGCATCCACGTCTTCCTTGCTGTGCGCCCTTAAGACGTGGATGCCCGCGACGTGCGCGGGCATGACGACCGTAAGTTCAGAGTACTTGGTAGCTATTCCTTGCCGTTGCCGTTCCAGGCGTAGGCGACCTTGTCGAGCACTTTGGTGCCGAACCGCTCCGAGGAGCGCGCCACTGCCCGGCCGCCGAGCGAGCGATAGAATTCCACTGCCGACTCGTTGTCGGAGAGCGCCCACACTACCAAGCTCTGCAAGCCGCTTTGCGTGAGATCACGGCGCGCCGACGAGAACAGCTTGCGGCCGAAGCCGAGGCCCTGGAATTCCGGACGCAGGTAGAGTTCGTAGATCTCGCCGTCGTAGTAGAGGCTGCGCGCACGGTTGCGGCCGTAGTTGGCGTAGCCGGCGATCGAATTGCCGAAAGCGAGGATCGCAACGCGGCTGCCCTTGCGGATCGCCGAGTCCCACCAGTCCGGTCCGCGACGGTTGATCAGCCGCTCGAGTTCCGCCCCCGGGATGATGCCTTGGTAGGCGGCGCGCCATGAGTCGTCATGCGTGGCGGCGATGGCCGGTGCATCGGACGGCTTGGCGCGGCGGACCTCGATGAGGGTTGTATTGCTCATGCGCGAATTCAAGCGCAGCACTCCGCCGCCCTTCAAGCGTTATATTTAACGAGACCTTAATGATGTGGATTCGACGGGTATCGTGTGCCTGAAACGACTCTTCGAAGGCTCAAAAATCCAGAAAACATCGCGGTCTGGAGCGGTGTTGCCGCCGGGCAACGCTCGCAAAGGAAAATTCGGCGGCGACGGCCGGAGGCGTGAAATTACCCGTCACGGAAGGACCTTGACCGGGTCATCGGGCGGGCGTTTTTGAGTCGCAAACGCAATCCCGAATCGGGACACGCGCCGCCGCGCCGCCGAATTAGGCGGTCATTCCGATCCGTGAGCGCACCGCCGCGATCGGCTCGCGGGTTGCGGCCCAAAAATCCCAAGACGGATCGAACAGGTCGACCTTCATCGCCTCGCCGCGCGCCCAGGCGTGCCAGAACTCCGTCGGATCGAGCGCGCCTTTGGCGGCGCCGGCGACCTCGTTCAACGCAATCCCGAGGTGCCAGCTCAGAATCACCGGCAGCACGTGCCCCGCCATCGCACGCTTCCTGTGCATCGCCGCCGTGAAAGTCGATACCAGGAGTTCGCCGCGCGGCGTGGTGTCGTAGCCGGCGAGCGTGTGCGACGAATCGTGCGGTGCCGCGAACGCGAAGTTGAGCGCCGTCGGTTCGCCCGGGAACGCATACTTGTTCGCTTTGTAGAACGTCGCGAAGGTGTAGCCGAATGTGTCCGCCGGCAGATCGGCGAGCGCATGGAAACGCGCGGCGAGCGCCGGATCGGGCTTGTCCTTGTAGGGCAGAAGGAACGGCATCTCGTCATCGGTCGCGACCGGATGGCCGGTGATGCTTTCGAGATTTGCGCGGACCATGTGCGCGGTGGCGTCGCGCAGGCGTCCTTGTGCGAGCTTGGCGATATCGTCGACATAGTCCTTCTTGACACCAAGCTTGGCCGCGAGCCCGAGAACCGTATTGAGCTTCATGTCGTCGAGCGTGCCGTCGACGAACGCCATCACGGTCGCGAAGCTGACGGCTTCGTTGGCGAGCGCCGGGGAGGCGGCGAGCGCCTGAAGCTCGGCCGGCGACGGTACCCGCATCACGGACGGATCGGGGTTGAGCCTGAATATGTAGTGCATGGCGGCATTGATGCTGGCGCGGTCGGCGTCGGTGACGGCACCGGCGGCGGCAACCGAGTACATCGCCTTGAGGATGGCGCGAGCCTGATCGTGCGTGGCATGGATATGCATCGGCGGTGCTCCACAAGCAGCATCAACTTTATCACGACGGCGCTATCGACAGGCGCCGTCCGGCAGCATGCTTACCGGCAGGTTGCAGTCAGCGCGGCTATTTCCGCTAGACCTGCTCGGCTTCCTTGCGCCGCTCTTCGCGCTTGCGGTCGTTGGGGTCGAGCAGCTTCTTGCGCAGGCGCACCGACTTCGGCGTCACCTCGACCAGCTCGTCGTCCTCGATATAGGCGAGCGCTTTCTCGAGCGTCATGCGGATCGGGGGCGTCAGGCGCACCGCCTCGTCCTTGGACGTGGTGCGGATGTTGGTGAGCTGCTTGCCCTTGAGCACGTTGATTTCGAGATCGTTGTCGCGGGTGTGCTCGCCGACGATCATGCCGCGATAGACCTTCCAACCCGGCTCGATCATCATCGGGCCACGGTCTTCGAGCTTCCACATGGCGTAGGCGACGGCTTCGCCCTGCTCGTTGGAGATCAACACGCCGTTGCGACGCCCGCTGATCTCCCCCTTGAACGGCGCATAGGCATGGAACAGGCGGTTCATGATCGCGGTGCCGCGGCTGTCGGTCAGGAGCTCGCCCTGGTAGCCGATCAGCCCGCGCGTCGGCGCGTAGAACACCAGCCGCACGCGGCCGCCGCCCGACGGCTTCATCTCGACCATCTCGGCCTTGCGCTCGGACATCTTCTGCACGACCACGCCGGAATGGATGTCGTCGACGTCGATCACGACCTCTTCGATCGGCTCTTCGAGGTCGCCGGCTTCGTTGCGGCGGAGCAGCACCTTCGGACGCGACACCGAGAGCTCGAAACCTTCGCGCCGCATGGTCTCGATCAGGATGCCCAGCTGTAGTTCGCCGCGGCCCGCGACCTCCATCGAATCCTTCTCGTCGGATTCGCGCACGCGCAGCGCCACGTTGCCTTCGGCCTCGCGCAGCAGCCGGTCGCGGATCATGCGGCCGGTGACCTTGCTGCCTTCGGTGCCGGCGAGCGGGGAGTCGTTGACGCGGAACGTCATCGCCAGGGTCGGCGGGTCGATCGGCTGCGCCGGAATCGGAGTCTCGACCTCGGGGTCGCAGATCGTGTGGGCGACGGTCGCCTCCGGCAGGCCCGCGATCGCGACGATGTCGCCGGCTTCGGCTTCGTCGACCGGCACGCGCTCGAGCCCGCGGAACGCCAGCACCTTGGTGATGCGGCCGCTCTCGATCAGCTTGCCGTCGTGGTCGAGCACCTTCACCGGCTGGTTCGGCTTCACCGAACCGGAGGTGATGCGTCCCGTGACGATGCGGCCGAGATAGGGATTCGCTTCGAGGATGGTGCCGAGCAGGCGGAACGGCCCGGTCTCGACCGTCGGCGGCTCGACATGCTTGAGCACGAGATCGAACAGCGGCTTCATGCCCTGGTCCTGCGGACCTTCGAGCCTCTCGGCCATCCAGCCCTGCTTGGCCGAGCCGTAGAGGATCGGGAAGTCGAGTTGCTCGTCGGTGGCGTCAAGCGCCGCGAACAGGTCGAACACCTCGTTGACCACCTCGATCGGGCGCGCGTCGGAGCGGTCGACCTTGTTGATCACCACGATCGGCTTGAGCCCCATCTTGAGCGCCTTCGACACCACGAACTTGGTCTGCGGCAACGGACCCTCGGCGGCGTCGACCAGCACCAGCGCACCGTCGACCATGTTGAGGATGCGCTCGACCTCGCCGCCGAAATCGGCGTGGCCGGGGGTGTCGACGATGTTGATGCGGGTATCGCCCCAGAGGATCGAGGTCGCCTTGGCGAGGATGGTGATGCCGCGCTCGCGCTCGAGGTCGTTCGAATCCATCGCCCGTTCGGCGACCTTCTGGTTCTCACGGAACGAGCCGGCTTGCTGGAGCAGGCGGTCGACCAGCGTGGTCTTGCCATGGTCGACATGGGCGATGATGGCGATGTTGCGAAGGTTCATAATGCATCCAGAATCAGTGTCGGGGCCATGGGCGCGTGGCGGAGCAAAACCGCAGCCATTTCTGATGGAAACGCGCCAAAGAACGCAACTCGTAACGCAACTTGGGCCCGCGTTTTGCGGGCAACATAGTCATCGTGAACGAAAAAGCAACGACGAGTTTGCGACACGCTTCACGGACAATGAGCGCTAATGCTCAATGCCCCGAAGGGCCCGCACGGCCGAACTCCTACTCACGTTCGTGGAACCGGGCCCCAGGGCCCGAGCGTTGCCCCCTTGGGCAGCGCGTCGCGCACCATCATCATTTCGCCGATGGTCTCGGAGGTGACGAGGCCGACGAGCCGCCCGCCGGCGTCGATCACGCCCACCGCGGGCACCGACTTCTCCTGCAGGAGCTTGAAGGCGTCGTCGAGATGCTGGCGATAGCTCACCGTCAGCAGGCCGGCCGTCATGGCATCGGCGACGCGCGCGTCGGGGCCGCGTTCCTTGAGCGCGCGGATTATGTCGGCGCGCGCCAGCAGGCCGACCGGCTTGCCGGCGTCGTCGACCACCGGGAATTCACTCTGGCTGGTGCGCAGAAGTGTCTGCACCGCGTCCTCGACGTCGGCGGTGGGCGTCAGCGTGGCATATTGCGTCATCATCGCGGCGCTGACCGGCACGCCGTTCGCCATCGAGCGGATGGCAACGAAATGCGCTTCCGACGAGGCCGCGAGATAGACGAAGATCGCGATGAAGATCAGCATGATGTTCGAGAACAGCCCGATGAAGCCGAGCGCGAAGGCGAAGCCCTGGCCGATCGTGGCGGCGACTTCGGTGGCGCGTGTATAGCCCATGCGCGTCGCGAGCAACGCACGCAGCACGCGGCCTCCGTCCATCGGGAATGCCGGGATCAGGTTGAACAGAACGAGGAACACGTTGACCATCGCCAGCCGGTCGACCATCGCGACCTTGCTGCTGTCGATGGTGGTCCAGGCGCCGAGGTCGAACTTCGCGCCGAAGAACACGACCAGCACCAGCGCGATCACCACGTTCACCAGCGGCCCCGCGATGGCGATGACGAACTCCTCCCGCGGCTCCTCGGAGATGCGCTCGAGCCGCGCCAGCCCGCCGATCGGGAGCAGCGTCACGTCCGGGGTCGCGATCCCGTAGTAGCGCGCGGCGAACACGTGGCCGAACTCATGCGCCACCACGCAGGCGAACAGCAGGATCATGAACGCGAGCGTGTTCCAGGCCTGTTCCGGTCCGGCGGACGCCCAGTTGGCGCCGAAGATCCACGCCAGAAACAGGATGAAGGTGATATGCAGGCGGACGTCAGTACCTGCGATGCGGCCGATGGTCAGCGACCAGGACATTTTGAGGCTCTCCCGCGGGCTCTTGCCAGTCTATACCTAGGTGTCCGAGGGAGTTTTGACGAGGTTCGACCATGGCTCAAAAGCTGACCGCCGACGCCCGCAAGGCCGCGCTCGCCAGGCTCACCGGCTGGAGCGAGGTGGCGGGACGCGACGCCATCACCCGCAAATTCGTGTTCAAGGATTTCAACCAGGCGTTCGGCTTCATGACGCGGGCTGCGCTGGCGGCCGAGAAGATGGACCACCATCCCGAGTGGTTCAATGTCTACAAGATCGTCGAGGTGACGCTCTCCACCCACGATGCCGGCGGCCTGACCGAGCTCGACGTCAAGCTCGCCGAGACGATGAACGCACTTGCAGGTGGTTAACTTTCAGTTGGTTAAGAGGCATATTGAATATTGAGTCCGGAGGGGCCATGTGACGGCCGGACTTTGACTGGGAGGTTGCCATGTTCGGACGTTCGGCTGCTGGTAGCGCGGGTGCCGCTTCTTGGGATGATGCTTCCGCGCGACGGGATGAAGCGCGCGTGCGCCGCGGCTTCTGGCCGAAGTTGAAGCGCGTCGCCGCCAAGCTGCCGTTCGCGGAGGACCTGCTTTCCGCGTACTACGCGGCTTTCGACCGGCAGACGCCGCTACAGGTGAAGGCGGCGCTGCTCGGCGCGCTCGCCTATTTCGTGCTGCCGGCGGACGCCATGCCCGACATCCTGCCGCTGCTCGGCTACACCGATGATGCGCTGGTGCTGGTGACGGCGCTGCGCATGGTGACCGGCCATATCCGCGACGAGCATCGCGAAGCGGCGCGACAGGCGCTGGCGCGCGAATTCAGCGCCGCCCGCTGATCGCCACTTTCCGTGGCTGGACCCGACCTCCGATCGCCGGACGCCATCGCCCGCGCGATCGATGAGGCTGTCGCCCACTATCAGCAGGGCCGGCTCGACGATGCGGACAGGATCTGCACGCGTGTGCTGAAGGCGGCGCCCGACTGGTTCGACGCGCTGCATCTGGCGGGCCTGGTGAAGCTCGATGCCGGCAAGGCGGCGGTAGCGCAGGCGCTGCTCGGCAAGGCGCTCAAGCTCAATCCCGGCTCCGCGCAGGTGCTCGCCAATTACGGCCGCGCGCTGCTCGCGCTCAACCGCGACGACGAGGCGCTGGCTACGGTCGACAAGGCGCTCTTGCTCGCCCCCGACAGCTTCGATGCCGTCAACATCCGCGGCCATGTGCTGCTCAAGCTCAATCGCGCAGGCGAGGCGATCGCCGCGTTCGAGCGGGTGCTGGCGCTCGAGCCGCGCTTCCTCGGCGCGCGCGCCAATCTCGGCAATGCGTTGGCACAGCTCGG
The DNA here is from genome assembly GCA_019745775.1 of Xanthobacteraceae bacterium. GTDB lineage: Bacteria > Pseudomonadota > Alphaproteobacteria > Rhizobiales > Xanthobacteraceae > VAZQ01. The sequence goes on along the minus strand of JAIESR010000017.1, from coordinate 39,078 downwards.
CCGCTTCGAGGAGGCGCTGGCGCAATACGATGCGCTGCTCGCCGCGCATCCCGGTCACCCCGAGATCATGGTCAATCGCGGCAGCGCGCTCGCCGGCCTCAGCCGGCTCCAGGAGGCGCTCGCGGCCTATGACGCCGCGATTGCGCTGCGTCCCGGCTACGGCAAGGCGCGCATCGGCCGCGGCGCGACGCTCGCTGCGCTCAACCGGCATCAGGACGCGCTCGCGGAATACGCGACCGCGCTTGCCGCCGACAAGAACAACGCCGACCTACAGCACAACGAGGCGCTGTCGCTGTTGACACTCGGCGACTACAAACGCGGCTTCCCGAAATACGAGGCGCGCTGGCAGCGCCCAGGGATGACCCGACGCAGGAGCTTCGGCAAGCCGCTCTGGCTCGGCGAGTACCCGCTCGCGCGCAAGACCATCCTGGTGCATGCCGAGCAGGGGCTTGGCGACGTCATCCAGTTCGCTCGCTATGCACCGCAGCTCGCGCGCGGTGGCGCCCGGGTGGTGATGGAGGTGCAGCGCGAGCTCGTCGCGCTGCTGTCGCGGCTTGAGGGTGTCGCCGGTGTCGTCGGCCGCGGTGACGCCTTGCCGGCTTACGACGTGCATTGCCCGGTCGGCAGCCTTCCTCTTGCGTTACGCACTGACGTTGCGACCATTCCCGCCAACGTTCCGTATCTCGCGGCCACCGATGCGCGCATCGCCAAGTGGCGCGAGCGCATCGGGCAACTGCCGTCGCCGCGCATCGCGATCGCCTGGTCGGGCAGCGCCGATCACGCCAACGACCGCAACCGCTCGATTGCGGTCGAGCGGCTGTCGCCGCTGCTGGCCGGGCAGGGGAGTTTCATCAGCATCCAGCGCGAATTGCGCGCGGGCGATGCCGAGGCGATGGCGCGGCTGCCCCAGGTAACCCATGTCGGCGACGCGCTTGCGGATTTCGACGACACCGCCGCGGTGCTCGCGCTCGCCGACCGCGTGATCTCGGTCGACACCTCGGTTGTGCATCTCGCCGGCGCGATGGCGCGGCCGGTGTGGGTGCTGCTGCCGTTCCAGCCCGACTGGCGCTGGCTGCTCGATCGCGGCGATTCGCCCTGGTATCCGAGCGCGCGGCTGTTCCGGCAGCCGAAGCCCGGCGATTGGGAGAGTGTCATCGCGCAGGTGGGCGAAGCGCTTCAACGGGGCATAGCCTAAACGAAGAAAAGGGCGCCCCGTTGCCGGAGCACCCTTTCCTCGAGATCAGCTGTTCAGCTCCGCGTCCACCGATGTCAGCTGCGAATGCTGTTACACACCCGCCGCCGACGCGACAACGCCTCGCCGCACAGCCCGCTGGCTTGAGAAACCGATGATACGCCCGCGCGAGCAATCGCACCGTTTCTCGACACGGCACGGTCCTTGCGGACCGCGTCGTGCCTTTAGCCAACTGGTTCGGGGCTTGAGCCTTGCCCCCAACCGATCTGGCTCTGAGATTGAGAATACCCGCGCCCGCCGGACGTTCAAGGGAATGCGAAATTACTCCACGCAATCCACACCGCCAGCAATGCTGACGTTTTATTTTGCTTGTTATTTTTTCGGCCGGATTTTTCGGGCTAGCACGTGCGTTGGCCCTCAAGGCCGCACGATTACCTTGCCCATGGCGCGCCGCTCCGACAGCGATTTCAGCGCCTGTGGAAATTCTTCCAGCGGATAGGCATGGTCGACGTGGCACGAGAGCTTGCCGTCGGCCGCGAGTTGCACGAGTTCCACGATGGTGTTGCGGTACGACTGCGGCGCGCGCCGCACCCAGTCCCCGAAATAGACGCCGAGCACCGCGCATCCTTTCAGCAGCGTGAGATTGAGCGGCAGCCTGGGGATTTCGCCGGCGGCAAAGCCAACGACGAGGTGGCGGCCTTCCCATGCGATCGCCCGCAGCGCCGCTTCGCTGTAGCGCCCGCCGATCGGATCGAAGATCACGTCGATGCCGTGCTCGCCGCCGAGCCGTTTGAGCGCGCCGCGCAAGTCCTCGCGCGTATAGTTTACGGTTTCGTCGGCGCCGTGTTCGCGCGCGAACGCGCACTTCGCGTCGGTCGAGGCGCAGGCAATCACGCGCGCGCCCATGAGCTTGCCGAGCTCGACCGCCGCGATGCCGACGCCGCCGGCGGCGCCGAGCACCGCAAGCGTCTCGCCGGGCCGCAATCGCGCGCGGTCGCGCAGCGCATGCATCGATGTGCCGTAAATGACGGTGAGCGCCGCCGCGCGATCGAAGTCGAGGCCGTTATCGTATTTGATCAGCTTGTCGGCGGGCACCGCCATGCGCTCGCGCGCGGCGCCATGCGTGACATACCCGATCACGCGGTCGCCGGGCTTGAAGCCGGTGACGCCGGGCGCAACGCTCTCGACCACGCCGGATAATTCGCCGCCGGGCGAGAACGGCAGCGGCGGTTGCCTTTGGTAGCGGCCCTGGATGATGAGCGTGTCGTAGAAATTCAGGCCGACCGCCTTCACCCGTGCGACAACCTCGCCAGGGCCGGCGACGGTTTCGGGAAGGTCTGCGAGCATGAGATCATCGGCGTCGCCGAATCGGGTACAGAGAATGGCTTTCACGGGGTGGGTTCTTTATTCGGTAGTTTCGTTAGAGTGGGGCGTGGCGTTCTAGCACGGTGCCACGGCAGTGGCGTACCGCCTTCACATTGTCGAATTCGCCAACTAGTTCCAGGGGCTAGGGTTCGAGGGAGCCGCCGGATGCAACGGTCACCGCGCACGATCATGGTTCTCTGCGCCGCTGTCGCGGTGTCGACCGCCGCGTTGGCGGAACAGAGCAAGCAGGGCGGTGGCCAGAAGTCTGCTGCGGCAGCCGCCGGCGCGCAGCCGACCCTGCTCGGCCAGTACGGCGACTGGGGCGCCTATACCGCGTCGCCCGACGGCAGGAAGGTCTGCTTCACGCTGGCCAAGCCCAAATCCTCGTCCACCAGCCCGGCCGGCCGCAAGCGCGACCCGGCCTTTGTGTTCATCTCGACCCGGCCGGCGGAGAACGTGCGCAACGAGATTTCGGTGGTGGTCGGCTATCCGTTCAAGGGCGATGCGACCGCGGAAGTCGGCCCCACCAAGTTCGCGATGTACACCCAGAACGACGGCGCCTGGATCAAGAACGTTGCCGAGGAGGCCCGCCTGATCGACGCCATGCGCAAGGGCGCCGACCTGACCATCAAGGGCACCTCGACCCGGGGCACCAGCTCAACCGACATGTATTCGCTCAAGGGCCTCGCCCAGGCGATGGATCGCGTCGCCCAGGAATGCAAATAGCGCGCTTCGTATTTTGCCTAAGCAGAGCCGCATCGGCAGCGCGCTCCCTCTCCCCTCCGGGGAGAGGGAATCCGACCGAGTTCGCCGCACAATTGAGACTCGCATGACCGCACCAAATAGCGCGGTTTGTGTTGCGACCCCCGGCGGCCTATCTATGGCGCCATGAGCGCCACCCCGCAAACCAGCGCCTTCGTCGAGAAGGCGCCGCTCGAGCACTACGTGCCGCCGGCGATGCCGTCGCTGGTCGGGCTCACGCGTGCCGAGCTGGCCGATGCGCTCGGTGAAATCGGCGTGCCGGAAAAGCAGCGCAAGATGCGCGTGCAGCAGCTCTGGCACTGGATCTATGTGCGCGGCGCCCGCGACTTCGACGCCATGACCAGCGTGTCGAAGGACCTGCGCGCGGCGCTGGCGCAGCGCTTCACCCTGGCGCGGCCTGAGGTGGTGGCGGAGCAGGTGTCGGCCGACGGCACCCGCAAATGGCTCCTGCGGCTTCCCGGCGAAACCGGCGCGCGCCCGCACGAGGTCGAGTGCGTCTACATCCCCGAGACCGACCGCGGCACGCTCTGCCTGTCGAGCCAGGTCGGCTGCACGCTCACCTGCTCGTTCTGCCACACCGGCACGCAGCGGCTGGTGCGCAACCTCACCGCCGGCGAGATCGTCGGCCAGGTGATGGTCGCGCGCGACCGGCTCGGCGAGTGGCTGGGCACGGAACGGGTGAAGGCGCCGGGGCTGCCGACCGAGGGCGACCGCTTCATCTCCAACATCGTGATGATGGGGATGGGCGAGCCGCTCTACAATTTCGACGCGGTGCGCGACGCCATCGGCGTCATCTCCGACGGCGACGGCCTCTCGATCTCCAAGCGCCGCATCACGCTCTCGACGTCGGGCGTGGTGCCGATGATCGCGCGCGCCGGCGACGAGATCGGCTCAATGCTGGCGGTGTCGCTGCATGCGGTCCGCGACGATCTGCGCAACGAGCTCGTGCCGCTCAACCGAAAATATCCGATCGCCGAACTGCTCGACGCCTGCCGCAGCTATCCCGGCCTCTCCAATGCGCGGCGCATCACCTTCGAATATGTGATGCTGAAGGGCGTGAACGACTCGATCGAGGACGCCAAGGCGCTGATCCGGCTGCTCAAGGGCATTCCGGCGAAGATCAATCTCATTCCCTTCAATCCGTGGCCCGGCTCCAAATACGAGTGTTCGGACTGGGAGCAGATCGAGAAATTCTCCGAGGTCGTGTTCAACGCCGGCTACGCCTCGCCGGTGCGCACGCCGCGCGGCCGCGACATCCTCGCGGCATGCGGCCAGCTCAAGAGCGCGACCGAGAAGCTCTCTGCCCGCGAGCGCATGGCGCTGCGCGCGATGGCGATGACGGACTGATGGGTGTCTGTTGGACAGAGTCGGTGACTCCGTCCGCCGGAATGAGCGTTCGAGAGGACTGACCTTAGTCGCTAAGATTTAGAAGATTGACTAATGGAAAACCTCATCCGCTTCCTGATGCGCTTCATCCTGGTGCCGCTTGGCTACTGCGCAGCGTCGATTGCTGCCACAAGCGTGGTCCTGATCGGCTGGTGGCAGGTCGCTCAGCCGACCGTGAGTGCGCGTCCCGAGTATGAGGTGGCGGAATTGGTGGGCCTTGTCATCGCCGCGCCGGTCCTGTTCATGCTCATGTTCGCGAGTTTCTTGCTGCCGGCGTCGATCGGAATCCTAATCTCGGAAGCGTTCGCCATCCGTGCCTGGATTTTTCATGTGCTCAACGGAATCGTGTCGGTCTGGTCTGGCTGGCAGCTCTTTGGCAATGACAACGGCAGCGGGGTGCCGCTCGATCAGCCGCTGGTGGTGATCGCGGCGGGCATCGCGGGCGGATTCGCCTATTGGGCGGTGGCGGGCTTCAGCGCCGGCTTCTACAAGCCGATTTTCCGGCGCGATCCCCCGCCGACGGTGCCCGCAACCACGCCGTAATCTCTCTCAATTAACGCTGATTGAGCCGGTTCCGGCGGCGAAATCCGTTTCATGTGGCGCGCCGATGGGGTAAAAGGTGCGCAACGGGGTGGGGTCATGTCCGAGCGTAAGAATACCTCCGCACGCGCGCTATTGTGCCGGGCCGTCTGCGTGCTGCTGCTGGCAGCGAGCGCGGCCGCCTGCGACGCATGCGGCGATCTCCGCCTCCAGGCCGACCAGCAGCTGGAAGCCTGCCGGGACGCGCCCAAAATCCGCTGACAGGCCTGATGCCTTCAACGCGGCTTTGTGCGACATAGTCGCGTGATGACCTCGCTCGCCGATACAGCGCCGCGCATCTCGACGGAACGCCGCTTTGCGGTGTGCCTGATGATTCTCGTCGCGGTGACGGTGGTCAGGCTGATCGGCCTTGCCTTCTCGCAGGTCGATCTGTTCTTCGACGAGTCGCAATACTGGGCGTGGTCGCGCGAGCTCGCCTTCGGCTACTTCTCGAAGCCGCCGCTGCTCGCCTGGCTGATCGCCGGCGCGGAAGCCGTCTGCGGTTCGACCGAGGCGTGCATCCGCGCGCCGGCGCCGGTGCTTTATCTCGGCACCTGCCTCGTCAGCTACGCCATCGCCAGGACGCTCTACGACGAGGCGACTGCCTTCTGGGCGGCGCTGCTGATGACGTTCACCGCCGGCCTCGCGTTCTCGAGCCGCATCATCTCCACCGACGTGCCGCTGTTGCTGTGCTGGGCGCTCGCGCTGCTCGCTTATGTGAAACTCTGGCAGGGTGCCGACTGGCGCTGGGGCGTTCTGCTCGGCGTGTCGTTCGGGCTCGGCATGCTCGCGAAATACGCGATGATCTATTTCGTGCTCGGCATCGCCGGCGCGGCGCTGATCGATCGCGATGCGCGCGCGCTGTTGCGCTCGCCGGCGCTGTGGCTCGCCGCCGCGATCGGTATGGCGTTGGTGGTGCCGAACGCGATCTGGGTGGCGCAGAACGGCTTCGTCACGCTCACCCATGTCGGTCACAACATCCAGGGCGAGGGCGCGAGCTTCAGCGTGCTGCGCGGGCTCGAATTCGTGGCCAGCCAGTTCGGCGTGTTCGGGCCGGTCATCTTCAGCGTGCTGCTGATCGTCTGCGTGCGCATGTTCAAGCCCGACATCGGCCGCGGCGACCGGCTGATGCTGTGCTTCGCGATTCCGACGCTGGCGCTGGTGACGGTGACGGCGTTCGTCACCCGCGCCAATGCCAACTGGGCGGCGCCGGCGTTCATCTCCGCCAATGTGCTTGCCGCCGCCGTGCTGGTGCGGCAGGCGGCCTGGCGCTGGATCGCATTCAGCATCGCGCTCGGCGTCGTCGCGCAGATCGCGCTGCTGATCGGCGACGCCAATGCGCGGCGCTTGTCGATTCCCTGGATTTCCAAGCCGGACGTCTATGCCCGTACCATGGGCTGGAGCGCGCTCGGCGACGAGGTCGCGAAGCTCGCGCGTGCGACCGGCGCCCGCACCGTCGCGGCGCAGCAGCGCGACGTCGTGGCGTCGCTGCTTTACTATCTGCGCGACACCGGGCGGCCGGTGCTGTCGTGGCCGGCGGGCGCAGTCGCAAACCATCATTTCGACATCACCCGGCGGCTGACGGCTGCCGCGCCCGATCCGGTGCTGTTCATATCGTGGTGCCAATCGCCCGAGGCCTTCGCGCGGCACTATCGCCGCGTCGAGCCGGCCGGCCGGCTGGAGGCGCGCACCGGGCCGACCACGTCGCGCACTTATTACGCCTTCAAGCTCTCAGGCCCCGTGGGCGACCTCGGCCCGCTCTCCGGATGCTAATGCCGCGATGAACCGGACCGGCCTTCTGATCGCGCTCGCCATCGCCGTGGTCACGGGCGGCGTGTTCGCGGTCTGGCCGCAGCTCGATCTCACCTTGAGCGGCTTCTTCTATGATTCCACGACCCGCCGCTGGCGCGTGCTCGACTGGCCGTCCGGGATCGTGCGCGACCTGGCGGCCTGGCTGATTGCGCTCGTTGCGGCGCCCGCCTTCATCGCGCTGCTCGCCAAGCTCGTTCTGCCGCGGCGCCCGATGTGGCTGCCGGGCCGCGCCGTCCTGCTGATGATCTCGACGCTCGCGCTCGGGCCCGGCGTTATCGTGAACTCGATCGTGAAAGACAATTCCGGCCGGCCGCGGCCGGTGTATGTCACGGAGTTCGGCGGAAAAGACCAGTTCCTGCCTTGGTGGGATTTCAGCGGCCCCTGCGCCAAGAACTGCTCGTTCGTGGCCGGCGAGCCGTCGGGCGCATTCTGGACCATGGCCGCCGCCGCGGTGGTGCCGGCGCATTGGCGGGTGGCGGCCTATTCCGCGGCGATCACCTTCGGCGCCGCGGTCGGCGTGCTGCGCATGTCGCTTGGCGGGCATTTCTTCAGCGACGTCGTCTTCGCCGGCGTCATCATCTTTCTGCTGATCTGGCTCACGCATGGGCTGCTCTACCGCTGGCGTGCCACGCGGCTGACCGACGCAGGTGTCGAGCGCGTGCTCGAACGGATCGGGACACCCGGCTATGATGCGGCGATGCGCATCGCCGCGCGCATCCGCGGCACCGCGCCGCGAGGTTAGTTCGTAGCCGGAGATTAAGGATGACCTGCCGTTCGGCTCATGTGGCAATGCTCGCCACGGTTTGCATGATCGCCATTTTGCCGGCCGCGGCGCAGGACTACCCCTCAAAGCCGATCCGGATCATCGTGCCGGTCGCGCCGGGCGGCATCACCGATGTTGCGGCGCGCGCCGCCGGCGATTTCCTCGCCCGCAAGGGCGGCCAGCCGGTGGTGATCGAGAACCGCACCGGCGCCGGCGGCAATATCGGCATGGAGATGGTCGCGAAGGCGGCTCCGGACGGCTACACGTTCGGGGTGAGCGCGACCACGCAGATTGCGATCAACCCGTTCGTGTTCAAGAAGATGCCCTACGATCCGCTTAACGACCTCGTTCCGGTCGCGCCGATCGGCGAGGCGCCGCAGTTCCTGGTGACCACGGCCAAGATTCCGGCGACGACGCTGAAGGAATTCATCGACTATGCGCGTAAGGAGAACGGCAAGCTCAACTATGTCTCGCTCGGGCCCGGCAGCACCGTGCATCTCGGCGGCGTGCAGTTCACGCGGCTCGCCAAGGTCGACATGCAGGCGGTGCAGTATCGCGGCGCCGCGCCCGGCATCAGCGATCTCGTTGCCGGCAATGTGCACCTGATCTCGGTCGGCATCGCGCCTGTGAAATCCCTGGTCGAGGCCGGCATGCTGCGCGTGCTGGCGGCGGGCACGCCCAAGCGTGTGTCATACCTGCCCGAGATACCAACCGCGGCCGAGGCGGGATTGCCGGGCTACGAGGTCACCACCTGGTTCGCGCTGTTCGCGCCCAAGGGCACGCCGCGGCCGATCGTCGAGTGGATCAATGCCGCCGTCCGCGAAATGAACGCCGACCAGACCGCGGTGCGTCGGCTGACCGACGTCAATATCGATCCCATGAGTATGACCGTCGACGCGTTCGGCGCGCAGGTGAAGGCCGATGCGGCGCGCTGGGAAGGCATCATCCGCGATGCCGGGTTGAAGCCGGAGTAAACCCCTCTCCCCACAAGGGCATTCGCGCCCGTCTTCGACGGGCTATGGGGAGAGGGAATAGATCGAATGCGCTGCCGGCTTACCTGATCATCGGAACCACCGCCGGCTCCGTTTATCGGTCATTCCGGCCGCATGACAGGTGCGACGTCGATGGCGTCGCGTGAACCGGCGGACCTGCTAAATCTTGGATGATCTTTTGCCTCCTACATAGGCCGGAAACCGACAAAGCGGAGACGAAATCATGTTGAACAAATTCTCCTGCGGCCGCTTGGTTCGGGCGCTCGCCGCCACGGCGGTCCTGGCGCTGCCGGCCGCCGCGCAGGCGCAGACCGATCCCGCCGCGTTCTTCAAAGGCAAGACCGTTCACATCCTGGTCGGATACGAAAGTGGTGGCGGCTACGATCTCTACGCGCGGCTGGTCGCGCCGTTCCTGAGCAAGCACATCCCCGGACAGCCGACCGTGGTCGTGCAGAACATGGCCGGCGCCGGCGGCCTGCGCGCCGCGCGCAACCTCGTGACCACCGCGCCGAAGGACGGCACGACACTCGGCATGTTGGCGCAGACGCTGCCGTTCGACACGCTGCTCGGCTATACGCCCGACATCGATGCCGGCAAGTTCACCTGGATCGGCCGGCTGGCGATGAATGTCGAGGTCGGCGTCGCCTTCACGAAGACCGGCATCCGCACTATCGACGACGCCCGCAAGCGCGAGGTCCCGTCCGCCGGCACCGGCGGCACCGCGAGTTCGACCGTGGTGCCGTTCCTGCTCAACCGGCTCGCCGGCACGCGGTTCAAGCTGATCGCCGGCTACAAGAGCGCCAACGAGGCGCTGCTGACGATGGAGCGTGGCGAAGTCGACATGGTCGGCGCCATCGGCATCGCGACCATCATGGCGCGGCACGCCGATCGCTTGAAGGACGGCACCATCGCGTTGATCTACCAGAGCGCGTTGACGCGGCATCCCTCGATCCCGACCGTGCCGACGATTGGCGAGCTCGGTACTGGAAACGACGAGAAAAAGGTCCTCGATCTGTTCGCATCAGGCTCGGCGATCGGCCGCGCGCTGATAGCCCCGCCCGACGTTCCCGCGGAGCGGGCCGCGGTGCTGCGCCGGGCCCTGGCGGCGGCGCTGGCCGATCCCGAGCTCGTCGCGATGTCGAAGAAAGGCAGCCTTCCGCTCGAACCCGGTCCCGCCGAGGAGCTCGAAAAGATCGCGCGCGAGGTATTGTCGGCGCCGAAAGCCGTTGCAAATAAGACGCGGGAGGTCCTGGAATCGCTGAAAACACCGCGGTAAAAATACCGCGCATGCCGATTGTCATTACCGACGACGACGCCACCCGGCTCTTGTCGATTCCGGAAGCGATTGAAGCGATGCGCGTCGCGTTCCGCGACCTTGCCGACGGCAAGGCGACCAATCCACCGCGGCTGCGCTATTCATCCGACACCGCCGATCCGAAACGGCGCTACTTCGCCAACATCCATGCCGGCGCAGTGCAGAGCTACCAGGTGGCCTGCGTGCGTGCCGGCTCGCATTTCATGCTGATGGACGGCAATAGCGGCCACCGCCGCACGCTCGACAATCCTGATCCCGTGAACTGGTCGGTGATCATCCTCTACGATCTCACCAATGGCGAGCCGCTCGCCTTCATGCACGAGACGCATCTCTCGGGTTTCCGGGTCGGCGCGACGACCGGCCTCGCCGTCGCCGAATGCGCGCGGCCGGATGCGCAGGTGCTGGGGTTGTTCGGCACCGGCAACCAGGCCTATCCGAATTGTCGTGCCATATGTTCGGTCCGGCCGATCCGGCAGGTACGGGTGTTCAGCCCGAACCCGGCGCATCGCGACGCCTTCAAGACGCGGATGGCGGGCGTCGACGTCGAGGTGATCCCGGTCGACGATCCGCGGGAGGTCGTACGTGGCGCCACATCGTGTGCTGCGCCACCAATGCGATCACGCCGGTGCTGGCGGGCAGATGGCTGGAGCCGGGGCAGATGGTGGTGACCATCGTCAATTCCGACGTCATCGAGACCCGCAGCGAAGTCGACGAAAACGTCTTCACACGCGCCTCCGACATCGTCGTCAACGATTGGGAGGGCGTCGCCGCCAACCGGCAGATCGAACTGCTGCACCCGATCGAGAAGGGGCTGGTCAAGCGCGAGCGCGTGCACGAGCTGCGCGACATCGTCGCCGGCAAGGTCAAGGTGCGGCAGTCGCCGCACGAGATCCTCTACTACAAGAACAATACCGGGCTCGCGATCCAGTTCGCGGCGTGCGGCGCGATCCTCTACCGGAAGCTCCTGGCCGAAGGCACCAACCGCACCATCCCGCGCGATTGGTTCGCGAGCCAGAAATATTCGATCCCCCCGGCGGGATGACGGCCGGCGCCATTGCTCGGCCGCGCGATGCCCTCACGCGACCGCAGTGGCCACGGCGACCAAGCTTGCCACAATGATGCCGAGCCAGATGAAGGCTGCAAACCAGTAGTGCGGGCGGCGGGGAGCTGCTGCTCCGTCGACGATGGCGCTCTGCATGATCGGAAATCCTCGCGATCGTTCCGATGAACGATAGCCGACAAGGGTTTCGCGGCGATTAACCGAAAGGCTTAATGCGATCCGCTCAACATTCGCCCGAGCCGGCGCGGATCGAGCCGGTCGAGATCCTTCGACATCGCGACGATCTCGGCGCAGTCCTTGGCGGGCACGCGGCTTGCGAGCTCCTGCACGAAGCGCGCTTCGTGCTCTTCGGACGTGAACGGATCGCCGGCGCTGCCTTTCGGTGACGGCACGAACTTCTCGAGCGTGCGCCCGTCGCGCAGACGAACGGTAACCTTGGCGGCGGTGGAAAGCGCGTTGCTCGCAGCCTCGACCTCGTCGTCGAGCGCGATGGTGGTGCGTTGTTCGAGCTTGTAGAGCCGGGGATCGGCGAGACCTGCCTCGAAGTCGGCCACGGCGAGCGTCGGCACGTGACCCTTCGCCAGCGGAACATACGAGGCGAGCGCGACGCTGAACGGCAGGCACATCTGGGCGGCCTGCAGGTCGACCGGATGCGGATTGGTGAGGCGGCCCTGGATCACCTTTGGGATGCCGAGCTGCATCGAGTCGATATCGTCGCCGGTGAAGCCGTTTTGCGCCCGCAGCGCCAGCATAGCGTCGATGCCGGCGGCGACGCGCGCGGCCGCGGCGTGCGACTTCACCAGCACGTCCATCAGCAGGAATTTCTCGCCGAGCCCCTCTTCGACCAGCGCCGGGTTGAAGCCGTCGGCATAGGCGCGGGCGAAGCCGCCCGAACCTTCGATCATGTCGACGGGGCCGGCAAAACCCGCCTGCGGCAGCAGCGCAGCGCCGACGCCGCTCTGCGCGGCGTGCGCCGCCTGGATGCGCTTGCCGGAAGCGCCGGAGTAGTAGAACTGCGCGACACCGCTCGAATAGCTGCCGGCGAGCCCGATGGCGGCGAGGATTCTGTCGCCGGATTTCCCGAACAGCAGGCGGCCGGCCGCCGCGGCGGTGCCGAACACGTCGCAGGTGCCGGTGCTCTGGAAGCCGCGCTGGAAATGACCCGGCTGCACCGATAGCCCGACACGGATCGTCACCTCGTAGCCGGCGACGACGGCGGCCAGCACCTCGGCGCCGGATGCGCCGGTGTGCTCGGCAGTCGCAAGCGCCGCCGACCAGGCGGCGACGCCGGGGTGCAGCATCGCGCCGACATGGGTGTCGTCACCGTCGAAGCTCGAACCGCAAGTGACATTGAGGAACGTCGCGTGCTGCGGATTGAGCGTGTCGCCTGAGAACAGCACATGCGATGCGCCGGGCTTCGCCACCACTTTGGCATAGTCGCGCGCCCATTGGCTCCACGGCAGCCGCGCGCCGATCGAGCAGACGCGCAGATGATCGAGCAGCAGCCAACCAAGCTTGCGGCGCACGTCGTCGGGAAGGCGAGCGGGATCAAGCTGCGCGGCAAAGGTTGCGAGCGCGCGCGTCGACGGAGGATGCTTGGAATTCACGCGAGGGTCCTGGCGACTATGGGTCCTGGCTACTTGATCGACTTGAACACGTCCGCGAGCTTGGCGTATTTCGCGAGATCGCTCACGATCACCGCACGCAATTCTTCCGGCGTGCTCACCACGATGTCGGTGCCGCCGCTGATCAGCGTGTCACGCACGGATGGCTGTTTCATCGCCACGTTCACCGCGCCCCACAATTGCGCGATGATCGCGGGCGGCGTTGCCGCGGGCGCGAGCATGCCGATCCATGACGTCGCCTCGTAGCCCGGCACGCCGGCCTCGGCGACGGTCGGCACGTCCGGCAGCGCCGGTGATCGCTTGGCGCTCGATACCGCGAGCGCGCGCAGCTTTCCGTCGCGGATGAAGGGAATGAGCCCGGCGGTGAAACCCCACATGGCGCCGACCTGGTTGCCCATCACGGCGGGCAGCGCCGCGCCGGTGCCGGGGAAAGGGACGTGCACGATGTCGACGCCGGCCATCCGGTTGAAGATCTCGCCGGCGAGGTGGTTCGGCCCGCCCACGCCGGAGGAGCCGTAGAACAGCTTGCCCGGCTGGGACTTGGCCAGCGCCATGTATTCCTTCAGCGTGTTTACCGGCACCGAGGGATGCACCACCAGCACCACGGTGTTGCGGGTAAGCAGCGAGACCGGCGCAAAATCCTTGATCGGGTCGTACCCCAGTAGCGCACCGGTATGCGGCGCGATCACCATCGACGATTCGGTGGTGGTGATGAGCGTGTGGCCGTCGGCATCGGCCTTGGCGACCAGCGCCGTGCCGATGCGGCCGGCGGCGCCGGCACGGTTCTCGACTACGAACGGCTGGCCGAGCGACGCCTGCAGATGGCTCTGCAACAGGCGTGACACGATATCCGCGCCGCCACCGGGCGCGAACGGCACGACGATGCGTACCGGCCGGTTCGGGTAGGCCGCTTCCGCGCGCAACGCCTGCGGCGCCAGGGCCGTCGCGGCGAGGGCGGCAAGTGCGGCGCGGCGGGTCAGTCGATCGGTCATTGCGTCTCCCGGCGTCGGTCCATGTGCGCAGTATCACTCGGCGGCGCGGGCGGCGTGTGCGGCGCGGCGTCGCGACGCCTCGTCGATGAAGGCAAGGGCATGCCTGGCGCACAGCTCCGGCTCGACCGCGGCGATGTGATAGGAATCGCCCGGCAGCACCAGCACGCGCGCGTCGCCGAACTGTTTGGCATACTGCTTCACCGCCTCGACCGACTGCAGGCCGCTCTCGGTCGTGGTGACGATCAGCGTCGGCGCGGTGATGCGCGACAGGCCCGCTTCGAGCGTCATATCGATGCGCGCCGCCGACGCGCTGAATGCGGAGCGCTGTGCGGTCTTGCCCATCAGCTCGTCGGCCCACCATTCGAGCTGGGCCTCGGACGCCGCACTGCCGAGCCGCGCCCGCATGGTCTCGGCCGCCCATTGCCGCACGCCCTTCTCGCGGATCAGGTCGGCGTTGCCCGAGCCGCTGCCGCGCACCGGCGATCCGAACAGGCAGAGCGAAAGCAGGCGATCCGGCTGCTCGCTGCCGAACTGCATGCAGGCGGAGCCGCCGTATTTCGCGCCGATCAGATGACAGCGCCTGATGCCGACGGCGTCAAGGAAATGCCCGATGTCGGCGGCGAGCTCCTTGGCGGTGAAGCCGTAGTCCTGCGGCGCCGAGGATGCGCCGAAGCCCGGGAGGTCCGGTCGCACCACGCGATACTTGCCGGCGAGATGCGGCACCCACTGCGTCCACGCGCGCGAGGATTCGGCATTCCCGTGGATCATCACGATCGTTTCAGGCGTGGTCCACGGCGCGCCGAACCAATGGTCCTCATAGGCCATGGCGAGGCCGGGCCGGATTTCGATCGCGGGCATGGCATTTCTCCGCGCACATTGTAGCGCCTCCGCCGCGTCCGGCGAAGCGGCGTCAGCGCGGCTGCGCCGCCTTGCGCGCCGCGGCGACGATCTTGTCGGCGTTCGGGGTGACGTGGGCTTCGAGCGGCGGCGAGAACGCGATCGGCACCGGTGGCCGCGCCACGCGCACGATCGGCGCCTTGAGCGCGTCGAAGGCATGCTCCGCGACCTGCGCGGAAATCTCCGATCCGATGCTGCAAAGCGCATTGCCCTCGTCGACGGTGACCAGCCGGCCGGTCTTGCGCACCGACGCGCAGATCGTCTCGACGTCGAGCGGCACGATGGTGCGCGGATCGACCACCTCGGCCTCGATGCCGTCCTTCGCCAGCGTCTCGGCGGCTTTCTCGGCCTCGCGTACCATCAGCGACGTCGCGACGATGGTCACGTCACGACCCTCGCGCGCAATACGCGCCTTGCCGAACGGCACGGTGTGGTCGCCGTCCGGGACATCTCCCGTCATCGACAGCAGCCTGGTGTGGGTGATGACCACGGTCGGGTTGTCGCTCTTGATCGCGGAGCGCAAGAGCCCCTGCGCGTCGGCGGGGCAGGCGGGCAGCACCAGTTCGAGCCCCGCGGCGTTGGCGTACATCGCCTGCGGGCTCGACGAGTGCTGCCCGGCGCCGCCGCCGCGGATGCCGGCATACATGTGCAGCGTGAGCGGCGCGCGCAGCTGTCCGCCCGACATCGAATGGACGTTCGCCGCCTCACTCATGATCTGGTTGAACGCCTCGTAGGCGAAAGTCGCGGTGCCGTAGTTGAGGAACGGCCGCA
This sequence comes from Xanthobacteraceae bacterium, assembly GCA_019745775.1. Lineage (GTDB taxonomy): Bacteria > Pseudomonadota > Alphaproteobacteria > Rhizobiales > Xanthobacteraceae > VAZQ01. Next base: position 23,567 of record JAIESR010000017.1, on the reverse strand, counting down.
TCCCGGCCATCGCCGCGCCCGTCACCAGCGACGTGCACACGCCTTCGGAGGTGGGCGGGTCGATCAGGCGGTCGGGGAAGGCGTCCCACAGCGCGCGCTCATCCTCCGGCTTGAGGCCGCGGTCGGAGAGGAACGAATGCGCGCCGATGACGACAACGTTGGGATCGGTCTTGAGCGAATGCGCGAGCGCATCGATCATAGCGACGGCAAAACTCTTCTGCGGCATGGGTGCTAACCGACGAATGTCTGTGTGAGATTGGTAAGAACGCGTGCCGCAAACTCGGTGCGCTCCCTCCCCCCGTAGCCCGTCGAAGACGGGCGTGAACGCCCTTTTGTTGGGGCAGGGTTGGCGAGGGGGGTGGTTGTTTGAGCAAGAAGTGTCCCCCGCATCACCCCCACCCCTAACCCCTCCCCACAAGGGGGAGGGGAACAGACCGAGCTTGTTGCTCCAGCGTCGCTCATCTTCAACGTCCTAAGCAGGGACGAACGCGCCGGTCAGCGCGGCTTCGGGTTTGGGGTAGGGGCTCGCCTCGGCGAAGGCGCGGGCCTTGGCGATGATCACGGCGGCCTCGTTGTCGAGCGCGGTGACGTCGTCACGTGTGAGGATTCCACGTGCAATGAGCGTGCGCGCCGTCCTCAATATCGGATCGGTACGGTGCCACGCGGCATGCTCGTTCGACGCCTTGGCGTCGTCCCAGGCGGCGGCGACGTCGGTCACGCCGGTGGTGAACTCGTGCACGATCTGGTGCGAGCCCGGCCAGCGCACCAGTTGTGCCTCCAGGAAGTAGGGCCCGGCGCCGAGCCGCACATGGGCGAGCGCGGTCTCGACCGCGAGCGCCACCGCCTCGGGATCGCCGCCGTCCACCCTCGTGCAAGGAATTTTCAGGGCCTTGGGCACGGCAACGAGCTCCTTGGTCGCCAGCCGCGAGGTCTGCGCCTCGCCTTCCTTCGAATTGTTCTCGCATAGGAACAGCACCGGCAGCGCATAGAGCGAGGCGATGTTGAGCGCCTCGTAGGCGATGCCCTCGTCGAGCGCGCCGTCGCCGAACAGGGCCACAGCGACGTTCCCCGTCTTCTTGTGCTTGAGCGCGAAGCCGCCGCCGACCGAGAGCCCGATCGAACCGCCGACCATCGCCGAGGTCGACTGGAAGCCCAACGAAGGGTCGGTCATGTGCCAGGTGCCGCCCTTGCCGCCGCACAGCCCGCCGGCGCGCCCGAGGATCTCGGCGAGCGCTTTGCCGGGATCGACGCCGCGCGCGATCATGTGGCCGTGGTTGCGGTGCGTGGTATAGATCAGGTCGCCGGGCGCAAGCTGCATCAGCGCCGCCGCGCCTGTCGCCTCGTTGCCGATCGCGAGATGCTGCCGCCCGAGCTTGTGCGCGCGCGCCAGCGTGATCACCATCTCCTCGAAGCGCCGCATCAGCAGCATGCGCGCGAGCGTGTCACGCGGCGATTGCCCCATCCCCGTCTCCCCGTTTCTTGGAAACGGAATCCGGCACATCGCCGCGCATTTGTCCAGCGCGTAGCGCCGCGTATAATGGACACGACAAGAATTCGCTCGGGGAGAACGCCCATGCTGGCGCGCGTGATGCTGGTGGCCGGCGCGGCGGTATCGGTTGCCGCGCCCGCGCATGCGCAGTCCGCCGTAGAAGCCTTCTACAAAGGCCGCACCGTCGAACTCGTGGTCGGCACGCTGCCGGGCGGCGGCTATGATCTCTACGGCCGGCTGGTCGCGCGCTATCTCGGCAGGCACATCCCGGGCCAGCCCGCCGTGATCGTGCGCAACATGCCGGGCGCCGGGCATCTGCGGATGGCGAACTGGCTGTACAACGTCGCACCGCGCGACGGGACCGTGCTCGCGACCACGCCGCAATCGATCGCGATCGAGCAGCTGCTGCGCACCGAGGGCGTGCAATACGATGCCGGCAAGTACAACTATATCGGCCGCGCCGCGCCGGTGGTCGAGGTCACCTATGTGTGGCACACCTCGAAGACGCAATCGATCGCCGACGCGCGCACGCGCGAGACCATCATGGGCGGCTCCGGCGCCGCCTCGCCGACCGTGTTCTACCTCAAGGCGCTCAACATGCTCGCGGGCACCAAATTCCGCGTCGTCTCGGGCTTCCGCGGCGTGTCCGAGACGGAACTCGCCGTGCAGCGCGGCGAGGTCGAGGGCGGCACCAAGGCGTGGGCGTCTATGAAGGTCGATAATGCGCAATGGCTGCGCGACAAACAGGCCAAGGTGATCCTGCAATACGCGCTCGAGCGCGCGCCCGATCTGCCCGACGTGCCGATGATGGCCGAGCTCGGGCTCGATGCCAGGGCGACGGCGGCGTTGAAGGTGTTCGCCGCCGGCAACGCCATGGGCCGCTCGATCTTCGCGACGCCGGGCATCCCGGCCGAGCGCGTCGCGGCGCTGCGCAAGGCCTTCATGGACACCATGAACGATCCCGAGCTCGTCGCGTTCACGCGCGAGCGCAACATCGATCTCGGCCTGCCGCTCGACGGCGCTGCGCTGGAGCAGATCGTGATGGACACGCTGGCGGTGCCGCCGGAGACGGCCGCCGAAGTGAAGAAGGCGCGCGGTGACTGAAGCGCCGATCGCGTTTCAGAAGCGGAAGGAAGCGGCGGAAGCGCGCGCGAAGTTCGAGCGGGAGCGCAAGGAGCTGAACGACCGGCTGGAGAAGCAGCGCAGGGAGCACGACGCGCTGATGCGCAGGACTTTCGGCCGGTGAGCGTTTCAGGTGGATGACAACGCGTGCCAGGAACTCGGTGCGCCCCCTCCCCCCTTGTGGGGGAGGGTTGGGGAGGGGGGTGGTGCGTGGCGATGACTGCGCGATCGAATCACCCCCACCCCTAACCCCTCCCCACAAGGGGGAGGGGAACACACCGCGTGCGCGGCGACACCAACGTCGATCCCGCCAAGACATGCCGCCAAGACATGCCGCCAAGACATGCCGCCAAGACATGCCGCCAAGACATCCCGCCGAGACATCCGACCAAGACATCCGGCCAGGAAATGGGCCACTATGCCGGCGCATCCGAGGTCCGTGTCATGCCCCCGTCATTGACCGTCCGCACCGCGCTACCGTCCGACGCCGACGCGCTCGCCGCCTACATCGCGGCGATCGTCGCCGAGCGGCTGCCGGTGCTGTTCGCGCGCGACGCGCCGCCGACGGTCGAGCAGGTCGCCAGGATGATCGCGCGACACGCGGACGACGCGCGCAGCGCGCTGTTCGTCGCGGTCGAGAAGGGCGCGATCCTCGGCATGCTCGACTTCTCCGGCCACGCGCGTCCGCAGCAGCATCATGTCGGCTCGTTCGGCATGAGCGTCGCGCGCGCGGCGCGCGGCCGCGGTGTCGGCACGCGTCTGCTGCGGCCGCTGTATGCCCACGCCAAGAAGCACGGCTACCGCAAGCTCGAGCTCGAAGTGTTCGCGACCAACGGGCCCGCCATCGTCCTCTACGAGAGCCACGGCTTCGTGCACGAGGGCCGCCGCCGCGGCGCGGTCATGGTGGGTGAGGAGCCGGTGGATCTGCTGCTGATGGGGAAGGGGGTTTGAGCTAACCAAGAAATCTGTGCTCGTTGTGCCACCGAAGCAATTCTACGTCTGGACGGTCTGAAGTTCGGGTTGGAAGGCGTAGGACCTTGCCATGCAAACGGCCATACTCCTCTCCATTGTTGAATACCTCTTTGACTTTGTTGCTCACCACGAACCGGTAATCGGAATCGATAGTTGCATACCCCGCATCGAAGACGCAATGAATGTCCTTCCTCAATAGGATGCCATTTGATTTGGTATGCAAGCCGCCTTCGCCGTAAGGACGAATATGGGCGGCGTCTAGTGCGGGCAAAACTTTTCCGTCCGAAATGGCGCATTGTCGTCCATACGCTTCAGTAACAGCGATACGAAACGCTCCTTGCCCAAGGCGCGGCGCGATCAGCGTCGGCGTTCCATAACGTGCAGCCGGTTCGGAAAGTCCTCCAACATTGCTAATCAAATGGCCCTGCGCGGCATCTTGCAGCTGGTTCCAGAGGTCTAGTCCCTCTTGATTATCTGTAGAAAATCCTTTGCCCTCGACGATATTTTGCGTCCACGACGGAGGAAGGTCGAGCCAAGCATGTGGAGGTAGGAAGACGGGCTGGACAAGAATCCGACAACCAATGTTGGTCGAAGGCCCGACTACGGAGTCTTTTCTGTATTGTGCGATGGATTTGCGCAGCGCGTCGTAGGACGCAACGCCGTTTGATCGCCCGAAGGTTTCCCACGCCATCTTAAGAGGTAGGATTGTGGCGCTGCTTAAGACGCCGAATCCGCCAATCTTGTTGCGTGGGCTCTTGAGCCTGAATGCAAACAGTTCGCCCGCTTGAATACGATGGAATGCCTTATAACTTGGCTGCCAAAAATTGACTTCTGACAACTCGGGCTCCGCGGCCAAGAAGTCAAACCAGTCGTTGTCCGTATTGCCGATATAGAGGCTGACCATCACGCTGCCGTTCGCGGACCGACCTTCGAATAGTCATTCTTTTTTTGCGCTTTTGAGAGATCGTGCGCGGCCTGCAGATTGAGCCAGAACCGCGGATCGGTTCGAAAGTAGCGTGCGAGACGGATTGCTGTGTCGGCAGTCACGTCGCGCTCGCCGCGCATGATCTCGGTGATGCGGTTTGCAGGCACGCCCAAGTCCTTCGCAATCGCACGCGCCGAAAGGCCGAGCGGGATCAGATATTCCTCGCGAAGCACTTCGCCCGGATGGGTGCGCACACGCGCCATGTTCGCCTCCTTCAATGATAGTCCACGATCTCTACGCCCTCGGGGCCGTCCGGCGTCCAGCGGAAGCAAACCCGCCATTGCCGATTGATCCGGATGCTGTACTGGCCGCGCCGATCGCCTTTGAGCGCTTCGAGCTGATTGCCTGGTGGAGACCGCAGGTCCTCCAGGCGAACTGCGGCGTCGACCATGTCGAGCTTGCGTGCCGCGACCACCTCAAACGCCCGCCATCGCGCCGGGCATGAGCCGTCGCGAAAAAATCGCTCGGTTGCCCGGTCGGCGAAGCTCCGGATCATGGCGTAATATGTGATACGTAACGCGTATTGTCAACGCAAGTTGCAAACAATCAATGGCAGTGCTTATTGTCCGCGCGTTTCACAATTTCCAATGTGCAGCAGGCGTTCCCTCCATGGCCAAGGCCGACATCAAAAAAATCGTCCTCGCCTATTCCGGCGGGCTCGACACCTCGATCATCCTGAAGTGGCTCCAGACCACCTATGGCTGCGAGGTCGTCACCTTCACCGCCGATCTCGGCCAGGGCGAGGAGCTCGGGCCGGCGCGGGAGAAGGCGCTGATGCTCGGCATCAAGCCGGAGAACATCTTCATCGAGGACCTGCGCGAGGAGTTCGTGCGCGACTACGTGTTCCCGATGTTCCGCGCCAACGCGCAATACGAGGGGCTCTATCTGCTTGGCACCTCGATCGCGCGGCCGCTGATCGCCAAGAAGCAGATCGAGATCGCGGCACAAGTCGGCGCCGATGCCGTGTGTCACGGGGCCACGGGAAAAGGCAACGACCAGGTGCGCTTCGAGCTCGGCTATTACGCGCTCAATCCGTCGATCAAGATCGTGGCGCCGTGGCGGGAGTGGACGTTCAAGGGGCGCGACGACCTGCTCGAGTTCGCGCGGGCGAACCAGATTCCGATCGCCAAGGACAAGGAAGGCGAGGCGCCGTTCTCGGTCGACGCCAACCTGCTGCACTCGTCCTCCGAGGGCAAGGTGCTGGAGGACCCCGCGCAGACCCCGCCGTCGATCGTCTATATGCGCACGCTCTCGCCGATGGACGCGCCCGACAAGCCGACCGAGGTGCGCGTCGGCTTCAAGAAGGGCGACGCCGTATCGCTCGACGGCAAGGCGATGTCGCCGGCGGCGCTGCTTGCCCGGCTGAACGAGCTTGGCAGGGCCAACGGCATCGGCCGGCTCGACCTGGTGGAGAACCGCTTCGTCGGCATGAAATCGCGCGGCGTCTACGAGACGCCCGGCGGCACGATCCTGCTGGCGGCGCATCGCGCGATCGAATCGATCACGCTCGACCGCGGCGCCGCGCATCTCAAGGACGAGATCATGCCGCGCTACGCCGAGCTGATCTACAACGGCTTCTGGTTTTCGCCCGAACGAGACATGCTGCAGGCGCTGATCGACAAGAGCCAGGACCATGTCGAGGGCGAGGTGCGTCTCACGCTCTACAAGGGCAACGTCATCGTCGCCGGCCGCGAGAGCGCGAAGTCGCTGTATTCCTCGACGCTGGTCACCTTCGAGGACGACAAGGGCGCGTACGACCAGAAGGACGCGGAGGGCTTCATCCGCCTCAACGCGCTGCGCCTGCGGACGCTGGGGTTGCGCGACAAGGGGAAGAAGTAGGGCGTTCTATCCGCGAGCGCGCTGTTGGTTGCTGCGCCCTCTCCCCTTGCGGGAGAGGGCAGCTCCGAACGTTCAGCACAGAGAATTGGGTGAGGGGTGTCGTCGTGTTGAGCGACACCCCTCACCCAATCCGAGTGTGTTGAACTGTCTGTGTAGCCCTCTCCCGCAAGGGGAGAGGGCACAAATACGGCCGCCGGTGCGCGTTGCCAGAAAACGTCGCTACGCGCAGCCCTCGAACACCACCTCGACCCGCCGGTTCTTCTGCCGCCCCTCCGGATCGTCCTTGCCGTCAGGCCGCGTATTGGGAGCAACCGGCATCGTCCGCCCATACCCGCGAATCGGCGTACTCGCAGGGATCGCCTTGCGGCCGGCGAGCCAGTCGCGCACGGTCCGCGCGCGCGCCTCCGAGAGCTTCTGATTGTAGGCGTCGGAGCCTTTCGAATCGGTATGGCCCTCGACGCGGCTCGGGCGGCCGCCGAGCTTTTCGATCCCCGGCACCGCCGCGGTCAGCGTCTCTTCCGCGTCGGGCCGCAGATCCGACTTGTCGAAATCGAACAGCGCGTCGCCGACGACGCTGAGTCTCCGCTCGCAACTCTTCGCGGTCTTCCTGACAGTGGTCTTGACCGCGTTGATGCCTTTGGGGACCTGGAGGTCGCCGGGCTCCTGCCACTTCCCCTTCGGCACCTGGAATTCCTTCGGCTGCTGCCAGGTGCCTTTCGGCTGCGGGATGTCGCGCTGGGCGAAAGCGGGCAGGGCAACAACGGTGACCGCGAGGAACGCCAGTGCGAGGCGTATTTCTGCGAGGCGCATGTTTTCGAAGCGCATTGGGGAAATCTCCCTTATCGGCGCGCCGTCGCCCCTTGGTCGGTTGCCCGAGATGGGCCGCCGGTTCACGCCCCGGGCGCGATCATGCGCGAAGATGCTTAATTTTCGGATGCGCCCGTTCCCGCTCGCCGGAATGAGCGGAAGAGAGATCACGTCGTCCCGCGCGGCGGGCGCAGTTCTTTCGCGCCGAACGCAAGCGGCCCGTCGCGCGTCAGCGTGTCCGCAATGTTGGCGTCGACGTCGACAAACCGCACGCAGGTCTGCGGCTGCTTGGGCTTGCGCCTTCAAAGCCAGCCTCCCTTGTGCGAGGTCAGCTCGCGGATGCCGTTGACGTAGAAGCAGCGCCAGCCCGGCAGCTTGTTGCCCGCGCTGGTGTGGCCGCCGACCTGGTAGGCGAACAGCGTCTCCTCGCCGGTAGCGGAATAGCCGAGCACCACCGGATAAGCCTCGCGGTGCTTGCGGTCCGAGACGAACGTGACCTGGCGGCGCTCGCGCGCCGCGCGCCAGAGCAGCCGGTAGGTGGCGCTGGGCATCGCATCCCTCCGTCACATCTTGACGGTCACCTTCCTGTTCTCACCCAAATCGGGCTTTTCGCCGGTCATGCGCGCCTTGGCGAACTCGTACATGACGACCGCCGCGCTGGCGGGGCCGTCCCACAATTCGGCGGTGATCGGCTTGACCCGCAGCACGCAGACGTCGGGATCGTCCGGGCCCTGCCACCACGCGCTGTCGGTCAGCTCCCAGATTTCGGCGGCCTTGGCATGATCGTGCTTCACCTCGGCGCGCGCCGTGATCGAGAGGTAGGCCTTGGCGGCGTGATCGATGAACACGAGGCCGATGTCCTGCTCGGCCTCGATCTCGTGCTCCTTGTCGGAACGCGCGTCGGTGACGAACCAGATCAGCCCGGCATTGCGGTCAGGCCGCGCCTCGACCGGCCGCGCGCGCAGGCCGCCGGCAAAGCGCGTGGTCAGCATGCAGACGCCGACCTTCTCGACGATGTCCCAGACGCGGTCGTGGCTGCTTTCGGTCATGGTGCGATAACCTCGCAAGCATTGCCGATGTTCCTTGTATCACGCCGGCAGGGAGCGAACCGCGCTCGCAAGCGCAGCGCCGCAGCCCGTCACACCTGCCGGTCGACCATCTTGCGCTTGATGCCGGCGATCGCCTTCGCGGGATTGAGGCCCTTCGGGCAGGCCTTGGCGCAGTTCATGATGGTATGGCAGCGGTAGAGCCGGAACGGGTCCTCGAGCTTGTCGAGGCGCTCGCCCTTCTCTTCGTCGCGGCTGTCGTCGATCCAGCGGCTCGCTTGCAGCAGCGCGGCAGGGCCGAGGAAGCGCTCGGAATTCCACCAGTAGCTCGGGCACGAGGTCGAGCAGCAGGCGCACAGGATGCACTCGTAGAGCCCGTCGAGCTTCACGCGGTCCTCGTGGCTCTGCTTCCACTCCTTCTCCGGTGTCGGCGACTTCGTGTGCAGCCACGGCTCGATCGAGGCGTATTGCGCGTAGAAATTGGTGAGATCGGGCACCAGGTCCTTCACCACCGGCTGGTGCGGCAGGGGGTAGATCTTCACCGCGCTCGATGACACGTCGCCGGCGTGCTTGGTGCAGGCCAGCGTGTTCGAGCCGTCGATGTTCATGGCGCAGGAGCCGCACACGCCCTCGCGGCAGGAGCGGCGGAAGGTCAGCGTCGGATCGATGTTGTTCTTGATCCAGATCAGCGCGTCGAGGACCATCGGCCCGCAGTCGCCGCAGTCGACATAGTAGGTGTCGATGCGCGGGTTCTTCCCGTCGTCCGGGCTCCAGCGATAGATCTTGTATTCGCGCACGTCGCGCGCGCCGGTCGGATAGGCCCAGGTGCGGCCTTCGGTGACCTTGGAATTTTTGGGAAGATTGAGCTGGACCATTTCGATCGCTGCTTTCGTTCTCTAGTAGACCCGCGCTTTGGGCTCGATGTACGACACCTCGTTGGTGAGCGTGTAGGCGTGCACCGGCCGATAATCGAGCGCGACCTTGCCCTTGTCGTCCATCCAGGCGAGCGTGTGCTTCATCCAGTTCTTGTCGTCGCGCTCCGGGAAGTCCTCGCGCGCATGCGCGCCGCGGCTTTCCTGACGGTTGAACGCCGACTCCATGGTGACCACGGCCTGCGCGATCAGGTTGTCGAACTCGAGCGTCTCGATCAGGTCGGAATTCCAGATGAGAGAGCGGTCGATGACCTTCAGGTCCGGCACCGCGTCGTAGGCCTCGTGGATCAGCTTCACGCCCTCCTGCAAAATCTCGCCGGTGCGGAAGACGGCGCAGTTGTTCTGCATCACTTTCTGCATCTTGAGGCGGAGCTGCGCGGTCGGCGACTTGCCGTTGGCGTGGCGGAACTTGTCGAGCCGCGACAGCGAGAGGTCGGCGGAGTCCTTCGGCAGATCCTGCTGCTTCTCGCCGGCGTGCACCAGTTCGGCGCAGCGATGCGCGGCGGCGCGGCCGAACACCACGAGGTCGATCAGCGAGTTCGAGCCCAGGCGATTGGCGCCATGAACCGACACGCAGCCGGCTTCGCCGAGCGCCATCAGGCCCGGCACGACGGTGTCGTCATTGCCCTGCTTCTTGGTCAGCACCTCGCCGTGGAAGTTCGTGGGGATGCCGCCCATGTTGTAGTGCACCGTCGGCACGATCGGGATCGGCTCGCGGGTGACGTCGACGCCGGCGAAGATGCGCGCCGATTCCGATATGCCGGGCAGTCGCTCGGCGAGGATCGCCGGATCGAGATGGTCGAGGTGCAGGTGGATGTGGTCCTTGAGCTTACCGACGCCGCGGCCCTCGCGGATCTCGATCGTCATTGCGCGCGAGACCACGTCGCGCGACGCCAGGTCCTTGGCCGACGGCGCGTAGCGCTCCATGAAGCGCTCGCCCTCGGAGTTGGTGACGTAGGCGCCTTCGCCGCGCGCGCCTTCGGTGATCAGGCAGCCGGCGCCGTAGATGCCGGTCGGATGGAATTGCACGAACTCCATGTCCTGCAGCGGCAGGCCGGCGCGCAGCACCATGGCGTTGCCGTCGCCGGTGCAGATATGCGCCGAAGTGCAGGAGAAATACGCGCGCCCGTAGCCGCCGGTGGCGAGGATCGTCATCTGGGCGCGGAAGCGGTGGATCGAGCCGTCGTCGAGCGAGATCGCGACCACGCCGCGGCAGCGGCCTTCGTCCATGATCAGGTCGATCGCGAAATATTCGATGTAGAACTCGGCCGAGTGCCGCAGCGATTGGCCGTACATCGTGTGCAGCATGGCGTGGCCGGTGCGGTCGGCGGCGGCGCAGGTGCGCTGCGCGGTGCCCTTGCCGTAGTGCGTGGTCATGCCGCCGAATGGCCGCTGATAAATCTTGCCGTCCTCCTCGCGGCGCGAGAACGGCAGGCCCCAGTGCTCGAGCTCGTAGACCGCTTCCGGCGCGTTGCGGCAGAGATATTCGATCGCATCCTGGTCGCCGAGCCAGTCGGCGCCCTTGACGGTGTCGTACATGTGCCAGCGCCAGTCGTCCTCGCTCATGTTGCCGAGCGCCGCGGCGATGCCGCCCTGCGCCGCGACCGTGTGCGACCGGGTCGGGAACACTTTGGTGATGCAGGCCGTTCTGAGGCCGGCTTCGCTGCAGCCGACGACCGCGCGCAGGCCGGAGCCGCCCGCGCCGATGACGACGACATCATAGGTGTGGTCCGTGATCGGGTAGGCGCGGCCGTTCACCGAAGGCGCGGCGGAGCCGTTGGAGCCATTTCCTGCCATGCGCCCTACACTCCGAACGACAGTTTCAAGATGCCGTAGCCGGCCGCGAGGCCGACCGCGATCGTGAAGAAGGTGTTTGCCATGATCAGCAGCGGCCGGATGATCTCGCCGTGGACGTAGTCCTCGATCACCACCTGCATGCCGAGCCGCATGTGATAGGTGATCGACGCGATGAACAGGAGCATGATGATCGCGACCACCGGCGTGCCGAGGATCTGCTGCGCGGCAGCCTGGTTGCGGCCGAACAACGACACCAGGATCACCACGAAAGCAATGGTGAGCGGCACGTTGGCGACCGCGGTCAGCCGTTGCCACCAGAAATGCCCGGTGCCGGAATGGGCCGAGCCGAGCCCGGCGACGCGGCCGAGCGGCGTACGCATGTCCTTGCCGTTGCCACTCATCGCGCGCCTCCGATGAAGAAGTAGCCGATGATCCAGAGCAGCAGCGTGAGCGTCACCGATCCCACGATGGTCGCGAGCGCGAGCCACTCGCGCTCGCTCTGCTCGAAGCCGTGGCCGGTGTCCCAGATCAGGTGGCGGATGCCGCCCAGCATGTGGTGGATCAGCGCCCAGGTGTAGCCGAACAGGATCAGCCGCCCGACCCAGGTATTGATGAATGCCGTAAAGCGCGAGTAGCCGCCGGGGCCGGACGCCACTGCGATCAGCCACCACGCGATCAGGATGGTGCCGAAATAGAGCCCGATGCCGGTGACGCGATGCGTGATCGACATCATCATCGGCAGCGGCCAACGATAGATCTGGATATGGGGAGAGAGCGGCCGCTCCCGAGCCCTGGTATCGGCCATCATGTCCTCCGAAGCAGCGCCGCGATTGCTCGCTATGTCGACGCCGGAAAGTTCAAGCTCTCCTAACGAATGCGCCCAGGCCCTGCAATCTGCCGCCGGCAGTTGTCCTTGGCATACCAGTGGCATGCCAGCGAAGCAGGCGCAGCGGGCCTTGCGCTCGAACGAACGGCCCGTTACTTCTTCGTTGGCGAACGATGGAGCCCAAAAAATTGTTTTACAATGAGGATTTGGCGTAGTCTGCCTTCGTCGAATCCGAAGGCTGCGTGAATTCGAGGCAAAGTCGACCATGCGCTTCGATCTCGCCGATCTGAGCCTGTTCCGGCACATCGTCGATGCCGGCAGCATCACGCACGGCGCCGAGCGCGCCAACCTCGCGCTCGCGGCTGCGTCGACGCGCATCCGCAACATGGAGGAAGCGCTCGGCGCGGCCTTGCTGGTTCGCGGACGCCAGGGCGTGCAGCCGACCCAGGCCGGTCGCACGTTGTTGCAGCACGCGCGCACGATCCTGCGGCAGGCCGAGCGCCTGCGCGAGGATCTCGGCGCCTACGCCGGCGGCGCCGCCGGGCAGATCAGGGTGCTCTCGAACACCAACGCGCTCACCGAATTCCTGCCCGAGGCGCTGGGCTCGTTCCTCGCATCGCATCCCCATGTCAGCATCGACCTCGAGGAGCGGCTCTCCGACGAGATCGTCGGTCTGATCGCGGAAGGCGTCGCCGATCTCGGCATCGTCGCCGGCACCGTCGACGCGAGCGCACTTGAAACATACCCGTTCCGCAACGACCGCTTCGTGCTGGTGGTGCCGCGCGGCCATGCGCTCGCCAAGCGCGCGAAGGTCTCGTTCGCGCAGGTGCTCGATCACGATTTCGTCGGGCTCGACCGCGCGAGCGCCCTGCAGCGCTTCCTCGCCGACAAGGCGGCGCGCATCGGCCAGCCGCTGCGGCTGCGCGTGCAGTTGCGCTCGTTCGACGCCGTGTGCCGCATGGTCGAAAACAAGGTCGGCATTGGGATCGTGCCGGAGACGACCGCGCGGCGAGTCGAGCGCACCATGGCGATCGCGACCGTAGGGCTTGCCGATGCCTGGGCGGTGCGCGAACTCACGATCTGTATCCGCAGCCTCGACGAGCTGCCGCCTTATGCGCGGCAGCTGGTCGAGCACCTGCGCGGGGTGGGATAGCAATCGTCAACGGAACATGTCATTGAAGCCGGTGTCAGCCTTGCGATGAACCGCGCGAGCCACATGGACGCGGCGCGGGGGCGGACCGAGGGAGGACACGGATGAAGCATGCCATTTTCGGTTACGCCGCGCTGATTGCGGTGTCGTTGTCGTCAGCGTCGCCGGCAACGGCGCAGACCGCCAAGGCAGCGCTTAAGGACCAGAAAGGCGTCGATGTCGGCACCGTCGATCTGACGCAGACTCCGGCCGGGGTCATGCTGCGGCTGTCGCTCAAAGGCATGCCCGCGGGCGAGCGCGCGTTCCACATCCATGCCGTCGGCAAATGCGAGGCGCCGTTCACGAGTGCGGGCGGCCACTTCAACCCGGGCGGCCAGAAGCATGGCCTGCTGGTCGGACCGGGCCACGCGGGCGACATGCCGAACCTGCACGTTCCCGCCAGCGGCATTCTCGAGGTCGAGATACTCAACGCCGCGGTGACGCTCGAGAAAGGCAAGCCGAATTCGTTGTTCGGCAAAGAAGGAACGGCGATCGTCATTCACGCCGGCAAAGACGACTACAAGAGTGACCCGGCCGGCAACGCGGGCGACCGCATCGCGTGCGGGATCATCCAGTAGCGCGTTGGCCCAAGCCGGCGCATTGCGGCGTGGCCGAAAGGGCGGCGCCGCGCTTCGCCATTTCTGCTATTGAGACGGCCATGACCGTCGAGGCCGCCCACGCCGACCTTTCAGTGCAGCCGCAACCGGCGACGATCCATCCGCTGTGGCTGCGCATCACGCATTGGATCAACGTGGTCGCCATCGTGATCATGACCGGGTCGGGCTGGGAGATCTACAACGCCTCGCCGCTGTTCCCGTTTGTATTCCCCAGGAGCATCACCCTCGGCGGCTGGCTCGCCGGCGCGCTGCTCTGGCACTTCGCGGCGATGTGGCTGTTCGTGGTCAACGGCCTCGTCTACGTCCTGCTTGGAATGCTCACGGGCCGGTTCCGCCGCCGGCTCTTGCCACTGCGTGCCGGCGACGTCGTCACCGACACCAAGCTTGCGCTGCGCGGCGCGCTCCCGCATGACGATCTGGCGGTCTATAACGCGCTTCAGAAGCTTTTCTATCTCGGGGTCCTCGTCGCCGGCGTTGTGGTGGTGCTTTCGGGGCTGGCGATGTGGAAGCCGGTGCAGCTCTGGTGGCTTGCGGCGCTGTTCGGCGGCTACGAGGCCGCACGCTTCTTTCATTTCTTCGCCATGGCGGCGATCGTCGGTTTCACCGTCATCCATGTCGTGATGGCATTCGTGGTGCCGAAGGCGCTGCGCGCCATGATCACGGGACGCTCGTGATGCGCATCCGCAGACCCATTCCCGGTGTCGATCAAAATCTCCTGATCAAGGACGCCGCCAGGCTGCTGCCCGATCCGACGCGCCGGCTGTTCCTGCGCGGCGGCCTGAGCGTCGGCGCGCTGGCCATGCTCACCGGCTGCAACATCGTCGATGGCGTCTCCGCCGAAAGCGTGCTGCGCAAGATTTCCGAGTTCAACGACGGCGTGCAGGCGTGGCTGTTCGACCCCAATCTGCTCGCGCAGACCTATCCCGAAAGCGCGATCAAACGGCCGTTCCCGTTCAACGCCTACTATCCCGAGAGCGACATCCCCGAGGTCGACGGCGAGGATTACAAGCTCGACGTCACCGGCATGGTCGAAAGCAAGGAGGAGTGGACGCTCAAGGCGCTCAACGCGCTGCCGCAGGAGACCCAGATCACGCGGCTCATTTGCGTCGAAGGCTGGAGCGCGGTCGGCAAGTGGACCGGCGTGCGGCTCTCCGAGTTTCTCAAGCGGGTCAACGCCGACCTCGCCGCCAAGTATGTCTGGTTCCGCTGCGCCGAGGGCTATCACGTGCAGATCGACATGCCGACCGCGCTGCATCCGCAGACGCAGATGACGCTGCAGTTCGACGGCAAGGAACTCGAGCCGAAATACGGCTACCCGATGCGCATCCGCATCCCGACCAAGCTCGGCTTCAAGAACCCCAAGCACGTGATGGAGCTCAACGTCGGCAACCGCTATCTCGGCGGCTACTGGGAGAACCAGGGCTACAACTGGTTCAGCGGGCTGTAGCTAAAGCGCGGCGATCCGGGCCCTGGCGCCGCCAGCTAGCGCGCCGGATACGGGTTCAAGATTTCGACCCCAAGGGCTTTGAAGTCGGCAACGTTGCGAGTCACCACTCGCATGCCATGGATGATCGCAGTGGCGGCTATCATCGCATCCTCGGATAAGGTGTCCGAACGTCGGTGCACCAGCTTCGCCCAGACACGAAATGTTGCCGCGTCCATCGGCAGGATATTCCAAACGGCTGCAATCTGGTCGGCCCAGGCTTCAATCTCTGCTGCCTTTGCTGGGTCCTGTTCGCGTGTGATCTCTATGCCGGTCTGTATCTCGCCAAGCGTGACAGCGGAAATGTAGAGATTGCGATCGCCGGCCTCGCGGAGGAACGCCATCACGCCCGCGTGAGGCCGGACTCTGCGCGTCTCGGAGACGATATTGGTATCGATGAGATACATCGGCCTAAAAGGTTGGTGGTCGGCGTCGACGCAATCTGCCGCGAGGCGGGATGTTGAGGTCACCACGCGGGCTGTCGGCCAGCAGTAGCTCCTTCAGCGTGGGCTTTCGCGCGCGATTCAAATTCTCCCATTCCTCGGCCGGCACGAGCACTGCCGCTTTCTCGCCGCGCTTCGTGACGAGTTGCGGCCCTTCGCGCAGACAGGTCTCCAGCAGCTCGCTAAACCGAGCCTTCGCGTCCTGCACGGGCCAAGTTTTCATGACCGTCTCCATACGGACTAGATATCTGACTAGTTAGTGCCTCTCCTGCCGCGGCGCAAGCCTTGTGGGAGCAAACGTGCCGGTGCGGTTGCCAATCGTGCATGCGCCCGATAGCAATCCGCGCTCCCCACCGCGTCATGCCGCCCATGACGAGCTGCAAAGTCACGACCTGCAAAATCGCGAGGTTTGCGTATGCCCACCCACAAGCTGCTCCTGCTCGCCGGCGACGGCATCGGCCCCGAGGTCATGGCCGAGGTAAAGAAGCTGATCGCCTGGATGAACGGCCACGGCATGGGCACGTTCGAATACGAGGAGGGGCTGGTCGGCGGCTGCGCCTACGACGCCCATGGCAAGGCGATCGACGACGCCACCATGGCCAAGGCCATGGCCTGCGACGCGGTGATCTTCGGCGCGGTCGGCGGGCCGAAGTGGGACAAGGTGCCCTATGACGTGAGGCCGGAGGCGGGGCTGCTGCGGCTGCGCAAAGACCTCGCGCTGTTCGCCAATATCCGCCCGGCGATCTGCTATCCGGCGCTGGCCGACGCCTCGAGCCTCAAGCGCGACGTGGTCGACGGCCTCGATATCGTCATTTTGCGCGAGCTCACCGGCGGCGTCTATTTCGGCGAGCCCAAGACCATCACCGATCTCGGCAACGGCCAGAAGCGCGCCGTCGATACGCAGGTCTACGACACCTACGAGATCGAGCGCATCACGCGTGTTGCGTTTGAACTTGCGCGCAAGCGCCGCAACAAGGTGACGTCGATGGAGAAGCGCAACGTCATGAAGACCGGCGTGCTCTGGAACGAAGTCGTCCAGCAGGTGCACGCGCGCGAGTTCAAGGACGTCGAACTCGAGCATCAGCTCGCCGACGCCGGCGGCATGCAGCTGGTGCGCTGGCCGAAGCAGTTCGACGTGATCGTCACCGACAACCTGTTCGGCGACATGCTGTCCGACGTCGCGGCGATGCTGACGGGATCGCTCGGCATGCTGCCGTCGGCGTCGCTCGGCGAGATGGATCCGAAGACCGGGAAGCGCAAGGCGATGTACGAGCCGGTGCACGGCTCGGCGCCCGATATCGCCGGCAAGGGCGTCGCCAACCCGATCGCAATGATCGCCTCGTTTGCGATGGCGCTGCGCTACTCGTTCGATCGCGGCAAGGAAGCCGACCTGATCGACAAGGCGATCGCCGCCACGCTCGACAAGGGCCTGCGCACCGCCGATATCAAGTCGGACGGCTGCAAGCTCGTCGGTACCAAGGAAATGGGCGATGCGATCATCGCCGAGGTGGAGAAGCTGGCCGCGGCGTAGCGAGCGGCCGGTCGCACCCTCAGTGCGACCAGCTCTTGACTTGCTTGCGGTGGCGCGCCTGCTTCGCCTGGTACGCGCTTTGCTCCTTGGCCAGCTCGGCGCAGCGGTGCCACCGCTCCGCCATTCCCATCCAGGTTTTCTTGCTCTCGGGGTCGCGCGCGAGCGAGGCCATGAACTTGCATTCGGCTGCATGCTGCATGAAGTGCTCGGACGGAGTCATCCCGCTACCTCCTTGGTCGTCCACCCTGGTGATCGATGTCGGCTTTCCGACATTCGCTTTTTTAAACACAGCATTATTTGTCCGGTTCCTGGCGGAACCGACAGTTTCTTCAAGTTCTTAGGTTCCGCGCCGGCTCCCTGGCCGGCTGCGGCATTCAGCGCGCGTGGCGGCCTTTTCGGCCGGATAGGCGCGCCGTATAGGGTAAGCCGGTTGTCCGTTTTAGCGAGGAGAATTTGGACATGCCGGGTGGGATTTCATTGCGCGGGGGTCTGGGCTGGCCTTCGGCAATTGCATTGCTGCTGGCGGTCGCCAGCTTCGGCGCCCAGGCGCAAACCGGTGCGCAGACCTACCCCACCCAGACCGTCCGGCTGATCGTGCCGTTCCCGGCCGGCGGCTCGAACGACGTGATGGGCCGGCTCCTGGCCCCGCATCTGGAGAAGGCGCTCGGACAGACCGTGATCGTCGACAACCGCCCCGCCGCCGCCGGCCAGGTCGGGACCGAAGCGGTGGCGCGCGCAAACCCGGACGGCCACACGCTGTTGCTGGTGGCGTCGTCGCACACGGTGCAGCCCGCGCTCAATCCGAAGCTGCCGTACAATTCCGAGAAGGATTTCGCGCCGGTGTCACTGGTCAACACCAATGCGATGTTCTTCTTCGTGCATCCGAGCGTGCCGGCGAACACGCTCGCCGAATTCGTGGCGCTCGCGAAGAAGGAGCCCGGCAAATACAACTACGCGTCGCCCGGGGTCGGCAGCCAGACGCAGCTGACGGTCGAATTGCTCATGCGCCGCACCGGCATCAAGCTGCAGCACATTCCCTATCGCGGCGGGGCGCCGGCGACGCAGGCGATGTTGTCAGGCGAGACGCATTTCACGATGCTCGCGCCGAACATCATCTTCCCTCATATCGAGTCGGGAAAAATCCGCCCGATCGCCACCGGCGATCGCAAGCGGCATCCGCGGCTTCCCAACCTCTCCACCACCGCCGAACAGGGGTTCGAGGGGCTCGTTGCGATCCAGTGGGTCGGTGTCTTCGCCACCGCGGGTACGCCCCGGCCGGTGATCGATCGCCTCAACAAGGAGATCAACCGGATCATCCATCTGCCGGATGTGGTCGCGGTGCTCGACAAGCAGGGCGTTTCGCCGAACGGCAGCACGCCGGAGGAATTCCAGGCGCTGATCTCGCGCGAGATCGATCAGTGGCGCGAGATCGCGCGTGAAGCGAACATCAAGCTCAATGATTGATCGCGCACAGCATTGGAGCGCACGGATGAATTCGCTGCGGATCGCATCGGCCGGCATCGCGCTCGTGTTGGCGACCGTGATCGCGGTTCAACCGGCGCGCGCGCAAACCTACCCGAGCCAGACGGTCCGGATAATCGTGCCGTTCGCGCCCGGCGGGCTCAACGACACCACAGCGCGCTTGCTCCAGCCGCATCTGGAGAAGGCGCTCGGCCAGACCGTGATCGTCGACAACCGCCCGGCCGCGAGCGGCATCGTCGGCACCGACGCGGTCGCCAAGGCCGCGCCCGACGGCCATTCGCTGCTGGTGGTGGCGTCGTCGCACGCGGTGGTGCCCGCGACCAATCCGAAGGTGCCCTACAACATCGAGAAGGATCTGGCCGCGATCGCGCTCGTCTCAAAGAACCCGTTCTTCTTCGTGGTGAATTCGAAGGTGCCGGCACAGACGTTGCAGGAATTCGTCGCGCTCGCGAAGCAGGAGCCCGACAAGTACAACTACTCGAGCCCCGGCGCCGCCGGGCACAATCATCTCGTCACCGCGCTGTTCAGCCGCCGTGCCGGCATCACCTTGCAGCACGTTCCGTTCCGCGGCGGCGCGCCAGCCGTGCAGTCGCTGATCGCGGGCGACACCCATTTCGCGGTGATCTCGCCGCTGGCGTCGCTGCCGCATATGAAGGCCGGCACGGTGCGCGTGCTCGCGGCCGGCGGGCTCGAGCGCGATCCGCAGTTCCCCGACATCCCGACGGTGGCGGAGTCCGGCTATCCCGGCTTCGAGGCGATCCAGTGGGTCGGCATCCTGACCACCGGCGGAACGCCGAAGCCGATCGTCGACCGCTTGAACGCGGAGGTGAACAAGGCGATCCGTGATCCCGCGACCGTCGAGCGCTTCAAGCAGCTCGGCGTCACGGTCGCCGGCGGCCGCGCCGACGCGTTTCACAAGCAGATCACGACCGAGTATCGCAACTGGGTCGAGATTGCGCGCGAGGCCAACATCAAGGCCGAGTGAGGCGTCAGTCCCGCAAGGAATATTCGACGCTGTGAAAATTCAACGCTGCGCGGATCAGCAGCCGACGCAGGGATTCCAGGGCCAGGGATTGTCGCGGCCCGGCAGCGTGAATGGTCCCGGCAATGCGCTTTGGCTGATGTACATCCCGCCGCGGTTGTCGGCCACGCCGGCCGGATAGTAGGTGGGCGGAAGGGCGTAGTCGGTGAATTTGCGGTCGCCCGGGATCACGTGGGTGCCGGCGTCGAGGAAGGTGCGCCGGGTCACGGTGACGCGCGCGCGCGGCGGCGGCGCCATGCTGATCGGGACCGGGCCGTATTTCTTGGCGGCGACGCGCTTCTGCGCCTTGGGCTGCGCCTGCGCGTCCGCCGGCGTCACCGCGACGGCCGAGAGCGCGAAAGCCGCGGCACAAAACAGCGCAGTCCAAATCTTCGTATTCATATGGCTCACCCCGATTCCCAGTTCCCCACTGTACCCGGTTTTGCCGCCGGATACTGCGGCACACGGGCAACACACGGTCACCAAGTGTTGTTCCTAAGTCGCAGGCGTCATTTTACCACAATGTCTGTCAATGGCATGAATTTCCCTTTAAATCACAGAACAAGAAGCAAATTCCACGCGGAGTCACACCATGGCCGGGAACGAACGATCAATCGACGAGCTTTACCAGGACGATCCGGAGCGGGCCGATGCGCTCGCGTTCGGTCGAAAGGTGGACGTCAATCGGCGCGGATTTCTGGGCGGCACCGGGCTGGCCGCCATGGGCGCCGCGGTCGGCGGCGCGATCCCGTTTGCTGCGAACATGCCCGGCGGGCTGATCCCGGCGGCGCTCGCGCAGGAGAAACCGGCGCCGTCGAAGGGGCCGCAATACCTGAAATTCCCCGGCAAGCATGAGGGGCTCGTGCTGCTCGGCGATCGACCGCTGGTGGCCGAGACGCCCGAGAGCCTGCTCGACGACGATACCACGCCGACCAATAAATTCTTCATCCGTAACAACGCCAACACGCCCGACCCGGCGAAGGACCCCGATAGCTGGAAAATCACCATCGACGGCGAGGTGAACCAGAAACTCGAGATCGCGCTCGGCGAACTCAAGAAGAAATTCCGGCCGGTGACGCGTCGCCTGGTGCTCGAATGCGGCGGCAACGGCCGCTCGTTCTTCACGCCGACCGCGCGCGGCAACCAGTGGACCAACGGCGGCGTCGGCTGCGCGGAATGGACCGGCGTGCGTCTCGCCGACGTGCTGCGCGCCGCGGGCGTGAAGACCTCCGCCGTATTCACCGGCCACTACGGCATCGACGGCAGCCTCGCCGATCCGAACCGCCCCGCGCTGTCGCGCGGCGTGCCGATCAAGAAGGCGCTCGACCAGAACAACCTGATCGTCTGGGCGATGAACGGCGAGCCGCTGTCGACCATCCACGGCGGTCCGGTGCGGCTCATCGTTGCGGGCTGGCCGGGCTCGGTCTCGTCGAAGTGGCTCACCCGCATCTGGGTGCGTGACAAGGTGCACGACGGCCCCGGCATGGGCGGCACGTCGTATCGCGTCACCATCAAGCCGATGATCCCGGGCAGCAAGCCCGACGACGCGAACTTCCGCGATCTCGAATCGATGCCAGTGCGCTCGATCATCACCAGCCCGTCGAATGGCACCAAGCTGGCCGGCGATGTGCGCGAGATCAATCTGCGCGGCGCGGCCTGGGCCGGCGACCTCTCGGTGCGGCGGGTCGATGTGTCGATCGATTTCGGCGCGACCTGGCGACAGGCGCAGTTGCGGCCGCCGAGGAACCGCTACGACTGGCAGCGCTGGACCGCGACCGTGCGCGTCCCGAGCGAGGGCTATTACGAGATCTGGACGCGGGCGACCGATCAGCGCGGCACCATGCAGCCGCACATTGCCGGCAACTGGAACCCGCAGGGCTATGGCGCCAATCCGATGCACCGCATCGCGGTGCTGATCGGGTAGTGCCGAACGCCGTCATGGCCGGGCTTGTCCCGGCCATCCACGTCTTGTTTGCTTGCTACAAGGGGAGACGTGGATGCCCGGCACAAGGCCGGGCATGACGAACCGAGAAGTCATCATGCGATTCGCAGTATCCATTGCGCTTGCCGCCGCTCTCCTCGCCGCATCGCCTGCGGTGGCGCAGACGTTCGCGCCGGCCGAGGAGCGTCAGGAGGACTATCCGGAGGGCGCCGGCCGCGAGCAGACGTTCTACGCCTGCATCGCCTGTCATGGCTTCAAGATCGTCGCGCAGCAGGGTCAGACCCGGCAGCAGTGGGGCGATACGCTCGACTGGATGACCCAGAAGCACGGCATGCCGCCGATCGACGGCGACCTGCGCAAGACCGTGCTCGATTATCTGGAAACGGCATTCCCGCCGCGGACCGCGCCCGGCGGCTGGAAGAATCCGTTCGGCGGGCGGTGATTTGCGCTCGGTCTCTATCGGCCTCATGGTAAGGAGCGTTGCGAAGCAACGCGTCTCGAACCATAGGCCGCCCTGCTGTGGCCGCCGCATCCTTCGAGACGCGCTCCTGCGGAGCGCCCTCAGGATGAGGCGGATTGATATCTACTTCGTCGCCACCGTCCGCCGCAGCTCCGACCGTTCCATCCGCTCGTCGTTGATCACATAGGGCCGCTCCACCGCGGCCTGGATCGCCGGCGCGCCCGGCTCGGCGCTGACGCCGTCGATCTCCAGGAGGTAGGCGATCCCCACGCCGAGCGCCGCCAGCACGGCGACATAGCCGATGAGGCCGCCCAGCACCGCCGTGAGCTCATCCGCCAAACGTTGTAACGCGCTACCCACCCGAATCACCCCGAAACCGTTGTATTGGGGCGGATTCTCGCCTAGAAGCGCTCCCTCCCGGTTGTCGCGTCGCCGCGCGGCGGGGGAAATCGTTTCGGAGAGTTAACAATGGGTTACAAGGTCGCCGTCGTGGGCGCCACGGGCAATGTGGGCCGCGAAATGCTCGAGATCCTGGCCGAGCGGGAGTTCCCCGCCGACGAGGTCGTGCCGCTCGCTTCGCGCAGGAGCCAGGGCACGGAGGTTTCGTTCGGCGACCGGACGCTGAAGGTGAAGGCGCTCGAGCATTGCGACCTCAAGGACATCGACATCTGCCTGATGTCGGCCGGCTCCGAAGTCTCGAAGGAATGGTCGCCGAAGTTTGCGGCCGCCGGCGCGGTGGTGATCGATAACTCGTCGTGCTGGCGCTACGACTCCGACGTGCCGCTGGTGGTGCCGGAGGTGAACGCCGACGCGCTCGCGGGCTTCCGCAAGAAGGGCATCGTCGCCAATCCGAACTGCTCGACCGCGCAGCTCGTGGTCGCGCTCAAGCCGCTGCACGACAAGGCCAGGATCACCCGCGTGGTGGTCGCGACCTATCAGTCGGTGTCGGGCGCCGGCAAGGAGGCGATGGACGAGCTGTTCTCGCAGACCAAGGCGGTGTTCCAGATCGACGAGGTCGAGCCGAAGAAGTTTCCGAAGCGGATCGCGTTCAATCTCATTCCGCACATCGACGTCTTCATGGAGGACGGCTACACCAAGGAAGAGTGGAAGATGGTGGCCGAGACCAAGAAGATCCTCGACCCCAAGATCAAGCTCACCGCCACCTGCGTGCGCGTGCCGGTGTTCATCGGCCACTCGGAAGCCGTCAACATCGAGTTCGCCGAGCCGATCACCGCCGACGAGGCGCGTTCTATCCTGCGCAGCGCGCCGGGCTGCCTGGTGATCGACAAGCGCGAGGCGGGCGGCTACGTCACGCCGTATGAATGCGTCGGCGAGGACGCGACCTATATCAGCCGCATCCGCGAGGACGCGACGGTCGAGAACGGGCTCTCGATGTGGGTCGTCTCCGACAACCTGCGCAAGGGCGCGGCGCTCAACGCGATCCAGATCGCCGAATGCCTGATCAACCGCAAGCTGATCGAGGCGAAGCGCAAGGCGGCGTAAGCTTATATTAGGGTCCGGACTCATTAAATCCACCAAACGAGGGCGGCTGCAAGGCAGACGGACGCTAGATAGTTTCGGGCC
>JAIESR010000052.1 GCA_019745775.1 Xanthobacteraceae bacterium | reverse complement strand
TTCGTCTCTCCATGACCCACCTCCAGCTCCATCAAAACACCTAACTCGGTGTCTTCGGAACCGGGTGCAGGCCAATCACAAAAAGCAGTGGCATCTAAGAAACAAGGGGCATGGTAGATCAGCCAAGAAAAGGAACTTCAAAACTTGGTATGACCAGCACATTGAAACGAAAAACTGTGTGTACGTGTTTTGGGGCCGATCTGGCTGCCTCTATGCTGGCCGACGTTGAACGGCAAGGGTAGACCGACCGGCCATTTTGAAAAGCATTGGTTCGGCAAAGCAACGAGAGTCGATGTTTATGGCTTTGAAAGAAAGAGAGATGTTCCTCGTTTCGAATGCATGATGACTCATAAATGGTATCCTAGCTATTCTAGAATTACGCCAGCCTCCAAGAAGTACTATTCACGGTGTCCGATTTGTATTGGCAGAAAGGACATAAAGCGCGAGATCAAAAAACTGTTCCGATTGAGATGACCCATAGGGATTCTGAATGTCAAATCAGCGGCATAAAATCATTCAACTTGTTCCCGCGCCAGCCAAAATGAGCATCGTCAGACGAGAGGAACGAGACATTCGTTTTGCAACGCCGGTCGTTGCATTCGCCTTGCTCGATGACGGAAGTATCCGCGGCGTCTATGTCGAATATCTGCCGAACGAAAACGTCGGACGCCTAAAGATCGCCGAAAGAGATGCTCTGTTCTATCCTCCGGAAGACGCCGCCTAGTCCTCACGATTACGACGGCCGCGATGTCGCAACAGCCGGGCCGTGCATCCTTCGAGGGCCGCTTCGCGGCCGCCTCAGGATGACGATGCGAGAGCGAGATGCGTGCGCATGCCTACGCCGCGCCGCGAATCTCGCCGCCGCCGTTGGGTGGCGGGATCGGCACGCCGTTGTCGGCATATTCGTTGAGCTTGTTGCGCAGCGTACGGATCGAGATGCCGAGGATGTTCGCCGCATGCGTGCGGTTGCCGAGGCAGTGCTTGAGCGTTTCGAGGATGAGATCGCGCTCGACGTCGGCGACGGTGCGGCCGACCAGCGCCCGCGTCACGGTTTCGGCCGCGAGCGTCGCATGCGCGACGGTCGGGTTCCTGGCCTGGTCGAGCCGCGTGCCGTCCGGCGTCACGATGCCGTCGATGCCGATCTCGTCGCCGGTCGCAAGCAGCACGGCGCGGTGCAGCGTGTTCTCCAGCTCGCGCACGTTGCCGGGCCAGCGGTTGAGCACCAGCGCGCGCCGCGCTTCGGCCGACAGCGGCCGTGCCGGAACGCCGTTCGCTTCGGCGTATTTCTTGATGAAGTGCTGTGCCAGCTCGAGGATGTCGGCCGGGCGCTCGCGCAGCGGCGCGATCTTCAGGTTCACGACGTTGAGCCGGAACAGCAGGTCCTCGCGGAACGTGCCGGCGCGCACCGCCTCGACCAGGTTGCGGTTTGACGTGGCGATGATGCGGATGTCGACCGGCACCGGCTTGGTGCCGCCGACGCGGTCGATGACCCGCTCCTGGATCGCGCGCAGGAGCTTGGCCTGCAGCCGCACGTCCATCTCGGAAATCTCGTCGAGCAGCAGCGTGCCGCCGGTCGCCTCCTCGAACTTGCCGATGCGGCGCGCCACCGCGCCGGTGAAGGCGCCTTTCTCGTGGCCGAACAGTTCCGACTCCAGGAGGCTCTCCGGGATCGCCGCGCAATTGACCGAGATGAACGGCGCCTTGGCGCGGTTCGAGCGGCTATGGACATAGCGCGCCAGCACCTCCTTGCCGGTGCCGGACTCGCCGGTGATCAGCACCGAGGCGTCGGACGGCGCGATCTGCTGCGCGAGCTTGACCACATGCGCCATGATCTCGTCGCGGTAGATCAGCTCGCGGGTGTCGTCGGTGACCGCCGCCAGCACCGCGGCGATCAGCTCCGGATCGGGCGGCAGCGGGATGTACTCCTTGGCGCCGGCATGGATGGCGGCGACCGCGGCGCGGGCGTCGGTGTTGACGCCGCAGGCGATGATCGGCACCGAGATGCGCTCGGCCTCCAGCCGAAGCACCAGCTCGCGGATGTCGAGGGCGACGTCGACCATCATGAGATCGGCGCCGCGCCCGGAGCGCAGCACGTTGAGCGCCTGGTCGATGTCGCTCGCGTGGGTGACGCTGGCGCCGCGATCCATGGCGATCTTGGTCGCTGTGGTGAGCTGGCCCTTCAGGGTCCCGACGATCAGGAGACGCATGGCTCTATCCTTTCAGTTCGCGGGCGCGCCGTCCGCGCGCACGCGCATCAATTCCGTTCCGCCTTGATGATTTCCGTCATGGTCACGCCGAGCTTGTCTTCGACCAGCACCACCTCGCCGCGGGCGACCAGGCGGTCGTTGACGTAGAGGTCGATCGCTTCGCCGACCTTGCGGTCGAGCTCGAGCACCGTGCCGGGGCCGAGCTTCAGCAGGTCGGAGACCTCCATGCGCGCGCGCCCGAGCACCGCCGAAACCTTGACCGGCACGTCGAACACCGCCTCGAGATCGGCGGCGCTGTGGCCCGGCTCGGACGATTGCGCCGCCATCGCCGCCGGATCCAGCGGCGGCATGGGGCTGGCCTCCAGGTCGGGCAGCGGCACTTTGCCGTCGTTGTCGCTCATCGCTTACCTCCACCTTACGGTCGGCGCCGGCGCGCCTGCGGCGCTGCGCCGTGCATTGATGTAGCGCGTCACCGCCTCGTCGATCGCCGCGCCTATCGCGGCGGTGTCGCGGTCGATCCCGCCGTCGGCCCATTCGATCCGACAGTCGCCGGGGGCGATGTCCGGCTCCGCCAGCAGCACCAGCTTGGTGTCGGGGCTGCAGCGGCGCACGATCTCGTCGAGCTTCTCGCGCGCGGTCTCGTGCAGCGCGTCGTTCACCCGCACCACCACGTGCGGGCATTTGACCAGGTTGCGGAAACAGTCGACGGCGAGCGCCGCGATTTCCGCGAACGGCTCGGTTGCCACCAGCTCGGGCGCGAGCTTCCTGGCGACCGCGACCGCCACCTCGACCGCCTCGGTCTCGATTTTCGCCGCCACCGCCTCGATCTGCTTGTCGAGCGTACCCATGGCCGTCGCGATGCGATCGATCATGGCGAGCGATCGCTTCTCGGCTTCGGCGGCACCCTGCTCGAAGCCGCGCGCGAACGCGGCGGCCTCCGCGGCCTTGAGCCTCGCGGCATGGTCGTCGAGCGTAATCTGCGACTTCTTCTCGCCGCCGCCCGGGGCGAAGTCGTTCTCGAACAGGAATTTGGCGGGCGCTGCTCTCATCGATGTGCCTCAGTAGATCAGCTCTTCGTCGCCACGGCTCTTCGAAATCATGATCTCGCCCTTGGCGGCGAGGTCCTTCGCGAGATTGACGAGTTGCGACTGCGCCTCGTCGACGTCGCGCAGGCGCACCGGCCCCATCGCCTGCATGTCGTCGGCCAGCATCTTGGCGGCGCGGGTCGACATGTTGCTCATGAAGAACTGGCGCACCGTCTCGTTGGCGCCCTTGAGCGCGATGGCGAGCTTGTCCTTGTCGATGTTGCGCATCATGGTCTGCGCCGAGCCGGAATCGAGCCTGGTCAGGTCGTCGAACGTGAACATCAGGGTCTTGATTCGCTCGGCGGCCTCGCGGTTCTCGTCCTCGAGCGCGGTCATGAAGCGCGTTTCGGTCTGGCGGTCGAAATTGTTGAAGATCTCCGCCATCACCTCGTGGGCGTCGCGGCGTCTCGTCTGCGAGAGGTTCGACATGAATTCGGTGCGCAGCGTGCTCTCGACCCGCTCCAGCACCTCCTTCTGCACCGCTTCCATCTTCAGCATGCGGTTGATGACGTCGAGCGCGAGCTCCTCCGGCAGGATGCCGAGCACGCGCGCGGCGTGCTCCGGCTTGATCTTTCCGAGCACCACCGCCACGGTCTGCGGGTATTCGTTCTTGAGGTAGTTGGCGAGCACCTCCTCCTGGACGTTGGAGAGCTTCTCCCACATGTTGCGGCCCGCCGGGCCGCGGATCTCGTCCATGATGCCGCCGACCCGCTCGGGCGGCAGGAACTGTTGCAGCAGCCGCTCGGTGGCGTCGTAGTTGCCCATCAGGGCGCCCGACGCCGACATGCGGCCGACGAATTCGAGCAGCAGGTTCTCGACCGATTCCGCCTCGATGGTGCCGAGGGTCGACATCACCACCGAGAGCTCGCGCAGTTCGTCGTCGTCGAGCATGCCCCAGATCTTGCCGCCATGCTGCTCGCCGAGCGCCAGCATCAGCACCGCCGCACGCTCAGGTCCGGTCAGCTTGCGGGCCGGCCGACCGGTCGCGCGGCCGGCCAGCGACGCCATCACGCTCTCGATGTCACGCTTTGCTTGATCTGTGTCTGCGGCCATGGGGGCTTATCAGGCTGCGCTTTCGTGGAGCCAGGTGCGGATGATGGAGACGGTCTCGGTCGGGTTGCGGTCGACCAGCTCGCCGACGCGCTGCACCGACTGGGCATGGACCTGGCCCTGCACCTGCGCGATATCGATCATCTTGGCGGTCTGGTTCGGGACCACCTTGATCTCCTCCGGCTTCGCGCCGGCGGCGATCGCGGTCGTCACGTCGCCGCCGGCGATGGCGGCGGCGATCGCGGCCTGCTGGGCCCGTCCGGGCTCCGGCGCGAGCACGCGGCGCACCAGCGGCCGCACCACCGTGAACAGCACCACCAGGGCCAGCAGCGCCATCACCAGGAGCTCGACCCAGTGCATCAGGTCGGCCTTGGTGAACGCCAGGAACGACAGCCAGCCGGACGGCTCGGCGATCGGCGTCGCGGCGGCTTCGGCGAAGCGCAGGTTGACGACCTCGACCTGATCGCCGCGGCGCTGGTCGAAGCCGATCGCGGTGCGCACCAGCGCGGAGATGCGATCGAGCTCTTCCTTGTCACGCGGCTGATAGGCCGCCTCGCCGTTGGCGCCGCGGCTATAGTTGCCGTCGACCAGCACCGCCACCGAGATGCGGTTGACGCGCCCGCCTTCGGTCACCTCGGTCTTGGTCGAGCGTGAGATCTCGTAGTTCACGATTTCTTCGGTCTTGCGCGCCTGCTCGCGCGCCTGCTGCTGATTTTCCTGGCCGCGCTGACCGCCGGGCAGCTCGTTGCCGACGCTGACCTGGCCGTCCTGGCCGTTGCCGCTGGCGGTGGATTCCTCGCGGGTCTGGCTCGAGCGCAGCACGCGGCCTTCCGGATCGAACCGCTCGGAGGTCTGCGTCACGCGGTTGAAGTCGAAATCGGCGGTGAGCTGCACGCGGGCGCGGCCCGGGCCGACCACCGAGGTCACGATCGTCTCGACCTGCTCGCGCAGCCGCCGCTCATAGGCAATCTGGCGCTCGTCGGCGGTCAGGCCCATCGCATTGTCGCTGCGGGCGCCGTCGGCCAAGAGCCGGCCCATCTCGTCGATCACCGAGACGCGCTCGGGCTTCAGCCCGTTCACGGCCGATGCGACGAGATGGCGAATCGCGCGCACCTGCTGCGGTTCGAGCATGCCGCGGACGCGGAGCACGATCGACGCGGACGGCTCGGGCCGGTCGCGCGAGAACAGCTGCCGCTCCGGCAGCACCAGGTGCACGCGGGCCGTTTGGATGCGCTCGATCGCGCGAATGGTGCGGGCGAGCTCGCCTTCGAGGGCGCGCAGGTGATTGACGTTCTGGACGAAGCTCGTGGCGCCCAGCGTGTCGGAGCGGTCGAAGATCTCGTAGCCGACGCCGCCACCCTTGGGCAGGCCGCCTTCCGCGAGCTTCATGCGCAGCCGGGCCACCCGCTCGCGCGGCACCATGATCATACTGTTGTCGTTGCGCAACTCGTACGGGATGGCCTGCCGCTCCAGGTCTTTGATGATGGCCGCGGAGTCTTCCAGTGACAGGTCGGAAAACAGCATCGTCATCTGCGGCCCCGACATCCGCAGGATCACGAAGGCGAAAAATCCGATGAGCGTGACCGCCACCGCGACCATGGCCGCGATCCGGGCTGCCCCCAGTGATTTCAAGAACTCGACCAGTCCGTTCACGGGCCCCGACCCCGGTAATGACCTACCCGGCAAGAATTGCCCGGTTCATGGTTACCGCCGGGTTAACGAACCGGTTGCCGGATCAAGAAAGAGGTCGGAAGGAGCGTCGGTGTGGCTATTCGATCACCTCGACCACCTTCTGGTCCTGGGGGTCGACGATCAGAATCCGGCTCTGGGTGACATAGAGGCGGTGCGACTTGATCGACGGTACCTTCTGGCCGATCAGCGGCGGGACCGGCTGCAGCGAGACCTTGCCGGGGATTTCGTCGCCGGCCGCGACCTTGAGGTCGTCCTTGCCGGCCTCGACCTTCAGCTCCTTGACCAGTTCCCGGATTACATGGCGCTGCTCGATCGTCAGGTTGACGGTCCGGGTAGCGCCTGGGACCGTCGGTGCCTGGGCGTAGCCCGGCGTGCACACCAAAAGGGCGCCGATCAGCGGTGCCGCTATCGCAAGTCCGAATCGCTTGAGGACGCGTTGCATGCGTTTTGGCTCCGGCTAGGTGCGCACCCCGCACCTCAATCGACAGCCGGCGGAAAAAGTTCCGTCCGACCTGACCCGGAACGCGACAACACCCGTCACCAGGACGGGCGTTGTCAGGAATTTGGTAAGAAGTGTTTCGCGGAGGTTACTGGCGATACTGCTGGATGCGCGTCGTGCGCAGACCGGCAAGCCCGTGCTGATCGATGGAATATTGCCAGGAGAGGAATTCTTCGACAGTCAGCGTGTAGCGGCTGCAGGCTTCCTCGAGCGAGAGGAGACCACCACGCACGGCAGCGACAACTTCGGCCTTGCGCCGAATCACCCAGCGTTTGGTGCCAGGTGCGGGCAAATCGGCGATTGTCAGAGGGCTGCCGTCCGGCCCGATGACATACTTGGCCCTTGGTCGCAGGGGCTCAGTCATGAATCACTCACACGCACTCGACTGACCAACTCGCCACGGAAATTACATGCTGCCGCTTAAAATTTGCCTAAGCCCATCGGATCAATTGGGAAAATGTTGCCGCACGTTTGCTACGGCGGAATCGGCCGGTGGGAGCGTGGAACCGGATCGCGCCCGAGCGCGTTACCTCTCTTCCACCGCGGCTTACCTTTCGGTAACGGGTTTGACCGCTGCCGGGATCGGCGGCGGAGGTCCGGGAGGCGCTATCCGCTTGTAATCGGCCGCACCTGCGCCGCCGCGCATGCCTTCCGGCGCATGGCCGAAGCAGTAGGCTTATGTACTCGGGCGGACCACGCGCTTGATCTTGTCGAGCGTGAAGGCCTGGCCGCCGACCCTGAGCTCCGGCGGCGTCTTGGTGAGGTCGACCGAGTCGACGATGCCTTCGATCTCGGTCGGGATCGCCACGGTCTGCCCGGCGGTGTCCTTGCCGGTGACTGAGATGGTGTAATTGCCGTCCGGCCACTTCACGCCCTGGGCGTCGCGGCCGTCCCACTGGAAATTCTGCATGCCCGCGTTCATCGAGAAGCTGCCGGTATAGACGGTCTGTCCGGTGGCGTTGCGGATCGTCACCTGGCCGGTCACCGGCTTCGGCACGTTGAAGCTCCACGTGGCCAAGCCGTTCTTCAGAGCGGCAGTCTGTCCGTCGATCGCGACCGTCGCGCCGACATAGGCGAGGGCGGTTGTGGCCTGCGCCGACTTCTCGATCGAGATCAGGGTCTCGAGCTGCGAGTTCTGTTTGATCTGCTGCTCGACCTGCGCGAACTGCACCAGTTGCTGGGTGAACTGATTGGTGTCGAGCGGGTCGAGCGGGTTCTGGTTCTTGAGCTGCGTGGTGAGCAGCGTCAGGAACGTCTGGAAATTGTTGGTCAGCGAGTTGCTGTCGGTCGCGCTCTTGACCGCATTATTGATCGTGGCCTGGACGTTCGAGCCGGTGTTGGGGATGACCGTCGTCATGTCGGATTCCTCGGGGCCTTATTTGCGTTTGAGCATGATCTGGTCCGAAAACCGGTTTCCACTTTTCGGGATCATGCTCTAGACGCGGATGTCGATGCCGCCGTTGCCGCGCATCGACAGGCCGTAGGCCGCCGTTGCGCCTTCGGCCGCCGGCAACTCGGGATCGGCGATCAGCAGGCGTTGATTGTTGGAGCCACCTTGGTCGTTGCGGCCGGTGAAGGATTGGTCGCGAAGCGAAAATTGCAGCGAGTTGTCGGAGGTCTTGAGGCCGGCATCCTGCAGCGCCCGCTCGAGCTGGTGGGCGTCGCGGCGGAGCACGTCGAGCGTCTCCGCCTTCTCGACCACCAGCCGCGAGGTGACGTTGCCGCTGCGATCGATGTCGAGACGCACGTCGATGCGGCCGAGCTCGGGCGGATCGAGGCGGATCTCGAAGCGGCTGCTGCCGCCCTGCGCGCGGGTCGCGATCTCGACCGCGAGGCTCTCGAGCGGGATCGGCGCAGATACCAGGGGGTTGGAGGCGTTGGCCGCATGCGCGGCTTGCGCGGTCGCGGCGACCGACTGACCGAACTCGCGCCCGCTTTGCAGATGCGCCACGTGGCTCGAGTCCGGTGTCGGGTGCGTCGCCTGCACGAAGTCGCTCACCGTGCTGCCGGTGGTCTGCGGGCGCTCGGGACCGTCCGGCGTATTCTGCCGGCCCGAGGCGTGCGAATGCGTCCCGGCGTGCGCCGGCTTGGGCGGCTCGGATTTGGTTCCCGCCTGCTGCTCCGGCGCCGTTGCCGCCGGCACCGCCGATTCGAGCGACGTCGTCTGCGACGGGTTGGCGGTCTCGTCCGCGACGGACGTATCGGCAGCGGGCCGGGCCTGCTTCGGGTCCGGCAATGCCGGCGCCGGTGCATTCGCAGCCGCTTGTTGCGCCGATTGATCGGTTGGCCGCGGTGCCGGCGGGATGTCGGCTGCGGGCGCAGCGGCGCCGGCTGCGCCCTCGGCCCGGGCCGGCGCGGCGGCGCCGAACGATGCGGCAATTTCCGGCGCCGGCGTGCCGTTATCAGCCGGCGCGGGTGCGGCCGGTGGAACAACGACGGGGGCCGCGCGCGGGAGTGTCCCCGTGTCCGGGATGACCGGCTGGGCGGGCGCGACGGGGGCCTCAACCACCGCCGCAAGCGCAGCGTCGACCGTGACGACGGCATCGTCGGCGGCCGGTTCATCGGTGGTGGTCTCGCCCGGTTGCTCCGGCAGCGCAGGCGTTGCGGTTAGTTGTGCCGCGACGGCGAGCTCGAATGGCGCCGTGGCGTCTTCGGGCTGCTCCGTTGCCGTCGCCTCCGACGTGCAAGCCTCCGGTGCATCGGCGGCGCTCTCCGTTTCAGTCTGCTCCGGGCGCGGGATGGCGTCATTGCGCTGTGTCGCATCGCGCTGGCCGTCGCTGCGCTGGGTTATCGAGCCGCCGCCGACGCGCGGGGAGGGCTGCCGGGGCGGCGCGGGATCGTTGCTGCCGGCCTCCGCCAGCAGGATCGAGAATGGGGACGTGGTGTCCCTGGCTTCCGGCGTGCGCTCGCGCTGGCTCAGGCCAGGGTGTTGGGACTTCAGAACGCTCGCCTTGGACGCTACCTGCGGCACGGGCTCACCTCTCGACGCGGAATCGGTCCCGACCAGCGGTGCAATCGGCGGGCCATGCCCGTGGATTCGAAAAATTGCCAAAATTTCAATGGCTTGTGATAAGCGATCCCGGCCGGATGGCGGGCGGGGGGCGGCACGACCTGCTGGCCGGCGGCAAGAACTGCCGGGCGGCATCGACGATGCGATGGCGTGCGGGCGTGCCTATATTATAAGTGCGCCCAAGATGGCCCATGTGGCCGGTAATTTTTGAAGGAGCGCGGCGCGGCCGCGGCGCATGATGCGGAATTCGCTCGACCTGCAGGGGCGGCCCGAAGACACCCGCGTGGTCGTCGCGATGTCGGGCGGGGTCGATTCGTCCGTGACGGCGGCGCTGTTGAAGGCCGAGGGCTATGACGTGGTCGGCGTCACGCTCCAGCTCTACGACCATGGCGAAGCGACCCACCGCAAGGGCGCCTGCTGCGCCGGCCAGGACATCCACGACGCCCGCGCGGTCGCGAGCCGCATCGGCATCCCGCACTACGTGCTCGACTACGAAAGCCGCTTCAAGGAGACGGTGATCGATCCGTTCGCCGCGAGCTATGTCGCGGGCGAGACGCCGGTGCCGTGCGTCCACTGCAACATGTCGATCAAGTTCAAGGACCTGCTCTCGACCGCGCGCGATCTCGGCGCCCGCGTGCTCGCGACCGGGCACTATGTCGCGAGCCGGCCGCTGCCGGACGGCGGCCGCGCGCTTTATCGCGCACGCGACGCCGAGCGCGACCAGAGCTACTTCCTGTTCGCGATCACCGGGGAGCAGCTTGATTTCCTGCGCTTTCCGCTCGGCGACATGACCAAGCCGGAGACGCGCGAATTGGCGCGGCGCTTCGGTTTGCAGGTCGCCGACAAGCACGACAGTCAGGACATCTGCTTCGTGCCGACCGGCCGCTACACCGACATTGTCGAGCGCCTGCGGCCGGGTGCCGCCGATCCCGGTGACATCGTCGACCTTGCCGGCCGGGTGATCGGGCGGCACGACGGCATCATTCATTTCACCGTCGGCCAGCGCCGCGGCCTCGGCGTTGCCGCCGGCCATCCGCTCTATGTGGTGCAGCTTGATGCACCGACCCGGCGCGTGATCGTCGGACCGCGTGAGGCGTTGCGGCGGAGCCGTATGCAGCTCCGCGAGGTCAACTGGATCGGCGACGGGACGATCGACCAAGCGCTGGCCGATGGCCGCGAGGTATTCGTGAAGGTCCGCTCGACCCGCCCGCCGCAGCCGGCCTGGCTCCGCCGTTCCGCCGCAGCGATCGAGGTCGAACTGGCCGGCGGCGAGGACGGGGTGTCGCCCGGGCAGGCCTGCGTTATCTATGACGCGCCGGACGGCCAGTCGCGGGTGCTGGGGGGCGGATTCATCCAGAATGTGGCCGATCCGGCCAGGACCCGGCCCCTGGCGGCGATATCCGCGGGGTCCAGCCCGGCCTAGCCGGCTACCGGCCTGTCCAGAAACGAGAACCAAAAAATATTTTATGACAACGCCACATTACCCGGCGTCGTTTGTTACGATGCCAGGTCCAACGGGGTGGAACCATGCGGGCGGAAATCCGGCCACCGGCTTGTAAGGGAGTAGCATGACGTGTCGATGACGGGTGAGCTCAGCAACCACTCGGTGGCGAAGGCCTATGCGCAATGGGCGCGCTTTGCTCCGATCTACGACCTCGTCTTTGGCCCCGCCCTTTCGCAGGGGCGCAAGGATTCGATCGCCGCGGCCGAACGTGTCGGCGGGCGCATCCTCGACGTCGGGGTCGGCACCGGCATTTCGCTCAAGGATTATTCCAGCAGGAACCGAATCGTTGGCGTCGATTACTCGGAGCCGATGCTGCGCAAGGCGCAGGCGCGCGTGAAGGAGCACCAGCTCAAGCACGTCGAAGCGCTCGCGGTGATGGACGGCACCCGGCTCGGTTTCCCGGACGGCGCGTTCGACGCGGTGGTCGCGCAATACGTCATCACCACGGTGCCAGATCCGGAAGGGACGCTCGACGAGTTCGCGCGCGTCACGCGGCCGGGCGGCGAGATCATCCTGGTCAATCATCTCGGTGCCGAGCGCGGCCTGCGGCGCGACTTCGAGCGCTCGTTCGCGCCGGTCGCGCGCAAGCTCGGCTGGCAGCCGGAATTCCCCTGGGCCCGGCTCGAACAATGGGCCGCCCGCAACGGCTGCGTGCGCGTGATCGAGCGCCGCTCGATGCCGCCGCTCGGGCACTTCTCGCTAATCCGCTTCGAGCGGCTGACGACAGCGAAACGGCCGCAGATGGCGGATGCCGTCGCCGGGTAGGTCGCTTTGCTTGACTCCCGGACCGGCGGTTTCTATATCGCGGCGCTCGCGTTGACGCCGTTAACTCTTTATAGCTTCGAGGCGTTTTTCCCGGCCGGGTGCCAGTGGCGGGGTAGCTCAGTTGGTTAGAGCAGCGGAATCATAATCCGGAGGTCGGGGGTTCAAATCCCTCCCCCGCTACCAAGCACCCCTCGCGTCGAGCAGCCCCTATTTTTGCGGCGCGGGCTTTCTGGCCAGCTTCAGGACTGCCAGCACGACAATGACAGCGCAAGCCGCAAAGAAGGCGATCTCGTCGGCCGTCAGTTCGTGAAATTGGAGGTTTGCGACTTTCCTAAAGGCGTCTTCCAGCCACTGCAAGAAGATCGCACCGCTGTCTCGAAACCATTCGAGAAATCTTCTTCGAATCTCGCTCATATTGTCCTCGAAATCTTCACCGCTATAAGTCCTTCTCAGCCAATTCGCGAAAGGCGTCGGGCACCGGATGGGCAAGGCCCATCGCCGCCCCGTACCCGACCGCTTCCCATCCGAACCGTTCGCGAATCTTGTCGACGGCGCGATCGGCGATCCAGCGCGCCCGTCCGCGTCGGGTGCCGGGCCGGCGCTGCTCGTCTTCAAGTTCGAGCGGCAGCTCAAGCTGCAAATCCCAATGGTTCTCGAGGTGCGACACGGAGACGGCCAGCAGCGAGATCAGCTTCTCGCGTGGATGATCCGCCAATGCCGCGCGCACGAGCTCTTCGGCGATTTCGGCAAGACTGGTGGTCGCGGAAATCGGCGCGTCGAGCGTGATCGAGCGGGTCACCGCGCGCAGATCGGCGAAGCGGACGCGGACCGTTACCGTGCGGCCCGGCCGCGATTTTGCCCGCAGCCGCGTCGCGACGCGGTCGGCGAGGTGGCGCAGCACCGGCCGGTACACTTGCGCCTCGGCGCGCTTCTTGCCGAACGCGGACTGGGCGCCGGCCGAGTGCGACCGGCGGCGCGTCTCGATTTCCCGGGGATCGCGATTCCAGGCCAGCGCTGCGAGCTTCTCTCCGATGGCGCGGCCGACGATGCGCTCCAGCGACCAGCCCGGTATCTGCGCAAGCTGGCCGATGGTCTTGATCCCGATCTCGGAAAACTTCGCGCGCGTGACCGGGCCGACGCCCCACATCAACTCGACCGGCAGGTCATGCAGGAATGCGAGCTCGGTGGCGGGCTCGACCACCACCAATCCGTCCGGCTTGGCGACCTGCGAGGCGATCTTGGCGAGGTGCTTGGTGCGCGCCACGCCGATCGAGATCGGCAGGCCGATCTCGGTCCGCACGCGCCGGCGGATCTTCCGGGCGATGTCCGCCGGCGAGCCGAACAGATGCGTGCATCCCGCGACGTCGGCAAAGGCTTCGTCGATGGAGATGCGCTCGACCAGCGGCGTGAAGTCGTTGAGCACGTTGATGGCGGCGTCCCCCAGCCGCTGGTACGCCTCGAAGTGACCGCCGACAAACAACAGTTGCGGACAAAGCTCGCGCGCCTTCCGGCCCGACATGCCGCCGCTGACCCCGAACGCTTTTGCTTCGTACGAAGCGGCAAGCACAACGCCGCCGCCGACCGCGATCGGCTTGCCGCGCAGCGACGGGTCGAACAACTGCTCGACCGATGCGTAGAAGGCATCGAGGTCCGCATGAAGGACGGTGGCTGACGTTTCCATTCCGGCCGTCCGCGAGGAAACAACCGACGCCCGCGCGACGCCCGGCGAGGCTGTGGGCGGAATGAGAACAAAATGTGAACATGAAGTCAATAGCCCGGGAACCCAGGAACTCCGGAACCATCCACGGCGCGGTGACGTTGGGCCCTGTCTTCAGAGGAGGAGTGTCAAATGAAGCGAAGTCTGTTGGTGACGGTAGCGCTGGTTTCCCTGCTAGGGACTGCCCCGTCGTTTGCACAAGCTGTTATCGAGTTGAGCCCCGATCAGCGGACCACGATCCGTGAATACGTGGTGCGGGAGCGGGTCCCCGTTGCCAGGCTTCCGGGCGAAGTGCGGGTCGGCATCGCGCTCCCCGCGGATGTTGAACTGGCCCCGGTCCCGGAGACATGGGGACCCTCGGTGAGGCGCTATCGCTACGTGCACTGGAATGATCGCGTGGTGCTGGTTGATCCTTCCAGCCGGAAAGTGATCCAGATCATCGACTAACCGGCGAATCGCGAGAGCGGCACACCGTCGGTGTGCCGCTCTTTTTTGCCTGTCCGATCGCCTAGTCGTGGCGGCCCATGCGGCCGATCATGAAGCCGACCGCCAGCGCGGCGATCGCCACGGTATAGGGCCGTTCTTCGATGATCTCACGAACGACATCGCGGGCTTCGACCGCGCCGTCCTGGGCCATCCGTGCCGCATCAGCGAGCGCATCCTTGGCCTGACCATAGAGGTCCTGCGCCGAGCCTTCGACCTGCCGCACCTTGCCCTTAACCTCATGCCCGAGGTCGCCGGTCGCACGTCCAAATCCCTCCTGCATCTGGCCGCCGAGGTTCTTCGCGGTGCCGGCCATCCTGTCGTCGGTCATTGTTCTCACTCCAAAGGGTTCCCGTCGCTGTCTCAACCTTTGAAGCGAACTTTGGTTCAGCCACGCCGATAACGGTGGGTATTCAATCCAGGCTAAAGCCCTTCATGCGCACGAAGGCGCCGAAGTCCGCGCGTAGCGGTTCGGCGTATTGGCGCGCCTTGTCTTCCGACCAGCCGTAGAACGCGGCTTCCCCCCAACGCTCCGGGTTACGCTGCTTCCACGGCGGCCGCCCTTCATTGCGGCGGCGATCATACGCGTCGATGTCGGCGGCGAGATCGCGCTCGCCGTAGCGATCGACAAGCACGGTGGCGTCCAGGCCGAGCCGCGGCGAGATGTAGCCGCGCTCCGACGGCCAGCCGACGCACATGCCGGCGATCGGCACCACGCGCTCCGGCAACCGCAACAGCTCGCTCACGAATGCGCAATGGTCGCGGATCGCGCTGATCGGGCAGCAGCCGAGCCCGACGGCTTCGGCGGCGCGGATGAACGTCGCGAGCGTGATCGAGCAGTTCGACACCGCGTTGAAGAACAGGTCGAGATGATCGTTGGGGAACGGCTTGCCGCGCAGATTCGAGATGAACGGCTGACGCCGGCCGTTGGCGAGGAATACGAGGAATACCGGCGCAGCTCCGATCCAGGGGTTGTCGGGAATTTTCTCGGCGATCGCATGGCGGATCGATGCATCCCTCACTTCCAGGATGTCGCTCTGCTGGAGATCGCTCTTCGAGGGCGCCGACAGCGCGCAGGCGCACAGAAGCCGCAGGAGGTCCGGCGCCACCGGCTTCGGCAGGTAGCGCCGGTGGGTGCGATGGGCGGCGATGGCGGCGAGTTCGGCAAGCCCGCTCAGGCTTTCGTCGACCGGCAGCCGCTCGCCGAAGCGCACGTAAAGCGCGTCCTGGAGGGTCTTGGCGGCGTCATCGTCCGGCGGGGTGGCAGTCATGGGGAAATCCGCTTTTGCATGGGAGGGTTGCACGACATCGGCGAACGGACGAAGTATAGCTGTCCCATGCAGCGTACGTCCCCGCCTCGATTCCGCACCGGACATTCCGGTTCGCTCGCCCGCCGATGAACTACGGCTTTCTCGTCCCGCTGATGACCACCGCGGTGCTCGAGCAGACGGTGGTTACCATCGTGCGCGTGACTACGAGCTATCGCGCGGTCGAGTTGGGCCTTTCGGTGGTGTGGCTGGGCGTGATCACGACGGCGATCGCCGTCCTGCCGCTGCTGCTGGCGGTCAAGGTCGGCCGCTACATCGACGAGGGCAACGAAACGAAGACCGCAGTGATCGGCGCCGGGTTGTTGTGCGTGTCCTGCGGCGGCTTTGTGCTGTGGCCGTCGCTCCCCGGGCTCCTGATCTTCACGGCGCTGCTCGGCCTCGGTCACCTGATGCTGGTGATCAGCCAGCAGATCCTGTGCACCACCGACCCGACCCCCGGCGCGCTCGAACGCAACATCGGCAACTACATGGTCGCCAACGCGATCGGGCAGGGGCTTGGGCCCTATATCGTCGGCTACGTCGGCGGCGACGCCAGCCTGCCGCCGACAGCGTGGCTGTTCATGGCCAGCTTCCTCGGATCGTTCGTGATGTTCGCGGCGTCGCTGCTGCTGCGGCCCGGCGGTCCGCGCAAGCCGAAGGTCGAGAAATCCGACCCGATGCCGCTGCGCGATATCCTGCGCCTGCCGGGCATCCGCGTGATCCTGTTCGTCGGGGTGACGGTCGTCTCCGCGCAGGATCTGATCGTGGTCTACCTGCCGTTCCTCGGCGCCGAGCGCAACATGGCGGTGGAGGTGGTCGGCTGGCTGCTGGCGGCCCGCGCAGTGTCGTCGGTGCTGTCACGCTTCCTGTTCGCGCGGCTTCATGCGCTGATGGGGCACTGGCGGCTGATGATGACCAGCGCGCTCGCCAGCGCGATCTCCTATGCGGCAGTCGCGTTGCCGCTGCCGATCCCGGTGATGCTGGTGGTGGTCGCGGTTGCGGGTTTCGCGCTCGGCATCGCCATAACCGCGACGATCGCGGCGCTGCTCAACCTCGCAACGCCGGAAACGCGCGGCACCGCGAATTCGCTACGCATCATGGGCAACCGTGCCGGGCAGCTGGTGATCCCACTCTCCGTCAGCCTGGTCGCCGCCGCGACCGGCGCCGCCGGCATTTTCGTGATCATCGGCGCGAGCCTCATGGTCTCCACCGCGATCATGGCGCTGCAGAAGCCGAAGGAACATTAACGCCCGGTCAGCTCCGATCCAGCGGTCGCCGGCAAGCGGTAGAAGATGAAGACGGACAGCGCCGAAAGCAGGCCGATGACGAAGAAGCCGTACGACACGTCGCTGGCGTGGATGACGTCGCCGTGTCCGTGCACCACCGTGCTGACGTGAACCGCCAGCGCCGTGAGGCCGACGCCGATGCTTTGCATGAGCTGTTGCATCATCGAGGAGAAACTGGTCGCGCGCGCCATGATTGACGATGGGATTTCCGCATAGCCAAGCGACTGGATGGTGTTGAATTGTGACGAGCGCGAAAATCCGGCGACGAACAGCACCGCGAGCATCACGATCAGCGGCGTATGGACGGTGAAGAGGCCGCACGCGGCGAGGCAGGCGCCGGTCAGGAGCCCGTTCCAGATCAGCATCCAGCGGAAACCAAGGAAATTCAGCATCGGCCGCAGCGTGAAGCGCATCACGGTCGAGCCGATCGCGCCCGCGAGCAGCGTCAGCCCCGCATGCAGGGCGGAAAAGCCGAAGCCGACCTGCAGCAGCAGCGCCATCAGGAACACTTGCGCGGTGGTGCCGACGTAGAACAGCCCGCCGCCGAAGATCGATGCGGCGAAGGTACGGTTGCGCAGCAGCGTGAGGTCGATGATCGGATCGGATTTGCGTTGCGCATGCGCGAGATAGAGCGCGGCGCAGATCGCACCGATGCTGATCGATGCGATGATCACCTGCGTCGGCAGCGCGCCGCGGCCGAGCGCGGCGAAGCCGAGTACCAGGCCTGCGAGTGCGAGGCCGGTCAGGACGAAGCCGCGCAGGTCGAGCGGCGCGACATTGTCTTCCCGGATATCGGGAACATAGACGTAGACCAGGATCAATCCTGCGATCCCGATCGGCAGGTTGAGGAAGAAGGTCCACGGCCAGGAGAAATAGGTGACCATGAAGCCGCCGACCGACGGGCCGATCAGCGGGGCCAGCACCGCCGGGATGGTGACGTAATTCATGGCGCGGACGATCTCGAGCCGCGGCACGCTCTTGACCACGATGACGCGACCGACCGGTGTCATCATGGCGCCGCCGATACCCTGCGCCGTGCGCCAGATCACGATCTCGGCGAGCGTGTCCGACAGGCCGCACATAACCGAGCTCGCGGTGAACACCGCGATGGCGGCGAGGAACACCCGCCGGGTGCCGTAACGGTCGGCCATCCAGCCGCTGATCGGTACGAACACCGCCAGCGCCAGCAGGTAGCTGGTGATCGCGAGGTTGAGCCTGAGCGGGTCCTCGTTCAGCGACACCGCCATCACCGGCAGCGCCGTCGTGATCATGGTGCCGTCGAACTGGTGCATGAACTGGGCACAGCCGACAATCAGTGGGACGATGACGCAGGAGCGCGACGACGGGGAGGGCGGCAAAGACATCGGCATGGTCATGCAAGACGCGCGTCCGCGGCGCAAGCCTCACGGCATGACGCTAGAGCATGGCCAGCGGCACCTTCTTGCGTGGCGGCGGAAAGGCGCGGTCGAGGTCCTTGAGATCGTCCGGCGTGAGGCGGAGGTCATGGGCGGCGCGGTTGGCGCGGATATGCGCCGGCTGCACCGCCTTCGGGATCGCCACCACGCCCGGTTGGTGCAGGAGCCAGGTAAGCGCGATCTGCGCCGGCGTCGCGTCGTGGCGCTGCGCGACGGTCATGAGCGTGGCATTGCCGAGCAGGCGCGTCAGCGCCGGTGGCGCGCTCACGAACGGCGAATAGGCCATGACAGGGATAC
Organism: Xanthobacteraceae bacterium; assembly: GCA_019745775.1. Taxonomy (GTDB): domain Bacteria; phylum Pseudomonadota; class Alphaproteobacteria; order Rhizobiales; family Xanthobacteraceae; genus VAZQ01. Next base: position 62,496 of record JAIESR010000052.1, on the reverse strand, counting down.
GCTGGCTCCGGTTGTTACACCAGGGCAGCAGGTCCCATTCGACGCCGCGGTTGACGAGATTGTAGAGCACCTGGTTGGTGGCGACGGCTTCGCCGCCGGCCAGCGCCGCAGCCGCTTCCATGTCGTCGACATCGAAATTGCTGACGCCATAGTCGAGAATTTTTCCGTCCTGTTTCAGCTCGGTAAAGGCTTCGAGCGTCTCCCCGAGCGGAACGCCGCCGCGCCAGTGCAGGAGATAGACGTCGAGATGCTCGGTCTTGAGCCGCTTCAGGCTGCGTTCGCAGGCCGCGATGGTACCGCGACGCGAGGCGTTGTGCGGGAGGACCTTGCTCACCAGGCAGACTTCGTCGCGCCGGCCGGCGATGGCCTCGGCCACGACCTTCTCGGCGCCGCCTTCGCCATACATCTCGGCGGTGTCGATCAGCGTCACGCCGAGATCGAGCCCGAGCTTGAGCGCCGCGACCTCGGCTTTGAACTCTGAATGTTTCTCGCCCATGTTCCATGTGCCCTGACCGAGCACCGGCATCTGGCGCTGTGAGGGAAGGATAAGATTTCTGATCATCAGTAGATGGCCCACAGTCCCGGGGTCGCGAGCTCGAGCAGATGTCCGTCCGGATCGCGAAAGTAGATGCTCTCGCCGCCGCGCTTCCAGGTGGTCCGGCCTTCGATGGCGATGTTGCTGGCGCCGAGGCGCTGTTCCCACTTCGGCAGCTCGTCCTTGGCGATGGCGAAGGCGATGTGCAGCGGTCCTGATCCGTCATGCGGCGGGATGGTGCCGCCCGGCATATGCACGGTGTCAAGCGATCCGCCCCGCGGGAACAGCAGCAGCACGTTGCGGTCGCCGACCGAGAACGCCGTGAGCCGGCTGTCCTGATAGAGCGGCTTCAATTCGAGGACGTCGCGGTAGAACCGAACGGCACGGTCGAGATCGTCGACATAGAGCGCGGTTTCGAGGACGGCATCGAGCTGCGGCATGCGGGGATACTAGCCACCCACAGGCGCGAGGTCACGGACCGTATCCTTGACCGGTTTCGGCGTGATGCCCAATTCCCGCAGCCCCGGCAACGAGGGCGAGGCGACCGTGTCGACCTCCATCAACTCGACCTGGTTGCGCGTCACCGGCGGCCGCGGGAGGATTTCCGCCACGCGCGCCAGGAGATGCCATCCGGCAAACGGGAACGGCACGAACAATGGCCGCAAGCCGGCTTCGTGCGCGACGGTGCGCAGGAAATCCTCATAGGTGAAGACATCGGGCCCGCCGAACTCATAGAGCGTGGGCTCGCGCTCCGGCCGCGTGAGGATGCGCGCGATCGCGTCAGCGACATCGTCGACCGAAACCGGCTGCAGCCGCATCTGGCCGCGGCCGAACAGCGGATAGACCGGAAGCTTGCGCATGAGATCGAGAACCGTGGTGACGAAGCCGCCATCGGGGCCGAACATCACCGCCGGACGCGCGATCATGGCCCCGGGGAACGCCGCGCGCACGGCCTGCTCGCCTTCGGCGCGCTTGCGCACATAGAGCGACGGCGAGGCGATGTCGGCGCCGATGCCGGAGACCTGAACCAGCCGCTCAGCGCCCGCCTCGCGCGCGGCCTGCGCAATGGTACGTGCCGCGTTGACGTGAATGGTGTGGAAGGTGTCCGAGCCGTGCTCGACATAGAGGCTGACCGCGTTGACGACGCCCCAGGCGTTGACCAGCGCGGCTTCGACAGCGATCGGGTCTCGGATATCGGCGCGGATCGGCTGGATCTTGCGGTCGCCCTGCGTTGGCTTGTTCACATGGCGGGAAGCGACGCGGACCGTGAAGTCGCTGGCGCGCAGGCTACGGGTCACGTGCCGGCCGAGGAAGCCGGTGCCGCCAAAGACGGTGACGATGCGATCGTTCAACTGCGCACCGTGGATGCTAGCATTCAGTTCAACTGAAGCAACAGCTTCAGCCTCCGCTCATTCCCGCGCAAGCGGGAATCCAGTCTTTCTTCTTCGATTCTGAGTCCCCGCTTTCGCGGGGACGAGCGGAACAATCGCCTAACTCAATGACCGGCGCGGCCGTTCCCGCCGCCATGGATCAGCTCGACGATCTTCTGCGGCGGCAGCGGGGTCTGCGAGATGCGTACGTCGAACGGCTGTAGCGCATCCTCGATCGCATTGATGATCGCGGCGGCGGTCGGGATGGTCGAAACCTCGCCGGCGCCCTTGCAGCCGAGCGGATTGAGCGGCGAGGGCGTCTCCTGGAAGATCGCCGTCATGGTCGGGATTTCGGTCGCGGTCGGCAGGAGGTAATCCGCGAAGGTGGTGGTCACCGGCTGCGCCGCGTCGTCGTAGCCCATCCACTCGTAGAGCGCATTGCCGATGCCGTGGGCGATACCGCCCTGGAGCTGGCCTTCGACGAGCATCGGGTTGATCAGCACGCCGGAGTCCTGCAACGCGACGTAGTTGAGAATGCGTACGGCCCCGGTCTCGACGTCGACCTCGACCTCGACGGCGTGGCAGGTATTGGCGTAGGCCAGCGCGTCGGTGCGCCAGTTCACATTGGCGTCGAGCCCAGGTTCGACGCCGGGCGGGAAGCCGTAACCCGGCGCGCCCTTGAGGATGCGCGAGAGCTCGGCGAATTTCACGGAGAGCTGCGGCGCGCCGACCACGCGCACCTCGCCATCCTTCAATTCGAGATCGTGCTCGGCGGCTTCAAGAATATGGCTGGCGAGCTTCTTCGCCTTCTCCGCCACCTGACGCGAGGCGAGCAGCACCGAGTTGCCGGCCGTCACCATCTGCCGGCTGGCAAACGCGCCAAGCCCGAGCGCGGCGCCCGACGTGTCGCCCGGCACCACGGTGATGTCTTCCGAACGCAGGCCCAGCTCGCTGGCGGCGATCTGCGCCAGCACCGTGCGCAAACCCTGCCCGAGATTGGCGGCGCCGGTGAACACCGTGACCTTGCCGGTGTTCGACACGCGAACGATGCCGGATTCGAACGGTCCGCGGCCGGTGCCCTTGATGCCGTGCGCGAGCCCGATGCCGATATAGCGGCCCTGGGCGCGCGCCTCCGCCTGCCGCTTCGGGAAATCGTCCCAGCGCGCGGCTTCGAGCACCGCCGCCTGCGAGGCCGGATAGTCGCCGCTGTCGTATTGCATGGCGGCGCCCGAGCGCGCCTTCAGCGGCTTGGTATAGGGCATCTTCTCCTTGGGGATCAGGTTGCGCCGCCGCACCTCGGCGCGGTCGAGCTTCAGCTCGCGCGCGATGCGGTCCATCATCCGCTCCATCGAGAAGGCGGCCTGCGGATAGCCGGCGCCACGGATCGATGAGACCGGCGTCTTGTTGGTGGCGGCGACGACGACGTCCATGTGCAGCGAGGGCACGATGTAGGGCCCACTCATCATCGAGGCGGAATTGAACGGGATGTTGACGTCCTGCAGCGCGAAGGCGCCGACGTCGTGCACCAAGTTGCCGCGGATGCCGAGCACCTTGGCATCCTCGCTCACGGCGATATCGATCGACCAGTACTGGTCGCGTTCCTGCGCGGCATTGGTGAAGTGCTCGCGGCGGTCTTCGATCCATTTTATCGAGCGCCGCAGCAGTTTCGACGCCGCCACCACGGCGATGTCTTCCGAATAGATGCAGAGTTTCGGGCCGAAGCCGCCGCCGATCTCGGGCGTGATCACCCGCAGCTTCGACTCGTCGATGTCGAACAGCGAGGTGATGGTCTGGAACAGGTCGTTCGCCTTCTGGGTCGAGGCCCAGGCGGTGATGCCTTCGGTGCCGCGGTGGAATTCGGCGAGGATGCCGCGCCCCTCGATCGGATGGCCGGCGCCGCGGTGCTGCCAGAGGTCGGTATGGAACACATGCGCGGCCTTGGCGAAGGCGGCGTCGGGATCGCCGAAATTCACCTTGTAGGTCGCGACCGTGTTGGAGTTGAGTTCCCGTCGCACCGCCGGTGCGCCGGGCGCCACCGCCTTGCGGCAATCCGACACGGCGGGCAGGAGGTCGTAGTCGACGTCGACCAGTGCGGCGGCGTCCTCGGCGATGTAGCGGCTGTCGGCGATCACGATCGCGACCGGCTCACCCACATAGGACACCTCGCCGTCGGCAAGCGCGAAGCACCACATGCGGTCGAGCGGTGTGCCGGAATTCGAGTGCCGCATCATCCGCCGCTTGGCCATGACAGGGGCGACGTCGTCGAGGGTGAGAACGGCGTGCACGCCGGGCAGTGCGAGGGCAGCGTCCTTCACGACGCCGCGGATCGCAGCGTGCGGATGCGGACTGCGAACGAAGCCGGCGTGCAGCGTGTCCGGCACCACGATATCGTCGATGAAGCGGCGCTCGCCGCGCAGCAGCGGCGGGTCCTCGACCCGGTTGACGCGAGCCCCGATCAGCGAAGTCATATCAGCTTTCTCCGAACGATCCGTCATCGTTCGTCATTGCGAGGAGCGAAGCGACGAAGCAATCCAATTCTTGACTATGGTTCTGGATTGCTTCGCTACGCTTGCAATGACGCGTGGATGAGCGGTTTACTAGGTCTTGCCACCAACCTCTACCTCGAGATCGCCTGGCTGGCCTTCGTGATCACGTCCTTGGGCGTGGCATAGAGCTCGGCCAGTAGCTTGTCGATCTCCGCCCCGGTCACAGGATTGACGTCGATGCGCGATTTCCTGGCGTCGGCGAGATACTCCGGGTCCTTCATGGTGGCGTTGAACGCGGCCCTCAGCGCGGCGGCGCGGTCGCGCGGGATGCCCGGCGGCGCCGCGAACGGGCGCGCCATTTCCTGCGCCGCGAGGATGAGCTTCAGGATCTGCAGCTTCTCGGTGTCCTTGGTCAGCTCCATGACCAGCGGTACGTTGCCGATCTCGGGGTCTTTCTTGAACGACGCCTGCACCAGGAGATTGATCTTCTTCTCCTTCAGCCACGCGAGGTGGCGGGTCTGGATCGTGCTCCACGACAGGCCGCACAGGCCGTCGACCTCGCCGCGCTCCATCGCCAGCGTGATTTCGTTGGTTCCGGGATAGCCCGCGACGAGCTTGACCGGCGCCCCGAACACGTTCTTGTAGAGATTGGCGAAGATATCGGGTTCCGAGCTCGGCGCCTGTCCACCCAAGGCGGTCGGGACCTTCAGGAAGTTCTCCCAATTGTTGGCCTTGGAGGTGTGCCAGGTCACGCACAGCGAGATGTCGTTGGTGACGCTGCCGAGCCAGGTGAACTTGGTGCCGTCGAACGTCGCGCCGCTTTCGAGCAGCGGATTGAGCCCGGTGGTGCGCGCGAAGGTGCCGAAGGCGGTGCCGTCCTTGGGCGCCGCGGAATAGATGAAATTCGCGGCGCGCAGCGAGCCGGCGCCGGCCATGTTCTGCGGCACGATCGTGGGGTTGCCTGGGATGTGCTTGCCCATGTAGCGGGCGAGATGGCGCGCATAGAGATCGTAGCCGCCGCCCGGCGTGAAGCCGATGGCGAGCGTGATGCTCTTGCCGCGGTAGAATTCCTCGACGCTTTGCGCGTGCGCCGGCGTGAGGCCGACCAGAATGCTTATCGCAGCGAGGGCAGGGAGGCGGAAGTTCATCGCATGTCTCTTGTTGTTCATGGGGTGCTTGAGCCCGGTCACTTGGTTGCCGCCTGCGCCGCCCGTTCAAGTACATCCTTAGGCGTGGCGTAGAGCTCCTTCAGCATCCCGTCGATGGCGGACGCGCTGATCGGATTGAGGTCGAGGTTGAGCTTCTTGATCTCGCCGAGAAATTCCGGGTCCTTGAGCATTTTCTCAAAAGCAGCGACCAGCGCCGCTCTGCGATCGGCGGGGATGCCGGGCGGTGCCGCGAATGGCCGCGCCATCTCCTGCCCGTAGAGAAATACCTTGAGTACCTGCCGCTGCTGTTCGGTCTTGGCGAGGTCGAGCGCGAGCGGAACGTCCGGAATGTCGGCTTCCTTTTGCAGCGCCGCCTGCACCAGCACGTTCATGGTCTTGTTCTTGAACCAGTCCATGTGGCGCGACTTCACGGTGCTCCACGACAGGCCGCAGAAGCCATCGACCTCGCCGCGCTCCATCGCGAGGATCATCGGATTGGTGCCGCGATAGCCGGAGATGATCTTGATCTTGGTGTTGAACACGTTGTTGTAGAGGTTCGCGAACACATCTGGGTCGGCGCCGGGGCCGTCGCCGGCGAAGGTCACGGGATTTTTCAAGAGTCCGGCCCAATCCTTCACCGCCGACGTGTTCCAGGTGACGCAGGTCGAGACCTCGTTGGTGACGCTGCCGAGCCAGGTGAATTTGGTGCCGTCGTATTGCGCGGCCGGGTTGAGCAGCGGCGTGATCCCCATCTGGCGGCCGAAGGTCGCGAGCGCGGTGCCGTCCTTTGGCGCGATCGAATAAAGATGCTGCGCGGCGCGCATGCTGCCGGCGCCGGGCATATTCTGCGCGACGATCGCGGGCTTGCCGGGGATATGTTTGCCGAGGTGACGCGCCACCAGCCGTCCGTAGAGATCGTAACCGCCGCCGGGCGTGAAGCCGATCGCGAGGTTGATGGTCTTGCCGGTGTAGAATTCTTCGACGCTCTGGGCGTGCGCCGAGGAGCAGGCAAGCAATCCCACCACGACGGAGCGCGTCAGGACAGTTGGCAGGTAACGCATCCTGGAAACCTCAACGCGTCATCGCGATCCTGGCCTTCGCGATGATGTCCTCGGGTGTGGTGTAGATTTCAGCCAGCATTTCGGCGAGCTTCTTGCCGCTGACCGGCGCGACTTCCATCTGGTGCTTGGCGGTTTCCGCCAGGAATTCAGGATCCTTCATCGTCGCATTGAAGGCGGCGATCAATGCTTCGGCGCGGTCGGCCGGCAGGCCGGGCGGCGCGGCGAACGGGCGCGCCAGCTCGTGCGACGACACGAACAGTTTCAGGATTTGGAGCTTCTCGGGGTCCTTGGTCAGCTCCATGATCAGCGGCACGTGCGGCAGGTCGGGGTCCTTCCGGAACGCGGTCTGGGCGAGGACGTTGATCTGCTTTTGCTTGATCCAATGCGGGCGCTGGGCCTTGAGCGTGGTCCAGTCGATGCCGCAGACGCCGTCGAGCTCGCCGCGCTCCATGGCCAGCATGATGCCGGCCGTGCCCTGATAGCCGGACGCAAGCTTGAGATTGGCGTTGAAGACGTTCTTGTACACGTTGGCGAAGATATCGGTCTCGTTGTTCACGCCCGTCCCGCCGAACGAGACCGGCTTCTCGATAAAATCCTTCCAGGTTTTCACCGGCGACGCGTGCCAGGTGGTGCACACGCTGACGGCGTCGGTGATGGCGCCAAGCCAGGTGAACTTCGCACTGTCGTATTTCAGGCTGGGATCGAGCAGCGGGGCGATGCCGGCCATGCGCGTGAAGGTGCCGAACGCCAGCCCGTCCTTCGGCGCCGTGGTGAACAGGAACTGCGCGACCCGCAAACCTCCGGCGCCCGGCATGTTCTGCGGCACGATCGCGGGATTGCCCGGAATGTGCTTGCCCATGTGTCGCGCAAGCGTGCGCGCATAGAGGTCGTAGCCGCCTCCGACCGGGAAACCGATCGCCAGGGTGACCGATTTGCCTTTGTAGAAGTCCGCGACGCTTTGCGCGTGCGCGGGAAGGGCGAGCACGGCTAGGAGGGTGGCAAGGACGACACGTGGCATTAATTTTCTCCCTGTTCGCGATCTCAATCCGCCCTCATCCTGGGAGGCGCGTCAGCGCCGTCTCGAAGGATAGGGCGGCCCGAGCCGGGCGGCCTATGGTTCGAGACGCGCACGTTGTGCGCTCCTCACCATGAGGCCGAGAGAGATTGTGCATCGGATAATCACATCGGCGGGAAGATGTGCGGGAACTTGGCGCGCAGCTTGCCGCGCAGGTCGTCGCTGACATCGACCACGGTCGGGAATGTACCCTTCAGCTTCATGTCGTAGGGGATGCAGGCGTCGATCAGGATGCGGTTGTTGAAGTTGCCGGGCAGGAACAGCGGATCGCGCTTCGACGCCCAGGCCTTCTGGATGAGGTCGATGTCGACGTTGGGATCGAACCGCGTGCACATCGCCCACAGCACCTGGTCGAGCTCGCCGGCGTCGATGTCCTCGTCGACCACGACGGTCCACTTGCCGGCATAGGCGCCGCCCTGGCAGGCGGCGGCGATGTGCAGCGCCTGCCGGGCGTGGCCGGGATAGCGCTGCCTGATCTGGACGACGGTGAAGCGCGTCGCGGGGCCGGCTTCGTGATTCCACACGCCGAGGATCTCCGGCACGCCCGACGCTTCGAGCGCGCTCCAGATCTGCGCGGCGCCGGCGACGCCCTTGAGCAGCCCGGTCTCGTCGACCGGCTTGTGCTGCGGCGCGCAGCAGAGGATCGGATCGTTGCGATAGAGGATCGTCTTGACGTTCACATAAGGACGCGGCTGCGTGTCGTCGGAGTAGTAGCCCATCCATTCGCCGAACGGTCCTTCCTGCCGCACCTGGCTGGGCACGGTCTCGCCTTCGAGCACGATCTCGGCGTCGGCCGGGATCGGGAAGCCGGTGTAGGGGCCCTTGATCACGTCGATCGGCTCGCCGCGCAGGCCGCCGGCAATGTCCAGTTCGCTGATCTCCGGCAGCGGCGACGACGCCAGCATGAACAACAGCGGGTCCTGGCCGCACACGATCGCGACCTTCATCGGCTTGCCGCGCTCGAAATTCTTGTCGCGGTGAATGCGGCCGTGCTTGCCCTCGGTGATCTGGCAGCCGACGGTGTTGCGGTCATAGACCTGCGAACGATAGGCGCCGAGATTGAACCATCCGGAGTCGGGGTCCTGCGTCATGACGCAGCAAGCGGTGCCGATATAGCGGGCCTTGTCCTTCTCGTGGTGCAGCGGCACCGGGAACTTCAAGACGTCGACCTTGTCGCCCTCGAGCACGTTCTGCAGCACCGGGCCATCTTTTACGAAGCGCGGGGGTAGCGTCTTCATGTTCTGCATGCGCTGGTGATAGCGCTGCACGATATCGACCTTGCGGTCGTGCTGGAGCGGCAGGCCGAGGGTCAGCGCCACGCGCTTGATCGAGGAGAAGTGGCCGTAGAGGGTGCGGAAGCCTTTCGCGTAGCCCGGGATTTCGTCGAACAGGATGGCCGGCGCGGTGCCGTTCGATTTCTCGGTCAGCATCTGGGTGATGCTGCCCATCTCGACGTTCCAGTCGGCGCCGTTGACGCAGAGCAGCTCGCCCATGCCCTGCACCTTGTCGAGCCAGTCGCGCAAACCGCGATAGTGAACGTGCGATTGGACGGCGGTGTCGGCAAAGGCCATGCGTATCTCCGTGCGGATCAGGGCTAACGCGTCGATTGTAGTCGCAATCGGTGGGCGTTGTCGAACGGCCGGTCAGACCGCAAGCCGCCTTACGCCGCCGCCCGTTTGGCAGGGCGCCGGCGCGACACCTTCCTTGCCGGCGGTAGAAGAAGGTCGGCGGGAACGGCGAAGCGGGCGCGCAGGCGCTGAACCATCGTTATGCTCAGCCCCTTTTTTCCGCGCAGGACTTCGCTCACGCGGCTCGCGGTGCCCAGAATCGGGACCATATCCGCGCGGGAAAGGCCGTGCTGGTCCATGAGGTAGCGGATGATTTCCGAAGTCCGCGGCGCACGGCGCGGCCACTTGCTTTCCTCATGGGCGGCAATCAGCCGCGCCTGTGCGGCGAGCCGGGCGGCATCAGCCGGTGCGTTCGATGCCATAAGGCGGTCAACGAGTTTGCGAGCGCGAACAAGCTCCGCATCGCTATCGATCAAGATCAACGTCGCATCCATTACACAGTCTCCGCATTGACATCGTCGTACTCGGCGTGAGTACCGAAAAAGCGGATGACAAGAACGCCCGCTTGATAGTTGAGAGCTGCGACAAGTCGGAAGTCGTTCCCTTTGATGTTAAATACGACACGACCACCTTTAAGGATGCTCGCTTTTGGATGCGAGCGCTTGACGTCCTCTGGGTTTCGCCATGTGGCTCCACCGGCGATGGCGAGCCATACGTCGAATTGCGACCGAGCAGCCCTGACACCCTTATGGCTAGGACGTGCAGCGAAGCATCGCTCGATCAAGTCCAGGCCGACGACTATCATCATTCAAATATATAACAGATTCCAAAAATTGGAAGTGGCATGCTACCTCACATTCAGTATCATCCGTGCCAGCGCCATGCGCAGCACTTCCACCGCGCCTTCGGTGATCATCATGCTGCGCTGATCGCGAAAGAATCGCTCGATCGGCAGCTCCTTCGACAGTCCCATGCCGCCGTGGATCTGCATGACGCGGTCGGCGGCCCAGAACGAACGCTCGTCGCCGAAGATCTTCACCATGAAGGCGTCCTCGCGGCAGTCGTCGCCGCGGTCGTATTTCCAGGCCGCGTGGTAGAGCATCAGCTTGAGCTTGTGCATGTCCATGTAGATGTCGGTGAGCGGCCACTGCACCGACTGCCGCTCGGCCAGGTACGCGCCGAAGGTCTTGCGTTGCTTGGCGTAGGAGGAGCCGAGCTCGAAGCAGCGCTCCATCACGCCGAGCGAGCGGGCGCCGTGGCGGATGCGGCCGGAATTGATCCAGGACTGCGCGTGCTTGAAGCCCTCGCCTTCGTTGCCGATCCGCTTCCACACCGGCACGCGGACGTTGTCGAACACAAGCTCGCAGGGCCGGTCGTCGACCATCAGGTCGTAGGAGGCGGAGACCTTCAGCCCGGGCGTGTTCATGTCGACCAGGAAACCGGTGATGCCGCCGCGGGCGCGCTTCTCCGGATCGGTCACTGCGAACACCTGCGCGAAGTCGACCTCGTCGGCATTGGTGATGAAACGCTTGACGCCGTTGATCACGTAGTGGTCGCCGTCCCGCACCGCGGTGGTGCGCATGGCGGCGGGATCGGAGCCGGCATCGGCCTCGGTCTGCGCGAAGCACGAGGTCTTCTCGCCGCGGATCACCGGCATCAGGTATTCGTCGCGGGCGCGGCCTTCGAGCGTGTAGAGGATCGGGCTGACCGGAAATCCGAAAATGCTGAGGTAGCGCGCCGGCAGCGCGGTGGTGCGCGAAATCTCGCTCCAGACGATGACCTTGGCCAGCATGCCGAGGCCGAGCCCGCCGAATTCCTCCGGCACGTCGTAGTGCCATAGGCCGAGCTCGTCGACCTTGGGGCGGAGGTCCTTCTGCAGGTCCTTCTGGAGCTGGACGTTGTTGACGGTCTCGCGTTCGCGCGGGATCAGCTCCTTGTCGACGAATTTGCGCAGGTTGTCCTTCAGGAGCCGCAGTTCTTCCGGCAGTTCAAAGTCCATTGCAGTCCTCGTCTGGCGTTGCAAGTCTATAGCCCTGGGTGGTTCGGTTGGGAGAAATTCCTTGTTGGACGCGCGGATTGGATAAAGGGAATTTGCGAACCGTGACACCAGTTTCGTGGGCCCGTGCGAGCCTCACTTGATGGCGTTCCTGACCCGATCCATGACGGAGCGAGGCATGCTGAAAATGCGCCTGAGCACGGCGTCGATTTCCTCGCCGCGCACCAGCAGCACCTGCATCTTGCGCTGCTTCGCCTCGGCGAGATAGTCGGGATCGTCGAGCGTGGCGTTGAACGCCTTGCGCAGCGCCGCGACCCGATCCGCCGGTACGCCCGGAGGCGCCGTGAACGGCCGGGCAAACAAGTTGGGCGACACCACGAATTCAATGACCTGCTTGTCGGCCGCGGTTTTGGCGAAGTCGAGCGCCAGCGGCACGTCCATGTGGTTCTTGTTCTTGGCGAGGCCGAGCTGAACGAGTTGGTTGACCTTCCTGTCGCGCACCCAATCGGGCCGTGTGTATTCGAGCGTGACGAATCCCATCGAACAGAAGCCCTCGGTCTCGCCGCGCTCCATCGCGAGCAGGACCTCGGCCGACCCGGGATAACCGGGGACGACCTTGAACTTTGCGCCGAGCACGGCATTGAGCACTTTGGGATAGAAATGTGCGTTGCCGCCGGTACCGGTCCCGCCCACCACCAACTCGCGCTCGAGCACGTCGGCGAACGTCTTCACCGGCGATGAGTGCCAGGAGAAGCAGGTGCTGACATCGTTGTCGGTCGAGCCGATCCAGTTGAACTTGAGCGTGTCGAACCGTGCGCGTTCTGGAGCCACCAACGGCTCAAGCGGAATTGCTCGGTCGAAGGTCGCGATGTCTGTGCCGTCTTTCGGCGCAGTATTGAAGAGCTGGTTGGCGAGAATCAATCCGGCGGCGCCCGGCGCGTTCTTGACCACGATGTTGGGGCTGCCCGGGATGTGCTTGCCCATGTGGCGGGCGAGGGTACGTGCGTGCAGGTCGTAGCCGCCGCCGGCTGTAAACCCGACGCCAATGGTGATGGTCTTGCCGCGATAGAATTCGGCGACGGCATCTTGCGCCGATGCCTCCGCGGTCAATAGCGCAACGGTACAGGCGACGACGCAATCGACGCTGCGCGCCGCGAGGCGTCCGATATCCATGCGAGCTTTCCTTCCCCGGCAGTCGCTTTATCGCGGCCTTGTGGCTGGCCTGCTCTTTGTATCAGTAGAATACTGAATCCGCGCCAGCGAACGCCAGCATGCCATGGCGGGCTGATCGTCACAGCATTGTAAGTCTGGTGGTCGTGGCTATGCGCTGGCGATCAGCGCGCGCAGCCGCGCCGGCGTGACCGGCAATCGCGTGATCGCGCCGGGCTTGCCGATGGCGTCGTCGATCGCGGAGGCAATGGCGGCGCCGACCGCGTTGACGCCGCCTTCGCCCGCGCCCTTCAGGCCGAGCGGATTGAGCGGCGAGGGCGCGTCCTCGGTGAGCAGCACGTCGACTGGCGGCACCTCGTGCGCGGTCAGCACGTGATAGTCGGCGAAGGTGGTCGCGACCGGCGCACCGTCCTCGCTGTAGACGAATTCCTCGGACACGGCGCCGCCGAGCCCCTGCGCGAAGCCGCCGACGAGCTGACCCTCGACCAGCACCGGATTGACCGCGCGGCCGACGTCATAAGCGATGAGATAGCGCTCGATTTTGATCCCACCGGTGTCGCGGTCGACTTTCACGATCGCGACATGAACGCCGTAAGGATAGGCCATGTGCTCGGTGTAGTGCCAGCCTTCCGACGTGAGCCCCGGATTGCCGCCGTTCAGAAATTTCGAGCCGGGTGCGCGGCGGCGCGCGATCTCGCCGAGCGTGACCGACGGACCCGCAGGCGCGTCCCTTCGCACCACGCGGCCGTCGACGATGGTCAGCGCCTCGGCCGGGCTCTGCATCAGTTGCGCCGCGGTATCAAGTGCGAGCGCGCGCACCTGCGACGCCGCGACATGGGTCGCCGAGCCCGTCATCACCGTGGCGCGGGTCGCGTGCGCGCCGACGCCGTGTTCGATGCGATTGGTCTGGCCGTGGATCACGCGGATGCGGCTGTAGTCGACGCCGAGCGCGCCGGCGCAGATTTGCGCCATCGCGGTCTCAAAACCCTGGCCGAGCGAGGAGCCGCCGGTGACCACCTCGACCGCGCCGGTCGGATCGACGCTGACGCGCACGCCATCGGTCGGGCCGAGGCCGCTCTTCTCGACGAAAACCGCAAGCCCGGCGCCGACGAGCTCGCCATTGCGGCGGCGCTCGGCGAGCTTCGTCCGCAGCGTCGTCCAGTCAAGCACGTGCAGCGCCTTGTCGAGCAGCGCGGCATAGTCGCCGGAATCGTAGACCACCTCGTCGCCGAGCGCGGTGAGCGGGCGCTCGAACGGCATTTCACTCTTGTCGATCAGGTTGCGGCGGCGCACCTCGATGCGATCGATGCCGAGCTTCTCGGCAATCGCGTCCATCAGGCGTTCGCGCGCAAACGTGCTCTCGTAGCGACCGGGCGAGCGGTAGGTCGCGGCCGGGGTCTTGTTGGTGAGCCGGTAATGGCCTTGCGCGCGGTAAGCTGGCACGCGGTAGGGGCCGGGCAGCATGCCGGCGGTGAGGTCGACCACGCGCGCGCCGTGGGTGCGCACATAGGCGCCCTGGTCGTGCACGAAATCGTCGTCGATGCCAAGGATATAGCCGTCCTTGTCGACGGCGGCACGCAGCTTGTGACGCTGCTGGCGCGAATGGTTGGCGGCGAGGAAGTGCTCCTGCCGGTCCTCGATCCATTTGATCGGCCGGCCGAGTCGCAGCGCCGCCAGACAGACCAGCACGTCCTCCGGGTAGAGCTCGCCGCGCACGCCGAAGCCGCCGCCGACGTGCCCCTCGAACAGATGGATCGACGGCAGCGGCCGGTTGAGGATCTTCGCGAGCTGTTCGCGGTTGCGATGCGGCACCTTGGCGGCGCCATGCAGCTCCAGAAGATCGCGTGCCGCGTCGTAGCGCGCGATCGCGCCGCGCGTCTCCAGCGGCACCGCCGAGTGACGGCCGATCGCGATGTCGGCCTCGACAATCATGTGAGCATCGCGAAATGCCGCGGCGAGGTCGCCGTAACCTTTTTCGATGATCATCGGCTCGGTCGAGAGCCCGTCGATCTCAACCGGGTCGTCGTCGGCCGACATCACGGGTGGCAGTTCGTCGATCGCGATCGCGATGCGCTCGGCGGCGTCCTCGGCCCGGTAGGGGTCATCGGCGAACACCACCGCAACCGGCTCCCCGACATAGCGCACGCGTCCGCGTGCCAGCAGCGGTTGCCGGTGCGGCACAAGCTTCTCGACCCGGTCGTCCCGAAAATCGATCGGGGACATGTCGGCGAGGTCCTCGCCGGTCCAGGCCGCGACCACGCCCGGCGCGGACAACGCGTCGGCGGCGTCGATGCGCCTGATGCGTCCGTGCGCCAGCGGCGAACGTACGACGCGCATATGAAGCTGGCGGGCAAAAGACACGTCGGCGGCGAACAGGCCGAGACCGCGTACCAGCGGCGGGTCCTCGATGCGCGCGACTGCGGCGCCGACGATGCCCTGATTGTCGGATTGCTTCATCGACGCCGTGCCACCAGTCGCGCGGGATGCGCGCTCAACCCTTACGACTTCGGCGGCGCATTTGGCAATGTCGGGCGGCGCTTCTGCTCACTCGGAGATGATCGCCCGGGTCTCGTCGACGACGTCCTGCGGCGTCGCGTAGAAATCCTTCAGCAGCGCGCCAATCGCCTGCCAGCTGATCGGGCCGACGTCGAGCTTCTTGGCGGTCATCTCGGCGATGTAGTCCGGGTCCTTCATGGTGTCCTCGAACGCCTTGCGCAGTGCGGTCGCACGATCCTCCGGGATGCCGGGCGGCGCGACAAACGGCCGTCCGAGCGTCGACGCATTGAGGACGAAACGGAAGATCTGCTTGTGGCGCTCCTGTTTGACGAACTCCATGACCGAAGGAACGTCGGGCAATTCGGGTGAGCGCTCGAGCGCGAGGACGTTCAGCACCTTGATCTTCTTCCCCGTGATCCACTCCGGCCGCGAGATCTTGATGCTCGACCAGGCCCACCCGCAGCGGCCGTCAAGCTCGCCGCGCTCGACCGCGAGCACCATCTCCGCGCCGCCCGGATAGCCCGAGACGAGCTTCGCCTTGATGCCGAGCGTCTTGCGCATAATCTTGGTGTACATGTCCTCGTCGGAACCGGGGCCGAGGCCGCCGAGCGTGAACTCGTGCTGCAGCATGTCGGCCATCGTGTTGATCTTGGGATTGCCGAGCAGCGCGCAGACCGTGAGGTCGCTGGCGCCGCTGCCGAGCCAGGTGAACTTCGTCACGTCGAAGCCGGCGCCGCCCTGGGAGCCGAGCAGCGGCGCGATCACCGGCGCGCGCGTCAGCGAGATGACGGTGCCGTCCTTGGGCGACACATTATAGACATGGCTGGCGGCGCGGAGACTCCCTGCGCCGGGCATATTCTGCACGACGAGGCGTGGCTGACCCGGAATGTGTTTGCCGAGATAGTTTGCGATCACGCGAGAATACAGATCGAAGCCGCCGCCCGCGGAATAGCCGGCGATCAGTGTCACCGTCTTGCCTTTGTAAAAGTCGGCGACGGAATCCGCCTGGGCCGGCACTGCAAGAAACGCAGCAAGCGCGAAGCCACTCAGGCAATTCGAAAAGCGAACGAACATTTGACACCTCTCAAGTCATCCCGACCTGTATCGTGACCTGCAAAAGCTATTCCAATTGAAGGCGTCTCGCCATCCCGGAGGGTGGGAACGCAGATTGTCGGTCTTGGGAGTAGAATTGGGAGGAGGGTATAAAAGGTTGTGCAACATCGTCGGAGGTCCGACGATGTTGCACAGTTTTTCCTTGGGCCGTTTCTTCTTAGCTAAACTCTTGTCGGCTGGAGTTTTGGCAGGGGAGGCGCCCCCCCCCCCGCAATCGACTGCTATTGCATGGGCGCGTGGGCGCGCTTCTGCACCTCGATGTTGACGAGCTGCAGCGGCGATTCCGTCTGTTCAAGCATGCCCCAGCTTTTCACCCAGTCGTAGGTGCGCTGCAATTCGTCGGACGGTATCGGCGCCGGATCGACCACCACGATGCGGCCCTCGCGGAGGTCCTCTACCTTGAGCGTGCCGATCTCCGGGTCGCGCTTCTTGTGGTAGTCGATGAAGTAGCGGAGGTACGCCTTCTTGTCAGCGTTGATGCGCCGCACGGCCTCTTTCACCGCGCGGTTGAAGGCGGCATAGGTTTCCGCGTCGACACGCTCGGAGGCGACCTCGGAGCCGTGGAAGAACCCCGAGCAGATGATCCGGCAACCTTTCTTCTCCGCCAGCGTGATGTAGGGCTCGGTCAGCGTCGTCGCCTCGATCTCACCCTTCATCATCAGATTGAAGCGATTGCGCGAACCGTTCGGCGCGCTGCACACATTGATCAGGTCGCGTGGCAGGAAGCCTTCGAGCAATTGCAGCGCGAGCGCGTGGGTGCCGGCGTAGAACGGCACCCCCACGGTGCGGCCAGCGAGCTGCTGCGGCGTATAGACCGGCGAATCCGGCCGCACGACGATAGCGCCGTAGGCGATAATGGCCCGGCGGCCGATCTGCCGGCTGCCGACGCTGGTGCCCCCGGCGCGGCAGTAGTTGCCCCATTCGCAGGCGTTGTACATGTCGGCCTTGCCCTGCTCGAGCAGCGTGCCGTGGCTGCCGAACATGTCGGTGGCTTTCACATCCTTGATCGACGTGTCGGAGGTCTTGATGCCGGCTTCGTCGCGGTCGGCCCACTCGACCTGGATGCCTTCCTTGGCGAACAGGCCTTCATCGTAGGCGACAAGCTCGGCCAGGCCCTGGAACGGCGAGGTGGTTTCAAGCACGAGTTTCTTCATGTTGTCCCTCCTGCTGGCCGCAGCCAAGGCTGCGCCCGGGCGCGATTGTACCAAAATATCGTTGAAAACTTAGAATATCGATTTTATGGTCGGGTATCGATTTGTCAACATGCGCAAGGTGCCCCGATGAAATCCGCCCGCGCGGCCGTCCTGCCCCCGGAACCGGCAGGCTCGCAGGTCGAGGCGGCCTATTGGCGGCTACGTCAGGAGATCATCTGCGGAAACTTGGCGCCGTCCGCCAAGCTGCGCATCGATCTCCTTCGTCAAAGCTATGGCTTCGGCGCCAGCGCATTGCGCGAGGCGTTGTCGAGGCTGGTGTCGGACGGTCTCGCCGAGGCCGAAGCGCAGCGCGGCTATTGGGTGGCGCCGATCAGCCGCGAGGAACTGAACGACATCACGATGGCGCGCCAGAGCGTCGAGGTCGAGGCGCTGCGGCAGGCGATCCGCTTCGGCACGCTCGAATGGGAGAGCGGCATCGTGGCGGCCAGCCACAGCCTTGAGCGGGTCGAGACCTCGATGGTGAAGCCGACCCCCGAAACCGTTGCCGGATGGGAGCACGCCAACCGGCAATTCCACATGGCGCTGATCGCCGGCTGCCCGTCGCGCTGGTTGCTGCGCTTCACGGCGTCGCTTTACGATCAGTGGCAGCGCTATCGGCATCGCACGGTGTTGCGGCGTGCGATCCCGCGCCGGGGCTTGAGCGCGGACCACAAGGAGCTGATCCGGCTCACGCTGGCGCGCGAGGCGGACGCCGCCTGCGCCGCGCTCTCGCGGCATATCGAGGATACGGCGCGGAAGGCCGAAGCCGCGATCTTCGAGAGCATTCCGATCAAGGCCGGGCCGAATTCGGCGCGGCGCAAGTCCGGCAAGGCCTGACCGCGCATAGGCGGTGGATCAAAATACCTGCATATGCGTTGTCGCTCCATGCGGGCAACGCTCTTCCACAACCCCACGGCCGGCGGCGGCAAATTTACGAAGAAGGAGCTCATGACGGCCCTGCGGCTTGGTGGGCTGAAGCCGCGCTATTCTTCGACCAAGGGCCGCCGCTTCAAGAAATTCCTCAACGAAGCGACCGACCTCGTCGTCGTGGCAGGAGGTGATGGCACGGTGGCGAAGGTCATCGCGGCGTTGCCGAACCGCAATATTCCGGTCGCGATCCTGCCGCTCGGCAGCGCCAACAACATCGCCCGCTCCTTCGGCGTGGCCGGCGCGCCCTATGAGTTGGCGGAAATCCTCCATCCGTCATACTGGCAGCAACTGCGCACAGGCGTCGTCCGCGGCCCGTGGGGTGTGGAGCGCTTCGTGGAGGCGGTAGGACTCGGTCCACTGGCGCGCATGATGAAAAGGCCGTCGCTGGACGTGGCGCGCGGTGTCGACAGCCTGCGCGGTGGCCGCGACGTGCTCCGCCAGATCATGAAGAAAGCGAAGCCGCTAGACATCGACGTGCTGGTGGACGGCAAGGCGCTGCCCGGCGGGATTCTGTCGATCGAGATCATGAACATCGTCTACACCGGTCCCGGCCTGCCGCTGGCGCCGTGGGCGGATCCCGGGGACCGGATGCTCGACGTCGTCTGCGTCCGCCGCGAGGATCGCAAAGCCATGACCGCCTGGATAAAGGAGCCGCAGCACCGCCGCCCGCCGGGCAACCTGCGGCGCGGGCGGCGTGTCGACATCGTGTGGCGCGCCGATCCCATGCGCATCGACGACAACGTCATCGACGCGCCCAAGGGCGAGACCACCGTGACGATCGCGCTGGAGCGGGCGGCTGCAAGAATCCTGGTGCCGCCGCCACGCGGCATCCGCAAGCTGTGGCCGGACTAGGCGACAGCAGCGCGCCACAGCACTTCCGTGT
Source organism: Xanthobacteraceae bacterium (assembly GCA_019745775.1). Classification (GTDB taxonomy): domain Bacteria; phylum Pseudomonadota; class Alphaproteobacteria; order Rhizobiales; family Xanthobacteraceae; genus VAZQ01. Next base: position 43,472 of record JAIESR010000052.1, on the reverse strand, counting down.
CGGTGTCGTGGACCGCGATCATGGCGGAGAGGATCGCGTGCTGTTCGGCGCCGTCGGTCAGGCCGGCGCGCACCGAATAGACCTCGCCAGGCTCGAAGCGCGTCGTCGTCGGCGCATCGAGCGACAGGCCGATCGGGGCGGCAAGCGCGTCCTCGATCACAGGATGATGGCAATAGGGCGCGCCTACCGCGAGAATTTTTGCGAGCTGCGCAACCGGTACGCCGGGCTTGATCGCGGACAGCGCATTGTCGAGCAGCAGCGCGGCGAGTGAAGCAGCCGGCTGCGGCTCGTTTGGAAGGCAGGCGAAGCCGTCGGCCCAGTAGTTGTATTTGCGTACCGCGACATAGACCTGCAGCGGATCGACACGGCGGTCGTCGATCGCCTCGAACGGCCGCAGCGTCCGTCCGCCGTCGAGGCTGTAGAGCGTGCGGATATCCTGCACGCGCTGATCGATCGCCGCGCGCTCGCCGGCGAGCAGCGCCGTTGCGGCGCCGTGGCCCGCACGCACGGCGTCGCGCATGACCGTGACGACCTTGCCGAGGACGCCGCAGGCGTCGCGGATGCAGGCAAGCTCGTCCGGCGATTTCCGCCGCATCAGGCTCTGCACGTGGGCGGTCGCGTCCTGCGCGGTGTTGCCGGTCGCGTCGTCGACGGTCTTGCGCATCGCGCTCGTCATCGCACCGCCGCCGACCAGCAGCGGCGATTTCCAACCGGCGATGAGCTTCGCCAGCGCGTTGAGCGGCGCCATGTCGGCGATGAAGGTGAGGGGCTTCATCGCGCCTATCATGTTCGGGCCGCCGCCGAACAGAAGTTTTTGGCTCCCATCGCGCGAAAGCAGCGCGATGCCGGGCTCGAGCTTCGGCACGAAATTGGTGAGGTAGGCAAGCTCGGCATGCCGCGCAACACTGCCGAACACGATCGCCTGCGTGGCGTTTGGGAACGCCGCCCAGAGCGCGGCGATGCGCGCGTCGAACGCTGCCTTTGGCGCTCGGCTCTCGTCCCAGTCGGACGGGCCGATCAGCAATGTCGGGTGCTGCGTGAACACGCCTATGCTCTCCTTTTTGTAAGGGGAGCACGATCTCTCCGCTCCCTCCCCCCATAGCCCGTCGAAGACGGGCGTGAACGCCCTTTTGTTGGGGGAGGGATGGGGAGGGGGGTGCTGCGAGTGCGCACCGAACCACCCCCACCCCTAACCCCTCCCCACAAGGGGGAGGGGAACGCCACTGCCTTCGTCGCGAGACCTTGCATCATCACGCTGCCACCGTTGCCAGCGCGGCGGTCTGTGCGGTGAGCGGCTGGGCGCCGCCGGGTGTCAGCAGCACCGGCTCGCCGCAGAGCAGGTAGCCCGTCTCCGGCAGATACTGGTTCGGGTGGATCATGAAGATCATGTTCGGCTCGAGAGCCGTGTCATTGTCGAGCGCGACATCGCCCGGCCGCATCGACGCGAAGCCAAGACCGTGGCCGCGGCGGCGGATGTGCGGCGGATGGCAAAACTCGGCGTAGCCTTGTGCCTCCAGCACCGCGTTGATGGCGCGGCAGACCTCCGCCATCGGCACGCCGGGCTGCGCCGCAGCGATGCCCTGGTCCATCGCATGCACGACCAACGCATATTTCTCGACAAGCTCGGCCGAGGCGTGGCCGACCACGACCGTGCGGCAGATCTGCGCAAGCTGTCCGTGCACGCTCGGCGTGATCTCGGCGAGGATGATGTCTCCTTTTTCGAGCCGCCGACCGGTCGAGGGCTGCACCGCGCGGTTGTGCGGGCCGGCGCAGAGCAGCAGGAAATTGTCGTCGGCACCGAGCGTCTTCATCTGCCATTTCAGCTCGATCGCAAGCTCGTCCTCGCTCATGCCGGGCCTGGCGATGTCGAGGAGATGGCGGTAGCCAAGTTCGGCGATGCGCGTTGCCTCGCGGGCGTCCGCGATCTCCGCGTCGGTCTTGGTACGGGCGGCGTCGAACACGAGCTTGTCGGCGGACGGCGCCGCGGGCAGCAGGAAGTTGATCCGCTCCGCGATGAACGAAGGCAGGAAGCGCATGCCGGCGGTGGCGGCATTCTTGCGTGCGCCGTTGCCCAGCGTCGCGGCGAGCGCGGCGGCGATATCGCCGGCGCCGACCACGCGCGCCTGTGGGCATTGCTCCGTGGCGCGCCCGGCGTCCCAGGCCGGCGTCACGACCAGCGTGGTCGAGCCGTCGCTGCGAAGAACTGCCGCGGCCGGGCCGAGCGATCTGAAGCCGGTGATGACGGTAACGGGGTTCGGCTTCTCGATGAAATGCGCGCCGTCGTGCAGCGCCACGAGCGCATCGAGCTTCGCCTCCCGCATGCGGGCGAGGATGTCTTCAAGTCGCTCCTCGAAGGTCATGCGTTACTCGCAGCAATAGCTTGTCTAGACCTCCTCCGTCCCGGCGGAGTCGCCGAGGTCGGTGTCCTCGAACAACTCCTCCAGCGGTCGGGTCTTCGAGATCATACCCTGCTGCTGCACGTAGCGCTGGATGGTTTCGAGGTTCTTGCGGTTCTTCGGCGTCAGCCCGTATTCCCAGGGGTCGCGGCCGAGCGTCGCCCACTGCTCCTCGAGCGCGGTGCGCACGAAGGCGAGCGGCACCATGCGCGGGTTGGCCACGCGCTTGTAGGCAAGCTGCTTCGACTCTTCGAGCGCCTTGACCAGGTTGGTCGCGACCCACGGATATTTCTCGGTAATCTCCTGCTTCACCGTGGTGACATGCATGATCGGGAAGATGCCGGTGTCCTTGTAGAAGTCGATCTCGACCTGCTTGTAGTCGGAGAACAGCCGTGCGACGCGCTTGTCGCCCTTGACGAACGGTGTCGGGATCGACGGCGAGATCATCGCCGGAATGTCGCCGTCGACCAGCATGTCGTTGAGGGGCTTCGAGGTATCCATCACGATGTTGAGGCCGTTCGGCGCGTCGAACGGGATATCTTCGCTGCGCTCGGTGATCCAGGTCACGGAGCGGTGCGGGAGGCCGTAATATTCTTCGAGGATGCCGCGCATCCAGATGTTGCCGGCCGGCATGAAATTGGTGCCGCCGATCTTCTTGCCGATCAGGTCCTTCGGCTCCCTGATGCCGGCATTGGTGTTGATGAAGACGAAGCCGTGGCGGAAGCGGCGGTGCATGAACACCGGAATCGCCAACAGCGCGTGGCCTTGCTCCCTGGCGATGAAATAGGCGCCGACGTTTTCCTCGCAGATGTCGAACTCGTGCTTGCGCGCCAGCCGCCAGTGGCGCTCGCGCGGGCCCATGTCGGTGAGGAAGATCAGCTCGATGCCGGCGGCCTCGACGATGCCCTCCTTGAGAGGGCGCACGATGTCGTAGTCGCCGCAGGCGATCGTCAGTTTCAGCTTGGCCATTTTTCCTCCCGCGGCGAGCTACGCCGCCTGGCTCCGCAATTGCTTGGTGGCGTCCACGTCCACCGTCAGGTCGTCGCGCAGCACGACGCCATATTTCTCGCGCGCCGCATCGCGTGACACCAGTTCCTCCATGACGTCGGCCCGCACCAGCTCGGGATCGCGCTCGCGCGGGTTGCCCCAGCCGCCGCCGCCGCCGGTGCGCACGATCGCGGAGGCATGCAGCGGCACCGGGATGTGGGCGCCGACCATCATCTTGAAATCGTTCTCGCCGGGAAGGCGAAGGAGATAGGCGCTCGGGTCGCCGTCGCCGCCGCCCCAGAGGCCCCAGGGCGGGCAGATGTTGCGGCGGGTCTGCTCGAAGTTCCAGCGGCCTTCGACCAGGTTCTTGACCTGCATGTCGATGCCGAGACCGCCGCGATGCTTGCCGGGCCCGGCGGAGTCGGTGCGCAGCGAGCGACCCTCCACCAGCACCGGGCATTTGAGCTCGATGCCTTCGATCGAGCCGTTGCGGACGTCGCCCTGGCAGACCGACACGGTCGCGGACTCGCCGTCCTCATAGGGACGCCCGCCCCAGCCGCCGCCCTCGATGCTCTGCACCACGAAACGGCGCTTGGTCTTAGGGTGCACGCCGAAGAACACGACGGCGCCGCCCAGCAGGCCGTGATGCCCGGCCGGCACACGGTCCTGCATCGGCCTCGCCAGCGCCTTGACGATGGTGTCGACCACCATCGGGATCATGATGCTCCACGACGACATCGGCGCCGGATAGCGCGCCATCATCACGCTGCCTTCCGGAATGATCACGTTGAGCGCGCGGAACGAGCCTTCGTTGACCGGATCGTTGGGCGCGGTCAGCGCCTTGTAGGCGACGCGCGCGCCCGCGAGCGTGCGCGAATTCACGCCGGACTTGCGCTCGGCCGAGCAGCCCGACAGGTCGATCGTCATCTCGCCTTTCTTGATCGTGACCTTGACCTTGATCGGCACCGGCTCGCCCTTGAGCACGCCGTCGTCGTCGATCGCGGACTCCGCTTCATAGACGCCGTCAGGGAGCTGCGAGACGATGTTGCGGCACTTGCGCTCGGTCTCGTCGAAGATCGTCTCGATCGCGTCGAGGATGGTGTCGCGGCCGTATTTGTCGAACATCTCGTCCATGCGCTTGGCGGCGAGGCGGCAGGCCGCCATCTGCGATTTCATGTCGCCGAGCGAGGATTCCGGGAAGCGGATGTTGTCCTTGAGCACGCGGTAGAGCGTGTCGTTGAGCTTGCCGCCCTCGTAGATCTTGAGCTGATCGAGCTGCAGCCCTTCGAGCCATGGATCGGCCACCGTGGGGCCGGCGCCGAAGCCGGTCGACATGCCGCCGATGTCGATCCAGTGCGCGCGGACCATCATGAACATCAGGAGCTCGCCCCTGTAGAAATAGGGCGCGTAGATGACCACGTTGTTCAGGTGCTGGCCGGCGACGGCCTGGTGGTTGGTGATGATGACGTCGCCGGGCTTGAAGCCCTTGCGGCCGTAGCGCTGCATGCCGTCGGTGATGATGACGCCGAGATCGGCCACGAAGTGCGACACGCCGCCGACGTTCTGCGAGACAAGTTTCCCATCGGGATCAATAAGCGCGGTGCAGAAGTCGCGTACCTCGTAGATCATCATGTTGTAGGACGTGCGCTGGAGGTCGGCCGCCATCTCGTTGGCGACCGCGGGGAGCGCGTTGCGGATCACTTCCAGCGTGACCGGATCGAGCGCCTTGCGCTTTGTCGAGCGCTTGCGGGCCTTTGCCATCACGTGCTCTCTCATTTGAATCGTAGGGTGGGCAAAGCGCAGCCCCGCGACAGCGGGGCGAAGCGTGCCCACCACAATAGCGATAAAGATTGCGGTGCTTGGTGGTGGGCACGGCGCTGCATTGTCCGAGCGGCGCGGTCGGCGCGTTTGGATCGCGCCTTTGCCCACCCTACAGAAAGCATCATCACGCGCCTCCCACCTTGATGATCAACTCACCGGACGGCGCCACCACGCACGCATCCTTCTGGAACAGGACCGTCGTGGTGCCGTGCTCCTGCACCAGCGCCGGCCCGACGATCTTGGTAGCGGCCGTGAGCTTCTCGCGCTGATAGACCGGGCAGCGCACCGCTTTCGTCGGATCGGCGAAATAGACGTCGCGGCGATGCGTGATCGCGTTGGCGCGGCCCTTGGCGAGCTTTGGGAATTTCAGCGCCGGCCGCTTGCCGATCACCGAGAGCCGCATGTTGACCATCTCGACCGGGTCCTCGGGCGACGAATGCGCGTAGCGGTGCTCATAGAGCTTGTCGAAGGCGGTGCGGATCGCCTTGCGGTCGCCCTTGCGGATGTCCTTGACCGAAACCGGCACCGACAGCGTGAAGTCCTGCCCGACATAGCGCAGGTCGAGCTGGACCCGCTCCTCGGAATTCTTGGTGTTGCGAAGGCTTCCGCGGGCGCCGTCGCGCATCTCCTCGTAAACCTTCAGAAGCTCGCCGAAATCGAGCGTCGCGAGGTCCGAGTAGTACGTGCGGATGAAGTCGTGACGTTCGTCGGCCGCGAGCATGCCGAGCGCCGAGAAGTGCGAGGGGAACTGCGGCACGATCACGGTCGGGATGTGCAGCTCGCGCGCGATCGCCATCACGTGCAGCGCGCCGGCGCCGCCCGACGCCACCAGCGCGAAGTCGCGCGGGTCGAAGCCCTTCTGCACCGACACCTCGCGCACCGCGAGCGACATCTTCGAGATCGCGATCTCGACGATCGCCTGCGCCGCCGCGATCGTATCGATCTTGAGCGGCTTTGCGATCTTCTCGGCGATGCCGCGCGCGGCCGCATCGGCATCGAGCTTCATCTGGCCGCCCAGGAAGTTGTCGGGATCGAGCCGACCAAGCACGACATTCGCGTCGGTGATGGTCGGCTCGGTGCCGCCCCCGCGGTAGCAGATCGGACCCGGATCGGCGCCCGCGCTCTGCGGGCCGACCTTGAGCGCGCCGATGTCGTCGATCCAGGCGATCGAGCCGCCGCCGGCGCCGACCTCGACGACGTCGATCATCGGCAGCATCACCGGATGGCCCGACGCATAGCCGCCGACATAGTAGCCGGGCGCGAGCGTCGGCTCGCCGTCCTTGACCAGGCTCGCCTTGGCGGTCGTGCCGCCCATGTCGAACGAGATCACGTTGTCGTAGCCGAGCGCCTTGCCAACCTGCGCCGACGCAATGATGCCGCCCACCGGGCCCGACTCCATCATCGCCACCGGCCGCTCCGTGGCGACCTCCGGCGTCATCACGCCGCCGTTCGAGCGCATGATGGAAAGGTTTCCGTCGAAGCCGATGCCGCCGAGGCTGGACTTCAGGCTCTTCACATAGCCGCCGACCTTCGGGCCGATATAGGCGTTGACCACCGTCGTCGACATCCGCTCGAACTCGCGATACTCCCGCAGGATATCGTGCGACAGCGAGAGATAGGCGTCCGGCATCGCCTTGCGGATCATCTCGCCCGCCTGCTGCTCGTGGCTCGGATCGAGATAGGAGTGCAGGAAGCATACCGCGACCGCCTCGACGCCTTCGTCCTTCAGCGCCTGGCAGGCGTCCTCGACGCTGGCGCGGCGCAGTGGCTCGTTGGTTTCGCCGGTGGCGAGCACGCGCTCGTCGACCTCGCGCGTCGAACGGCGCGGCACCAGCGGTCGGTGGCGGTGGAACAGGAGATTGTAGGCCTCGGGGCGGTTGCCGCGGCCGATGATGTAAACGTCGCGGGTGCCGCGCGTGACGATCAGCCCGGTCTTCGCGCCCTTGCGCTCGATCAGCGTGTTGATGGCGATGGTCGAGCCGTGGATCAGCTCATCAATCGCGGACGCTTCGATGCCGCTCTTGCGCAGGCAGTCGATGATCCCCTGCACCAGCTGGGCCGGGGTGGTGAGGCTCTTGGCCTGGACGAACTTACCGGCCTTGGAATCGAAGCCGAGCAGGTCGGTGAAAGTACCCCCGATGTCGATGGCGACGACAAGCACGCGCGCGTTTCCCCTCACAAGACGTTGATCACGTGCACCATGCGTTTTCCGGGGCTAGGCAAGCAACGGGATTTGAAGCTACATACTTGTAGCCATATGGCTACAACTACCGGTTCCGATGATCTCCGCCAGCCCGCGCCGCCTTTCGGTGTTCAAAAGCGTCGTCGATCGCGGCGGCTTCAATGCCGCAGCGACCGAACTTGGCATCGCCCAGCCCTCGGTCGGGGCGCACATCCGCGCGCTCGAATCCCAGGTCGGCCAGCCGCTTTTTCTCCGCCAGCGCGGCAGCCGCCCGAAGCTGACCAAGGCCGGCGAGGCGCTTTATACGTTTGCGGTCGACCTGCTGCGGCGTTCCGAGGAGGCGACCCACGCGCTCGACGATCTGCGCAAGGCCGGCGCCCGCGAGATCGCGATCGCCGTGCACCGCGATCTCGTCGCCGACCGCTATTCGGAATGGCTGGTGGCGTTCGCGAAGCGGCACCCGAAGGCCAGGATCGTCACCCGGACGGGCACCATCGAGGACGTGATTTCCCTGATCCGCGAACGCGAGGTCGTGGTCGGATTCTTTCTCTCCGCCGGTCCGATCGAGGGCATGCGGTCCGAGGTGCTGGCGCATGAGCCGCGGCTGCTGGTGGTTTCGCCGCGACATCCGCTCGCCGCCCGCAAGCGCGTCTCGTCGGAAGAGATCGCGCGCCATCCCTTTGTCACCGGCCTGCGGGGCTCGCGCTTTTTCGAGCTGACCGACGCAGCGCTTCGCCAGATCGGTATCGAGACCTACGAGATCGCGATGGAGCTTCAGGACGCCATGGCGGTCAAGGAAATGGTCCGCCACGGCGCCGGCATCGCTTGCGTACCGGCGCGCACCGTGCGCGGTGAGATCGCGGCCGGATTGCTGGTGCCGCTCAAGCTCGCCACCGATGTGCCGGCGCTCGAAATCCGCTATGGCCACCTTGCGCCGTTGAACGGGGTCGCCCGGCAATTCGTCTCGGCGATCCGCGGCAGCGATTAGCGTTCTGATCGCTTGGCAGCGCTCTCTCGTTCGTCATGCCCGGCCTTGTGCCGGGCATCCACGTCTTGAGCTTAGGGAAGACGTGGATGGCCGGGACAAGCCCGGCCATGACTATCAAGAGGTCGGAAACGAAGTCGACGGATTCACTGCGGCGTGATGCCCGCCGCTTTGACGGTGGCGCCGAAGTTTTCGATGTCGTCCTTGAGCAGCTTCGCGAACTGCTCCGGCGTGCCGGCGATGATCGCAAGATCGGAGCCTTCGAGCTTGGCGCGCGCATCCGGCGCGGTGATGGCCTTGACCATCTCGGCATTGAGCCGTCCGACCAGTTCTGGCGGCATGTTGGCGGGGCCGAGGAAGCCGAACCAGGTCGATGGCTTGCGGAACGTCGGAATGAATTCGCTCATCGAAGGGACATCGGGCATCTTCGCGTAGCGTTGCGGCTCGAGCACGGCGAGCAGCCGCGCCTTGCCGTCCTGCAACGCGCCGGCCGCGCTCGATACCGAGACGAACATCATTGGGATATGCCCGGCGATCACGTCCTGCATGGCGAGCGCGACCCCGCGATAGGGAACATGCCGCGTCTCGATGCCGGCGCTGTGATTGAGCAGTTCGCCCATCACGTGGAACACCGATCCGACGCCGGAGCTGCCGTAGGTCAGCTTGCCCGGGTTGGTCTTGGCATAGGCGATCAGCTCCGGCACGGATTTGACGGGAAGCGCGGAGTTGACGACGAGCCCGGTGACCGGCTCGGCCGCCGCCATGATCGGCGTGAAGTCCTTGATCGGGTCGTAGGGCAGGTTCTTTATCAGATGAACCGGGCTCACATGCGTGCCCGAGGTCGCGGCGATCAGCGTGTAGCCGTCGGGCGCCGCGCGCGCGACCATGGTGGAGGCGATCGCGCCGCTGGCGCCGCTGCGGTTCTCCACCACGACCGTTTGGCCGAGCGATTGCCGCAGCTTTTCGGCGACCATGCGCGCGATGAAGTCGACCGCGGGTCCTGGCGGGACCGGCACCACGATCGTGATCGGCTTTGCGGTCGGCCAGGCCTGTGCCGCGGCATGACCGGCCGAACCGGCGACGGCCAGCGCAGCGACAAGGCCGGTGATCACGCGTGAGATGGGCATCGGCAATTCTCCAGGCGACAAAGCAACAGTGAGGGCGATGCGATTGTCAAGCCGACGCTCCGTCGCGCGCGGGCCTGGCGAAATCGGTGGCTGCTCCACGATCCATGAGGACTGGACGTGACTGGCAAAGTGCCGATAATCCCGGCCACCAAAAGCAGGGGTCGACGGGGTGCCGAAAACGAAGCCGCGTACCAGGGCGCACGCCAAGATGCGTCTCGCCGCCGATATCGGCGGCACCTTCACCGACATCGCGGTGTTCGACGACAAGACCGGCGCGCTGACCTTCGGCAAAGCGTTGTCGACGCCGCAGCGCCTGGTCGACGGCATCAACCGCGGCGTCGAGAAGGCCGGCAGCGACTATCGCTCAGCCGGCCTTTTCCTGCACGGCTCGACGGTGGCGATCAACGCGATCCTCGAGCGCGCCGGTGCCAGGACGGCGCTGTTGATCACCGAAGGGTTCCGCGACGTCTACGAAATCGGGCGCATCAACCGGCCCGACGCGTACAACCTTTTCTTCCAGAAACACGCGCCACTGGTCGAGCGGGCGTTGCGCTTCGAGGTCAAGGAGCGCGTGCTTTCCGACGGCGAGGTCGAGAAGCCGCTCGATGAGGCGGAGATCGCGGCGCTCGGCGCGGAGCTCGAACGGCGCGGCATCGAAGCGACCGCGATCCTGTTCATCAACTGCTACGCCAGCCCCGCGCACGAGGCGCGCGCCAAGGCGATCTTGGAGAAAAACCATCCCGGCATGTTTGTCTCCGCCTCGCATGAGTTAAGCCAGGAGTACCGCGAGTTCGAACGCTGCTCGACAGTCGTCGCCAACGCCTATATCGGGCCGAAGGTGCGCCGCTATGTCGGCGAAATCGACGAGCACATCCGCAGCGAAGGGTTCGGTGGCTCGTTCCTGATCGTGCAGTCGACCGGCGGGCTCTACGACGCGGCGCAGGCGCAAAACCAGTGCATCCGCATGCTGGAGTCCGGGCCGGCCGCCGGCGTGATCGGCACGCAGGCGCTGTGCCACACGCTCGGCATCGAGAACGCAATCGCCTTCGACATGGGTGGCACCACGGCCAAGGCCGGCGTCATCTACAAGGGCGAGGCGCTGACGACGTCGAAGGCGCTGATCGGCGGCTACGACAAGGCCCTGCCGGTGCAGATCGCCATGATGGACATCTTCGAGGTCGGCACCGGCGGCGGTTCGATCGCGCGCGTCGACCACGGCGGCCTGCGCGTCGGGCCGCAGAGTGCCGGCGCATCGCCCGGTCCCGCCTGCTACGGGCTCGGCGGCACCGAGCCGACCGTCACCGACGCCAACCTCGTGCTCGGGCGCCTGGGCGCCGACCGTTTCCTCGGCGGCGAGATGCCGCTCGACGTCGCCGCCGCCGAACGCGCGATCGGCACGATCGCCAAGCCGCTCGGCCTCGATGTCACCGCGGCGGCGGACGGAATTCTACGAATCGCCGCCACCGCGATGTCCTACGCGGTGAAGGGTGTCACGACCGAGCGCGGCCTCGATGCCGGCGATTTCGCGATGGTCGCCTATGGTGGGGCGGGGCCCTTACAGGCGGTGCAGGTCGCGCGTGAGATCGGCATCCGCAAGGTGATCATCCCGATGGCGCCGGGCGTGTTCTCGGCGTTCGGCATGCTGTTCTCCGACCTGCGCTACGATTTCGTGCGCACCGCCCTTATGCGGCTCGACGAGGCGCCGTTCGAGCGCATCGAGAAGATCTACCAGGAGCTGGAGGCGCAGGGCCGCGACGCGATCGCCAGCACCTCGGTCAAGCCGCACAAGGTCGTCGTGAAGCGCGCGGCCGACATGCGCTACCAGGGCCAGGAGCACGCGGTCACGGTCGATCTGCCCGACGCCGTGTTCAAGCGCCGCGACCGCAAGGCGATCAAGCGGCTGTTCGACGAGATGCACGAGCTTCGCTACGGCACCTCGGCGCCGCAGGAGAACGCCGAGATCGTCAGCCTGCGTGCGACCGTGACCGGGCTGATGAAGAAACCGGCGCCGGGCAAGATCAAGCGCGGCTCTGCCGCGCCGCCGAAGGCGGCGTTCACTGGCAAGCGGCGGGTCTATGTCGGCGGCAGCTTCCGGCTGGCGCCGACTTATCGCCGTGCCGAATTGCTCGCCGGCAACAGGATCGCAGGCCCGGCGCTGATCGAGGAGCACGCCTCGACCACGGTGCTGCTGCCCGGCGACCGCTGCGAGGTCGACGCGTATGGCAATCTGGTGATCGCGGTGGGCCGCGCACGCTGAATCCGTAGGGTGGGCAAAGCGAAGCGTGCCCACCATGGTTCATCAGAGTGCGTTGCCGGATGGTGGGCACGGCGCGAAGACGCGCCTTTGCCCACCCTACGACTCCCGCTTCAGCTTCATCGTGAACGAGAGCCCCGAGCCGCCACAGCACGGGCAGTTCATCGCGACCAGGATGCTTTGCTTCTGCTCCTCGCTGAGGTCGGAGCGATCGAGCATCTCCATGGTCTGCTGCTGGAACAGGTCGTGCAGCGAGGCATCACCGACGGCCGCACTCTCGACTGGAGGGAACGCGGTCTCGAACAGCTGATCCAGCGTCGGCTGCTTCGCTGGCGCCTTCGCGCGCTTGGTCCGCTTCTTGGCCGCTTTCTTCGCCACGGGGCACTCGCTCCCGCTATTTGCGTATCAGGTCCCGCATGCCGTCGATATCGCCGCGCAGGAAGCACTCCATATTGTGCTCGACCGTCACCAGCGCCAGGTCGGCATAGACGTCGCAGAAGCCGCCGAGGTGAGGCGTGATGATGACGTTCTTCATCGACCACAGCGGGTGATCGCTTGGCAGCGGCTCGGTCTGGAACACGTCCAGCGCCGCGCCCGCAATCTTGCCGGCGTTGAGTGCCTCCATCATCGCGTCCTCGTCGACGACCCCGCCGCGTGCGAGGTTGATGAAATAGGCCGACGGCTTCATTGCCGCAAATGCGTCCGCGCCGATCGAATGCCGCGTCTCTTCCGAATAGGGGACGAGCAGCACGAGATAGTCGAGGTCCTTCGCGGTCGCGATCAGGTCCTGGCGTAGCAGCATCTTATCGAAGCCGCGCACCTCGCGGGTGGTCGACGAGTAGCCCCAGACCGTCATGCCGAACGCCTTGCAGCGCGGCGCCAGCGCCTCGGCGATCAGGCCGACGCCGTAGATGCCGACGGTCTTGTTGTCGAGCAGACGCGGCGGCCAGCGCGTCCAGCTGTTCTGATCTTGCGAGCGCACCGAGCGCGGCAGGTCGCGCGACAGTGCCAGCATCCCCATGATCGCCGCTTCCGACACCGGTGCGCCGTGGATGCCGCGGATGTTGGTAACGGTGACGTGCTTGCCGAGCGAGGGCTGGTCGATCACGCCGTCGACGCCGGTGCCGAGCGCCTGCACCCATTTCAGCTTGGGCGCGTTGGCGAACACCTCGTCGCGCATCATCGGGCCGAAGGTGAGCAGGATATCGGCATTCGGGGCAAGCGGGGTCGCCTTCGAGAAGTGATCGGCGACGTCGATCTCGAGCTCGGGGAAGCGGTTCTTCAGCCGCGCCGCGTAGTACTCGCGGACGTTGCCGGGAAGCGTGAGCAGGATGAGCAGGCGCGGCATGGGATGACCACCTTCACTTCCGCCGGTCCTCCGCCTCATCCTGAGGAGCGCCGTAGGCGCGTCTCGAAGGATGGGGCGGCCCCATGGTTCGAGACGGTGCTTCGCACCTCCTCACCATGAGGCCGAGAGAGGTCCGTTAGTTGATCTCGAAAATCTTCTTTTCGGTCTTGTGCAGGCAGTCGCTCACGCCCTTCGCCTCGACCATGTAGTTGTCGCAGATCGTGATCCACATCGACGACGTATTGAAGCCGGGGTGCACGGCGAAGTGCATGTTCTCCTCGAGCGGCATGGTCTCGTCGGCGCGCAGCATCGGCCGCTCGACCATGTCGTAGCCCTGGCTGTGGGCGTAGAGCCGGATCTCGATCTCGAAGCCGCGCTTCTTCATGTAGTCGTCGTGCGCATTGGCGATGTCGCGCGGCGCCGCGCCGGGTTTCATCAGCGAGAGCGTGTAGTCCTGCGCTTCCTTCATCGCATGGAAGCCGTCGGTCAGCTCGTTCGAAGCCTTGCCGAGCACCAGCGTGCGGGAAATCTCGGCGTAGTAGCCGCCGGGGCCGTTGTTCTCGATCAGCAGCACGAGGTGGTCGCCCTTCTGCAGGGTGCGGCCCTGGAAGTGTCGGGGCGCGAAGCGCGCGGGCTGGCCGACCGGCGCCGACGAGCCGAGGAAGATGCCTTGCTCGCTGCCGAGCAGCCGCCCCGTATATTCAGCCAGCGCGGTGACGTCGATGTCGCGCATGCCGGGTTTGATGTTGGCGGCGACTTTGGCGAAGATCGCGTCCTGCATCTCGCAGCACTTCTTGATCAGGACGATCTCTTCCGCGCTCTTGATCGCCTTGAGGCGATCGACGAACTCGGTTGCGTCCACGAGCTTTGTCGTGCCCGAAAGCCCGTCCTTCAGCCGCGTGACGAAGGCATGCGGCATGCTGCCCGGACCGACCAGGCCGATCGTGCCGTAGCCGCGCTTCTTCAGGTCGGGGAGGATGCAATTGGCGTGGAAAGGATCGGTGTAGTTCACCGCCATGAACGAGGGCGAGCCGATCAGCTCGCCGACGCCGCGGTGCACCGGGTCGGCGCCTTTGAGATTGCGCACGGTGTTGAAGCCGCCCATCTCGACCATGGTCATGGGACCGTTGGCGTGGAACACCACGGTCTTGGGATAGTCGTTGGTCGCCGGGATGTCGGTGAACCACTTCACATAACCGCCAAGCCAGTCGGCGTTGTTCTGCATCACCAGGGCGTCGATGCCGCGCTCGCGCATCTCCTGGCGCGCGGCCGCCCAGCGGCGCTCGAGCTCCTGGGTCGAAATGGCGGTGGTGATCCGGTCGTTGGGGCCGCTCATGAGGCTTTGGTCCTTGCCAGTTTGAAGTGCTTTTCGGCGTTGGCGTGGGCGATGTCGGCGCGCACCTTATCGTCGAGCGCGACATTGTCCATCCAGTGGCCGGCTTCCTCCGCCTGCTCGAACGGATAGTCGGCGGCGAACATGATCTTGTCGTGCCCGAGCGCGGCGATCGCGCAATTGAGCGGTTCGGCCGAGCACATGCCCGAGGTCGTCACCAGGATGTTGTCCTTGATGTAGTCCGACGGCGCCTTGGCGAGCTTGATGCCGTAGAGCTTGGCGCGGCTGTCGAAGCGCCAGAGGAGGTAGGGCAGCGTCTCGCCCATGTGGCCGAGCGCGATGCGCGCGCGCGGATAGCGGTCGAACACGCCGCCGAACACCAGCCGCAGCGCATGCGAGCCGGTCTCGAACGTCCATTCCCATGTTGCGCGCCGCAAGCCCTTGTGGCCGTCGAGCGCGGGCGAGGGCGCCACCGGGTCGGTCGGGTGGATGTAGATGATCGCGCCGAACGCGTCGGCCCGCTCCCAGAACGGCGCCAGCGATGGATGGTCGAGATACTGCCCGTTGGTGTGGCCGTTGATCATGCAGCCGGCGAACTTCAGTTCCTTCATGCAGCGTTCGAGCTCGTCGGCCGCAGCTTTGGCGTCCTGCATCGGCAGGTGACCGAAGCCGGAGTAGCGATCCGGGCGCTTTTGCACTTCGCGGGCGAGGAAATCGTTGCCGGCGCGCGCGACCTTGACGGCGGCGGCGGCGTCGCGCTCGGCCTGCACGCCCGGACCCGCGATCGAGAGCACCGCGCGATCGATACCGGCGCCGTCCATGGACTTGAGGCGCAGCTCGCCGAAGTCTGAGAGCCGCGCGACCACCTGCGCCAGAATTTTCGGATCGACGTCGCTGACGGTGGCTTGCCAGTAATCTTCGAAGCCGGGGCAGAGGAAGTGCTCCTCGAGCGCGATCTTCGCAACCATGCATTCCTCCCTCGCGGCCCCTTGTACCGTAGTTTGGTCAGGGTGTACCAGAGTGCGAAACAGGTAGCTGATGGCCATGGCGAACGGCAAGAACCAGATTCAGGTGATCGCACGCGCGGCGACGATAATGCGCGCGCTGGAAAACCAGGCGTCGGGACTGAGCCTCGGCCAGATTGCGCAGCGCGTCGGACTGGCGCGCTCGACGGTGCAGCGGATTGTCGCGGCGCTCGAAGCGGAGAAATTCGTGATCGCGGCGTCGCCGAACGGGCGCGTGCGGCTCGGGCCGACGATCCAGCGGCTGGCGATGTCGGTCGGCGCCGACTTCGTATCGGCGGCGCGGCCGTTCCTGGTGAAGCTGTCGCAGGAGCTGAACGAGACCGTCGATCTCGCGACCATCCGCAACGACCACCTCGTGTTCGTCGACCAGGTGATCGGGCCGCAGCGCCTGCGCACGGTATCGGCGGTGGGCGAGGCGTTCCCGCTGCATTGCACCGCCAACGGCAAGGCCTATCTCGCCGCGCTTCCCGACGACGAGGTCGCGCGGCTGATCGGCAAGAGCTACGAGCAGCGCACGCCCAACACGCTGACCAGGCTCAAGGATCTCATCAAGGACCTCGACGTGGCGCGGAAGTCGGGCGTTGCGCTGGACCGCGAGGAGCACACACTGGGCATCTGTGCCGCCGGTATCGTGATGACCGATTTCGTCGGCAATCACGTCGCCATCTCGGTGCCAGTCCCGGTGCAGCGTTTCGCCGTGCAGCAGGCGCGCATCGCCAGGAGCCTGCTCGCCGCCAAGCGCGCCTTGGCCGAGCAGTTGGGCGCGCGGTGCGATTGACGTAGCCGGCGGCTTGTGCTCGCATAGTGGAGCAGATGTACCGCATGGTGGTACATCATTCGCGACGACAAAAAGACGCGCGGATCGGGGAGGGAGGCCAGTGCCATTGTCTGCGCCGAACGTCAGCATCCGCGAGCATCGCATCCCGAGCGCGGGAAGCGGTCCGTACATCTGCGTCGAAGGCCCGGATCGCTGCCTGTGGTTCTGCGAAAGCGGCACCGGCAAGATCGGCCGTCTCGATCCCGGCAATGGCAGCTTCACCGAATTCGCATTGTCCGACCCGAAGGCGACGCCGATCGGCATCACCGTCGGCGGCGACGGCAATCTCTGGTTCGCGCAGAAGAGCGCCAACAAGATCGGCCGCATCACGCTGTCAGGCGAGATCGCGGAATTCGCGCTGCCGACGCCGAAGGCCGGACCCGACGGCATGATCCTCGGCCCCGACGGCAATGTCTGGTTCTCCGAAACCGAAGTGAGCCAGATCGGCCGCATCACGCCGCAAGGCCAAATCACCGAGTTCAAGGACGGCATCTCGCCGGGCGCGCGGCCGCTCTCGATCATGGTACGCGACGGCATGCTGTGGTTCAGCGAAGCCTCCGGCAACCGCATCGGCCGCATCACCACCGACGGCAAGGTCACCGAATTTCCGATCCCGAGCCGCGACAGCCAGCCGCGGGCGATGGTGACGCATCCCGACGGCTCGATCTGGTTCGTCGAGACCAGCACCAATGCGCTGGGCCGCATCGATCGTGACGGCCGGATCACCGAGCATCCGGTGCCGACGCCGAATTCGTCGCTGCGCGGCGTCACGGTCGGGCGCGACAACAATCTCTGGTATACGGCGAATGCCGCCAACAAGATCGGCTGCATGACGCCCGGCGGCGAGGTGCTCGGCGAATTTCCGATCCCCACGCCGGCGAGCGGCGCGCGCTGCATCGCGTCGATGTCCGACGGCCGCCTGTTCTTCACGCAATGGGACGCCGGCCTGATCGGCGAAGTGAGAGTAAATTGACGTCGCTCGAGAACCAAAAAGCGGGAGGAGTGTCATGACCGGTATCCTGCGCGCAGGGATCTGCGCTGCGTTCGCCGTCGCCGCGTCGCCCGCGAGCGCGCAGACCTATCCCGACAAGCCGATCAAGATGATCGTCTCGATCGCCGCCGGCAGCGTGACCGACGTGATCATGCGCGCGGCGGCGAACGAATTGCAGCCACGACTCAAGCAGGCGCTGGTGATCGAGAACCAGGGTGGCGCCGCCGGCATCCTTGGCGGCCAGGCCTGTGCCCGCGCAGCGCCGGACGGCTACAATATCTGCGTCGTCTATCACTCGACGATGTCGTACAATCCGCTCTTGTTCACCAAGCTGCCGTACAACCCGGACACCGACTTCACGCCGATCGCGCGGCTGTTCTTCCTCACCGAAGGCGTGTTCACGTCGTCGGCGCTCGGTGCGAACAGCATCGCCGATCTCAAGGCGAAGGCGCAGTCGGGCGCCGCGCTCAACTATGCAACGCTGGGCGAAGGCTCGTTCCCGGACCTGTTCCTGAAATGGATGAACAACCAGTGGAACACCAAGATCGTCGGCATTCCCTATCGCGGCGGCGGTCCGGCGGCGCAGGCGCTCGCCGCCAACGACGTGCAGGTGACGCGCTTCGGCGTCGGCAATTTCACCGGCCTGCTTGAGGGCGGCAAGGTGAAGGCGCTCGCCGTCGGCCTGCCCGCGCGCTCGCCGGTGCTGCCCGATGTGCCGACCCTTGAAGAGGCCGGGCTGCCCGGCTTCCCGGGCCAAGGCTGGTGGGGGCTCGCTGCGCCGCGCGGCACGCCGGCGCCGATCATCGAGCGGCTGAACAGCGAGTTCGTAAAGCTGTTCAGCGAGCCGAAGTTCAAGGCGTTCCTCGACAAGCAGGCGGTGGCGTCGGCGCCGACCACGCCGTCGGGCTTCGCCGAGTTCCTGAAGGCCGACCGCAAGGCGGCGGAGATGCTGATCAGGATCGCCAACACCAAGCCTGCAGAATACAAGCCGGAGAAGTAGGACGCGTCGCCGGCATCGACCTATACTGTTCAAGAGGAGCACGATCGTGGCCAAGAAAATCCGTGGCGTAGCGTTCGAGGAGAACGACGACAACAGCATGGGGCTGGAGTTCTATAACCTGTCCCATCGCTTCGGCTACCAGTCGCCGAACTGGCCGTATTTCGAGGACGTCAAGATCGAGCGTATCCATTACCACGCCAAGTCCGGCGTGCTGTCGCAACGCATCACCACCTCGATGCACAACACCACGCACATCGACGCGCCCGCGCATGTGGTGCAGGGCACGCCGTTCATCGACGAGGTGCCGCTGCCGCATTTCTTCGGCTCGGGCATCGTGGTCTCGATCCCGAAGAAGAAGTGGGAGCAGATCACCTATGACGATCTCGAAAAGGCCGCCGGCAAGATCGTGCGCCCGCGCGACGTGGTGATCGTCAACACCGGCTGGCACAAGCTCTACGAGGACAGCGAGGACTATTTCTGCCGCGCGCCCGGCTTCGTGTCGTCGGCCGGCGAGTGGTTCGTCGAGAAGAAGGTGAAGGTGGTCGGCCACGACACCCAGGCCAACGATCATCCGCTCGCCACCGCGATCGGCCCGCAGCGCAACGGCCCGCTGCATCCGCATCTCGCCGACGAGTACAAAAAGTGGTCCGGCGGCCGCGACTGGAAGGACGACTTCCCGGAATGGGAGCCGGTGCATCGCATCCTGTTCCAGAACGGCATTCTCGGCATCGAGAATGTCGGCGGCGACATCGACAAGGTCACCGGGCGGCGCTGCACCTTCGCATTCTTCCCGTGGAACTGGGAGCGCGGCGACGGCTGCATCGTGCGGCTGGTCGCGATCACCGATCCGACCCAGAAATTCCGGATCGACAAGGGGGAGAAGTTCTGATGATCGTCCGCAAGTTTTCCGAGGCGAAAGCCTACGAAGCGCCGAACCATCGCGAGTACAAGTCTTACCGGCTGTTCGGCGCCGAGATGGGCGGCTCGCAGTCGCTGATCTTCGGCATCTCGCACTTCCTGCCCGGCGGCGGCGCCGGGCCGGACGCCTCGCCGCCGGAGAAGATCTACTACATTCTGGCCGGTGAGCTCACGGTGATCGCCGGCGGCAAGGAGACCGTCGCGAAGGCCGGCGACACCGTCTACATCGGGCCGAACGAGAGCCGCGAGATCGTCAACCGCGGCCACGAGGTCTGCACCATCGCGGTCGCGGTCGCGCCGGTGAAGTGATGATCGCTAGCGCCTGCGGCGGCGCCCCCCACCCCCGACCCCTCCCCGCCGCTACGCGGGGGGAGGGGAGCGGCACCGCCGGTGCGAGTCGAAACAAGTGAGGTGAGCACCGGCGCTTCGGTTCCCCTCCCTCCCATTCGCGCAGCGAATGGCGGGGAGGGGTCAGGGGTGGGGGGCCGAGCAAGCGAAGACATTGATGGGACCGAAAAACATGTCCGACGACGACTACCTGAAAGACCCGCTGTCGCTGTTCAGCGTGAAGGGCAAGACCGCGATCGTCACCGGCGCGACCGGGGCGTTCGGCGCGATGGCGGCGAAGGTGCTCGCCGGCGGCGGCGCCAATGTCGTGATCGCGGCCGGCGGCGCCGCGGCGCTCGACAAGGTGGCGCAGGAATGCGCCAAGCTCGGTGGCAAGGTCGAGACCGTGCCGACGCGTCCGTCCTCGGAAGCCAATTGCGACCGCATCGTCGACGCCGCGGTGAAAGCCTTTGGCCGTGTCGATATCGTCGTCGTCGCCTCCGGCATCAACAAGGTGTCGAAGATCGTCGACCAGAAGGCCGAGGATTTCCTCGACGTGATGGACGCCAACGTCACGCAGTCGTGGCTGATGGCGCGCGCGGCCGGCCGGCAGATGCTCAAGCAGGGGCAAGAAGGCAAACCCGGCGGCAAGGTCATCCTGATGTCCTCGGCGCGCGGCCTGCTTGGCCATCCCGCCGGTTACACCGCTTACTGTGCGTCGAAGTCGGCGGTCGACGGCATCACCAAGGCGCTCGGCTGCGAGTGGGGCAATTCCGGCATCACCGTCAACGCGCTCGGGCCCACCGTCTTCCGCTCGCCGCTGACGGAATGGATGTTCGCCGACGACGAGCGCGGCAAGACCGTGCGCGCCGGCTTCCTCACGCGCGTGCCGAAGGGGCGCCTCGGCGAACCTTCGGACTTGGCCGGGCCGCTGTTGTTCCTCGCGTCGAAGGCGTCGGACTTCTACACCGGGCACATCCTTTACGCCGACGGCGGCTACACGGCGGGCTGAGCATGGCGAAGGCCCGCATCGCAGTCATTGGCGCGGGCCTGATGGGCCACGGCATCGCGCAGGTATTCGCGGTCGCCGGCCACGACGTCGCCATCACCGATAGCATTGCGGCGAGCCTCGACACCGCGAAGGCACGGATTACGGCAGGTCTGAAGGACCTCGGCGACGATCCGCGCGCGATCGAGCGCGTGACGCCGCATCATGATCTCGCGTCAGCAGTGCGCGACGCCGATTACGTCGTCGAGGCGGTGTCTGAAAATCTCCCGCTCAAGCAGACGCTGTTCGCGCAGATCGAGACGCACGTCCGGCCGGACACCGTCCTCGCCAGCAACACGTCGGTGATCCCGATCACCGGCATCATGGGAGGCCTCCAACGGCGCGAGCGCGCGCTCGGGACGCACTGGTGGAATCCACCGACGCTGGTGCCGCTGGTCGAGGTCATCGGCACGCAATGGACGTCGCCGCAGGCGATCGACTTCACCATGAAGCTGCATGCCGACGCGGGCAAGAAGCCCGCGCATGTGAAGAAGGACGTGCCCGGCTTCATCGGCAACCGGCTGCAGCATGCGCTCTGGCGCGAGGCGGTGTCGCTGGTCGAGCGTGGCATCTGCGATGCCGAAACCGTCGACACCGTGATCAAGGCGGCGTTCGGCCGGCGGCTCGCGGTGCTCGGCCCGCTGGAGAACGCCGATCTCGTCGGTACCGATCTCACGCTTGCGATCCACCAGACGGTGTTGCCGGACATCGAGCACCGGCCCGGCCCGTCGCCCTATCTCGAAAAGCTTGTCGCGGACGGCAAGCTCGGCTTCAAATCGGGCGAGGGCTTCCGTACATGGACGCCAGAGCAGCAGGCGGCGCTACGGGCCAAGGTGGTGCAGTATCTCAAGAAGGCGCGCGCGGACGACGCGTGACGGAGTAACGAGGAACCGAATATGCCCCAACTCGCCAACAAGGTCGTCATCACCTGCGCGATCACCGGCTCGATCCACACGCCGACCATGTCGGATGCGCTGCCGTTCACGCCCGACGATATCGCCACGCAGGCGATCGACGCGGCGCAGGCCGGCGCCGCGATCCTGCACCTGCATGCGCGCGATCCGAACGACGGCCGGCCGTCGCCCGACCCGAAAATCTTCCGGCAGTTCGTGCCGCGCATCAAACAGGCCTGCGACGCGGTCATCAACATCACCACCGGCGGCAGCGTGACCATGACGCTGGAAGATCGCCTCGCCGCCGCGACCGACCTTTCGCCGGAGATGTGCTCGCTCAACATGGGCTCGATGAACTTCGCGCTCTATCCGATGGCGCGCCGCTACAAGACCTGGAAATACGACTGGGAGCTGCCTTATCTCTTGAACTCCGACCAGAACATCTTCCGCAACACCTTCAAGGACATCGAGCACATCGCCAAGCTGCTGGGCGAAGGCCATGGCGTCAAATTCGAGCACGAGTGCTACGACACCGGCCATCTCTACAATCTCGCCCACTGCATCGACCGCGGGCTGTTCAAGCCGCCGGTGTTCCTGCAACTGATCTACGGCATCCTCGGCGGCATCGGCCCCGATCTCGACAATCTCCTGTTCATGAAGCGCACCGCCGATCGCCTCTTCGGCAACGACTATCTCTGGTCGGTGCTGGCCGGCGGGCGCCACCAGCTCAACTTCTGCACCAATGCGACCATGATGAACGGCAACGTGCGCGTCGGCCTCGAAGACTCGCTCTATATCGGTCCGGGAAAACTCGCCAAGAGCAATGCCGAGCAGGTGACGAAGATCCGCCGCATCATCGGCGAGCTCGGCTTCGAGGCCGCGACGCCGGCCGAGGCGCGGCAGATGCTGGGGCTGAAGGGCGCGGATCGTACGAATTTCTAGAATCCGAGTCTCGGACAGACGGTGCAGCGCGAGGCAAGGGGGGCGCCGCCGATTCGGGCCTTGGTTGTTGCGCAAGGGCGCGCGGAATGGGGAACGATCCGCATCGAGGTCCGCTGTCACCTGCGGCTGCTCGTGTCTGCTGCTGGCGGGATTGGCGCTTTCTTGCTATCCTGCATCGATGACCTTCACGCGCATCACCATCGATCCGGCCATCTGCACCGGTAAACCCTGCATCCGGGGCTTGCGTTTTCCGGTGGCGCGTCTGCTCGGCTTGCTCGCCGCCGGAGAGACGCGCGAGAGTATTCTGAAAGGCTATCCATATCTCGAACCCGAAGACATTGACGAGGCGCTTCGTTATGCCGCCACCCTCGCCGACGACGAGACTGTCGAGCTTGCTCGGTGAAATTCTTCGTTGATATGCCGTTGTCGCCAACGCTGGCGAAATGGCTGAGGGATAACGGGCATGACGCCGTTCATGCGTCGGCGCTCGGTATGGAGCGAGCCGCGGACATCGAAATCATGAGTCGTGCGAAGGAAGAAGGGCGGATCATCGTTAGCGCCGACCTCGACTATCCTCGCCTGCTCGCCCTGGCGCAGGCAGTGGCGCCGAGTTGATCCTGTTTCGCGGTGGCGATTGGAGCGATGCCGACGTTATCGCCCGAATGGCGGACTTGCTCCGGTCATTGCAGGTAGAGAATTTCGAACAGAGTATTTTGGTGATCGAGCGTGATCGAGTGCGGCGCAGGCGCTTGCCGATTTGAGTGGCTCGCGATGATCATATGGCGGTCACGAATCCCTCGTGTCCGTTTGCTCTCTTGACCCTTGCGGAATCTCTTAAGAGTCTCGATAGATCGAAAGTCGCCGCCGGCCAAACTTGCGGCGTCGCCGACGGCCGTTTTGGAGCATGCCAATGAGTACCTCCACCATAATCGACATCTTCTGCCACATCTTCCCGGAACGCTATTTCCAGGAGATGACCAAGGCCGCGCCTAATCTCGAGAACATGGGCAAGCGGCTCAAGCAGGTGACGAAACTGTTCGATCTCGACGCGCGCTTTCGCGAGATGGACCAGTTCGGCGACTATCGCGAGATCATCTCGCTGCCCAATCCGCCGATCGAGGACATCGCCGACGCCGCGCTCGGCCTGACGCTGGCGCGCACCGCCAACGACGCGATGGCGGAGCTGTGCCGCAAGCACCCGGAGCGGTTTCCGACCTTCGTCGCGGCAGTGTCGCTGAAGGATGTCGAAGGCTCGGTCGCCGAGGCGCGCCGTGCGGTGAAGGAGCTCGGCGCCTGCGGCATCCAGGTCTACACCCCGAACGCCGGGCGGCCGCTCGACGATCCGATCTTCGAGCCGGTGTTCGCGACCATGGCGGAGCTCGATCTGCCGATCTGGCTGCATCCGGCGCGCGGCGCGACGCTCACCGACTATCCCGCCGAGGCGAAGTCGCGTTACGAGCTGTGGTGGTGCTTTGGCTGGCCCTACGACACGTCCGTGGCGATGGTGCGGATGGCGTTCTGTGGCCTGTTCGACCGCTATCCGAAGCTCAAGATCATCACGCACCACCTCGGCGGCATGATCCCGTACTACGACGGTCGCGTCGGCCCCGGCTTGCAGGTGCTCGGCGCGCGCACCTCCGACGAGGACTATTCGAAGGTGCTGCCGTCGCTGAAGCGGCCGCATCTGGAATACCTGAAGGAGTTCTACGGCGACACCGCGATGTTCGGCGGCGGCACCCACGCGCTGCGCTGCGGCCTCGAA
Organism: Xanthobacteraceae bacterium; assembly: GCA_019745775.1. GTDB lineage: Bacteria > Pseudomonadota > Alphaproteobacteria > Rhizobiales > Xanthobacteraceae > VAZQ01. Next base: position 19,316 of record JAIESR010000052.1, on the reverse strand, counting down.
TTCTTCGGCGCCGACCACGTGGTGTTCGCCACCGACACGCCGCTCGGCCCGATCGCCCCGACGATCGAGGCCGTCAGGCGGCTCGATCTGCCGGCCGATCAGATGCGACAATTGTTCGTCGGCAACGCCGAGCGGCTGCTCAAGCGAAGCTTCAATTGATCCCAGGGCGGATCGGCGCGCAGAACGGGACGTTGCAGGGGCTTGTGGCGACCATTGCCGTCACGGAAGGTACTCAATCGTCGCGCCCGAGAATTTCACCACCTTGGCCCGAATGCCGCGCACCCGATCGATGGAGCACGACGCCATGCGAACCGAGAACACCGTGAAACCATCCGCGATCGACAGTCCGGCTCATGCTATCCTGGCCAAGCAAGGAGCCGACCACATGAACCACCCACGCATTGGGCGCGACCCCAAAGTCATGATGCGCAAGCCGGTCATTATCGGCACCCGGATCACCATTGAACATATCCTCCGCTGTCTCGCCGCGGGCGATTCAATCGAGCATATTCTCGCCAACTACCCACACCTCACCGGCGAGGATATCCGCGCGGCGCAGGCCTACGCTTAACCGGTCGCGACAGATGCCAACGCTCTGACTTTGCGCTGCTCTCGGGGGAACGGCGGACATCGAGCGATTTTCGACATTTTTTTTCGGCGACGGGCTTGCGCAAAGGTGTCATCTGGCTTATATTCCTGTGAAGTAAAACCTTAGTCATCCTGGCCGATGCCTCCGGCGTGGCGCAAGCCGATGAAAGTCATTTGCCGATGCCGAAATCGCGACCACTCCCGCACGCCGCAAGTCCTGGACATTGGAGCGCGGTCGCTGACTCTTGGCGCGCGATCTTCGGTAACGCGCGGTTTACAACCGCGATGTGGAAACGAGGGGGCCTGGTTATCCTTGACCGGGGTAATAGATTACCCTCGACCAGTGGTAAGAAGTGTAAGAATGTAAGATTGCGCCATCAAAGGGTTGATACTCAAGCGGAATTGGACAACTCCGACAATCTTACGCGGCCGTGGGGAGGTGTAAGGTGCGAAAGATCGCGCCGATGGATGGCCGACAGCACGAGATGATCGTGCCGAGCTTGTTGAAGCAGTAAGGGCAATTCTCTCTACAAGAGCCAGAACGGGGACAACACAAAATGCCACAAGCAAAAGGGGTACGCGAAGTCGGCTGGGTCGATTGTGCCGGCGGCGGCCAGATCACGGTCGAGAAGGGCATCGTCTATGTCGGCCACATGTCGGCGCCGCACGGCACCAGCATCTTCGACGCGCGCGACCCGAAGAACGTAAAGGCGCTGGCCTCGATCGAGATGCCCAAGGGTACCCACTCCCACAAGGTGCACGCCAAGGACGGCATCATGGTCGTCAACCATGAGCAGGCCGGCACGCCGGCGCCGGACTGGCGCGGCGGCTTCGGCGTCTACGACGTGAGCGATCCGGGAAAGCCCAAGCGGATCACGCGCTGGGAGACGGTCGGCACCGGCATGCACCGCTTCTCGTTCGACGGGCGCTATCTCTACGGTTCGCCGACGCTCGAGGGCTATGTCGGCAATGTCATGGGCATCTTCGACCTGAAGAACCCGGCGAAGCCGGAGCTGGTCGGCACATGGCACATGCCGGGACAGTGGACCGCCGGCGGCGAGACGCCGAGCTGGCAGGCGACGCATCATCGCTGCCATCATCCGCTGCGGCTCGGCAACCGCCTCTACACCAGCTACTGGCAGGGCGGCTTCGTCATCATCGACATCGAGGACATGTCGAAGCCGAAATTCGTCTCCGGCCTCGACTGGTCGCCGCCGTTCCCGTGCCCGACCCACTCGGCGATCCCGGTGCCGTTCGAGATCGCCGGCCGCAAGATCCTGCTGGTGGCGGACGAGGACGTGATGCACCAGTTCGAGGGACCGCCGGCGTTCCTCTGGGTTGTCGACATCACCCAGGAAGACCGGCCGGTGCCGTTCGCGTCGTTCCAGGTCGAGGAGCTCGACGGCACGCCGGCGCCCAAGCATTCCGGCTGCCACCAGCCGATCGAGAAGATCACCGGCACCGAAATCCCCGCCGCCTGGTTCATGCACGGCATGCGCATCATCGACATCGGCCGCCCGCGCGCGCCGAAAGAGGTTGCACGCTTCGTGCCGGACGCGCCACAGGGTTTCGACCATCCGCTCTCGAACGACGTGTTCGTCGACGACCGGGGACTGATCTTCCTGCTCGACCGCCAGCGCGGATTCCATATCCTGGAGCGGACCTAACAAGGTCTCTCTCGGCCTCATGGTGAGGAGGCGCGAAGCGCCGTCTCGAACCATTGGGGCCGCCCCATCCTTCGAGACGCCCCTTCGGCGCTCCTCAGGATGAGGACGGAGAGGGGCTTGATTCCCCGCCGCGTTGGCAGCAAGAAACAGGCCGGGGCAACAAGCCGCGCGCGTATCGGATTCACGGGGAGAAGAAACTATGAAGCTATGTCGTTTCGATGAGGACCGTCTCGGCGTCGTGAAGGGCGATATGGTGCACGACGTCACCGCCGCCCAGGACGAGATCCGCAAGAGCGCGCGCTACGACATGAAGGGCGACGCCGTCATCGCCGCGCTGCCGCAATGGCGTTCGCGGATCGAGGAGATGGCCGCGAAGGCGCCTGGCAAGCCGGTTTCGTCGGTGAAGCTCCTGTCGCCGGTCGCGCGCCCGTCCAAGGCGATGGCGGCGCCGACCAACTACAAGAAGCACATCGAGGAAATGCGCACCCGCACCGACCTGCCGCGTGACGCCACCAACCGGCCGCCGAACATCGAAAAGGCCGGCATCTTCCTGAAGGCGAACTCGTCGATCGTCGGCCCGTCGGAAGGCATTTCGCTGCGCTTCCCCGATCGTCCGAACGAGCACGAGATCGAGCTCGTCATCATCATCGGCAAGCAGGGCAGCGATATTCCGAAGGCGAAGTTCAAGGACTACGTCGCCGGCTACGCGCTCGGCCTCGACATGACTACCCGCGGCTCCGAGGACCGGAGCTTCCGCAAATCGATCGACGGCTACTCGGTGATCGGCCCGTGGATGGTGACCGCCGACGAGGTCGCCAATCCCGACGACATGCTGATCACGCTTCACTGCAACGACGAGCTGCGTCAGACCGCCGACACCAAGGACCTGATCTACGATTGCGGCCGGCTGATCGAGTTCGCGTCGTCGTTCTACACGCTCTACCCGGGCGACGTGTATTTCACCGGCACGCCGCACGGCGTCGGGCCCGTCAAGGCCGGCGATACGCTTTATGGGCGGAATGACGTGCTCGGTGAATTGAAGATCACCGCGCGCCAGCACAAGATCGGCGGATGAGGTAGCACAACAAGCAAGAAACAGGAGGAATGCCATGATCAAGGTCAGACGCCTCGGCCATGCGACGATTTCGACGCCCGATCTCGAAGGACAGGTCCACTACTACGGAAGCATCCTCGGCCTGCGCGTGGCGGAAAAGAGCAGGGACCGCGCGATCCTGGTCAGCAAGCAGGGCTTCGAGGCGATCGAGCTGGTGAAAGGCGAGGCGGGGCAGCTCAAGCGGCTGTCGTTCCAGATCGCGCCCGGCACCGACCTCAACGACGTGGTCAAGGAGCTGCAAAAGCTCGGCATCAAGTCCGAGAAGCGCAGCGGCATCTCTCCCGGCATCGCCGAGTGCGTCACGCTCACCGATCCGAAGGGCACGCCGGTCGACCTCTACGCCGAGTACAAGTTCTACGAGGCGGCGCAGCCGGCCTACTTCAACATCCTCAAGCTCGGCCACGTCGCCTATCGCGTGCTCGACGTGCAGCAGGTCGTGAAGTTCTATTCCGAGGTGCTCGGCTTCCGCGTGTCGGACTGGCGCGGCGACTTCTTCGTGTTCATGCGCTGCAACACCGATCACCACACGCTCAACTTCATCATCGACGAGAAGCCGCAGCTTCATCACATCGCGTTCGAGGTGCTCGACTGGTCGGAGATCAACAAGGCCGGCGACTGGCTCGCGCGCAACAAGATCCACTTGGTGTGGGGACCTGGCCGCCACATCATCGGCCACAACGTCGCGACCTATCATCGCAATTCCGACGTCGTGCGGGTCGAGATCTTCACCGAGATGGACCAGATCAAGGACGAGGCGCTCGGCTATTTCGATCCGCGTCCCTGGCACCAGGAATTCCCGCTCTATCCGAAGATGCACGGGCCGGAGACGCTGCGGAACTACTGGGGCTACGGCTCCGAGCGCGTGATCCAGGGCTACCAGACCAACGAGGTCCCGCAATACGAGGCGATCCGCGGCTGACGCTCAAGCCGCTTTCGCCGGCGCTTCGTCGGTCGCCCACACCGCCTGCACGGCCGGGCGCTCGCGCATGCGCGCGAGCCACGCCGTCACCTTCGGCGCGGCTGATGCGTTGAGCATGTCCGGATAGAACTCCGCAAAGCGGTCGACGAACGGCACGAGGTCGATGTCGGCGAGCGTGTACTGCTCGCCCATCAGCCACTGCCCTTGTCCGAGGCCGGCTTCCATCCGCGTCATGATCAGCGACGCCGCCTTGCGGCCGGCGTTGCTGTCCTCGTCGCTGAAGCCGCCGCGCGCGACCTTGGCCCAGCGCTCCTGCCGCTCGGCGAGCGGGATGCGGCCGAGCTTCTCCTGCAATTCGTTGCGGCTGAGCGCGTCGGTGTTTGCCTTGAACGTCGGCCAGATGCGTGGCACCACGCCCGCGAGGCCATGGTCGCTGGCGAGCTTGGTCCACACCCGCATGCGCGCCTTGTCGAGCGGGTTGTTCGGCCGCAAGCGCGTGTGCTGGTCGAATTTTTCGTCGAGATATTCGTTGATCAGCATCGAGTCGACGACCGCCTCGCCGTCGTCGATCAGCGTCGGTACCACGCCGTTGGGATTGAGCTTGAGGTAAGCCGGCGTGTGCTGCTCGAAGCCGCGCAAGTTGAGAAAGTGGCTCTTGTAGTCGAGGCCTTTTTCCCTGAGGCATAGCCGCGCCTTGCGCGAGCAGGTGGTGTGGCCGCCGTGATAAAGCTCAAGCATGGCAAGGTCTCCTAGAAGCGCGTGGTCAGATCATTCAACCACACCGGCGACGCCTCGACGAGGGCGGTTTCGATTGCCTTGTCGGCGCCGGTGACGATCAACAGGCCGGTGGCGGCGAGGACAACGCCCATCACGATCTTGCCGCGCTGTCCCGCGGCGATCAGGCGCGCGCGCCAGCGCAGCATGGCCTCGCGCGAGACGAGGCCGAGCAGCACCAGCGGCACCGCCGCCCCGATGCCGAAAGCCAGCATGGTGACGGCGACCGCGCCGAGGTCCTTGCCCTGCGACGCGAGCACCGACGCCGCGCCGAGCGTCGGCCCGACGCATGGGCTCCACACCGCGCCGAGCAGGAGCCCGACCGCGAACTGGCCGCCGAGTCCCGTCGTCGAGAAGCCGCCGAAACGCTGTTCGGTCCAGTTTCCGACCGGCCCTGCGGCGAGCGCGAACTGCGCCTGCAGACGCGGCGTCAGCAGGACGACACCGATACCGATCAGCAGGACGCCCGCGACGATGCGGAATACACCGGCGTCGAGGCCGATCGTGAACCCGATGGTCGCCACGACCAGGCCGATGACTACGAACGACAAGGCCAAGCCGGCAGCGAGCGCCACCGGTCCGGCCCGATGCTCGCTGAGTGCAGAGCCGAGCACGATCGGCAACAGCGGCAGCACGCAGGGCGACAGCGTCGAGAGAATGCCCGCCAGAAATGCCAGCGCTGTCGTCGCCATCGGAGCGATCTCGACTACTAAAGCGACTTGGCCACCAAGGCTTCAATCGACGCTTTGTTGGTGTCACCGGTCGAGCGCGCGACTTCATTCTTGCCCTTGAACACGATCAGCGTGCTTTGCTTGTGCACGCGGAACTCGCGCGCGAGATCCTTATGCTTGTCGAAGTCGATCTCGAAATACGCGATCTTCTGGTATTTCGGATTCTGTCCGAGCGTGGTCAGGAACGGCCGCTGTACCTTACAGACCGGACACCAAGTCGTGTAGAACTCGACCAGGATCGGGCGGCCGGCCGCTTGCGCTTCGGCGAAGGCCTTCTGGTCGAACGGCAGCCGGCGGGTGAGGGCGTCGGCGGTCGCGGTCGACAGCACCAAAGCGACCAGCGCGAGCGCAGCAAACAGTTGACGTCGTGTGATCATGGCGTCGCTCCCCATTTATCGGGACGCATTATTACATCGCCTTGCGCGCCGCCGTTCTTCACGAACCGCGGAACTCCGTTCACATCGCCGTGCGCTCACTTCACCAGCTCGCGGATGCGCGCGATCACCGCCGGCGGGGCGGTATAGACCCGCTCCAGCAGGGCATTGATCTCGGCGCCGGAGACCGGATCGATCTCCATCTTCTGCTGCCTGGCTTCCGCGAGGAACGTCTCGTCCTTCATGGTCGCGTCGAACGCGGCGCGCAACACCGCGACGCGATCCGCCGGGACGTTTGGCGCCACCACGAACGGCCGGCCCATCACCTGGTCGGTGAAAACGATCTCGAACATCCGCTTGTGGTCCGGCGACGACACGAGATCCATCGCGGTCGGGATGTCGGAGAATTGCTTCATGCGCTTCATGCCCATCTGTACGAACGCCTTGGCGTTGCCGCTTTCGATCTGCGCGACCATGCGCGCCAGCGTGGGCGCGCTGGTGCCGCCGGAGATATAGGCTTCGACCTCGCCGCGCTCGAACGCGATCAGCGACTCGGGCGATCCCGGATAACCCTCGATCACCTTGATCCTGGTGCCGTAGAGCGCGTTCAGCATGCGCGGATAGACCGAGGTCGGCGCGTTGCGCGAGGTCGACGAGGAGGTGACCTCGCGGGTCTTGAGATCGTCGATCGAGCGCAGGCCCTTCCTGGTCGAGAAGATGCCGGTGCCGACCTCCTGCTGCGGCGAGCCGAGCCAGTGCATCTTGCGCGCATCGAACAGGATCGCCGGGTTGCCGGCCTCGTAGAGCTGGACGAGGCCGATGTTGCGCGACAGCGCGGCGATCGCGGTACCGTCCTGCGGCGCGACGGTGAAGATGTAGTTCGCCGCCTTGATGCCTTCGGCGCCGGGCATGTTCTGCACGATGATCGTAGGATCGCCCGGGATATAGCGGACGATGTGCTTGGCGAGCAGCCGCGAATACTGGTCGTAGCCGCCGCCGACCGTCGACGACACGTACATGTTGATGCGCTTGCCGCGGAAGAAATCGGCGGCGGCTTGCGCGGACGCGCTCGAAGCCAGGAAGGTCGCGGGCAGGGCGGCGACGGCTACCGATAGCACCGCGACCCAGCGAACGGTTGTCGCAGGGCGCATGACGTTTCCTCCTTTTTCCGGCGCGTCCTTTTTGCGCGCCGTATCGTCTCACTGTTCGAACGGGGCACCCATATGCGAGCGCGGCAGGGCCGATTCCCTTTCCCCGGAGGGGAGAGGGTTCGGGTGAGGGGGTTCGAACCTATCGAGAGAGCTATACCCCCTCTCCCCAATGGGGAGAGGGAGCAGACCGCGCTGGTGGCTCGATGTTTGCTTCTCATCTTCTATTTATCCAGCGTCGGATCGAGCACGATCTTGCCCGGCTCCTCGCCTGTTTCCGTGAGCCGATGCGCCTCCGCTGCCTGTGACAATGGCATGATGCGTGCGATCTGCGGCTTTACCTTGCCCTCCACCGCCGCGGCGAAGCATTTCGGCAGGTCGGCCGGGTTGTTGCCCGGCTGCCCGCGCATGGTGATCTGCTTGTGATAGAGGTGCGCCATGTTGATGCTGACGTTCGGCCCGCCATGGGCGCCCGCGGTCACCAGGCGCCCGCGGAAGCCGATCGCCATGAACGCCAGCGGCAGCACCTTCGGATTGGCGATGTTGTCGTAGAGCACGTTGACGCCCTTGCCGTCGGTGAGCCTGAGCACCTCGTCCTGGATGTTGTGGGTGTTGTAGTTGATGGCGTGATCGGCGCCGAGCTTGAGCCCGATCGCGCAGCGATCATCCGAGCCGGCGGTCGTGATCACGGTCGCGCCGGCGACGTTCTTCGCGAGCTGGATGCCGACCGAGCCGAGATTGCCGCCCGCGCCCATGATCAGCACGGTCTCGCCTGTTTTCAATTGGGCGATGTTGAAAAGAAGATTCCAGGCGGTGGGCACGTGGCGCATCACCACCGCGGCGTCGCGGAAGTCGAGCCCCAGCGGCACGTCGACGGTGACGCGCGAGGGAACGCAGACGAACTCGGCGAAGCCGCCCTGCCGCCTGATGCCCATCATGCCTTCCGGGCCGTTGTACGCCGGGCCGTCCTCCGGCCAGACGTCGAGCGGCATGCTGCCGGCGGCCGCTACCCGGTCGCCGACCTTGCGGTTCTTCACGCCGGGGCCGACCGCGTCGATCACGCCGGCGCAGTCGACGCCGGGAATGAGCGGCAGCGTCGGGCCGCGGAACATCTCCTTGCCGGCGCGCAGGCTCACATCGAGCACGCGATTGACGGTGGCGGCATGGACGCGGATGCGGACCTCGCCTTCGCGCGGCACCGGGTCCGGCCAGTCCTGATATTTCAAGTTCTCGGGCGGGCCGAAATGGTGAACCACATTCGCTTTCATGCGTCGCGTCGTCCTCGTTCGTCGTACTGGCGATATTTGAGTCGGTATCGTGCCGCGGACTCGGTGGGCTCCCTCTCCCCGTTGGGGAGAGGGGGGCTAGGTCCCTCGATAAGTTCGAACCCCCTCACCCTAGCCCTCCCCCCGCTGGGGGGAGGGAACCCACCGAGTGCGCCGCTCTGTCTATGTCTCACTCTACATTCCCGTCACGTTCAATCGTTCAATCGTCGATCAATCGCGTCCGCGGTTGAGCTCGGGCAGGGGAGGCAGGCCCCAGCAATTGTTGAGGCCGTGCGGCCAGACCTTCGGGCGCTGCGGCGTGTCGTGGTGCCAGGGGCGCGGCACGAAGTAGCCGAGCTCCTCGTCGAGCATCTGGTCGAGCTCGCAATAGAGCTCGATTACCTGGTCGTCGGGATTGCGGTGGTGGATCGCCATGTTGTGGCCGGGGCCGTGCCGCAGCGGGCCCCACAGGATCGGATGCTTGCGCTGGCCCATGAGGTCGCAGGCGGATTGCAGGTGCACCACGTCCTTCAGCTCGAACGCCATGTGGTGCATCTTCTCGTTCTTGCCGCGGATGAAGTTCAGCGTGTGGTGATCGGCATTGCAGCGGATGAACACGAAGAAATCGTCGATCCAGTCGGAGACCCGGAAGCCGAGCACGCGCTGATAGAAATCGCAGGTCGCCTGGACGTCGTTGACCACCCAAGCCACGTGGCCGAGCTTGAGCGGGCCGACGCCCGACACCGGCGTGTGCTTGCTGAGATAGCTCCAGTCCTTGAACAGCTCGACGGTGGTGCCCTTGCAGTCCTGGAAGGCGAGCACCTGGCCGATGCCGGGGGCGGAATCGTTGCGCAGCTCACTCTTGATCCCGTCCTTGCCGAGCTCGCGCGACAGGTGGCCGAAGTCGGCGTTCGGCGCCACCTCGAAGGAGAGCTTGGCGCAGCGTTCCCGCTCGCCCTTGTTGAGTTCAATCGCGAGCTGGCCGATCTTGGTGGCCAGGAAGACGCGGTCCTTTTCCCGCGCGGCGACCGTGAGGCCCAGGAGGTCGGTGTAATACTCAGTCTGGCGGGCGAGGTCGGGGGTCTCGAACGTCGCGTGTCCGATGCGCTTGGCCTTGACCATGATTTCTCCCCGTCCATTGTTTCAGCCGCCCGGGAGCGGCGCCCGTTCTATGCGGTTATGGGCTAGGCTTTTGCCTTAGCAAGCCGCCGTCGCCGGGCCAAGATGTTCACATGCCGTGAGGCTTGAGTTGGCTTGGAACCCCGCTAATCTGCCGGCACTCTTCAATATCAAGAACCCAAGGACAACATCCATGACGATTTCCATGTACAAGGTATCGGTCCCGATTTTCGTGCAGTTCCTGACCGGACAGTCGAATTGCATCGACAAGGCGCTGGCGCATATCGAAGCCAAGCAGCTCGATCCGAGCTTCCTGTTCAACATGCGCTTCTATCCCGACATGTACCCCTATTCGCGCCAGGTGCAGCAGGCGACCACGCATGCCATGCGCTGCTGCAGCGCGCTCGCGGGCGTCGAGATGCCGAACATGCCCAACACCGAGGCGGACTTCGGCGCGCTCAAGGTGCGCGTCAACAACGTCATCGACTACGTGAAGGGCTTCAAGCCCGGCCAGATCGACGGCACCGAGGACAAGGAGATCACGCTCAAGCTCGGCAATAACGAGCGCAAGTTCACCGGCCAGGCGCTGCTGCTGAACTTCATCCTGCCGAACTTCTATTTCCACTGCACCACCGCCTACGACCTGCTGCGTCATTGCGGTATCGAGCTGGGCAAGCGCGACTTCATGAGCCAGCCGGTCAATCTTTGAGCATGACGCAACGGGCGCGGCGGTTTGACGCCGTGCCCTTTGGCCCGGCGCGGAATTCTTGTGCTGTAATAGGCTTCCTTTGGAGTGAACCGCACTCGTGCGGCATCGGTGGTCGGCTCCCTCTCCCCAGTCGAAGTCGGATGTTTCCGACTTCGACCAGTCATAACTGCCGAACTCGGGTAGACCCGAGTTCGGGGGGAGAGGGAGCCCACCGAGTTCGTGGCACCGTTTGAGTGAACAACAACAGGGCAGAGGAATGCCGATTGACGTGGTGAAGACCCTGAACCGCGGGTTCAGCGCCGGCATTGTGACGGTGCTTGCATTCGGCGCGAGCCTCCCGGTCTCGGCGCAGACGCCGGAGGAATTCTACAAGGGCAAGACCGTCACGATCATGCTCGGCCACCCGCCCGGCGGCTCGTACCACATGTACGCTACGCTGGCGGCGAACCACCTCAAGCGGCACATCCCTGGCAATGCGAACGTCATCATCGAGCACCGCCCGGGCGGCGGCGGCGTGCGCGCGGCGCGTCACTTCTACAGCAACGCGCCGCGCGATGGCACGGTGATCGCGCTATTCCCGGAGACGCTCGCGCACACCGAGATCCTCCAGCCCGAGGTCGGGCAGTGGAAGACCTTGGAGATGAGCTATATCGGCACGTTCTCGGGCGTCGGCGCCGTGATGATGCGCCGGCAGAACGCGCCGGCAAAGACGATCGCGGAGATGCGTAAGATCTCCTCGAGCGTCGGCTGCACCGGCAAGACCTCGCAGGCCTACCAGACCGCGTCGATGATGAAGAACCTGGGCGACTTCCAGTTCAAGATCATCTGCGGCTATCCGGGCTCGGCCGACTACGTGCTGGCGATGATGCGCGGCGAACTCGACATGGTGGCGAGCGCCTGGCTGCAATGGCGCACGTCGCATACCGATGAGATCGCCAAGGGCACGATGGTGCCGGTGATCCAGACCGGGCTGCGGCGCAATCGCGAGCTCCCCGACCTTCCGCTGATGCAGGAGGTGATCGACGACCCGACCGCCAAGCGCGTGATCGAATTCATCTCCGCCGGGACGGCGTTCGGCCGCGCGCTCATCGCGCCTCCCGCCATTCCCGCCGACCGGCTCAAGACGCTGCGCGCGGCTTTCGACGGCCTGGTGAAAGACCCGGCGTTCCTCAAGGACGCCGAGCGCGCCAAGGCGCAGATCGATCCCACGTCGGGCGAAGAGCTGCAACGAGACCTGATCGCGCTGTTCAAGGCGCCGAAGGACATCGTCGAGCGCGCCAAAGTGGCGATGGATTGACGGTGGGCCGTTGTTGTTGCGGCCGTGCCGTTCTTTCACCCTCGGCGCAGGGTGTAAGATTGGGGTGTAAGATATATTCCTGAAAGCGATCATTGGCTTAGGTTCGAATCTTACATTCTTACGGCTCTTACCACTACGAGCGGTGCGCTTCGACGTGACATCGGTGCGTTCGCACGTCACTTGGTCGCCTCCTGGGCGACTGTTGCATGCACGAACTTATGCGATGCCTCGCGAGAGGCGGGACGTAGCGAAGCTAGGTAGGCGCGCGGAAGTGTCAAACGCGCTATCAACAGAATCCGTATCATAACGCGTGCACATCGCAGCTAACACGCTGCAGCGTCGATGTTTGATATCATCAGATTTTTTTCCGACAGCGCGTGCAACAAATAATCGCGCGGCTTGCGCTTGTGGTCTTGCGCTATTTCGTTTCGCGATGCTCGTGCGCCGCTGGAGTGACCGACACGTAGTGCGGGATGGTATGAGCGCTAGGGCGGCGCACCGGAGCGCAAATCCTTGCGCATCATGACAAACGGGATCGCGCCCGAGATCAGCGACAGCACTGCCGTGATCGCCGTGGTCATGACCAGCGGGCGCACCGTTCCGTTCGCCAGCAATCCGTAGAGCTGCGAGAAAATCGCCCCGCCGAGATTTTGCATGAATACGCCGAGGCCGGCCGCCATGCCGACAAGCCGCGGGTTCGTCGTCATCGCGGCGGCCTGGCCGAACGGCAGCGAGATACCCTGCGCCATGGTGACGAAGAAGCCGGGCACGAACAGCACCCACGGACTGATGTGACCGGAAAGGAGGAACGCCGACTGCACGGCGACCGTGATCGCAGACAGCACGCCACCCGCCAGCACCATCGTCTCGTTGACCACCCGTCCGCTCAGCCGCGTCGAGATGAAGTTCCCGCACAGGAAGCCGATCGGGAACAGCAGGAAGTAGAGCCCGAACTCGAACGACGGCCGGTTGAGCAGCTCCTTCATGAAGCCCGACGACGCGGTCGCAATCGTGAGAAAGGTGCCGGTCTGGAAACCGGGCTGCAGCACGAAGGCCGCAAACCGAAGCTGTCCGAGCAGCTCGCCATAGCCGCGCAGCAGGTTCGTCGCCGGCGGCTTGTCGGCGGCGCGCGTCTCCGGGATCGCGAGATAGGCGCCGACGAGGATCAGGCCGCCGACCAGCAGCGCGAAGAGGAACACGCTGCGCCATCCGAGCGTGTCGATCAAAAGCCCGCCGACCAGCGGCGAGATCATCGGCCCGAGCGTGTAGAACATCGTCAGATACGCGATCGCCTTTACCAGTCGTCCGGGGCCGTAGACATCGGACGCGATCGCGCGCACCAGCGTCACGCCGCAGGCGGCGCCGATCGCCTGGAGCGCGCGACCGATCACCATCGTGGTGACCGTCTCCGCGGAATAAGCGATGACGCTGCCGAACAGGAAGATGCTCAAGCCCGACAAGAGCAGCGGCCGCCGCCCGTAGCGGTCGGACAGAGCGCCATAGGCGAGCGTCGCGAACGCCATGCAGAACATCGCGACACTGAACGTGAGCTGCGCTTCGGCGTCGGTCAGCCGCAACGCCACCTTCGCCACCGGGATGACGGGGAAGTAGAGATGGATGACCATCGGCCCGATCAGCGAGATCGAGGCGAGCACCGGGGCGAACAGGAGGTTTTGCGGGCGCGGCGAGGTCATTGCCGGGCTGTGTAGCCCGCATTGCGCGAAAAGCGAAACCCCGGACGGCCTGTCCGGGGTTTGTTGCATGGCAGGGCTGCGAGGCGGATCGGCGAAGCGCGATCCGCCCCGCGCGGCCGTCGCGTCAGTTCGCCGCGAAGCAGTAGAGCAGCCCGGCGCCACCGGACGCCACCAGTTGCGGCGCGCTGCAGCCGCGCGAGGGATGCGACGAATTCCACGACTTCGACGCCACGTCGTCGCGCTGCCCCATGCGGTCGGCATGGCCGACCAGCGCCTGGCCTTCGTTGCCGCTCGTCCAGTTGTTGCACGTCATGTCCTTGCCGGGAGGCGGCGCGGTGCCGTCCATCTGCGTCCCGGTCAGGACGTCGTGCTGGTTGACGGTATAGAGCCGGCTCGGAATGAGGCGGCCGTTCTCGGCGACGATGGTTGCCGCGGTGATCTTGTTGTTGTCGGAATGCAGGTCGGCGACGCTCGATGCGATCTGCACGCCGTTGGCGTTGACCCACGGGCCGTTGCCGATGCGGTCGCGCGCGTTCACCGGCTTGGCGCCGCCATTGGCCTGCACGCTGAGATACGCGCGCCAGGTCTTGGCGCCGGCGCCGGCCTTCGCCGCGAGCGCCTGGCAGTGCTTGTCGGCGCCCTCGATGCCGCCGTAATTGGCGCCGTCCGGCCCGCCGATCGAGGTGACGAAGAACGTCATGTTGGGGAATTGCGGCGGCTGTTGCTGGGCCTGTAGGTCGCCGCTCAGCACCATCGGCACCAGCGCCGCGGTCGCGAACGCAAGAAGCTTCAGTTTCGTTTGCATGTCATCCTCCCTCTGTCGTTTCGTTGGCCGGCAAGCGCCGGTGTTCATCGTATTAGTTCTGCGGTCCGCTGCCGCCGATGTCGGCCATGGTCGGCTCCGCCGGCTTGAGGCCGGTGGCGCGGTTGACCAGCACGGTCACCACCCACAACGCGACGCCGAGGGCGATCAGGACGCCGGCAATGGTGTACTGCACCGAGTCGCGGCCGGTCCAGGGGCCGGCGAGGAAGGCGCAGGTGATGGCGCCGAGGATCGGCACGATCGTCGGGGTGCGGAAGTGCTTGTGCGCGACGCGGTCGCGGCGCAGCACCAGCACGGCGACGTTGACCACCGTGAACACGCAGAGCAGCAGCAGCGCGGTGGTGCCGCCGAGCGCCGGCACCTCGCCGACGAAAGTGATCAGGCCGAACGCCAGCAGGGACGTAAAGCCGATCGCGACATAGGGCGTGCGGCGGCTCGGATGCACCTTGCCGAGCACGGCCGGCAGCACGTGCTCGCGGCTCATGCCGTAGACGAGGCGGCTCGCCATCAGCATGTTGATGAGCGCGCTGTTCGCCACCGCGAACATCGTGATGAAGCCGAATATCCACAGCGGGAAATTCGGCGCGCCGGCCTGCACCACCTTGAGCAGCGGCGCTTCGCCTTGGCCGAGCTGGTCCGGCGGCACCAGCGTGATCGCCGAGATCGACACCAGCACATAGATCGCACCGGTTATGAACAGTCCGGCCAGCAGCACCTTCGGGAAATGGTCGACCGGGTTCTTGCACTCCTCCGCCATGTTGACCGAGTCCTCGAACCCGACCATGGCGAAGAACGCGAGCGTGGTGGCCGCGATAACCGGCCAGAACATGCTGTCGCCGACGGTCTTGAACTCCAGCACGCGCGACACGTCGCCCTGTCCGCGTCCGATCGCCCACATGCCGATCATGATGATGATCAGCAGACCGGAGAGCTCGACGCAGGTGAGGACCACATTCGCCTTCACGCTCTCGCCGACGCCGCGGAAATTGATGGCCGCGACCGCAGCCATGAACAGCAGCCCGACGACGGTGATGCCGATGCCTTTCGCGATATCGAGATCGAACGCGTGCGCGAAGTTGGCGGCGAACGCGCGTGACGCGGTCGAGGCCGAGGTGATGCCCGAGCACATCACCGCGAAGGCGACGATGAAGGTGACGAAGTGGATGCCGAATGCCCTGTGGGTGTAGAGCGCGGCGCCGGCGGCGCGCGGATATTTTGTCACCAGTTCGAGATAGCTGAAGGCGGTCAGCAGCGCGACCACGAACGCCACCAGGAACGGCAGCCACACCACGCCGCCGACCTGCTTCGCGACATTGCCGGTCAGGGCGTAGATGCCGGTGCCGAGGATGTCGCCGACGATGAAGAGAAGAAGGAGCCAGGGCCCCATCACCCGTTCGAGGCTCGGCTCCGAGCTGGGTGTCTGCTGACCGCCGCCGACCGACACGTCCGCCATCGTGTGCCTCCCGCCGCTGATCGGGCAGTCTCACACGGCGACGGGGAGGTCACAATGGGCTTCGGGCAGAGCGGACCCCAGCGCCTCCGAGTTGGTGCCGGGGTCCCTTGTCGCGGCGAAGGACTGTAACTGCGATACACCACGTAAAACACAGAAGTCGTCCGTCGTTTGGCAATCGCGGCGCAGGCAGATTAAGCCAGCCAATTCATGGAAGTGAGGAGGCGCCGCTCGCACCGGTGGTCGCATTGGGGCGCCATGACGGCTGTGGCATGATCACGTGATGATTCGCCGGCTTGCCGCCGGAACTGTCGCTTGCACGGGAGGCAACGCTGACCGCTTCTCGCCTCACGCTTGAACGCGCCCGCGTCCGGGTTTCGGCGCGATGGACGGTGGTCGGTATTGTCGCGCTCATCTTGATTCCCGCGCTTGCGCTGACAGGCTGGCTGGCGGTTTGGCTGGCGCGGTCGGAACGGCTCCAACTCGAGAAGAGCGCTATCGCCCAAAGCCGCGAGGTGTTGGCGGCGATCGATCGGGAGATCGTCAACAAGCAAAACCTGTTGACGCTTTTGGCAGGCTCGCCGTTCCTGGAGCCGGAGCGCGTCAAGGATTTCTATGGCCAGGCTGCGGATCTGACGCGAAAGGTCGGCCTGAATATCTTCCTGCGGGACATCGAGGCGGATGAACAAGTGTTCAATACGGCGTTTCCATGGGGAACGGCGCTCGAGGGGACGCTGCCCGCGCCCAGAATTCCGCTGACATGGAAGCGCTGCGGTCAGGCAGGCCCTACGTCTCCAGTGTCTTCTCCGCGCGACCGATCGGCGGGTATCTTGTTGCAGCGGTCATGCCGGTATTCCTGGACGGCAAGTTGCGCTACACCCTCGCGTCGGGGCTGCCGCTCACGCACTTTGCCGACGTTCTGCGCAGTCTGCACATCCAGCCCGACTACCTTGTGACGGTGATCGATCGTAACGGGCGCATCGTTGCGCGCTCGGATCGCCACGATGAGTTTGCCGGCAGCCCGATCAATGCGACCCTGCCGATCAGCACCGACCAGGTCGAACGGTACGTAAATCTCGAAGGCATACCATTTCACTGGTTCAATCGGCGCTCGGACGTCACCGGCTGGCATGTATCGGTCGGTATTCCGGATGCCGTGTTCGAGGCGCCTTCCCGGCGCGCGGGCGCGACCTTTGCGATTGCAGGAGTTCTCCTGCTCGCTGCCGGCATTGCGTTGTCGTACCGCTGGGGCGGGCGCCTCGCGCGATCCGCCGGCGCGCTGGGAATAGAGCGCGAACCCACCCGGGAGGAGTTCGAGGTCTTGTTTGAAGCTGCGCCCAATGGCGTCCTGGTCGCCAGCAGCGACGGCATCATCATGTTGGTCAACCAATTGTTGGTGCAGAAATTCGGCTATCGCAAAGACGAGCTGATCGGCCAGCCCATCGAGGTCCTGGTGCCGGACCGACATCGCGCCGCCCATGCAAAGCACAGATCGGATTTCGCGCGGAAACCTCAAGCCCGCCCTATGGGTATCGGCCGGGAGCTGAATGGCAAGCGCAAAGACGGCAGTGAGTTTCCGGTCGAGATCGCATTGAACCCCATCTCGACCGCCGGCGGGCTGGTGATGGCGACGATCGTCGATATCTCGGCGCACAAGCTCTCGCAAAGCAGACTGTCCGCCGCTTTGCAGGAGCGCGACGATCTGCGCCGCCGCTACATGCAGGCGCAGGAAGGCGAGCGGCTGCGGTTGGCGCACGAGCTGCATGACCAGACGGGTCAAACTCTGACGGCGGCGCTGCTGGAGCTGAAAGGGATCGAAGCCTTTGCGGCGGAGTCGGCGCGCGAGCGGCTGCGCTCCCTGCGCAAGCAGATGGAAGTCATGGGAGAAACTCTGCACCGGGTCGCATGGGAGTTGCGCCCCTTGTCCATCGACGAGGTCGGCCTTGCGAGCGCACTCGGCAATTACCTGTCCGAGTGGGGCTTTCGCTACGGTATCGCCGCTGATTTTTATTGCCGGGAGCAGGCCGTCGACGAGCTGTCGGACGAGGTACGCACGACGATCTATAGGGTTGTCCAGGAAGGCCTGACCAACATCGCAAAACACGCCGAACGCGCGACGGCGGTCAGCGTCGTGATCGAGCGCACCGACGCCGTCCTGCGACTGACGATCAATGACAATGGCTGCGGCTTCCGGCCGGACGTGCAGAACGAACCCGGCTCGGGACTGGGGATCGCGGGCATGCGCGAGCGATTGTCCCTCATCGGGGGCGAGTTTGAGCTGGAATCCGCGGTCGGCGCGGGCACGACGGTCTTTGCCAGGATACCGGTCTGGGAAGGGAGCAGGGCAGCGTGAAACAGAAGACGCGAATTGTCCTCGCCGACGACCATCCCATCGTCCTCGCCGGGCTGCGAAATCTGATTCTCGCCGAGGCCGATCTGGAGGTGGTCGGGGAAGCTGCGAACGGCGGAACCGCGTTCGCCACGATACGAGACACGCGCCCCCACGTGGCGGTCTTGGACATCTCAATGGGGGTCGTGAATGGCATCTTGCTGACGCGGCGGCTGATGACGGAAATGCCGTCCATTGGCGTCCTGATCCTGACGCTGCACGAAGACCGCGCGTTCATCAGGCAAGGTTTCGATGCCGGCGCTCGCGGCTATGTGCTCAAGCGCTCGGCGGCCGAATGCCTCGTGCAGGGGATTCGCGCGGTCGCTGTGGGCGGGCTTTATGCCGACCCTGCCATTGCCAGCAAGATGTTCGACGTGATTCCGAAGCATCCGGGACGAGGGGGCGCCGGAGCGGCATTCGACCTGACCGAACGCGAAGGCGAGGTGCTCAAGCTCGTCGCCTTGGGTTTCACCAACAAGGAAATCGCGCAGAAGCTTGGGATCGGGCTCAAGTCGGTGGAAACCTACAAGGGGCGCGGCACCGAGAAGCTCGGCGTCAGCACGCGCGCCGACCTCGTTCGCTACGCCGCCGGCCAAGGTTGGCTGATAGACGCATCCTGATCGGTCCAACAAAAGTTACCCATTGCTTAGCAGGTCAGGAATCACCTGACCGCAGTGACTGTTTTGCCCGGACTTCAGAAAACAATTTGTCGGCGATAACCATACGCGGCTTTCACCAAAGCCTCGTCTGCCGGGGATTTTGCCGTATGCACCAAGCAGATGCCAATGGCCGACGCGCGCGGCGAACAGTGGATGGCGGGAGAAACCGATGAATGCGCGAACGAACAAACTACAAATTCTCCAGGACCGGATTCAGAAAAGCCAGCGAGCACAGGTGTTCGCGATCAAGTCGCTGAAGCCGTCGAAGCAGGCCAACCTGTTCCACTCCCTCGGTCGGCAGTTCGCCGACTTGGACGCGTATCTCATGCGGTTGGAGCGGTCTGTGAACGAATGGCCGGACTATGCAGGCAAAACGGCGATCTTGCATGAGATCGGCGTGGCCCAGTCGCAATGTTTGCAGGCACGACAAACGCTGATCGCCGCTTCGGCACAACAGGTTTTCGCGTCTGTCGCGAAGGACGGACACAAACCGGATCATCAAACGCCGCACAGCAAGCTGGCTAGCAGGCTGCTGAAAAACTCGCTCGACGGCAAGACCTGATCGTGATTCCGTTGGATTGGACACGACGGGGTGA